>ONOL01000046.1 GCA_900319465.1 uncultured Eubacteriales bacterium | reverse complement strand
ATGGGCTGGCTCTCGACGACGATGACGTTCTTGCCGGCGTCGGCGGCGGTGATGGCGGCGCTCATGCCGGCGCCGCCCGCGCCGATGACGACCACGTCGTAGTCCAGCGTCACGTCGGTCTTGGCGGCTTTCTCGCCGTTGGCGAGCTCGACCTCAAATACGCTCGGGTCCAGACCCGCCTTGGTCAGCGCCTCGCGGACGCCGTCCTTGATGGCGGTGCTGGTGACGGTCGCGCCGGCGATGCCGTCCACCATCAGGCTGTTCGCCTCGACGATGGCGCCGGGGAGCTTCTCCACGGCGACGGAGCCGATCCCGACGGTCTCGTTCTGCTCGAGCACCTGTACGTCGTGGATGCGTTCGGCGTCAGCGGTGACCTGAACGACCACGGGACCGTCAATGCCGTTGCCGGAACCGGTGGCCGTGACGGAGCCCTTGGGGGGCGCGCTGGCGACGGCGTTCAGGACGATGCTGACGATCAGCGCCAGCACCAGGAATACGCCGCAGCCTGCCCCGATCCAATCAAGCAGCTTTTTGTTTTTCTTCATGACATCCTCCCCGTTTTTTCTATACTGTTCTCAGCTGGGGTTACTTATCTCTATATTAACGGATGGTCCTTGAAATTGCAAGTGATACTTGGGAAAAGATAACAAAAGACGGCTCCCGTGAGCCGTCTTTTTCAGTCAATTTCCAAAAGATACCTGCCGCAGGCGTTGATGAGCGTGGTGTCCCCGTAAGTGAGGACGTGCGGAAACCTCACCCCGTAGTTGAGGTGGATATGTCCGTGCACCAGGTAGCGCGGCTTCCAGCGCTCGAGCAGGGGGAGGAAAGCCTCAAAGCCCCGGTGCGTGATGTCGTCCATGTCGCCGTAGCCCCGCACGGGCGCGTGGGTCAGCACGATATCCACCCCGCCGGCGCGGCGGATCTTCCGGCCCAGCCGCCAGATGCGCAGGCGCATCTGCCGCTCGGTGTACTGGTGGGGGCCGCCGCTGTAGAGCGGGCAGCCGCCCAGACCGAGGATGCGCAGACCGTTGACGACGACGAGCCTGTCGTCGATACAGTCGCAGCCCTCGGGCGGAAAGGCCTCGTAGCGCCCGTCATGGTTGCCGTGGATATAGAGCAGCGGGCGGTTGGCCATGGTCACCAGGAAGCTCAGGTATTCGGGCTTCAGATCCCCGGCAGAGAGGATCAGGTCGATCCCGTCAAATCGGCCGGGGCGGTAGTAGTCCCAGAGGTATTTGTCTTCCTCGTCAGAAATCAGCAGGATTTTCAAAGCTGAGGCGCCTCCTTTTCCGGTGGCAGGCTGTCTTTGTATACGCCAAGGAGACGCACCGTGTCCCTCGACATGGGGAGCAGCTTCTCAAAGGGCGGGATCTCCCCGTCCACATTTTCGCAGAGCCAGTCCATGCGGATGATCTGCTCCGGTGTGAGCGTTTCGGAGCCGTCGTGGCGCAGGACGCCTTCCTGATCGCGCATCTCCGTCCGGAAGGTGCTGACGCTGCCATAGGTAAAATCGCGCCGCAGCAGACTGCCGAGATTGCGCACGCCGGCGGGCAGGGCGCTGCCGAAGCTCAGATCAATCACGCCGCTGTCCATGCCCCACCAGTAGTGGGCGGATTTGCTGCGCTCGATGTCGGCCCAGGCGCCGCTGAAGACGCTGTGGATGATCTGCTCGTACAGCTTGCCCCAGTGCCGGATGGGCGTGACGAGCGGGATCGGAGCGCCGTCGTCGCCGACCATGTAGGTGCCGAGCTCCAGAACGCTCCGGCTGCTGTCCGGGCGGATCATGTCCCGGTTGGACATCACCCGCACCCCGGCTTCGAGCAGCTCGCCGACCGGGTCGCCCGCCGTGCAGGTCCAGCGGAGCAGGACGCGGGCGTCGGGGTCGACCGACCGGGCGCCGAGGGCAAAGGCGTTGATCTCCGCCGGGACGCCGAAAATCGGATAGTTGGCGACGTAGCCGATCGGCGTGCCGCGGGCCATGATCCCGGCCATGACGCCGGCGATGAATTTGAGTTCATAGTTGCGCGTGTGGTAGGTGCGCACGCCGGTGTAGGGCTTGGACACGGCGCAGCAGAGGATCTTCAGCTCCGGATGCAGGGTCGCCGCCTTGCGGCAGTCCGCGATCATGGAGGGGGTCGTGGCGAAAATGAGCTTCGCGCCGTTCTCCGATGCACGCTCGATGGCGTTGAGATAGTCGTGGTTGTAGGCGTGCTGCACCTGAATATGCAGCTGCTCGCCCATGGTCTGCTCCAGATAGAGGCGGCCCTCGTCGTGGGCGCGGGTCCAGGGACTGGTCTCCGGGTCGAAGCCATAGAGGAAGGCCAGATCCATGCGGTCCGCATGGGCGACGTGCAGCAGCTTTGACAGGACGCTCTGCTCCTTGACCTCCGGCTCGGTGCTCACATGGATGGCGGCGCTGCCGTGCTTGGCGGCGATATCCGTCCAGATGGGGTCGAGCTGCTGATAGATCTGCGCGGCGGTGAGCTCGCGCAGCGTGGAGAAGGGGTAGAGGTCAAGCCAGCCCAGCAGGGCTTCGGCGGGCGTGACCTCGGGAGCGCGGGGGCTGCACTTGGCGAAAGCGGTCTTGAAGAGCGCAAAGCCCGAGGCGAAGCGGCGGCGCTCCTCCTCCGTCCAGACGTAGTCCGGCGCAAAGCCCAGCGCGGCCTGCAGCCTCGCATAGTCGCCGAGGCGTCTGAAGCGCACGCTGTAAAGGCGGGAGAGCGCGTAGAAGGCCATGAACTCATAGTACAGGCGCACCTGCTCGTCGTCCGAGTAGCGGGGGATCAGGCGCGTGACCTGCGCCGGGATCCCGGGCGCGTCGTAGCTCATCAGAACGCTCGCGCGTTTGTTTCCCTCCTGCACGTAAAACAGGCCGAAGTATTCGTAACAGCGGATGGGGTCGCGGATGCCCTCCTCGCTCAGATGCGCGTCGCAGAGTGCGACCCATTTGGCTCCAAACTCGCTGTTCTGGGGAAGCAGAGGCATGAAGTTGCCGGCGAGTGCAAAGACGCGCCCGGCGGTCTTGGTGCCGACGATCAGCTCTGTGGGGATATTGATCACCCCCAGATCGGCCTGCCCGGCGAGCGATACGCCCTGCGTCAGCTCGTCAAGCACCGGGGGGTAGGGGGATACGCCGCGGGTAACGGCATTTTTATAGTAGCGCTGCCCGGCTTTCAGGGCGACGGCATATTGTTCTACTGCTTCGCTCGACATAGAAGAATCCTCCGAACCGTTCAGGTTCCATCCGAAGCGCCCGGCGCTTTTCCCACATTCCGCAGGCCCGGCGGCCTTGCCGCCGCTCCTGTTTTTGCGTGCATAGTATATCTGCTTTCTCGCAGGAATGCAAGGAAAAATCCGGGCTTCGGCGGATCTTCGGCGGATCTTCGCCCGCGCCGCTGCACCGGGAAGCCAAGCGCGCGAACTTTTCCTTTTCAAGCGGCCGAATCTGTGGTACACTACTAAATTATCACACAGGGGGAGGGGGGCGCCATGGAGGCCAGACTCACGGAGATCGACCGCGGGGAGATGCTGCGCTATCTGCTCTGGCAGGGCGGCGCGATCCCCGAAGAGGTGGACGCCGCGCTGCGGCGCGGGGAGGAGCGGCTTCGGGAGACGGCGCAGCCCCGCGCCGTCTGGCGCGTTTTCGACTACCGCCCCGGCGAGCCACTGGGCGGCACGGCGTATATCCCGGAGGGGGAGGACGTCCGCGCTTTTCTTGCCGACTGCGATCAGGTGATCCTGCTGGCGGTCACGCTGGGGGCCGGGCCGGACCTGCTGCAGCGCCGCCTCCGCCTGCACGACATGAGCGGGGCGCTGATCCTGGACGCGGCGGGCAGCGCCGCGGTGGAGAACGTCTGCGACAATCTGTGCGCGGATCTCGCGGCGGCTTTCGCGCCCCGGCATCTGACCGACCGCTTCAGCCCCGGCTACGGGGATCTGCCGCTGAACCAGCAGCGCTGGTTCTTTTCGCTTTTGGACATCAACCGCAGGCTCGGCGTGAGCCTGACGGAGAGCGGGCTGATGGTCCCGCAGAAAACGGTGACCGCCCTTGTGGGCGTGTCCGACCGCGAGCAGCCGAAGCGGCCGACAGGCTGCGAGAGCTGCGCGCTCGCGGAGCGCTGCGCGTTTCGGAAGGAGGGAAAGCGCTGTGGAACATGAGATCCTGCTGCTGGACGGGGCCATGGGCACCATGCTCCAGCAGGCCGGCCTTCCGACGGGCCAGCCGCCCGAGCTCTGGAATCTGACCGAGCCGGAGACCGTGGCGGGCATCCAGCGCCGCTACGTCGAGGCGGGCAGCCGCGTGCTCTTTACCAACACCTTCGGCGCCAACCGCCTCAAACTTGCGCGCAGCGGGCACAGCGTGCGCGAGGTCGTGGCGGGCGGCGTGCGCTGCGCGCGCGAGGCCGCCGGGGATGCGCCGGTGCGCGTGGCGCTGGATATCGGTCCGCTCGGGCAGCTCCTGGAGCCGCTCGGAACGCTGACCTTCGAGGAAGCCTACGAGCTGTTCCGGGAGCAGGTCGCCGCCGGCGCGGAGGCCGGGGCTGACCTGATCGTCATCGAGACGATGAGCGACCTCTACGAGGTCAAGGCCGCCGTGCTTGCGGCAAAGGAGAACAGCACGCTGCCCGTCTGGGTCACGATGACCTTTGAGCAGAGCGGGCGCAGCTTCGTGGGCGTCACGGTCCCCGCCATGGCGCTGACGCTCGACGGCCTCGGCGTGGACGCGATGGGCTTCAACTGCTCGCTCGGCCCGCGGGAGCTGCTGCCGCTGCTGAAGGAGCTGCGGGAATGGACGGATAAACCCCTGATCTTAAAGCCCAACGCCGGCCTGCCGGACCCCGCCACCGGCGAATACCGCATCAGCGCCGTTTCCTTCGCGCGCCAGATGCGACCGGCGCTCGCGCTGGGGGTGCGGATGCTGGGCGGCTGCTGCGGCACGAGTCCGGAATTCATCCGGGAGCTTGCGGCCATGGCGGCGGAGAACGTGCCCGCCGCGCCCGCCCCCGGGAAAAAACACGGCGTCTGCTCCGGACGCAGGGCGGTGAGCCTGGACGGCGTGCGCGTCATCGGCGAGCGCATCAATCCCACCGGCAAAAAGCGCTTCCAGCAGGCCCTGCTGGAAAAGGATGTCGACTACATCATCGAGCGCGGCATCGAGCAGCAGGACGCGGGGGCGGACATCCTGGACGTCAACGTCGGCCTGCCCGGCGTGGACGAGCCTGAGATGATGGTCAGCGTGGTCAAGGCGCTGCAGAGCGTGACCGACCTGCCGCTGCAGATCGACTCCTCCAACCCCGCCGCCATCGAGGCGGGACTGCGCGCCGTCAGCGGCAAGGCCATCGTCAACTCCGTCAACGGCAGGGCGGAGGTGCTGGACGCGATCCTGCCGCTCTGCAAAAAATACGGCGCGGCCGTGATCGGCCTGTGCATGGATGAAAACGGCATCCCCGCCGACTGGCGGGGCCGCGCCGCGATCGCCCGGCGCATCCTCGACGCTGCGCTCTCTTACGGGCTCCCGAGGGAGGACGTCTATATCGACTGCCTCACGCTGACGGTTTCGGCCCAGCAGGAGCAGGCGCGCGAAACGCTGCGCGCCCTGCGCTATGTGAAAGAGGAGCTGGGGCTGCACACGGTGCTGGGGGTGAGCAACGTCTCCTTCGGCCTGCCCGCGCGGGAGAACGTCACCGTGGCCTTCCTGACGCAGGCACTCTGCGCCGGGCTGGATCTGCCGATCGTCAATCCCAACCGGGAGGCCGTCATGAACGCGATCGCGGCCTGCCGGGTGCTCTCCGGGGAGGACGCGGACAGCAAAGCCTACATCGACCGCTTCGCCGCCCAGCCGGAGAACAGGACGCCCGCCGCCGCGCCGGAGAGCGGCATGAGCCTCGACGACGCGATCCTGCGCGGCCTCGGCGCGGAGACGGCGCGCCTCACCGTCAAGGCGCTGATGGAGCGCGACGAGCTTTCGGTCATCAACGAGCTGCTGATCCCCGCGCTCGACCGCGTGGGAGAGAAATACGAGAAGCAGGAGATCTTCCTGCCGCAGCTTATCTCGGCGGCCAACGCCGCCTGCGAGGGCTTTGAGCTGATCAAAGCCCGCATCGCCCGCCGGGGCGGGGAGAGCGTCTCGCGGGGGAAGATCGTGCTGGCCACCGTGCACGGGGACATCCACGACATCGGCAAGAACATCGTGCGGGTGGTGCTGGAAAACTATGGGTACACGGTCGTCGACCTCGGGCGGGATGTCCCGGCGGAGACCGTGGTGGAGGCCGTGATCCGCGAGGACGCGAAGCTGGTCGGCCTCTCGGCGCTGATGACCACCACGGTGGTGAGTATGGCCGAAACCATCGCCGCCATCCGCCGCAGCGGCCACGGCTGCAGGATCATGGTGGGCGGCGCGGTGCTGACCGCGGATTACGCCGCGCGGATCGGCGCGGATTACTACGCGAAAGACGCCAAGCAGAGCGCGGATATCGCAAAAAAGGTGCTGGGATGATGGAAAACGGGAGTAAATTCTGGCGGGCGCTGTGCGACCCGGCCGCGCGCCCCTTCGCCGTGGAGCTGGACAGCCCCGCCGGCCCGGAGGTGTCGCAGTTCATGGCCGGGGCGCGGGAGCTGCAGGCGCACGGGGCGGAGCTTATCACCGTGGCGGACTGCCCGATGGGCCGCGTCCGGGCGGACGCGGGCATCATGGCCTGCAAGCTGAAGCGGGAGCTCGGGATGGAGAGCCTGCCCCACATGAGCTGCCGCGACCGCAACTGGATCGCGGTGCAGTCGCTGCTCTTCGGCTTCGTGGCCGAGGGGATCGAGAATATGCTGCTGGTGACCGGCGACCCGGTGCCGCAGGAGTACCGGGAGGCGGCGCGCGGGGTCTATCACTTCACGTCCCGCGAGCTTCTGCGCCGGGTGCGGGATCTGGGACTGCCGCTGCGGCTCTTTGCCGCGCTGAACGTGAACGCGCGCAGCTTTGACGGGCAGCTTGCCATCGCCCGGGAGAAGGAGGAAAACGGCGCGGTGGGCTTCCTGACGCAGCCAGTGCTCTCAAGGCGGGCGATCGACAATCTTCAGCTTGCCCGCGAGAGCCTCCGGGGAAAGCTGCTCGGCGGCGTCATGCCCATCGTTTCGCAGCGCAACGCGCTCTTTCTGCAGCGCGAGGTCAGCGGCGTTTATGTGGACGAGGCGGTGATCGCCCGCTACGAGGGGGCGGACCGGGAGCGGGGCGAGGAGCTCGCCGTCGCCGTCTCGGCGGAATTTGCCCGCGCGGTCCGGCCGATGGTAGACGGCTACTATCTGATGACGCCCTTCGGGCGCACCGGGCTTGTGTGCCGGGTCATGGACGCGATCCGCGGCGGCTGACGCCCGGCCCGGAAGCCCCGCGAAAGCAAGCAAAAGCCGGCATCCGCAGATGCCGGCTTTTGCCCAGCTTGGCAAAGAAGTCCAATCCGGACTTCTTTGCCTGCGCTTTCGCCGCCGGGCATTTTGCCCGGGGCAAAATGCCATGACCCGAAAAAGCCGGATACCCTCCGCCTTTTTCGGACGGCGGGGCATCCAAACGCGAGGCGGGCCTTGCCCCCTCGCGCTCCCCCGCGGCTCTATCTCTGTTCTTCGCCGCCCTTTTTTGGCAGTCTCAGCAAAAACCGGCATCCGCAGATGCCGGCTTTTGCCCAATTGTGCCCCAAAGGTACGAAACCGGGTTGAGTACGCCCGAAAAGTACACGGCGCGCAGCCCGATCGGGCAGCACTATTGCTTTGGCAAATCAATATCCGGTTGGCGGGGCTTTCTTGCCACGATCAGGTATCGGTGCGTCGTTCCGACGATTTTCCCCTCCCGCTCTACGGTTTCCTGCAATTGCAGAAGCCGGTCAAGGCAGCGGTCGACAGAAAAGCCGGGGAACTCCCATTCGATGATCCTGGCAAACCACACGAAAGCGCCGACGTCGTAGAAGCAGATCGGCCCGAAGGCTTCCTCCGCTTGCAGAATCTCGAAACCTGCGTCAAGAAACCGCGTTCTCTGCTCCTGCAAAACCTCGTGGGGAAACGGTTTGCCGGCGCCGGGGAGAACCATTTCCACCAGTTCTCTGTCATTGTCGGCCCCCACCTGCTGGGTGATGAACAGCCCGCCGGGTTTCAGCAGCCGTCTGATCTCCGAAGGGAAAAAGTCGCCGTGCCGATTGATGATGATGTCGAAAGATTCATCCGCAAAAGGAATCCTTCCCGCGTCTTTGCATTCGCGCAAGTCGATCCCCAGCGGCAGCAGCCGCTCCTCGCAGAGCTTTACGTTGGGCGGATAGCCCTCGGTCGCAGCAGTGTTCTCATACGGGTGCCGAAGGGTGAGGAGAAACTCCCCGCCGCCCGTATCATAATCAAGAAGCTTCATTTCATCTTTTAGGACCCCGCGGATGATCGCCTCATAATTCCATGGAAGACGGTTTTCTTCCTCATAGCGTCCGTGGATGTGCGAAAAATCCCAACCCTTTATCAAGGCGCAGTCCTCTTCGCTTTTCCATATCGTTTTCAGCTCTTCCGTCGTCATATCCGTTTCCTCGCAAATCCCGTTTTGCCGAAATGATTATACCAGACTCTGCATGGTGAAGCAATCAAGAAAGCGCCTTTGCCTCTGGCAGACAAAAGGCCTTTCCTGTATGGCGGAGACGGAGGGATTTGCCTGCATTTCTTTTC
>ONOL01000034.1 GCA_900319465.1 uncultured Eubacteriales bacterium | reverse complement strand
CGTAAGCGAGCCTTTCCTTGCCTGTACTTAAGTCTCCCTTCATCGAAAAAATCTATGTGGAAATAGGAAAATAACAATTCAAGATTTACAAGGAGGATATGTGGGTCTACGATGATGGTATTGTAAAAGGTATGATGGTAAAAGATGATGGAGAGATGTGCGTTTTCTCTCCATCATCTTCATAAATGTTCAAAGATGTTCGGTAGATGTTCCCGAGATGTTCATAGATGTGCGAGGACGCCTGTATTTCTTGCCGAAGTCAAAACTTGCTCGTCCCTCACCGCCTCCAAGGCGGCTTAAACTGTAAAGGTCAAGCCCATTCTTCAATTCCTGATGGGCGAATGTATGGCGACATGTATGGGGCGATACCCGCACAAGAGGATTGACGCCGACGCTCTTGGAGGCTTTCTTCATAAACTTATTGACTGCTTCGGGCGTCAGGCGTCTGCCATTCTTTGAGAGAAAATAACAGTCTTCGGCTCGCCTATACTGAAAATAACTCTCCCTCACCCTCTCATACTTCATCAGCCATTTGCTGACGATGGGATTTTGCGGAACGACACGCTCCTTTCGTCCCTTCCCATAGACTACGAAATAGCCCTGTCTGATTTGCGAGGGCTTCATATCCATGATTTCGCTGATGCGCAGACCTGTATCAAACAGCATCATCAACATCAAGCGATTTCTGATACTTAAATAATCGTTGCCGTCATAGAATTGAATCATCCTGACAATCTCGCTGTCCGAAAAGGTGTGGATCAGCACTTTCGGCTCCTTGACATTCTTGACCTTTTTTGTCAGCAGTTCGGGCGTGTATCCCTCGTCAAAGGCATACGCGCACAGACATTTCACAGCCTTCAACAAGTCATTGACATACGATGGCTTGTTTTTCTTGCCTTGAAGCATCACGATAAACTGCTTGATGTGGATGGGGCGTAAATCCTCCAAAACCTCCACGCCCTGCGCCTGCTTCAAATAGCCGGTGAAATAATGGAGCTGTTTTTCGTAGTTGTGAATGGTGCGCGGCGACAGATTGCGCACCTGACAGTCAAAGAGATATTCCTGAACAAGTGTTTTCATGGACAGCATACACATTCCTCCTTCTGCTCCAAAAGAAGGACAGAAATTGGTATGGAAAGACTTTTTGCGAAACACAACAGTTTTCATACCAGCGAGGCGTTGTCATACCAGACCACCAGATTTGCGGATTTCGTATGAGGGCAAAAAAGTGCCCGAAAGAAAAACTTTCGGGCACTTTTATCAGCTTTTGCGATGAAATCAGGCCTTGCGGACCTTGTCAATGTGGCGGGTGAGGTCCAGCATCTTGTTGGAGAAGCCCCACTCGTTGTCGTACCAGGCGACGAGCTTGACGAAGTTGCCGTTCAGAGCGATACCGGCCTTCGCGTCAAAGATGGAGGTGTGCGCGTCGGTGCGGAAGTCGGAGGAGACGACCTCGTCGTCCACGTACTCCAGAACGCCCTTCATGGGGCCTTCGGCGGCAGCCTTGACGGCGGCGCAGATCTCGGCGTAGGTGGCGGACTTCTCAAGGCGGACAGTCAGGTCAACGACGGACACGTCCGGAGCGGGGATACGCATGGACATACCGGTCAGCTTGCCGTTCAGGGACGGGATGACCTTGCCGACAGCCTTGGCAGCGCCGGTGGAGGAGGGGATGATGTTGTTGTAGAGGGAACGGGCGCCGCGCAGATCCTTCTTCTTGGGGAAGCCGTCCACGATGGCCTGAGTGGCGGTGGAGGCGTGCACGGTGGTCATCAGACCCTCGATGATGCCGAAGTTGTCATTGACGACCTTGGCGAGAGGAGCCAGGCAGTTGGTGGTGCAGGACGCGTTGGAAACGAACTGCATATCGGGGGTGTACTTGTCGAGGTTGACGCCGCAGACGAACATCGGGGTATCGTCCTTGGCGGGGCCGGACATGATGACGACCTTGGCGCCGGCATCAACGTGAGCCTGCGCCTTCTCCTTGGTCAGGTAAACGCCGGTGCACTCGAGAACGTACTCGACACCCAGCTCGCCCCAGGGAAGCAGGGTCGCGTCACGGTAGCTCTTGTCAGACAGGATCTTGACGACCTTGCCGTTGACGGTGATGGTGCTGTCCTCGTCATTGCCGACGACTTCGCCGTCGAAACGACCGTGCACGGAATCGTACTTCACGCAGTAAGCAACGTGGGAAGCGGGATGACCGGGGGCGCTGATGGCGACGACCTCGATGTCGTCAGACTGGATGGCGGCGCGGAAAGCCAGGGAGCCGATACGGCCGAAACCATTGATGCCAACTTTGATCATTAGTTTATCCTCCATTTTTATAGATTGCAGAACTTGCCAAGGCAAAAACTTCCTTTGAAGCCTTTGCGCCCTTATGAGCGTTTAAATTGTAACATATACTATCTGTAAAAATCAAGATTTCTTTCTATGGAATTTGCCCAAAATTCTGCTGAAATTTTTCTGAAAAACAGGCATTATTCCCTCTCGATATTGTGTATTTTGTCAATCTCTGCTACAATGGCGGCAGAGAAAGGCCGCCGGCTGCTTCCGGCGGGAAGGTAGGGCGCTATGATTCAAAACACATTCGACATTCTGTCCCTCTCCGGCGAAGCCGCGGTGTGCACCCGCGGCGGCGTGATCCAGTACGCGAACGCCGCGGCCTGCACGCTTTTGGGGAGCGGCTGCATCGGCCGCAGCCTGCGGGACGTGTTCGGCGAGGAGTTGAGCGCCGTACAGTCGGGCAGCTTCATCGCCGATTTCTCCCTCGGCGCCCGCCGCTGCACCGCGCGTTTCTCCCGGCTGGAGAAGGGATACCTCATCTTTCTCTCCCCCGAGGGCGGCGACCCTGCCATTCTGAACGATCCGCTGCTTTTCAGCCTGCGAAGCTCCCTGATGAACATGGGGATCGTCACCGAGGGGATGCGAACGCTCGCCGAGGACCGGCAGGACGCTTTGCTCCTGCGGAACGCGGCGTCCCTGACCCAATGCTACTACAAGCTCATGCGGCAGGTGGAGAACGCGGGCTTTGTACTGGGGATGCTGGAGGGCTCGTACGCGCTCAACGCCTTCCCCGTCGATCTGAAGGCCGTGTGCCTTTCGGCGGTGGAGGCGGTCTCCGGCTTTTTCCCCGAGGTGCAGATCGAGACCGTCGCGGAATGCGGCGATTCGATCACGGCCGATCCGTCGCTCTTCAAGCTGCTGCTCAACAACCTCCTCGATAACTGCCTCGTCCACGCCGGCTGCGCGCATATCCGGCTGCGCCTGAGCGAAACGCCGCAGAGTCTGATGCTCTCGGTCAGCGACGACGGCTGCGGCATTCCCGCCGAGCAGCTGCACCAGGCCTTCGACCGCTACCGTTACCGCTTTGAAGGTTTCCAGATGTGGCGCGGCCCGGGGCTGGGTCTGAGCGTGGCGCGGGGCGTGGCGCAGCTTCACGGCGGCACGCTTCTGCTGGAGAGCCGGCCCGGCGTGGGTACGGCCGTGCGCGTCACGCTCAGCCGCAGCCTCGCCTCCAGCGGCCGCCTGCAGGAGAGCGACGGCAGCCCGCAGTACAGCACCCGGGACCTGCTGGCCGGGCTGGCCGACTGCCTCCCGGAGGAGGCCTTCACCGAGAAGTATCTCGACTGATCAAAACGTACGGGAGAGACTGTCAAAAAAACGGCGGCAAGGAACCGGAACAGGGCCGCGGAGGCACGCGAGGGGGCAAACGCCCGCCTCGCGTTTCCACACCCGCCGGCCGAAAGGACAAAACCCGTGAACCGGGAGCGGAAACCGGTTCACGGGTTTTTCTTCAGTCCACGACCACTGCCGCGATCCAGTCGTCCTCCGGCTTCGGGCTCTCCTCCGGCACGACGACGGCCGGGGTCTCCGCCTCCGCGGGCGTCGGCGTCCCGCCGGGGACGACTGTAATGATCTGTGGGCCCGGCGTGGGGGCAGCCGTCTGGACCGGCACGGGCACAGGCGCGGCGGGCGCGGGGGCGGGCGGCGTCCAGCTGTAATACCAGCTTCCGCGCAGCTCCTGCGTGCCGGTATAGCCCTGCTCGCCGCGGTACACCACGTCCAGATCGGAGGCCGTGATCTCCCGGTCGGAAGGATTCAGGCTCTCGTTGAGCATACCGAGCCAGTCCCGGAGCTTCACCACCGCGTAGCTGTAATTGTGCACCATGGCGGATTCGGTGGGGAGCGTCTCAAA
Organism: uncultured Eubacteriales bacterium; assembly: GCA_900319465.1. Classification (GTDB taxonomy): domain Bacteria; phylum Bacillota; class Clostridia; order Oscillospirales; family Oscillospiraceae; genus Limivicinus. Next base: position 13,763 of record ONOL01000034.1, on the reverse strand, counting down.
GCGCAGATCCTCCCGGCACAGGAGCGCCTGCCGCGCGTACCAGGCCATGTTCGCCGCCGTCAGGTCCGTATCGAGCGCCCCCGCCAGATACTCCGCCACCTTCATCAGGTTCGGCACCCTGCCGAGCTCGGTGAACTGTTCCAGGCAGGCGCGCAGGAACTGCTGCTGCATCTCGATGCGGCCGAGATCGCCGCTGGCGTAGCCGCTGCGGTATCGGCAGAGCCCCATCACCTGCTCGCCGCTGAGGTGCTGCAGGCCGGGCTGGAGATGGATATGCAGGTTTTGCGTGGGATCGTCGTAGTTCATGGCCATGGGGACCTCGAAGTCCACGCCGCCGAGCAGGTCCACCGCCCGGATCAGGTCCTCCAGATCCAGCACGGCGTAGCTGTCCGGCTCAAAGCCGGTGAGCATGCGGATGTGGCGGCGCAGCGCGTCGATGCCGTTGCCGCCCTGCAGGCGGTCGCCCCAGTAGACGGCGTTCACCTTCCGCACCTCCCAGTCGGCGTTGACGAGCGTATCCCGGGGGATGCTGACAAGGTGGAGGCTGTGCGCCCGCGTGTCCAGCCGGCAGAGGAGGAGCGTATCCGTATTGCCGTTGCCGTCGTCGTTTCCTACCAGAAGCAGGGTGTAAACGCCGCCCTCCGCCACCGGCTCCGGCGTCGCGGGGCTCGGCGTCGGCTCGGGGCTTCCCTCTTCCCCGATCGGGCTCATGGCCTTGGCCTCCAGCGGCGTTTCGTTTTTTTCCGGCGGCTTCTCCCAGATCCTGTAGATGCTGTAAAGGCTGATGAGCGCTACGGCAGCCAGCAGCGCCGCAGTCAGCAGCAGACGGACAAATTTGGGCATCCTGTTTTTCATCTTGCAGTTCCTCATGTGGACAGTATAATCGGATTTGGAGGATTTTTCCTCTTAAGTATTCCAAAGACGACCTTAAGAATTCTGAAAAATCCACAAAGAAGTATCGCCGCCGGCTGCCGCTTTTATACTATTGCATAAAAATATCGCGCTCGCTTGACTTTAACACCAAAAAGTGTTAAAGTCAGCTCATCTCAAAAACAGACAGGAGATCGTTATGGTGCGTCGTTTTGCCGGCTATTTCCGCTATTCCTTTTGGAGAAAAAGGGGATAGCTGTTTGTGCTGCATTCCGTCGTACGGGACCGTGATTCAACAAGCCGCACGAACAGACCGTGCGGCTTTTTTGTTGGATAGATGAAATACTGGAGGGACAAACATGAAAAAGATTCTCGCCATCCTCTGTGCGCTGACGCTGGTCTTCGCGCTCTGCGCCTGCGGCAATTCCACAGCCCCCGCCGCTTCCACCGATTCCGCGACCGTTTACAACGTCGGCGTCTGCCAGCTCGTGCAGCACGTCGCGCTGGACAAGGCCACCGAAGGCTTTGTGACCGCCCTGACCGATAAGCTCGGCGACCAGGTCAAGATCAACGTCCAGAACGCCGCCGGCGACTCCGCCACCTGCGCCACCATCGTCGGCACCTTCGTGTCCGACGAGGTCGACCTCATCATGGCCAACGCCACGCCCGCCCTGCAGGCTGCGCAGGCCGCGACCAACAGCATCCCCATCCTCGGCACCTCCATCACCGAGTACGGCGTGGCGCTGGGTCTGGAAAACTTTGACGGCAAGACCGGCATCAACGTCTCCGGCACCTCCGACCTTGCGCCGCTGGACGGCCAGGCCGACGTGCTGGCCGAGCTCTTCCCCGACGCCTCGACCGTCGGCATCCTCTACTGCTCCGCCGAGGCCAACTCCAAGTACCAGGTCGAGACCATCACCCCCTTCCTTGAGGCCAAGGGCTACACCGTGAAGGCTTACACCTTCGCCGACTCCAATGACGTCGCCGCCGTCACCGCCACCGCCTGCGACGAGAACGACGTGCTCTACATCCCCACCGACAACACCGCCGCCAACTGCGCCGAGGCCATCAAGAACGTGGCCCTGCCCGCCGGCGTGCCCATCGTCTGCGGCGAGGAGAACCTCTGCGCCGGCTGCGGCGTGGCGACCCTGTCCATTTCCTACTACGACATCGGTTATGCCACCGGTCTGATGGCCTATGAGATCCTTGCCAACGGCGCCGACGTCTCCACCATGGAGATCCAGTACGCGCCCCAGTTCACCAAGGAGTACAACGCCGCCAACTGCGAGGCGCTGAACGTCACCGTTCCCGCCGACTACGTTGCCATCGGCTGATCGTTTGTTTCAGAGACGGGGATGCGATCTCTCGCATCCCCGCAGTTTTAGGGAAACGCCGAACAAATCGCCGCGCACGTCTTGGCGGCGTCTCGTTTCTCTCCTCAATACTCAAAACTACTGTAGGAGAACCATTGTGACTGCTTATTTCGCATCGCTGAGCTTTCTCAAGCTTCTGAAAAGCATGCCCGGCGGCATCGCCCAGGGTCTGATCTGGGGTCTGATGGCGCTGGGCCTCTATATCACCTTCCGGCTGCTGGACGTGGCGGATCTGACCGTGGACGGCTCGTTCACCACCGGCGGCGCCGTGACCGTGATGCTGATCCTCGCGGGCTGGCCCGCATGGGCGGCGCTTCTGGTCGCCGTGCTGGCCGGCATCCTCGCCGGGCTCTGCACCGGGCTTCTGCATACGAGGCTCGGCATCCCCGCCATTCTGGCCGGCATCCTGACCCAGCTCTCGCTCTATTCGATCAACCTGCGCATCATGGGCATGACGGCAAACAAGGCCGTCAGCGTGGATAAATACCAGCTTCTGCTCTCCTCGCGCAACATCCCCGCCTCCATCCTGACCGGCCTGCTGATTGCGCTCGTGCTCATCTCCGCCTTCTACTGGTATTTCGGCACCGAGCAGGGCTCCGCGATCCGCGCCACCGGCGCCAACCCCGCCATGTGCCGCGCGCTGGGCATCAGCGTGGACAGCATGAAGGTGCTCGGCCTCGCTTTCTCCAACGGGATCGTGGCCCTCTCCGGCGGGCTCATGAGCCAGTACCAGGGCTTTGCCGACATCAACATGGGCCGCGGCGCCATCGTCATCGGCCTCGCCGCCGTCATCATCGGCGAGGTGATCGGCCACGCGCTGCTCGGCAAATACCTCAACTTCTTCGGAACGCTGAGCTTTGTCGTCGTTGGCGGCGTGCTGTACTACCTTGTCATCGTCATCGTCCTGTGGCTCAAGCTCAACTCCAACGACCTCAAGCTCTTCACCGCCGTGATCGTGGCGCTGTTCCTCGCGGTCCCCTATCTGCGCGAGCACAGCAAAAGCTCCTTCGTCCGACTGAAGAAGGGAGGCGCTGGGAATGCTTGACGTATCCAGGATCAGCAAAACCTTCAACCCCGGCACGATCAATGAAAAGCGCGCCCTGCAGGAGCTGAGCCTCCATCTGGACCCCGGCGACTTCGTCACCGTCATCGGCGGCAACGGCGCGGGCAAGTCCACGCTTCTGAACGCGATCGCGGGCGTGTGGCCCGTGGACGAGGGGCGCATCGTCCTCGACGGGACCGACATCACTGCCCTGCCCGAGCACAAGCGCGCCTATCTGATCGGCCGCGTGTTCCAGGACCCGATGATGGGTACCGCACCCAATATGCAGCTCGAGGAAAACCTGGCGCTGGCAAAGCGCCGGGGCGAAAAGCGCGGCCTGCGCTGGGGCGTGACCAAGGCGGAGCGCGAGGAGTATTACGAGCAGCTCAAATCCCTCGGTCTCGGGCTGGAGGACCGCATGACCGCCAAGGTCGGCCTTCTCTCCGGCGGTCAGCGCCAGGCGGTCACGCTGCTGATGGCCTCGCTGCGCAAGCCCAAGCTCCTGCTGCTGGACGAGCACACCGCGGCGCTCGACCCCGCCACCGCCAAAAAGGTGCTGGAGCTCTCCGACAGCATCGTGCAGGAAAACCAGCTCACGACGCTGATGATCACGCACAACATGTCCGACGCCATTCGCCACGGCAACCGCCTCATCATGATGAACGAGGGCAATATCATCCTGGACGTCCGCGGCGAGGAGAAATCCCATCTGACCAAGCGCGAGCTGATGGAAAAATTCACGCAGCTTTCCGGCGCACAGATGGAGAACGACGCCATGCTTCTCTCAAAATAAAAAAACGGATTCGCATTTCTGCGAATCCGTTTTTTTATTCCTCCCCATACAGCCCCGCGATCTCGGCGGCCGCCTTTCGCGCCTGCCGCCGCACGTCCTCCGGAGCGAGGATCTCCGCCTCGGCGCCGAAGCCGAAGACCCAGGCGAAAAACAGCGGGCTCACCACCACGTCCACGGTGACGGTGAAATGCTCCTCTCCGTCGCGTATCAGCATCACGTCCTTGCCGAAGCGGTCGATCACCGCGCCGGCGAGGTGCCGGGCAAAGCGCAGCTTTACGCTGTTCTCCCGCCCGGTGAACATGCCGAACACCTTCTTGGCGTAGGCGGACATATCCGTGTCCCGGAAGGCCTCCTTCCCCTGCCGCTCCCGATCGACGGTCGTGATGCGGTTCATCTTGTCCACGCGGAAGTGCTTCATGCGCCCGTCCGGCTCGTCCCAGGCGAGCATATAGTAGTTCTCGTCGTCCCACATCAGCGCAAAGGGGCTGAGCTCGTAGAACGCGCCGTCACGGCGGAAGTGCCGCTCCTTCTCCACGGTGAACTCAAAATATCGGAAGCGGATCCTGCGGTCGGCGTTGATGGCGCCCGCGATCTCGTCGACGTTGTAGTAGACGCTCTCGTTCATGCTTTTGACCCGGTTGCGCACAAAGACCTGGCGCTCCAGCATACGCTCGTCATGGACGCTGGCAAGGCTCTCCACTTTTCGGATCAGGGAGAGGGTCTTTTTCTCGGTGATGAACTTGGAGGACTGGATGCTGTCCACCAGCAGCTTCAGCTCCGGCAGCTCGAAATCCCGCGCGCCGACGTAGTAGCGGGTCTGTTTGCCCCGCTGCTGCACGATGTCCATACCGAAGCTCCGCAGCGCCTCCAGATCGTCATAGATGCTTTTGCGCTCGGCCTGAATGTCGTGCCGCGCCAGCTCTTCGATCATGTCCGCCACGCTCACCGGGTGGCGCTCGTCGCTCTGCCGCAGCAGATAGCGCTGCAGGTACAAAAGCTTCAGCTTCTGGTTGGTCGATCTCGACATGCTTCGTCCCTCCCTCTGGCCGGTTCCGATCGTTTTCGCCATGTATGGATCATTATAGCACGGCCGGGACGGGCAAGACAAGCGCAACTTGGTCATTGACAAGCCCCCGCGCTTGGGATAGAATGGAATCGTTCATGGGGGAGTAACAGGCGGCATCTGCCGCGGCGCGGTCGTCAACACGGTATTTTTTACCCGGCCTCGCTTTTCACTGTGAGACTCATGTGCGGCTTTGCTGTGCATGGGGAAGGTTTATGCTTTTTCGCAGGTATGGCTCGGCCATACCGTTTTTTTATGGAGGGAACCGTCATGAATCAAATGCTGCCGGCGCTGCTGCTCTTCGCCGCCATGTATGTGCTGCTGCTCATCTTCGCCGAGCACCGCTGGATCATCGCGCTCTGCGCCGCCGCCGTCTTCATGCTGCTGCGCATCCTGCCCTTCTCCGCCGCCCTTCATGCGATCAACTGGAACGTGCTGATGATGCTGGCCGGCACCATGGCGACGGTGGAGCTGTTCATCCAGAGTCAGATGCCCGCCCGCATGGCCGAGCAGCTGCTGCAGAAGGTGCCCAACATCCAGTGGGCTGTCGTCGCGCTGAGCGTTTTCTCCGGCGTGATCTCCGCCTTTGTGGACAATGTGGCCACGGTGCTGATGGTGGCGCCGGTGGGCCTCGCCGTTGCCAGGCAGCTGAAAACGAACCCCGTGCCCGTCATCATCGCCATCGCCGTCTCCAGCAACCTGCAGGGTGCGGCCACCCTCGTGGGCGACACCACCTCGATCCTGCTCGCGGGCTATGTCGGCATGAGCTTCAACGATTTCTTCTGGTTCCAGGGCCGGCTCGGCATCGCCTGGGCCGTGGAGATCGGTGCGGCGCTGACGATCCCCGTGCTGCTTTACCTCTTCCGGCATGAGAAGGAGAAGGTCAGCGCGGAGGTCACCACCGTGGTCACCGACCGCGTGCCCACCGTGCTGCTGGTCGGCACCGTGGTGCTGCTGATCGCGGCTTCCCAGTTCCCCGACAAGCCCGCGCTCACCAACGGCGTCATCTGCTGCGCCCTCGCCGCGATCGGCATCGTATACGAGGCGATCCGCGCCGGCGGGTCCGGCAAAGCCGCCGAGGTGTTCCGAGCCATCGACTACAAGACCCTGCTGCTCCTGTCCGGCCTGTTCATGGTCATCGAGGGCATCACGCAGGCCGGGGTCATCGACGCGATCGCCGCGCTTTTCGTGCGTGTGGGCGGCGGCTCCGTGCTGCTGACCTATGTGATGATCGTGGCGGTGTCGGTGCTGCTCTCCGCCTTCATTGACAACATCCCCTACGTGGCGACCATGCTGCCGGTCGTGAGCAGCATCGCGGCGCTGCTCGGCATCCCGCCCTATCTCTTCGCCTTCGGTCTGCTGATCGGCGCGACGCTCGGCGGCAACATCACGCCGGTGGGCGCCTCGGCCAATATCGCGGGCATCGGCATCCTGCAGAAGGAGGGCTACAAGGTCTCCAGCGCCGACTTCATGCGCATCGGCGTTCCCTTCACGCTGATCGCCGCCTTCTCCGGCGCGCTGGTGATCTGGCTCGTCTGGGCGTGAGCGGGCCGCCCCTGCCGCACCCGGTTCAATACAGCGTCCCCGCGGCTCTGCCTGCGAGGCGCTCTCTTTTTCCGGACGCTGTTTCAGCATTTCCCCGATCTGCCGAAAAAGAATTTCCGTTTCTTTATGACTTTTCTCTCCCCGTGTGATATAATGTTCTCACAATGGCGAAACGCCGCGAAGCGTTTCGCCGTGAAATACCGCTGCAATTAGACGCATTGTATCCGGAGGCGCGCATGCAAGATAAGAAAACGACGTTCATCTACCGCATCATCCGCTGGTTCGTCTGGCTGTTTTCGCCGAAGTTCAGGACCGTAGGCCTTGAGAAGCTTCCGGACGAGGCCTGCATCATCGTGGGCAATCACAGCCAGATGTACGGCCCCATCGCCGCGGAGATCTTTCTGCCGGGGCGGCACGAGATCTGGTGCGCCGGGCAGATGATGCATCGGGATGAGGTGGCGGCCTACGCGTTCGAGGATTTCTGGTCCTTCAAGCCCCGCTGGACGCACGGCTTTTTCCGGCTTCTGAGCCGGCTCATCACCCCCCTTTCGGTCTGCGTCTTCAACAACGCGCACACCATCCCCGTCTATCACGACACGCGGCTGCTCACCACCTACCGGACGTCCGTCGACGCGCTGCAGGCGGGTCGCAGCGTGGTCATCTTTCCCGAGAAAAACGTACGGCGGAACAACATCCTCTACGCCTTTCAGGACAAATTCGTGGATCTCGCCCGTTTCTATTACAAAAAAGCCGGCGTCGCCCTCTCCTTCGTCCCCCTTTATGTAGCGCCCGCGCGCAAGACCCTGTATCTCGGCGATCCCATCCGCTTCGATCCCACGGCCCCCATCGCCGCGGAGCGGGAACGGATCTGCGGCCGGCTGGCCGACGCCATCACGGGCATCGCCTGCTCGCTGCCGGAACATACCGTCGTCCCCTATCGGAACATCCGGAAGCGGGACTATCCCAAAAACACGCCTCTCGAGGTATACAACGATGAAAAAACCTGTGGTTGACTACCGTGAATTCCGCTTCAGCCGGCTGAACGAGCCGCGCTTTTCCCATGTGAAGCTGCTGGCCGGCTGGCTCGTCTATTTCGCCCTGTACTTTATCACCGAGAACCTGATCCCGGCCGAGCGCTGCCACCCCGTGCACTGCTTCCTGGACGATCTGATCCCCTTCAACGAGTTTTTCGCCATCTTTTACGTCGCCTGGTTCTTCGTGATCTTCGGCGCGCTGCTCTACACCTTCCTCTACAACGTTGAGAACTTCCGCAAGCTGCAGACCTTCCTCATCCTTACGCAGGTGGTGGCCATGACCTGCTACGTGCTCTGGCCGAGCCGCCAGGATCTGCGGCCGGACAGCTTCGTGCGCGACAACCTGCTGACCCACGTGATGGCCTTCATCTATTCCTTCGACACCAGCACCGGCGTCTGCCCCTCGCTGCACGTGGGCTACATCATTGCGGTGCTGTCCGTTGCCTGGAAGGACGAGGACTGCCCCCTCTGGGGGAAGCTCGCGCTGCTCCTCTTCACCGTGCTGGTCGCCCTCGCCGTCTGCTTTGTCAAGCAGCACTCCGCAGTGGACGTGTTGTGCGCGCTGCCCATGTGCCTGCTCGCGGAGATCCTCGTCTTCGGCAGGAGCTACTGGCTGCCGCGGCTGCGGGCGCGCTGAGCCTATGCGGGAACAAAGCCGTAAAACGAGCCTGGACGTCGCCTTCTGCGCGCTCCTTGCCGCGCTGGGCGCCGTCGTCATGGCGGCGGGCGGGCTGATCCCAATCGCCACCTATTGCAGCCCCATCATCGCCTCGGCGCTGCTTCTGCCGGTGCTGAGCGAGCGCGGCGAGGGCTGGGCCTGGATGACCTGGGCGGTCACCGCGGGGCTTGCGCTGCTGCTGAGCGCCGACCGCGAAGCCGCGTTCCTTTACCTGTTTCTGGGTTATACCCCCGTCCTGCGCCCTCATTTTGACACGATAACGGCGGCACCGCTGCGTTTTCTGTGCAAGCTCCTGTTTTTCACGCTCGCTCTCGGCGCGATGTACGCGCTGCTGATCTGGGTCCTTCGGCTCGGCGAGCTGCCGGAGGAGCTGGGAAGCGCCGCGCTCTGGATGAACGCCCTGTTTTTTGCGGCGCTGGTTGCCGTCATGATGATCTACGATCTCGCCCTTGCGCGGCTGCAGCTCTACTGGCTGCGCGTGCTCCGTCCCCGCCTCAGACGCGGGGGAAAATGATCCCTCCCGTATCGCCCGTATCGCCCGATACGCCCGATACGGGAGGATTTTTCTTGTCACACCGCGCTCTTTATGATACGATAAAAAAAAGATTCAAAATATGGGAGGATCGCCATGGATGTTTACAGACGGCATCAATGGGTCTGGCGTCTGCTGTACTGGCCGCTGAATCTCTTTATCTCCCATAAATTCCGCATGACTCACGAGGATCTTCACGTAGAGGGGCCCGTGCTGCTCATCCCGAACCACGTCAACGCCTGGGATCCGCTGCTGGTGGCAACGAGTCTGAAGGACAAGCAGCTCTACTATGTGGCGAGCGAGCACCTGTTCCGGCTGGGCTTTGTATCCCGGCTGCTGGCATGGCTGGTAGCGCCGATCCCGAGGCGCAAAGCCTCCACCGGCACCGACACGGTGAAGGCCTGCCTGCGCCACCTGCGCGACGGGCATTCCGTCTGCCTCTTTGCTGAGGGGGAGCAGTGCTGGGACGGGCGAAGCAAGCATATTCTGCCCGCAACGGGCAAGATGGTCAAAGCCTCCGGCGCTACGCTGGTCACCTACCGGCTGGAGGGCGCTTACCTCTCCAAGCCCCGCTGGGCCAAAAGCGTGCGCCGCGGCAGGGTTCACGGCCACCCGGTGAATGTCTATCCGCCGGAGCTGCTCAAAACCATGAGCGCGGCCGAGGTGAACGCCGCCATAGAGCGCGACATTTTCGAGGACGCATGGGAGCGCCAGCGCGCGTGGCAGCAGGACTATCGCGGGAAAAAGCTCGCCGAGGGGCTGGAACGGGCCATGTACCTCTGTCCGCGCTGCCGCCGACTTGGTACGCTGCACACGGGGGGCGACCGGATCTTCTGCTCCTGCGGCCTTGCTCTGCGGTACACCCCCAAGGGCTTCCTCGACCCCGGCGAGCCCTTCCGGACGATCGCCGACTGGGAGGACTGGCAGAGAGACGCCCTGCGGCGGCGCGACTTTGTGCGGACGGGAGACGAGCTCTTCTCGGACGGAGAGCTGACGCTCACCGAAATCACAGACGGGCACCGGGAGGAGCTGATCGCGCGGGGCACGCTCCGGCAGTTTGCCGACCGGCTCTGCTTCGGCGAGCTCGTCTTCCCGCTCAGTGAGATCCGCAGCATGGCGCCCGTGCAGGCTTACCTGCTGCTCTTCAGCTTTCACGACCGCTACTTCCAGATCCGCTCCGATCAGGGCGCGAATCTGCGCAAATATCTGGAGATCTGGGAAGAAGGATAATCCCCCTCCCGCCTTCGGGCGCCGCGCCCGGAGGGGCGGAGACAGAGAAAGGTGACCGTATTATGGACTATTCCGCCGCCAATCAAGCGCTTTGGAACATTGTGATCCAGCTTGGCCTCATCGCCGCCGTGATCCTGCTTGCCAATCTGATGCGCCAAAAGATCCCCCTCATCCGGAAAAGCCTGATGCCCGTGGCCGTTCTGGGCGGGTTTCTGCTGCTGATCGCCAAATACCTCGGCATCGTCCGCCCGGACGGCGAGCTGATGGAGATTCTGGTCTATCATGGCATCGCCCTCGGTTTTATCGCGATGAGCCTGCGCGTGCCCGAGGAGAAGGGCGAACGCAAGGGAGACCTGACCGGACTCAAGTCCGGTGCAATCATCGTGAGTACTTACATGGTGCAGGGGGTGGTCGGCCTGGTTATTACCCTGCTGCTCGCCTACACGGTCATGCCCGGTTTCTTCAAGGCCGCGGGGCTGCTGCTGCCGATGGGCTTCGGGCAGGGCCCCGGCCAGGCCAACAATATCGGCTCGAGCTATGAGGCGCTGGGCTTTGCGGGCGGGCGCAGCTTCGGTCTCGCCGTCGCCGCCGCGGGTTATCTGGTAGCCTGCGTGGTGGGCGTCGTCATCCTCAATGTCCTCTCCCGCAAGGGAAAGGTGGGGAAGACCCGTTCCGGCGCCATGGAAGAGCATCCCGCGAGCTTTTTCCAGAGCAAGGATGAGATCCCCGTCTCCGACTCCATCGACAAGCTCTCCGTCCAGATCGCCATGGTCCTGCTGGTCTATCTCGTCACCTATCTCGCCGCCTGGGGTCTGACCTCCGGGATCGCCGCCCTCTCCCCCGGCCTCGCCGCCACGGTCAACACGCTGATCTGGGGCTTCAACTTCATCATCGGCGCGGCTCTTGCCATGCTGCTGCGCGTGCTGCTGGAGACGGGCCGCAAGGATGGCGTCATCGTGCGGCAGTACCAGAACAACTATCTGCTCAACCGCATCTCCGGCTTTTTCTTTGACATCATGATCGTCGCTGGCATCGGCTCGATCGATCTGGAGGATATCCGGGGGCAGTGGATCCCCTTCCTGCTGCTGGTCGCGGCGGGCGCCGTCTTTACCTGGATCCACCTGTCCATCGTCTGCAAAAAGGTCTATCGGGACTACTATTATGAGGGACTGATCTCCATGTACGGCATGCTCACCGGCACCATCAGCTCCGGCGTGCTGCTGCTGCGTGAGATCGACCCGGAGCTCTCCACGCCCGCCGCGAACAACCTCGTCATCGGCAGCAGCTTCGGCATCGTGCTCGGCGCGCCGGTGCTGATCCTGGTGGGAATGGCGCCGAAGTCCCCCGCCATGTGCTGGATCGTGATGGGGCTTGCGGCAGCCTACTGCGCGCTGCTGTATCTGGTCATTTTCAAGCTCAGGCGCCGCAAGAGCTGAAAAAGGAGCTCGCCGCCGGGCCTTTTGCCCAGGGCAAAAGGCCATTACCCGAAAAAGCCGGATACTCTCCGCCTTTTTCGGACGGCGGGTAATCCAAACGCGAGGCGGGCCTTGCCCCCTCGCGCTCCCCCGCGGCTCTGTTTCCCTTCTTCGTCGCCCTTTCTTGACAGTCTCGCCGGCGGGAACCATTCGGTTCCCGCCGTATTTTAAGATTTCTTAGCTTGACCCGCCGCGCCCGAAAGGATATAATCATTTTACCGAGGCGAAACGCTGCGAAGCGTTTCGCCGAGCCGCTTTCGGCTCGGCAAAGAAGCCTTGCTGTTTTGCGGGAGAATTCTCTCGATCATCACGATCGCCTCCCCTTTGCATGACGTTCACGCGCTTTCAGTGCAGGAGACAGACTTATGATTACCTATTACGAACTGACTTCCCCGCAGGCGATCGCAGGGCTGCGGGATTATCTGGTGCTCGCGCTGCGGAGCACCGGCCCAGACCCCTCCGTGGACAGGGTCTTTCAGCTGGGCATGCTCCGTGTGCAGGGCAGCGCCGTGGTCAACCGCAACAGCACGCTCATCGACCCGGGCCGGCCGATCCCCCCGGAGCTGAGTGAACGCTGCGGCATCACCGACGCGGACGCCGCCCGCGGGCTCAGCTATCCCCAGATGGCCTTCAGCCTTGCGGCGCTGCTGCTCGAAGGCGTCGTCGTTGCCGATGAAGAGGCGCTTGGCTTTGTGGCCAAGATGCTGGAAGCGGAGGGATACGAGGGCAAGTTCGCCTTCGTGGACGTGCGTACGCTGGCAAGCTCCCTCTGGCCGGAACAGGGCTATCTGGAGTGCGAGGCGCTGTGCGGCGCGCTCTCCCTGCGTCCGGAGGAGGCGCCCGGTATCCTGCACGACGCCTCGCTCCGTTTCTCCGTCTTACAGGCCTGCCAGGAGAAGATCGGCGTGCCAGACCGGGGGGCGCCCGAAGAGCCGGCAGCCGCCCCTGACGCGGTGCAAACGCCCATCCGACAACAGGAGCCGCCGAAAACGGAAGAAAAGAAAAAGAAAGGCCTCTTCCCCCTGATCCCGCTCAAATCCCGCCCCGCGCCCCGGAAACGGCGCCAGAAAAAGGATCTTCTCGGAAACGTCTGGGAGATGAGCACCGAGGACTTTGTCAGCTACGGCGCTGCCATTGCCAGCGTGATCGCCGCGCTGATCTTTCTGCCCTCCTGGGCGAGCCTGCTGTTCCTGCTCGCCGCCGTCGTCTTTCTTCCCCTGCGCCCGCTGCGCCGCTTCTTCCGGCGCTTCCAGCTCAGCGGGTGGAAGCTTCTGCTGCTCGGCGTCGCGCTCTTCGTGCTGGCCTGCGTCGTCAAGCCGCACACCCCCGGCAGCGGCAAAGCCCACACGACGGACGACGGCCCTCCGTCTTTCATCATCCTCACCTGGAACGAGACCGGTGAGTATGGAGAAAACTGGACGGCTGTGAATGAGGACGGCGCGGAAGAATCCTACATCGCCTTCCATCTCCCCTCCGGTATCTACCGGGTGCTGAACAACAACACCGCGTCCGCCAAGGTCACCGTGTGTGACGACGTGCCCGAAGAGAAGAGCGTGGACATCCAGGATCTGGCGCTGGAGGAGAGCAGCCGCACCGTCACGGTGCTGGCCAGCAAGAGCAAGGAGATCACACTCAACGAAGGGCAGCACCTGCGCCTGTCCGAGAAGGCGGAAAACGTGATTTTCCAGTACCTGTCCGAGATCCCCAAGGTCGCAGCGAATGAAAAGGACCAGACCGAGGATCCCAACGCCACCGCCATCACCGCCTGGGTCAACGCCGACAAGGTCCGTTTGCGCAAATCCGCCTCGGTCAGCGCCTTCATCATGGCGGAATTCAACACCGGCAAGGAAGTGCTCGTCACCGGCACGACCGGCGACTGGACCGCCGTCACCGTGGACAACCAGAAGGGCTACATCTACTCCCGCTACATCACCTATGAAAAGCCCGCCGGGGCAGACTGAACCAAAACACAACCCCTCCTGCGGTTCAACTCCGCAGGAGGGGTTCCTATGTTATGCTCTATTATTCCTTCTTGGCCAGACCCTTCTGGCGGGCGTACTCGGCAGCGCCCAGCGCGCCCATGAGCTGCGGGTCGGTCTTGAGGTTGACGACCTTCAGCTTCAGCAC
>ONOL01000041.1 GCA_900319465.1 uncultured Eubacteriales bacterium | reverse complement strand
AGGATGCTCGCTCTGTCCTCCTCTGACATGTGATAGTGCTTAGTGTCAGTGATGACTCCCTTCTTCGTCTTAATGTCTTTGATGCGACCGCCGCCTTTGAGGAGATGCTGCGGGGCCTGCTTATCGTTCAGCAACTGTGAAAACTCCATGATCTGTGCGGTGGTCATTTTTACTTTGGAGCCGTCGGAAAGCGTAATGTCGTGAATATCGCGCTTCCAATCGCGGACTTCTTCATCCGTGTACAGATTCTTCGTGAAGTCGATGATCTCCTGCGCGTTGAACGCCAAGCGTTCCCAGCCCTCAAAGATGGACTTTGCGCCGGGGCCAAGCCGCTTCGTGATGTAGTAGGGGGTCCCGTTCTCCCATCCGGCGAAGCGGACAGCCGCGGATGCGGACGCTTCTGACGCTTTCCCCAAACGCTTCATGCGTTCGATGTCTGCCTGCGCCGCGGTCTGCACGCTCGCATATCTCGCGTTCGCCATGAATCGGTTCATGTTGTTTATTGCCGTGCGAAGGTTGGACATGAAGTCACTCAGCGTTTTTAGGTCCGCCGCCGTCATCTGGTTTACAGTGAAGGTCCTCCCCGTGCTCATGGCCGTCGTGATCATCTCGGCCATCCCGCGCAGATATTCAAGGATTTCCGGCGAAACGTCGATATAGCCGCCGAGGTCCTGCGCAACGCTTCCGTCTCCGTCGATATACCGCTGCTGATTGTCCAGCATCTGCTGGATCCTCACGAGCCTCGCGCCGAAGTTTGCGTCCGCAACGGTATCCTCTCCGCCGGCCAGGCTGCGCTTGCTGCTAAAGTCCAGAGACTCCAGAAACTCGCCGAGCGGCGCTTTCAGAACTTCCGGCACATGCAGGTCGTTGCTGTTGGTCATCAGCATCTCGTAGAGCTTCTTGGCTTTCTTCTCTACCTGCTTGCGGTACTTAGTTACGCCTGCGCTCTCCTCACGGCGGGCTTTCGCGCTCTCCCTCATCTCCTGATAGTGCGCCTTGAGCTGCGCGATCTGTCCGGCAGCCCGCTCACGCTCCGCCGCTTTGATCTCCGCCGCCCTGGCGGTGCCCTCGGCTCTGAGCTGTGCGGCGCGGTAGTTGGCCTCTGTGCGCAGCGTCTGGTACTTGCTCGCGGCCTTGTCCAGCGCCACGGTCAGGTCATATACCGTGTGGTACAGGCTCGCGGCCTCGCGCTGGTCGAGCTTCTGCTCGGCCTTGAGCTGCTTGATGCGCTCCTGCATCTCCTTCGTCCGCGCTCGCTGCTTGTCCATCGTGGTCGGCTCCTGCGCGCGCAGCACGCCGCTCATTGCGTCCATGACGATGCGGTTTGCGATCTCTTCGGAAGCCTCGCCCATGTACTGCTCGTAGGGGTTTACCTCCATCGGCTGCCCAGCGTCAAGCATCTGCGCGAGGATTTGCACCTGCTCGCCCTCGTTGGCCACGTCCGGGAAGAAAGCCTTGCCGTAGGTGTTCTGCATGTCCGTGTAGAACTGATCGACGCTCGTGTAGTCCTCGCGGCTCTCGCGGCTGTTGCTCTCGCGTTTGGCAATCGTCAGCCGTCCGAAAAGGCTCTTGCGGAAGCGGTCATAGCCGCCCGCCTGGTCAAGTTCGCCAAGAAACGCTTCGTCGATACTGAGCTTGCGACCCTTAATATTGTCGGCGATCTCGCTGTAGGTGCCGTCGTCAATGCTGATCTGCTCGCTCGCGCTCTCCACGATATCCCGCGCGATGCTCCGCGCCCGGTTCTTGATCTCGTCCTCGCTGAGTTTGTCCGTCTCCGTCTGGAGGATGTAATCGCCCAGCGCCTTGAGCTGTTCGCTCACACGCTCCACGTCGGCCTTGCTGCCGTTCTCGCGGATGAGCTGCCGGGCGAGCTTCCGGGCGTCGCTCTGGCGCACCTCCGGTGTGGTGGTGACCTGGAGCCGCTTCTGTAGCGCAGCAATGGTCTTGCCCTGCTTCCCGGTGAGTTTCTTCATGGCGGCCACGGTCTCGCTCAGGATGGCGTTCTCGCTCTGGAGCCTGGCATACGCAATATCCCGCCCTCGGCTCTCGGACGCGGTATCATCGGAGGTATCGTCAAAGCGCTGATAGCGAATGTCCCCCGTGTCTCTGCTGAAGCGCTCGCTAAGTGGGATCACATTGCCTTTATCGTCGTAGGTGACGGTATCAGCCGATTTTACCTGGCTGCTGTCAAAGAAAATGAAGACGTCGGAGTGGACGTTTGTGGCGTACTCGTTCATGGAGCTATCCATGATGTTCTTGATCTGGACGGAAGTGTAGCCTCTTTTGGGGGCGAGCTCTGCAATGGTGTCCGTTGAGAAGGTGCCTTCACCAAGCATTGGCGCTTCAATGTTCGTCCAGAACGCGCCTTTCCCGTCAATCACAAGAGGATTATTCCCGGCAAACCCGTACATGTCATAAGACCCGACGCTCTTCAGTTTCTCAATCTGCTCGCGGATCGCGTCTTTTGTCGCGACGGAGTCGTTGATGGATATGAGTTTGCCTTCCGGCTGCATGGCGTTGAGCATCTTGTACTGAACGTCAATCGAGAAATCTCCGAGGTCATAGCCCATGAGGAACTTATACAGATCCCAAGCAACCGTGCCCTTCAGTTTGTCGCGGTTCTCTCTGAGGAAATCCTTTACCTGCTCTTCGCCGGCCTCAATGCTCTTTATGTCGTAGCTGATGCTACGCACGGCATCTTCGACGGTGCCCCAGTAGGAATAATCGCCGCGCTTGAAATCATCGATGTTCTCTACGACAGTGCCCGGCAGTGAAATCATGTAATTGAGAGCATTATACAGATCGTTTTGTTCGTCCTCGTCCATGCCACGCATCAGATCATTCAGAACGTCAAGCGCTTCAGACGTGTATACATTGTTGACTCTGTCGTTCAGCTCTACTGCGGTCTTTTTGACTTCGTCGAACAGTTTGGCGGCTTCCTTCTTGTCGAACAAGCGCCAGGTCTGTTCCAACACATTTTTTGCATTCTTGAGCAGAGTCGCATCCGTTCCGTCGTCTGAAGTATAGGATTCGCTCATCTTGCGCACGCGACCGTAACCCTTGTTTTTGGTGTAGCCAGCTGCGATGCTTCTGTTGTCCGTCAAGAAAATCACGCCCGGTCGAAAGACCGAAAAGCCAAAACTCGGCGTGCCGTGATAGAGGTGTAGCGGGCCTCTGCCGGACTTGTTCGGGATAGCGCCAGCATCCACAGCAGCTTTGTTGACGAGCAGTTGCGCTGTTTCCATATCGCCGCGCTCAACGGCATCCATGTAGTCGCTGTCGAAGCGCTGGAATTGCGCACTTTGTGCCTGCTTCGCCGTGTCTGCCGCCTGCTGTACCGTCTGCATGGCGTTATAGTTCTCCACGGCCTCGGCGATGCCCTTGCCCCAGCGCTCGGTGATTCCGTCGATCTCGTCCATCACAGCCTTGACCGGGGCGAAGATGGCGCGGTCCTCGTCGAAGCTCAGACCCTCAAACGCCTTGCGGATCTTCTCGCCGATCTCGTCCAGCACGTCGGCAACCTTCTGCGCCAGCGTCATGTTGCTGCGCGCCATGCGCTGCACGGCCTTGTCATCCGTGAGCATCGTCTGGCAGGCGTTTGCCACCAGCTCGTCGGCCAGCTCGTCGTAGCTTTTGCCGGGTTCCCAGCGCCGCTGCTGGCGGATCATGCGGTCAAACTCCGTCTGGCTCTTGTTCAGGATCGTGCCAATCACGTAGTCCTTGAGCTGCTGATACTCTTCCGGCGCGTATTCCTGCATGAAGTGGGTCAGCTCATGGGAGAGGGACGCCGCCGCGATGCTCTTGCGGCCCTCCTGCGTCATGCCGGCGTTGATGTTGATGTAGAGCCTGCCGCCCTGCATGTATGCGCCGCCCATGTTGGCCGGGCCGTCGAACACAACATAGTCGATGTTGATAAAATCGGCCAGCCGCTCCACCATCGCCACGATGTTTTGCTGCTGGCGGGTGAGCTTGCTGCGGTCGATCCCGGCATAGTCCGTCCCGGCGATGTTGCCGCCGTCAAGGCTGACTGTCCCCTTCTTGCGCTTGACAGGGGCCTTGCCCTCAATCTCTTTCTTCCTGGCCTGCAGCTCCTCCACAGACTTCTGCAGCTCTACCGCACGCTCCATGTTCTCCTTTGCCTCGTCAAAGGCTTTGGCGTATTCCTCGGTGTTCTGGAAATCGGGGTCAGCCTCCACGGCCTTTGTGAGCGCGTCCCGCTGCGCCTCAAACATCTCCACGGTCTCGCGGCCTATTTTGTTCGCCTCGCGGATCTGCCGGTTGACCTCCGTGAGCGCCGCCGCGTCTGCAACGCCCTGCTGTTCGATTGCCTGCGCCTGGGCGCGGATCGCCTTGCGCTGTTCTGCGAGCTGGGAAACCGCCGCCGCCCGCGTTTCGCGGAGCCTGCCGCCGATCTCCTGCGCTTTCTCGATCTGCGCGTCCGTGAGAGTGGAAATAACGCTTTCTGCGGGGATGCCGCCCTCCTGGGCGCGGATGTCCGACCCGGTGACCGCGAACCGTTCCGCCGCCTCGCTCATGCCGGCGGCAAACCTGCTCACATCCTGGCCCGCCTCGTATGCGTTTGCCGCTTCCTCCGCGTGCTCTCCGAGAGACGAGAGCGCCGCCGTCAACGTCTGCTTGCCGTCTTCGGTGCTGGCATCGACGGCGTTTGTCTCCATACCGGCTCCCGCCTCAAACGCATTCCGGAACTGATCCGCGCTGAGTCTGGCCGTGTATTGGCTGGCCTTCATGGCCTCCTCCAGCGTGTACTTTCCGCTCTTTCCGAGCTTGTATGCGTCCGTAGCCGCCGCCGCGTACAGGCGGCCATTTGTCCCGGCCTCGTAGCCCTCCGCAATGGCGGTTGCCTCTTCGTCGGTCATCTGCACGCCCGCCGCCTCGCTGGACCGGCTCAGGATCCCGCGCATGGTCTCCGTGCGGTTCTGCTTCTTCTGCTCCTCGGTCGGCTCGGCTGTAAGATTCTCCGCCTGAGTCTCCGCGTCGGAGTACAGGCCGCCGCCCAGCCGCTCTGCGCCGATGTTGCGCACCCATTCCGGGATGCTGCCGCCCGTCATCAGCTTTTCGGCGCTCAGCTCGTGGATCAGGTGCTCGCCGAAGTGGCTGTTTTTCAGTGCTTCCTCTTCCACACGGTTCAGCTTGTCGCCCTGCACGGACTTCGCCACCGCTTCCGCGATCGGAGACAGGTTTTTCCCCGGTTCGTTTACGCTTTCCTGCATCTCCTGCAGCCGGATCTCAACGGCGTTTTTCAGCTTGCTCCTGTCGGTCTCCTCAATGGCCTCGATCAGACGCTGCGCCTGCAGGTTGGAGATCCGCCGCGTCCGGCTGTTTTTCTTTGGTTCCTCGCTCTCTCGCTCCTGCGTCTGGCTGCTCTGCTCGCTCTGGCTCCCCTGTGCAAGAGGAGCTGTCTGCGCAGCAGACTGAGGGGTTGTCGTGACGGTCTCCCCCCTCTTCATCCATTCCTGCATATCCCTGGCGATTGCCTCGGCCTCGCCCCCGGAAGCAAGGCCCTGGTCAATGAGCTGCTCGGTGTTCCCCCGATAGCGCCCCAGGCTCTCAAAGCCCGACGCCATGCCGCCTGAGATGCCGCCGGAAAGGAAGCCGCCCACTGCGTCGGCAGCGGCGCTCTGCAGCCATTCCTTTTCTGCTTCCTTGGCCGCCTCCTCATAGCTCATTCCCTTGGCCATGCCCAGCGCGATCTTGGTTGAGATCTCGCTCTTGTCGCCGTTGATGAGCTGGTCGGAGATCCGGTTGCAGATCGTGGTCGCCAGCTCCTCGCTGGCCTCTACGCCGGACTGCACGAGCACATTTTTCAGCAGCTTCGTGAGACTCGTCGGGCTCTTGATCGTCAGCAGCTTGTCCAGGCTCAGGACCTCGCACCCCGCCTCGGCAATGCCGGAGGCAAAGCCGTACCACAGCGCTTTCCCGTCGTCCACGCCCTGCGCCCTTGCATCCTCAAACCCGCTCTTTGCCGCGCTGCCGAAGAACATTCCGAGCGTTGCCGTGGATCCGAAGTGGGCCGCTGCCTCTCCGGCAAGGCCGACCGCGCCGCCCAGCGCCTTGCCGGCTCCGCCCCACAGCATGCTCTGTCCGATGCTCACGCCGAGCTGGTACACGTCTCCCCAACCGAAGCTGTCAATGATTTTGCTGTCCACCGTGCCGTAGCGCTCGTTCAGCCCCTGCGATACGGCTCCGACCATTACATTTCCGTAGTCGGCAAGGCTCATGTACTCCCGCTGGGTCACGGTGCCCCTTGCCGCGTATTCCGCCGCGTAGTCAAGGTAATCGGCAAGAGCCGCTGGCATCGTCAGGATGCCGGCAGCAAAGGATGCCGCCCCTGTACCGAAATTCTTTGTTGCCCAGTCACCAACCTTCTGCTCCTGCTCATAGCGCGTCTGGGCCTTGTTTCTGTCGTTGATGTATTGGCCGTATTCATAGGCCCGCTCCGGATCCTGCGCATAGAGATAGCCGAAAGTGTTCCTCTCTTGCTCCGTCCAGTCCTCCGCCGGCTCCCGCCAGGCGGTATCCTCACGAAGCTGGGTCATCAGATCGTCTTCGTAAACGAGCCCGCCGGTACCGAGAGCGTTAAATTCTGCCTCCCTCTGCGCGCGCTGCTCCTGCTGTCTTGACCGTTCCGCGGCGCTGTCCGCCGCGAACTTCCGCAGGCCCTCCGCGGCAGCGCTGCGGAAGCCCTTTGTCTCCGGCAGATCCTGATAGCGCCAGGCCTTGGCATAGCTGCCGATCCGCCTCTTGTCCGCCTCGTCCTGCCGCGCACGTTCAAGCTCTGCTTTGAGCCGCCTCGCCTCATCTGCAGCAGCTTTGTCCTCGCCCAGATAGACGCCGTTTTCGTCCCACATGCCGGTGCTCGCCTGAAGCGTTGCATTTGCAAGCCGGTTCTCCAACTCTGTCACACGCCCGCTCGCCGTCTCAATATCTGCGTTCGCCTGCTGATACCAATCGTCATAGGACTTACCCGAAGCCTTGGTGGATCGTGCTGCCTTTACGGCGCTGGCATAGCTGTTGTAATCTGCTTTGCCCTGGAACTGTCCGAAGAAGCTCTGGCGGTCAGCAAGCCCCTGCGCCAGGTTCCCGTATGCGTCGGCATACTGCTGCAGTCTGCTCTTCAGCGCGCGGTTGTCGCCCGCCGCCGCCATTGCGTCTGCGATCTCCTGCTGTCGAGAGCTTACCAGGTCGGAATACCACTGGTGATTGTTGTTGTCATCCCAGTTGTCGCTCTGCAGGTATTTTGCCACCGCCCCGGCACCGAGGGAAAAGCGCTTAAAGCTGTCCTGTTGCTCGTCCAAAGCGCGGATCTCGTCGATTGTTCCGTACTTTTCCTCCAGCGAATTCCTGCCGGAAGCCTGCCCCGCGCGATTCCGGTCATCACGGAGTCGAGCATCGCTTCCGAGGCTCGACTCCAACTGTGCATATACTTCATCATAACCGGAAGAACGCGCAGGCGCGGGAGTGCTGGCCGAGCTTTTTGCCTGCGTTGCCTGACTCCCGGTGTTTTTCTGGTACGTCGCTTGCATCAACTGTTTGCGAACATCGTCGTAACTCATCTATTTGGCGTACCTCCCGTGGCTTTTTTGCTTGTAGATCCAATCCGATGGCTGAATTCATCCCGCAAATTTGTTGCCTCTCTCTGCGTGATATTTCCGGCGCTTACCTGCTGCCTCAAGTATTCGTCAAGCTCACGCTGGGTTGAAAAACTCAGCGGAGTATTGCCATTGCCGCTGCCTCCGCCGCTGCGGTATCCACCGCCGCCTCCGCCGCCGCCGCTTTCTGCGGGTGCCGCGACAGGCGCGGGATTGCGCCGTGCGTAGTCGGAAAGCAGCGTCTTGGCCACGGCGTCGGTCATCCCCGCCGCCGCCAGCTCCTGCGCCGTGGGCGTGTAGCCGTAGCTCAGGATCATGCTGTACAGGTTCTTATAGGCGTCCTGCTGACGGCTGTACGCCGTCTCCTGCTGATACCGTGCGTCGGTGATTGCGTCGCGCTCCTGCTGGTAGTCGAGCTGCTGCTGATACCTCGCGTCGGACATGGCGTCGCGGTATCGGTTGTATGCCGCGTCGTCCTGGCCTTTGAGCATGCTGTACTGCTGCATGAGGTTGTTTCCCTCGTCCTGGTATCTGTCATACGCCGTCTGGTACAGCTCCGGGATCATGTCGGTCAGCCCGGTCATGGTCCGGTCATACGCCTGCTGGCCGACAGCCTGTCCGTAGCTGCTGCCGTAGCCGCCCGTCAGGCTTGCGGCCTGCCCCTGCGTGTCGCGCATGGCCATCCGCGCGTTCTGGATGTATCGGTCTCGGCTCTGCTGATACAGGGGATCCGCCGCCGCGTCATACTGAAACGCGGGCCGCGCGGTGATCTTCTGATACATGTCCGCCAGCGTCGGCGTTCCAGTCGCCGCTCCCGGAGCGGCATCCGAGTAATACTTCCGGTACAGCTCGTCACCGTTCACGGCGTAGGGATTCTTTTTTCTCTCGTCAGCCATTTCGTCCTCCTATGGTCAGATAGTCCTTGAACTCGCTCTCAATCAGTTCCATGCCGAGCTGTACGACGTGGAACAGGTATTCGCAACGCTCCTTTGCGTCCTCTTCCGGGAAGCACTGCACGTCCAGAACGCCGTCCTGCTGGTTGGCGTAGACGTGCGTGTGGAATTCCGGGCTGTCATCCGCCGCCGCCAGAAGCGTGAAGCCCAGCGCGGAGACGCCTGCGCACACGGGGTCAACGCCGTCCTTGGCATATCCCGCGTGGCCCTCCACGTGGAGCCTGTACGGCCCGAAGCTCACCCTTGTCATGGCCTCACCTCCGTTGCCTGCGCGGACTTCTCCCGCGCCCTCTCCGTGATGTTGCTCTCACCGCTCACGGGAGCGGGCGCAGCGC
The DNA here is from genome assembly GCA_900319465.1 of uncultured Eubacteriales bacterium. Taxonomy (GTDB): domain Bacteria; phylum Bacillota; class Clostridia; order Oscillospirales; family Oscillospiraceae; genus Limivicinus. The sequence goes on along the minus strand of ONOL01000041.1, from coordinate 16,938 downwards.
CTCCGGCCGGCTGCATTGGCATGTCTGCCATGCCCAGCATGCCCGCCATCTGCGGCACAAGCTCCGGCTCGTACTTCTGCAGCAGCGTCATGGCGAGCTGCTGTGTCTGCTCAAGCTGCTGCTGCAGCGTGCCGTTGAGCGTCAGCTTCTGCACGAGCGCGTCCTTCCCGTCGAAATCCATCATGTCGATGCAGGCGAGCGCCGGCGTCGCCATCTGCGGGCTGAAAAATCCGAGGCCGAAGAACTGCAGCGCCAGCTCGTTCTGCGCGGTGCGGCTGTAGGCGTTGGCTTTCTGCGCTTTGATCTTCACGTCGTAGACCGGTTTGCGCAGGCCCATGTCCACGTTTCCGACATACATCGGCGTCGGCTGCATTGGGCCGTTGTCGAAGGTGGCAAACTCCGGCCGCCCCATCTCACCCGTGATGCGGAACTGACGCGGGAGAGTGTAGAATTGCCGGATCAGCTCAATCACAAGCTCCACGATGTCTGTAAAGGCCATGTAGCTTGCTTGGGTGCTGTCTCTGCTCGTCTTGCCGCTGGCCTCCTGCAACGCAGCGATAGCGGATGCCGCTGTAACGCCGCCGCCGGTCACGCCGTTGGCCGTCTCGGTGTTGCCAGAGGTCTCGCGCAGCTCAGCGATTTTCCCGTCATACACGTTGATGTACGTTCCGCCCAGCGGTCGATAGTCGATCACGCGAATGCGCTGATCGTCGAGTGATCCGCCGTCCACGTGCACGATGGGCTTTGTCAAGTCGAGGAATTCCTTTTCGTTGATCCCGCCGCTGCCGATCTCCATATATCGGGGCGTGGCGCCGACCAGCGTGTTTTTGAGGAACGCCGTGTCCATCAGGTCAAGGTAAATCTGCGGATTCGCGCAGAGATCCACGAAGCCGTAGCCCGCAGGGCTGCCCTCCACCGGCCACAGCACATCAAACACAAAGGGATACCTGCCGTGCTCGTACAGCGGGACTCCTTCATTCTCCGTGCTTACAAGGACCGTGTCGCCCACGTACTTACAGAAGTGCAGCGCGCCGCCCTTCTTGTAGTACACGTCCACGACCGTGCTCTTGTCCGTCGTGTCCACGGCATCGTCATAGAGGAACTTGCTGATGTTGATCGTATTCCCTCTGAGCTTGCCCTGCAGCTCCGGGTATTCTTCCTCCAGCACGTCGTTGTCCCGAAGCTCCGCGTGGAACACATAGCGGCTTTCTTGGATGTCCGTGATTCCCGGCTCCCAGAAGATGTGCAGCATGTCCACGCGGCTTATGGCAATGTCGCCGAGGCCGCCTTCTTTCGTCCCGTCCCAAACAACCTTGTAGACGCAGGTTCCGGTCTTGAGCTTCTGCCACATGCAGTGCCAGTACGTGCGCTTGAAGTTGTTCTGCTCCAGGATCACCGGCAGCACGGCGGACAGGGTCTTGGCCTGCTGCGCGTCGTTCGGCTCGCGTGGGAGAATGATAGGCTCAGGGTAGTTGTCCATCGCGTCGGCGTGCTTTGAGGAGATCACGTTGTGCAGCCAGCCGCTTTTCGCTGAGAATTTCTGCGGGTCCTTCTCCACGCCAGCCTTGATCGCCTCGTCAGCGTTGCGCAGCTTCCACCAATTTTCAGCGGAAATCACGCGCTGTTCGAGCTTTTTCTTCCCGGCCTTGTACTTTTGCAGGATTTTGTTGAACTCCTGTACTCTCGTCTCATCCACGGGCCGCTGCTCCTGCTGCAGCGAGTCCTGCATCATAATGTTTTCGTCCACACGCTACCTCCTGTCGGTAAACATATTCAGCGGGTCGCTCAGCGGCGTCCGCTTTTCTACAACCTTGATCGGGGTCACGGGCCTCGACATGCACATATCCACTTCCATGTTGTAGACATCCATCTTCCCGGCATACCGGATGCTCTTAATTCGCATGGATCTTCCTCCTCCATGCGGCCCTATGGTTCGCACAGCAGAAAGTGTTCTGGCCCTTGCCGTAAACATGCCGTGTCTGGAACTCTTCACCGCTGCCGACAGATCCCGGACGTAAACCCAATCGCCCGCCGGAGTCATGAACCTGTGGTCATCGGTGGCATATATGATTGTGCCGTCCTCCAGCTCGACGGCATAAACGTCTGCATTGCGTTTGGTGCATCTCACATCGTGATACTGATGCAGCTTGTGGTCTGAGGAATACACGCGGCCTCCTGTCCCTACAAGGCTTTCAATTGATTGCCATCCAGATTCCGTCAGCACCTGTGTATCACCTGACAAGCAGTGATCCTCCATGCTCGTGTCCAGATCCTCAACCGCTCTCTCGTCATAGACAAGCAGCGGCATGGTCCGGATGAACGACGCGCAGTTATCGAAGATGTACATCCGCGCGTAACCGTTCTCGTCGAATTGGAGCCGGTAATGCACCTGCATCCACCCGGCAATGCGGGCATTGTCGCCCGGCACAAAATAGATCCCATACCGCGCCGCCGTCTCGGCCACGCTCTCGCCGCGGCTGCCGTCCCATATGGCCGGGTCCGCCACGCCGTCGATCTTCTTTCCGCGCAGCCACGGGTGCTCTCGTTCAATCTCCGCAATCTTGCGGAACTGCTGGTCAGGCGTCCAGCGCAGGCCCTCGTTCGGGGTCTCTGTGCAGCCGTAAAGCTCCAGGATGCGGTATAGCGTCCCGTCGTAGTCCACGGCCCACCAGGCGCAGGAGAAGGGCTTGCCGTAACCGAAGTCGTAGCTGCGGCAGATCGTCCAGTGTGACGCGTCCCCGCGTGACAGGTCTATCGGCGGGATCACGTGGCACCAGCGGTGCTGCTGCCTCAGCTCGTCCGCCGTGGCGTTTTCTCCTGCATTTTTTGCCGCCTGCATGTCGGGTGTCAGGCGCAGCTCTTCAAAGAACTGCCCTTCAAACAAATCCCAGTTGCCATACAGCCACGCATCGCGCAGCTTTGGTGGGAGCGATTGCAGCTTGCGGACGTAGTCCGGGTCACTTTCCAGCAGGGCTTTGTTGTCCTGGACAAGGCTCTGAATGAACGAATAGTCATCCGGGTTTTCGCCATCCCGGTATTCTCGGTTGATGAACAGCCGCCTGACCCAGCCGTGTCCTTCGCCGCCGGGGTTCATGGTACATATGATTTGCTTCGGGAAATTGTTCACGCCACGGACGCAGGCTTTGAGCTTGTCCATGACTTCCTCGCCGTGCTGCGTGGCCTCGTCGATAAACAGCACATCTACCTCGGTGCCCTGGAAGCGCAGCAAGTCGCGCTCGTGGTCGCAGTACCGGAAAAGGATGCGGCTGCCATTCGGGAAAACGATGTGCTTTTTGCTGTCGTTGTACCGCGCCAGCCGTTCAGCCGGGTCAGGATCCGCCACGCGCAGCATTTCACACAGCGGTATGATGTGGTTCTCCTGCAACTCCGGGTACGTCTTGCGGACGATCATCACCTTTATTCCTGGATAGCGCTCACACATCAGCACGGCCTTTACGCGCACGGCCCAGCTCTTTCCGCCTCCGCGTGCGCCACCGAAGCCGATGTATTTGTGCCGGTCTTTCAGGAAGATCATCTGCTTTTTGTTCGGCTGCGGAATCAAAAGCTCAGGCATCAATCCTCCGCCCCTTCCGTATTCACGAACTTAATCACCACAGGACCGGCCGGCGCGCCGCTTTCGATTTCGGACCTCAGCTTGTCGATCCTCGCGCGCTGCTCTTCCCGGTCAAGATCGTCTTTGTTCAGCCGCAGCAGACCTTGCAGATCTTTCAGTGCTCCCGTGAGCTGCTTCAATGCCTGCGTTGACTCCGGCGGCATGAAGTCCACCGCCTGCTCTACCTTCGTCAGCAGTTTCGCCACAGTCCGGTCAAACTGGTCTGCCTGCTCCGGCTCGCTCGGTGGCGGCGGTGTCATTTCCTCGGTGTCATTTCCGGGTGGTGTCATTTCGGCGGTGTCTTTTAGCTTCTTGGCGGCCGTTTCGAGTTTCGGACATGTCTTATGCTTCCACTCCTGCCGGGCAGCCGCCTTTTTCAGCGTCGTAATCGAAACGTCGTGCTTCTTTGCCAGAGCGCCAAAACTCGCCCCGTTCTCATATTCTGTTCGGATCTCCGTCCAGTCCCGGTGCTTTCCCACGCCCTGGCCTCCTTTATCCTTTGCCCCATTATCTGCGATTGCACCGGGCTTTTTTAATCCCCACCTGCCGCAAAAAAAGAACGCAGGGCGGGCTTTTTACCCGTCCTGCTTGTCTGTCTGTATCATTTTTGCGATCGGGCATCCCTGCCACTCAGCCCGGCAATATTTGGCCCTGTGGATCCGCGCGGGCTTGCCTGCCCGGAAACTCATGCGCACCGTCTCGCTTCCGCACGGTCCGGCGCAGAAGATCAGCGTCGGCTCCTCACCTTTGTAGTAAGGGCATTTTGCGGCGGTGCTGTGATAATGTCGCGGCATCTGTCAGCCCTCCTTAAACCTCGGTCTGCGCCGCTTCCACCGATGCCAGCTCACCACGCGCCACATGGGCGGCTCCTGCGCCAGCCAAAGTGCGAACGCTTCAATGTGGTCAATACGCGCGTTCAGGCGCCGCCGCTTCTCCTGCTTCTGGTTCATTGGGATCTCCTTTCTCAAGCTGTTTGATTCGCTCAACGACATCTTCAGGCAGTTCCACGCCCTGCCTGTATAGATTGACGAGGGTTTGAACGTATTCTCCTGCCGCTTTCGCAAGCTCACCTGCGCATTCGTCGCCGCTTTGCTGTATCTCGATTATTTTGTCGATGCAGTTCATGTCCTAACGCCTCCATTCAAAAGCGCTCTGATCGTGTCAAGCGCGTCCAGTGCAAGCACCTGGGTAGCATCTCGCCGGAAATCGGCGACGTCCATGTCGTCGATATCGCAACTCAGCAAAATCCCGTATTCCTGCCCTCTCACGCGGATCCGATACCCGATTCTGCAACACGTCAGATAATCAGTCTGCGGAAACCAGATCATTCTGTACTCTGCCGCGTCAAGAAACATCCTCTCGATCTCTGTCGTGCAGGAAAGAAGGGCCTCGTCAGACTGCCATCCCGTCATCGATTATTCCTCCTCTGCCTTTCATGTATTCGTTGAGCATAAATAGGATCACTCAATCAGCTCCTTTCAAAAAACGCACGGATGAACGCTCTCAGTTTCAGCGTGAAGGTTGCGCGGTAGCCATCTGCAAAATCCCAGCGCTCTTTAGCGCGGAGTAGTCGGTCGTGAAATGCCATCACTCGCCCTCTTTCTGTCATCGTTCGCTCATTCTCCCGCCTCCTGCTTGAGCCAGTCGAGCCACACATCCTCGCAGTTAATCCGGCATCCTTTTGCAAAGCAGAAATCGTGGATGCGGCAGTAACCGCAATTATCGTCAGCAAACAACTGTGCCAGTTCCTCATCCGTCATAGCGCGGATTTTATCTGCGTTGGTGATGGGCTTGCGCGGCTTCGGATAGTCGAGATACGGCGGGTAGTCTTTCACGTTATTGTTTCCCAATATTCCACTCCTATCTGCTGACGGTATGTCTCCCGTCTTGGCCTCGGCTTGTACTCTCTGCCTGTAATCACATCGTCTGAAAGCGAGAAGTTCTTGCAATGGTTAACGCGCTTTATCTGTTCTTCAGTCCAATGCGGCTCCTCACCTTTCGGATGGTTTGAGCATCTGAAATCATCCGCTTCAAAGCAGTACGCGCAGTATCGGCAGTATTGCGTCATCACTCGCCCTCCTCTTTAGGCTGATAGGCTATGCACTTATGCGTCCTATAGATTCTGCCCTTGTCACAATGTTTTCCTCGGCAGAAGCCAGTTTTTGCACCTTTGTATTCGTACTCAAAGAACTGGCAGCTCCCACATTTGCCAGCCAGCATCGTGTTAATGCTTCGGAGGTCGGTTGAAGGTGCTGTTTCAAACACATCTCGCACATCCTTCACCAACTGCGGGTTTTCTTCGTATCTGTAACCAAGCCCCTTCAAAATCATCCACGCCGTTTCAATTGCGTCAGATACTTCGATATACTTCATCACTCGCCCTCCTCGTTCTCAAAGTCGGTACAGAACGGGATGCCCATATAGTTTTCGCTAATCTTTATAGCCTCCGTTCCGATAGGCCATTTATTCCCGCACATACCGTCCTCGTTGTGCTTACAATCGTAGACATCGCAGTAAACTATCATCACTCGCCCTCCTCTTCCTTTGTTTCTGTACTGACCATAAACAGCGCAGCGAACAGAACAATCCACCATTTTCCGAACAAATATGCAAGGACAGCAAAAGCTATAATGGCGATGCAGTTAACTATCATGCAGGCTGTAGTTGCTTTCATGTCTCGCCCTCCTCTGCCGGGATGACGGTGGGAGCAGTCTTTCCTAAAATCACGCCACCAAGTTTCGCGTCAGCATAACTCGGAACGGCAGAATACGTCTTTCCGTCGACTTTCACGGTTTCTCTTTTTTCTGCTGACTGTCTCAGCCATTTCAGCCATGACTCTCTGTAGAAAAGTTTGTCCATTACTTATTTACCTCCTTACTAGCCTGGATGATGGTGGGAGCGGATTTCAGAACTTCAAGAAAAACCGCCATCAAAAGTGTCGCACCATTGTGGTCATCTTCTTCTGTTATTTCCAGTTCCTTTATCAGCGCATCCGCATCGATGAGCCTCCCATGCTTCGGGACGGGGATGGCCTTGTATTCTCTCCACCCGCCCTCAAGGTCAGCAAAAACCTTTCCGTCTGGATGGATGCAGAACAGGACAGGCGCTGTCGGCATCTCCATGTTGATATAAACTCCCATGCTCATTTCCTCCTCGTGCTTAAGTTTATCGCCAGCGCGACAAACGCCATTACAAGGGCGATGAAAGACCATCCGCTTACTACAATCATGCTCACTCCTCCTTCGGCGGCTCAGGCAGCAGACTTTCATTCCGGGAACCTCAGTTTTGTCACAGCCATTGGAAACTCTTCAATCTCCGATGCCCACACTGGGATCGCGCCACAGCGCTGGAACACAAGCGGAAATCCGCCAATGCCGTCGAACAGGCTTGCCATCGTTGCCGTGCGCTCATACTGGGCACAGATTCTCCGGGCAAGCCACGCCCAGAACGGGAGTGCGATGGAATTGCCGAGGGCCTTATAGCGTGGACTGTCAGCGGCTTTGTGCCTCTTGCCTTTGCTGTCCACCCATTCCCCGATGTCCGTCCACCCGTCCGGGTAGCCTTGCAGCCGCTCACATTCCATCGAGGTAAGACGGCGGACAACGCTGTTCACCCGGCAGTCCACGGCGGCAACAATTGACGGGACGTGCGCTTGCGCAGCAAGTGGATGGCATGGATCACCATAGTGCGGGTGACACCCATTTTGCGGTGATGTAATCTGGGTGGTGTCAAATGGCATAATCATCACCGCCTGCTGGTCGTGCATACAGTTCAGCGCCCCGGCTTTGTCATCTACGCTCTGATTCATCTGGCCATTCCCGATGCACAGCGCCGTATAATCCGTCACCCGGCTTTCGTGGTCACCGGTGATGGTCGGCACCGTCTTCCCGTCTCCGTTGCCGCGAGCATCGAAGACAGCAGGGACTTGGTTTGTGCCGCTTTCGGCGGCTGATAGCGTCGGTGAGCATTCTTCCTGTGCTCCGATGCCTCCGGCTTTTGATCCTTGACCAGCTTTGAAAGCAACTACAATATTTGCACCTTGCTTCTTGTCCGGGTTTGGGGATCCGTCATATCGCCGCGTGAGCGTATTGGCAATCTCTGGGATACTGTATACCCCGTGACGGTCCGTACTGTTCAGCGTGTGTGATACGTCCATACTGATGCCGGACCCGTTTTGATGCGCGTCACGATCTATGGTGTTGCCTTGAATAGAGCACACCATTTGCAAGCTTTCCGCTTGAAGCGCCCCGCATAATCCGTCCTTTATCAAGATTCCTTTTCCGCCTCCTGGTGATCCTGCGCGTTCAAGGAACGAGATTGCGCCCTCAACGCCATGCCCAGCTGGCTCTATTACAAAGTTCCCTCCGCTGTATGCTCCAGCGTTCCCATTCCACTTTGTCCCGTATGATGCTGTGATTGTGCTTGCAACGCTGCTTTCAGTTGCTCCGGCAGTTCTTTCCCTCGCCGCTCCGCTCGGTTCAATATCCCCTGACAAGCCTTTGCGCTCAAAGAGTACTTCGGGTGCGGCGAGGCCTCCAAAATCTGCGACAAGCGCGATGCGTTTTCTTCTCTGGGGCACTCCCCAAAACTGCGCGTCGTGTAAGCGCCAAGCAATACTCCAGTTTCCCAGCTCATCGTAGAGACATCCGGCTTTCGGCCACCGCTCCCCCTCAGGCATAGGCACATCGGGCGCATCCGGCTCTGCGATCCTGACGAACTCCGAGAGGACTGCTTGGAAGTCTTTCCCTTTGTTGGAGCTGAATGCTCCAGGGACGTTTTCCCAGATTGCAAATCGAGGGAGTCGAACCAGTTGATTTGACCCGGCAATTCGCGCATATTTGCTTCTCATCTCCTTAATTACTCTGATTTGCTCCAGGCACGGGCTGCCGCCGGTGATAACATCAACGGGTGGAACCGTGAGGCCGGAGATCTGCTTGATATCCCCGTAATGTTTCACGCTCTCGCCTCCCAACTGTCCAGCAGGCTGTCAATGTCCTCCTCCTTCGGCGGCTCCGGCAGCTGTTGCCAGTGGGTCGGGTTCTTTTCACCGCCAGCGAGGTTAATATCTGTACACCATCCGTCACCGCTATTAACGACCCATTCCCCAATGTCAATAGATGCCACAGCCATGTTTTGAGGGAATTTAACAAGAACATCAACACCTGTCTCCGGCAACCGCTCCGTAATGGGAATCCAGCGGGGTACTTTTGCTGCTTCTGCCTTGCAAGCCAAATCAGCAAGGAAAACTTGGTGCTTTAGTTCCTCAATAGCATCGGCGGCTTCGTTGTACAGTTTTGCAACAGCGCTCCCTTCACTATGAGGGAGAAATATGGACAGCGCTTCACTCATTATGGCGGCAGCTCTCAGCCGCTTTACAAGGTCTTCCATCAGCTTCCCTCCCTCATGTCATACGCCTCAAGATGCCGAATACCCATGATGACATAGCCATCTTTAAGGCCGTATTTCTCGGCGTTCTGCAAGATGTAAGTTACCTTGACGCAGATAGCAGAGCCTGTGTATTTCTCCCCGTCCCACTCTCGCAAGACAAGAATGTCTCCGCGCTGATAGTCCCTGTCATCTTTCCGCAGTTCAAAGGTCTTGATGCCGCTCCATACTGCTTGGAAATACTGCGGTAGGATTTTCAGCTCATGCTTTTTCATCTTCAGTCTCCCTCATATCAGCCCCGCAGTTGGGGCAGAAGAATGTCCGAAACCATGTAATCTGATGGCACTCGGAGCAGTAATGTGCGGTTGGTCTGCATCCCATCCGTTCGTGGTCGAGCCTCACGGCTTCCCACTTTCCCCTTCGCACAGGCCGCGCATCGGCGGCGGGGGTATGGCGCAGTTTGAGTTTTACGCCCCCAAGCAGACATTGGTGGCAATCTGGGTAGATGCCGTCAAATTCCTCACAAGACTCCATGCACTCAGTACACGCATCGTAAACAAATTGCAATGCTACATCATATTCGATGTCCTCCCAACTCAGTCCGGCCGTCTCTGCGAGGCGGCTCAGCAGCCAAAAGCAGACCACAACGACGACTCCGAAAAGCCTTTTCATTGGTCGTTGATCACCCGCACCCTTTTCAGCTCGTCCATGACGGCGTTCCCGTAGCTCACATCGAAGGGGACGAAATTCGCTTCGCCTACGATGGAGCGGATCAACTCGTCACGCTTCGCTTTTGCATACACGATCTGCTTGTCATGGTTCTCGTCACAATCGGAAATGAACAGCTCCGCAAGCTCGTTCATGGCGTCGCTGTATGCGTTCGCGAAAGCCTGCGCTCTGCCGGGGCCGAGCTGTAATACTTCATGGGCCGCGATCAGGGCTGCATCAAACGAAATCGACAGCCTCGCCCTCGTTTGCTCGGCAACGAGTTTACGGCACATTTCCTGCGCCATACGCAGCACCACGCTCTGCTTAGCCATCCTCCGCCCTCACTTCCTCGCGGATGCTCTCATAGTCGAAGCTCTCGACCGGTTCCACCACCACCGGTGTCAGCTTCGGCAGCTCCGGCTCGCGCTCAGCCTCCAGCCAGCGGCAGAACGCTGTGGCTCCGGCGATAAATCCCACACCGGAAAGCGCCCCGACGATTACGACGAACGCCGGGAACAGCAGCTTATACGCTGCGAATACGATGATCCCAAGCATCACGGCGACGATGGCCGTGACGAATACCGATTTCTGTTTGCTCATTGTTTTATCCTCCCTATTTGTCTTTAATATTTGGAGTACGGGCCGCCAGCCAGGTATTCGATGATAATATCCCGCGCTTCTTCCCAGCCCTTTGCGACTTCGGCGCGGTATCCCTGCGCCTGCAGCGAGATAGTCCAGATCGCTTGTTCTTTTGACACGCGCCCGCCTTTTCTGCGCTTGAGCTCGATAAAGAGGCCGTGCGCTTTTCCGCGTGGAACCGGAAGAAACAGATCCGGCACGCCGGCCTTGACGCCCTCTGCTTTGAATCTGGCAGCCTCGGCCTTTCCTCGCTTCCCGCCGTTCGGGATGTGGAACAGCAGATCCAGCGCCGGGTATCTTCCTCTGGCGATTTCCGCCCAGCGGAAGAGCAAGCCCTGCTCTTCCGCCTCGGTCGGCACCGGTAATGCATTGACTTTCACTGTGCGTCTTCTCCTTTCGCTGCGGGAGGGAACAGAAGACGCCTCCCGCCTTTTCCGTTCTTCACGAATCGTCCTTCCCGCAAGCGTCTCTTCTGCTCCTGTGGGTTGAATCCGCAGGAACAGCAGCGATAATTGCACCTTATGGGTGCACGCTGTATCTCGTCTCGTTGCTTTACCTCATTCCACGCTATTCGGCTGCAAGGTAACTCCTTTTTGCTCATGCTCCGTCCTCCTTGAAGTTGTCGATTTCTTCCTGGGTGATTCCCTCGGCAGCGGCCAGATCGTAAATCCTTCCGGGGTCATATTTCTTCCGTCTGAAGATTTCTACGCTGTGCTTCCAATGAAGAATTCTTATTCTTCTCTCTTCATCAGTCAGGACAGGAGAAGGTGGTTTTTCAGCAGAGGCCGGAGAAGGGGCGGGCGGGTTTTCCCTCTCACACTCTCCCTTTCCTATACTACCCTGATCTATACTAACCTTATCTATACTATCCTTACCTAACCTATCCTGTGTATACACAGGTGTGTATACATCGGACTGATCCTCGGAAATCCTCTCCCATTCAGATATGACTTCCTCGTTGTTCAGGGGGCCTGTCTGCTTATCGCGTATAGAGACATTACATGAGTGGCAAATCACAGAGATATTTGATAGCTCGTGCTTGCCGCCTTTGCTTATTGGTAGGTTGTGCTGTATGGTTGGCCTGTGGATACCGTTCTTATAGTTTCGCATCGGATACCCACAAACCGGGCAGGGTTTATCGCTAAAAGCTCTTCGAATTTTGTAATCGAAGCAGTAAGGAAGATTGCTCTCCGCATAAGCCGCTTTGCGTAATTCTGCCGAATTACCGCTTTCTTCCTCTTCCTCTTCTTCGTCATCCGGCGGGGGAAGTTCCGTCCGATGATAGCCGCCCTTTTCGTCAATCGACAGCTGTTCCTTTTCCTCGAGGTATTTCGTCTCTTTGTAGCGATCCTTCTGGAGGTAGTTGTTGATCCTCCAATGCTTGATCACGATGACGCCGCTGTCGAAAAGCAGAACGAACTTCTTTGCAATCAGGAGCTTCATGTCGTCGTCGCTTGCCCCGCATTGCCGCATGATTGCCCTCGGCGCGTTTACGAATCCGTCGTCGTCCGCAAGCATACTCAAGGTGAAGTAAAGGCAGCGGGCGCTCATGCTCATGTCCAGAAAAGCGTCAGACAGAACGATCGTCTTCGCAAACATCCTGCGTTCAGCCATTGCCATCACCTAAGAACGTCTCGGCGATCCGTCCTTCCAGGTTGATCTGCTGGTCGCGGCTGCCCTTCCGGGCGAGCCTGCGCAGGCGCTTGAGCTTGCGAAATACCTCTCGCAGCTCGGCCTCCAGGAACTTCTCGAAGTCCGTCTCCGTGGCGAGCTTAATGCCGCGGCTGCCGCTCACGATGATCTTCTCGAACTTCTCGCTGCCGTTCATCTGCTCGATATCACGGGTCAGGAGACGCCGGGCATAGCTGTTGTGATAGGTCCCCCGGAAATAAGCCGGGTATTCCTTCACGCTGTCGGTGGCCTGCTCCATCGAGGTCCACTTGTCGCCCCGGCCCAGGAGGAAGCGGTAAAGCGCTTCCTGCCGGGCGGTGTTCTCTTCATGGCTGTATTTCATGGTTCCATCCTCCTTACTTCAAAAAATCGGGATAGTCGATATCGCCGGCGTAGACCGGCTCGGCCTCGGGCATGTCCGCCGGGAGATCCACGCGCTCACGCACGCTGCCAGCATCCAGCATGGGCGCCTCGCCCTCGGGCGCGTCCCCGGCCAGGTAATCCCCGTCGGGAATCGCGGTGTCTGGGAAGTCCTGCTGCGCAAGGGCGGTCGCAAGGTTCATGGTGTCCCGGTCGGCGGTGTTGCGGTACTCAATGGACATGAGGGCGTACTTGCCGCACAGGCGGCGAATGACGGTCTTTCTGGCCATGGCGTCGAAGTCCTCGCGCCAGCCCTTGCCCATGCTGCTGCCCTTGCGGTTCTTCCGCTCGTGCTTCTCGATCTGCTTTCGGGTCATGTAGATGGTCTTCTCTGCGCCGTTCTTCAGCTGGAAGTAACCGGCATAGCCGATAATCGGCTTCTCGTCGCGCTCGTCCTCGTCCTCGATCCAGTTGAACACGGCCTCGCCGGTCAGTCTGTCGTAGCTCACAAGCTCGCCCTCACGCACGTCCACGGCGTCGGGCACGCACTTGTATGCGCCGGTTCTCAGGCACAGCTGCACAAGGCCCTTATAGCCGGGGACAAAGGTGGCCTGCTTCTTCTTGTGCCAGTTGCCGTCCTCGTCCTTGAAGCTGTTGTTGAAGGGGACGATGTAGGCATAGCCGAGGGCGGGGTCAATGGGAAGGTCATAGGTGGCGGCCTGCAAGGCGCTCTTAATCACGCTCATGGGGGACTGATAGAACGCCTGCTGCAGATCCGGGTTGTCGTTGATCATGCTCACCAGGGAGGAAAGGAACTGCGGCGTGCGCTGCCCGAGAAGTTCCTCAAACCGCTTGCGCATCTTCTCCCCGTCAAGCAGGCTGTTGAGCATCGTGTTGACACTCTGCTGTGCTCTGGCCTCCGGCTTCTGCTGCTGAACGGCCGTCTGAATCTTGTTGTTCGCCATGATTATTCCTCCTGTTTGTAGTTGTATGGTTGTGGTGGTGTCGGATTGTCAGAGTGATATGTGCACGCTACAAAGCACTTTCCTGCCCGTAAGCAAAGCGGCCTGTGACAGTTGGTGCAGCTGGCCCAATATCCGTCTTTCGCCCAATTATCGTAGAATTGCCAATAGTCCGTCGGCTTGATCTGGATAGGGAAGGGAATCACTGTGCCCATTTCACGTCGCCTTGACCTTCTTCTCCGTCACGCGAAACACACGGGACTGCGTGGCGTACTTGCTGAAATCGATCTCCGGGTAGTCGCGCTTGATCGCCTCACGGTCGATGCCGCTTGTGGTCTGCACCTTCCAGCTTACGCGGAAACCGCCACAGGAGCCCTCAGAATCGTTTTTCATGGCGAGCTTGATAGAATTGTCAAGCTCGTCGATCTGCGATTTGACGGCCTTCTGATGCGCAATGAGCGATTTCCGCTGATCAAAGACGTGTTCGAGGCCGCTGAGATCGGCGGTAGATCCGTCGTCGATGTCAAACATCTTCTTGATCGCCTCTCCCGTGGCGCTGTGACCGTCCACAGGGGGCGTCTTCTTCGGCAGAACGTAGGTGTTCCAGAACTCCCGCTCTGCATCCATGAGGGCTTTAATCTCTTCCTCGTCGCGTTCCAGCTCGAACACGCGGAAGTCCCGGCACTCGCTCAGAACAGCCAGGTATGCTTTCTTCGCCCCGGTCACGGCCAGATAGTGCGTCATTTGGGCATACCACATTTCCGGGTACTCTCCCGTTCGGAACTTCTTCACGTTCACAAAGCTGTTGGTGGTCTTGCACTCGAGGATTGCGTCCTCGCCGATGATCTCGCGGTCGATGTTCGCGCAGGCCCACGGATAATCAGGGTTCACAAGGGTGAAGTTCAGGCGCTGCACCTTCTTCCCGGTCTCTTCCATGAAGAGGCGGGCAACAAGGTCTTCCAGCAGTGTGCCCGTCCTGGTGCTGATATTGCCCTCAAACTCCGGGACCTGTCCGGTCTTCTCGGCCCACACGGAAAACGCGCTGTTGTAAGGGTTCAGGCCGATGATGGCCCCGGCGTCGCTGCCGCCGATATATCCTCTGCGGATCTTCAGCCACTCGTCGCGGCTGCCATAGGGAATCATCTTCAATCCACGGTTGCGGATGGGGTTTCTTTCTGTTGCTGTTGACATATTCACACCTCCACAAATTCGCCGTTGACCAGCGTGTACAGTGTATCCGCTTTCAGTGCCTCCCCGTCGATCTGCGCGGACTTCACGCAGAGGCATGGGTATCCTTCGCCGTCCCAATCGCCGTATTCCGCCAGCGTTATCCATGTCCCAACCGGTCCCTTTACCTTCCCGCGCTTCCCTGCGCAGGCTACTACAGCGTGATCCTTTTCACAAATCACAAGCGCATCGTCGCCGGAGCTGCCGATCTTGGCGTATCTGCCGGAGCTGCCGATCTGGGCGGCATAGCCGGAGCTGCCGATCTGGGCGGCATAGCCGGAGCTGCCGATCTGGGCGGCATCGCCGGAGCTGCCGATCTTGGCGGCATCGCCGGAGCTGCCGATCTGGGCGTATCTGCCGGAGCTGCCGATCTGGGCGGCATAGCCGGAGCTGCCGATCTGGGCGTATCTGCCGGAGCTGCCGATCTGGGCGGCATCGCCGGAGCTGCCGATCTTGGCGGCATCGCCGGAGCTGCCGATCTGGGCGGCATCGCCGGAATCTACATTATCGGCAGGCATGTCTTTGATGGTCTTCTCGAAAAGAAAATCCACGCACGCCTTGACAAAACCGTCCAGCCCCAGTTTTGCGCCGATGCGGAGTTTCTTGGTGGCGCTCTTGGTATCGTCGGACACGGGCTTTTCCAAAGCCTCCACCGTGCTAAAATCACTGATTTTCCCATTGCTGTTAACAAGAGGATAGTATCTCAGAACATCAAAAGGGTTGACACAGTAGTGCATCATGCCCGCGCCGCAAAGAGAGCCTCCCGCTTCCTCGTAAGTCTTGCCATCTTCGTACTGCTTGCCGCGGCAGATCATACCGGGCTCATAGGCCTTGAAGCCTTTCTCATAAATGGTCTCTGCCGTTTCGGTGGTCTTGATTTCGTCTTTCATTTGTGGTATCCTTTCTATAAGTAAGTTCTTTTTTCCCTTGCCGCTTTTCCCGTCTTGCCCACGGTAGAGCGGCTTTTTATTTTGCCGCTTGACTTTAGGCATTGGCTTCTCCTTCTGACGGGATAGGGCAATCCAGAGGATTCACGCCGATCACGCGGCACACGGCAATAAACTCGTGCACCTGCAGATTCCTACGGCCTGTCAGACTGAGGGAAAGCTTCTGCGTCGTGAACTCCGGGATGCCAGCCCTCTCCGCAACGAACGTCTGCTTAATGCCCTTCTCCTTGATCTGCGTGGAAAGCCACTGCTCAGGGGTCATACTGTCTCGTTTGAGCTGTTCGCTCATGGGCTTAACCTCCTTTCTTTTAAGGTGGGGCGGGAGGCCGGGAACCGCCCGCCCCGAAGAATAAAAAAAAAGCCCCGTTTATCACTGCTCATGGGGAATTGGTGACGGGTGACGGAGTTGAACCGCCCGGAAGGAGCCGACCCTCCCGCTTGCCGAAGTCCGTCATTTGGAGTACGTCATGCCGGGATAGTCCCGGATGGCGAACTTCTTGATTTGCCCCTTGTCCCGGTAGGTCAAGAACTTATTGACCGGGCTGCCCCGGAAGGCCACGGTGCAGGTTATCGGCTCGTGGCCTTCCTTCTGGATGCTGACGGTCTCGCCCACCTGAAGGGCTTTCACTTCCTCGGCGGTCATGTGCGGGTTAACCTCCGGAACTCTTAGAATCTATGACCTTGCCAATACAATACTCCCAATTTCTAAGAATGTCAATAGCAAATTTATGGTTTCTAAGAAAATTTTCTTGACTTACCATAGGAGCGCGGTATTATGGAACGGGTCACCACTTTATAATTAACCGAGAAGTTGAAAAACTTCTCGGTTTCTTTTGTTTTGTTCACTTTTACATGGAATCTATTGCACTTTGCGCACTTTCTGCGTGTTTGACTCTGGCATGAAGAAAGCTCTAATTCAACGCTGTTGAATCGGAATAAGCGGTCATTTTACGAACGATTTTACGAACGAAAAAGGGGAGGCGGTTTCCCGTCTCCCCTTCCGAGGCTTAACCTCTGATAGATTGCAGGGCGGTCTGCAGCGCACGGCGCGTGCGCTCGTCCTTTGCGGTCTGCATCAGGCGCTCAACCTCTTCCTCCGTGCCGTCATGGTAGGAGCGGCCAGGCTCGACAGCAAAGCGGCCCCTGTTGTCGCGTCGGCCGGACATGCCATCGTCGTAGCTCTCATACATGGGATCGGCTCGGCGGCTCATGCGTCTGGACATGCCGCGCATGCTGCGGGAGGAATACTCTTCCTCTTCCTCGCAGGACTCAATGATCTTGCAGATGTTTTTGCATGCGTGCGCCAGCGTGTCGATGTACGGGATCTCGGACTTGGGAATGTCGTTCTTCTCCCCGTACTTCTCCAGCTCTTCCACAAGCTGGTCTTTGAGATCATACAGTTTGTGCATGGTTTCCTCCTTTCTCA
>ONOL01000040.1 GCA_900319465.1 uncultured Eubacteriales bacterium | reverse complement strand
TCGCACCACATCAACCAGGCGCTCAAGGCCCACGGCATCATGAAGCGCGACATCGACTACATCGTCAAGGACGGCGAGATCATCATCGTCGACGAGTTCACGGGCCGTTTGATGCTCGGCCGGCGCTACTCCGAGGGCCTGCACCAGGCCATCGAGGCCAAGGAGCACGTGGACGTGCAGAAGGAGAACAAGACCCTCGCGACCATCACCTTCCAGAACTATTTCCGTCTCTACGGCAAGCTCTCCGGCATGACCGGCACTGCCGCGACCGAAGCGGAGGAGTTCGGCGCGATCTACCAGCTCGACATCATCGAGATCCCCACCAACAAGCCGGTCATCCGCCTGGACGACCCGGACGTGGTCTACAAGAACGAAAACGGCAAGAACCGCGCGATCATCGAGCAGATCGTCGCCTGCCACGAGAAGGGCCAGCCCGTGCTGGTCGGCACCGTGAGCATCGAGAAGAGCGAGTACCTCTCGAAGCTGCTGCGCGCCCGGGGCATCCCCCATACGGTCCTGAACGCCAAGTACCACGAGAAGGAAGCTGAGATCGTGGCGCAGGCGGGCAAGCTCGGCGCGGTCACGATCGCGACGAACATGGCCGGCCGCGGCACCGACATCATGCTCGGCGGCAACGCCGAGTACCTGGCGCGCGAGGACCTGCGCAAGGCGGGCTATGAGGACGCCGTTATCGCCGAGGCCACCGGCTACGCCGACACCGACAACGAGGACATCCTCGCCGCCCGCAAGCTCTTTGCCGAGCGGATGGCGGCGCACAAGCTCGTCACGAGCGCGGAGGCCGAGAGGGTCCGCGCCGCGGGCGGCCTCTTCATCCTCGGCACCGAGCGGCACGAGAGCCGCCGCATCGACAACCAGCTGCGCGGCCGCGCCGGCCGTCAGGGCGACCCGGGCGAGAGCCGCTTCTATCTCGCCATGACCGACGACATCATGCGCCTGTTCGGCTCCGAGCGGGTCATGGGCATGATGGAGACGCTCAAGATGGACGACGACACGCCGCTGGACGCCAAGCTCCTCTCCGGCGCGATCGAGCAGGCGCAGAAGACCGTCGAGAGCCGCAACTTCCAGACCCGTAAGAGCGTGCTGGAGTTTGACGACGTGATGAACCAGCAGCGCAACATCATCTACGGCGAGCGCCGCAAGGTGCTCGACGGCGAGAACCTGCGCCCCCAGATCATGAACATGCTCGCGGAGTTCGTGCGCGGCACCGTGGCCGACGGCCTGGGCGGCACGCCCGCCGAGGACCAGGCGCAGCTCGACGCCGCGCTCGCGCCCTTTGAGAAGCTCTTCCTCCGCCACGGCACGGTGAGGATGGAGGCGTTCAGGGGCCGCGTGGACACGGACAAGGTCAGCGCCGCCGTCACCGAGCTGGGCGAGAAGGTCTACGCCGAGCGGGAAGCCGCCTTCGGCATCGGCCCGAACGACGTGCCGCTGATGCGGGAGCTGGAGCGGGTCATCATGCTGCGCGTGGTCGACGAATACTGGATGGACCACATCGACGCCATGACCGAGCTCAAGCGCGGCATCGGCCTGCGCGGCTACGGCAACGTCAAGCCCATCGACGCCTACAAGCAGGAGGGCTTCGATATGTTCGAGGCCATGGTGCACGGCATCCGGGAGGAGACGGTGCGCCGCCTCTTCACGGTGCAGATCCGGCGGGAAGCCCCCATCGAGCGCAAGGCCGTGGCCAAAAACGCGGCGGCGAACGTGGGCGGCGAGCCGGTGAAGAAAAAGCCCGTCAAGAAAGCGCCGAAGCCCGGCCGCAACGATCCCTGCCCCTGCGGCAAGATGAAGGCCGACGGCAGCAGAAGACTCAAGTACAAAGAGTGCTGCGGGAGAAACGAGTAAGAAATGAAGAAGGAAGGGCTTCGCCTTCGGCGAACGGACTGGGATCGTCGCGCAGCGACACCGCGATTTTTCATGATTCACGATTCATCGGAGAACATCTATGTTTATTGAAAACCACCAGGGCGAGCTTGTCTACATGTCCTCCACCCTCATCCCGCTGCGCCATGCCTTTACGACACGCTTCGGCGGCGTGAGCGGGGGACATCTGGCGAGCCTCAACCTCCTGAGCGACAAGGGGGACAGCCCGGAAAACGTCCGGGAGAACTACCGCCGCGTCGCCGCGCTTTTCGGCGTCGGGGAGGACGACTGCGCCGTGACGAAGCAGGTGCACGGCACCGCGGTGCGCATCGTCACGGAGGCGGACAAGCACCAATGCCTCACCCCCGTTCCGTACGAGGCGGACGGGATCGTGACGGCGGCAAAGGGGCTGCCGATCTTCTGCTTCACGGCGGACTGCGTGCCGGTGCTGCTGTGCGACGCGGCGCACGGCGTCGCGGGCGCGGTGCACTGCGGCTGGCGCAGCTCGGTCGGCGACATCCTGAAAAACGCGCTCGCGCAGATGGAGACGCTCGGCGCAAGGCCGGGGAACGTCTGCGCCGCGATCGGCCCCGCGATCGGGAAATGCTGCTTTGAGACAGACGACGACGTGCCCGAGGCCGTGACGGCCTGGCTCGGCGGCGAGACGGAGGGACTCTTCGTCAGGCGCGCCGACGGCAAGACGCTCGTGGACCTGCGCGGCGCCAACGCGCGGCGGCTCATGCAGCTCGGCGTCCCGGCCGCGCAGATCGACGTATCCGACGAATGTACCATCTGCAGCCATGAAAAATACTGGTCGCACCGCTACACCAAGGGCAGGCGGGGCGGACAGGCTGCGGTGATCGCCATTTCCTAAAAAGGCCAAAAGGCATGATTAGGAAATGAGGGACTGCACCCCGCTGCGCGCACTCGCTTGCGGGGCGAGAAGAGTTTTTCCGAGGCGCAGGTCCCCGGAAAAAACGGTTGAAACTGTTTTCGCCTTGCGAGGCGAAAATCAGAGGGGAGAACCCCTCTGAACTCCCGCCATCATTTTGTTGAACCCTTTGTGAGGACGAACCTATGAGCAAGCATTTCAAAAGCATCCTCGCCCTGCTGCTGTGCGCGGCCATGCTGCTGAGCCTTTCCGCCTGCGGCAGGCAGGAGAGCGACCCCAACGACATCCCCGACTCCACCGGCGGCACCGAGATCGTCAAGGGCTCGGCGGCGGACGAGAAGTTCACCTTGAACGTGAACATGAAGTACAGCCGCAACCCCCTCGTGGCCACCAACCACTCCAACCAGCTGATCTGCGACCTCGTGTACGAGAACATGATCGAACTGGACGATGACTTCAACGTCATCGAGGGCTCGGGCGTCATCACCGAGTGGGAGTGCTCGGACGACGCGAAGAACTGGACGCTGACCGTGGGCGAGGGGCACTATTTCCACGACGGCAGCGAGGTCACGCCGCGGGACGTCAGCTATTCGCTGGGTCTCGCCATCAACGCCGACCGCTTTGCCGGGCGCTTTTCCAGCTATCAGGGCTCGTCCCCCGGCGAGGGCGTGGTCTACGTCACGCTCGGCATCGGGGACGCCGCCTTCATCCGCCTGCTGAACATCCCCGTCATCAAGTCCGGCACCTACGGCGAGAAGCGGGATTACGGCAACACGCCGATCGGCAGCGGCCCCTATACCTACAACGAGGACGGCACCAAGCTCCTCGCCGCCGAGACCTGGCCGGGCTACCGGGACCTGCCGGTCCAGGAGATCTTTCTCAAGGAGTACAAGACCGCCGACGAGATCATCTCCGCCTTTGAAAGCGGCCTGATCGACGTGGTCACGAACGACCCCTCCAGCTACACGAACCTCGGCTACGCCAGCACCAACGAGATCCACACCTACGCCACCACGAACATGCACTACGTCATGTTCAACGAGGAGAGCATGCTCGGGCGATACAGCTATTTCCGCCTCGCCATGCAGCACGCCTTCGATCGGGAGTATCTGGTGGAGCTGCTGCACGGCAACGGCGTGGCGACGCCCATACCCATGTATCCCACCTGCAAGGATTACCCCACGGCGCTCGCCTCGGGGCTGGACTACAATCTGGAGAGCTGCCGGCGCATCCTGGAGGTCGCGGGCGTGCGCGACTATGACGAGGACGGGGTGCTCGAGTTCATGAACGGCTCCCCGCAGGAGATCGAGCTGAACATCGCCGTCTGCGCCGACAGCAGCGCCAAGGCCGGCGTGGTGCGCCGGTTCCAGGAGGACATGGCGAGCCTCGGCCTGACCGTCGTCGTGCATGAGATGACCTGGGACGCCTACATGAAGGCGCTGGAGGAGGGCGAGATCGCCATCTCCAACACCGGCACCCAGACCGTGCCGCTGGATATGTACTACGGCGAGGTGAAGCTGCGGGCGAACTTCGACCTGACGGAGCTGCTGCAGCCCCGCAAGGAGGAGAACGAGCGCACCAATATCAATTACAGCCGCTCCAACGACGCGACCATCGTCAGCCAGATCGAGAACTACCTGGCCGCGCGCGACACGACCCGCCCCGGCGCCTATTACCAGTTCTGCCAGTATCTCACGGGCCAGTCCGGCTCGCTCATCACCATCGGCTTTGAAAAGCAGCAGATCATCACCCGCCGCGGCGTCTGCAAGGGCGTGGAGCCGAACGCCGGCAATCCGCTCTATAACTTCATCAACTGGACCGTCGACCTGAAGAACAACTGATCCCGATCACGGAGAGGAGACACGATCATGACCGACAGACAACTCATGTCCATGGCCAAGGAGGCCTCACTCAACGCCTACGTGCCCTATTCCCATTTTCCCGTCGGCGCGGCGCTGGAATGTGACGACGGCACGGTCTTCACCGGCTGCAACGTGGAGAACGCCGCCCTCGGCAGCACCATCTGCGCCGAGCGCACCGCCTGCTGCAAGGCCGTCAGCGAGGGCCGCCGCAGCTTCCGCCGCATCGCCATCTACGCCGACAGCGAGAACTGGTGCACGCCCTGCGGCGCCTGCCGTCAGTTCCTCGCGGAGTTTTCGCCCGAGATGGAGGTCCTGTGCGCCAAGGCCGGCAACCGCTACGTGAGCTACAAGCTCTCGGAGCTGCTGCCGCACACCTTCAACTTTTAGGCAAACGGCGGCGAGGCCGCCGTCGGCATCTTCCGGATCTCCCCGCCGCGTCCCTGTGAGACCGGATTTCTAAACGCTTGGAGGATCGGGGGTTCTGGAATGGAGCTGGAGCAGCTGCGCATCTTTGCCGCCGTCGCCCGGGAGGGGAGCTTTACCCGGGGCGCAAAAAAGCTCTATATCAGCCACTCCACCACCAGCCGCGCCGTGGCCGCGCTGGAGGAGGAGCTGGGCGTCACGCTTTTCGAGCGCTCGAACCGCATCCTCGGCCTCAGCCCGGCGGGCGAGACCCTGCTTGCGGAGGCGGAGGCGCTGCTTGCGCGCGCGGAGGCGATCAGGGCAAAAGTGAAAGGGAACGCGGAAGCGTGAACCGGCCGAAACAGGCCCGAAAACGGATTGCCGCACCGGGGACGTCGATCCCCGGTGCGGCAATCCGTTTTTTCATATTCTGTCTGTATTCCGTATCACTCCGGGAAATACCCGTATACGCGGTCAAGCCCGTAATAGTCGGCCACGCTGTAATTTGGCCACTCGTCCGGCGAGGGGGAGAGCGTGAAGGCCACGCTGCAGCCGGAACGGGGCACGTAGCTCTCAAGCCGCACCTCCCCGATCCCCTGCGCGACGGCGTCCCGGATCAGCGCCTCCCGCGCCAGGGACTTTTGGCAGATCACGGCGATGTCCAGCATCCCGAAGGCGAAGCGCGCGCAGAACAGCAGCGCCAGCGCCCCGCAGAGCGCGCGCCGCGGCCATTTGCCGAACGCGGGCAGCGCCTGCTCCAGCAGGATCATGACGGAGAGGACCGTGAAGAACACCGTGGTGCAGAAATGCCGGCCGGTGAAATACAGCGCGAAGGAGTAGGCCGCGAGCGCGCCGAGCCCCGCGAGCAGCAGGACGACGGCGAGCTCGATGCGCCTCCCCTCGCCCTTCGCGCGCAGCGCCAGCGCGAAGCACAGCGCCCACAGCAGGTACAAAAGCCCCAGACGGCGCAGCGTCTCGAGCGCGATGCCCAGGAAGTTTGCCAGCGCCGCGGCAAGGTCGGTGCTCCCCGCGCGCCCGCCGGTGGCCGGGGCCGTCATCAGAAAGATGTAGCCTGCCGCGCACAGGAGGAGGCCGAAAACAGCCTGCCCGTCGAGCCGGCGCGTCCGGCGCGCCGTCAGCCCCGCAAGGCAGCAGGCGGCGAAAAGCGCGGCGAGCGAGCCGCTCTCCGACCAGGTGCCGGCGAGGAAGCTCAGGCACAGAAACAGCGCGGTTTTCCACCAGGCGCGCCTGCGTGGGAGATCGAGCCAGTCCGCCGTGTAGGGCAGGAGGAAGAGCAGGAACAGGCTCACGCCCCAGCTGTAATTGACCGCCCCGGTGAGCCAGAGCGACACCTCGCCGAAGGCGGGCTGGAAGGTAAAGAGCAGGGCGGCCGCGGCGGCCAGCAGCGGCAGACGCCGCCGGTCCTCCAGATGCCGCGCGAAGAGCAGGAGCAGCAGCACGGCGTTCCCGGCGTTGAGCAGGTTGAACAGCCCCTTCGGATGAATAAGCAGCAGCTGCACGAGCCCGTGGGTAAACACGCGCCCGTTGGTGATCTCGCGGTGGATGGCCATGGAACGGGGGATCTGGGCGATGCTCGTCACGCGGGCGTTGTCTCCCCACGCGAAGCAGTAGGAAAAATCGTCCGCCGCCATGGGGGACATCCAGGTGACCGCCAGCATCCAGCAGAACACCAGGGCCAGGAAGAGGATTCGGCTTTTTCGTTCAAACAGACGATCCATGGTGCTTCCTCAATCGTTGACGTAGTCGGTGACCTCAAACCAGCCGAGGCCGTAATAGAGCGTGATATCGCCGCTGAAATAGTCCTCGTCGCCCGGCCAGGTGGCGGGGTATTTGCTGCGCGTGACGACCGGCTCGACCACGGCGACGGCGTCCGGCGTCCGGGACAGCTCGCGCAGATAGGCGCTCCGCGCCTCGCTCTGCCGGTGGACGGAGACGATGTCGTGCGCCGCCATGGGCAGCAGCGCCAGCGCGAGCAGCGCGAAAACCGCGGCCGCGGCGCGCGCTTGCGTCCTTCCGCCCCGCTCGTGCAGCGCGCCGAGCAGCAGCGCGTCGGCGACGCTCGTGTAGCAGAGGAAGGGACAGGCGGAGCGGGCGGGGAAATAGCGCGCAAAAAGGAAGATCAGCACGGAGGCCAGCCCCGCCAGACCGAGGATCAGGGCGGCGAGCAGGGTGCGCGCGCCGAGTCCCTGCTCCAGCCCGCGCAACATCAGCAGCAGCCAGAGCACGCCGGCGGCAAGCAGACAGAAGGCGGGCTCGCTCACGAGCGCGGCGGCGGAGCCGGTCTTATGCCGGAACAGGACAAGCGATGCGAAAAAGACGAGCAGCAGCAGGACAGCGCAGACCCGGCAGCCGAGCTTGCGCCGGGCGGCCAGCAGCCAGACCAGCACGCCGAGGAGCAGCAGCAGGACAAGCCCCAGCACCGGCAGGGAAACGCGGCCGGACAGCAGGGAGGTCAGGCGCGCGAGCGCCTTGGTCAGCGTGCTCTCGGACACCTCGCCGCGCCGTCCGCTCCACTCGGAGGGGGACGACATCAGAAACAGGAAGCCCGCACAGCCGGTCAGGAAGCCCGCGCTCAAAAAAGCGGGGAGCCGCTTCTCCCGCAGGCGCAGCAGGAACAGAAAGGCAAAGGCGGCGCAGAGCGCGGCAAGCGAGCCGTTTTCCGACCACGCCCCCGCGGCGAAGGCGAGGGGGAAATACAGGACGCGCAGCGGAAGGCTCCGCCGCCGCTCGCGGCCGAGGAAGCGGGCGAAGAAGGGGTAGAGGAAGGCGAAGGTGATCACGATGGTCCAGGAGTAGTTGCAGGCGCCGGTGAGCCAGAGAAAGACCTGGCCGAAGGCGGGCAGCAGCACGAAGAGCTCCGCGATCAGGAAGCCGGACAGGAGCAGATCCCGCCCCGCGTCCGAGCCGCGGACGTACCTATATAATATATAGAAGAGCAGCGTGCCCATGCCGGCGTTGAGCAGATTGAAGATCCAGCGCGGCCAGAGCAGGAAGAGCTGGACGAAGAAGTGGGCGAGCACGCGCCCGTTGGTGTTCTGCCGCAGGGCGGCCATCGAGGGGAGGATCTCGTCCGCGCCGGTGATCCGCCCCCAATGGTACTGGCTGAAGGCGAAGTGAAAATCGTCCGCCGCCATGGGCGTGAGGAAGTTGCCCGCGAGCAGCAGCGCAAAGACGAGCACGAACAGCGCGATCACGCCGGTCCGGTATCCGCGTTCCCTCATCTCCTCGCCTCCTTTGAATGATCTGTCCCTCATCTTAGCATAAAGAGGCGGGAAAAGCAATCGGAGGGGTGGGAGGAACGGAAAAGGAAGAACGGAGCCCGGCGCTCGCCGGGGCAACGGGATCGGACAGACAGGGAGGCAGCCGAGCTTGCGCCGGGCCGGAGGGCCTTCTCCCGACGCTACGGATAGCTTCCGCCCCCTGCCTGCCCACAAGATATGGGGCGTTTCAAAAAATTGTAAAAGCTCCACAAAGCAGCTCCGAAATTTTCTGCGAAAATCACGAATATTCTCTTGACAAGCCGTAACCGTTCTGTTATATTATTCAAGCGCGTGTGCGAGAGCACGGGCGTATTATGCGAGGAAGCGGGAGATTGCTCGCGAAGCGAGGTAACTTCCGTGGAGTATGTCCGGTGTCGGGGGAAGCTCCGGCACACAATCGGGCGGCTGAAACCGAACCGGTACACGCGTATATCGCGCGCCCGGAGGAAAGCCGGCCAGCATGGCCGGTTTGTTTTTCGGACGCGGCCTGATACGCACGGTTGTGTGTACAGGAAATACACGGTTTCATCCGTACGCATAATGGCGGAACCCAATGCCGCCGGAAAAACGTACGAAAAGGAGAAAAACCAAATGGCAAGCACCAGCAAGAACATGATCCGCATCCGTCTGAAGGCTTACGATCACCAGCTCATCGACAAGGCCGCCGAAACCATCGTCGAGGCCGCCAAGCGCACCGATGCCAAGGTCTCCGGCCCCATCCCCCTGCCCACCAAGACCGAGATCGTCACGATCCTGCGCGCCGTCCACAAGTACAAGGACAGCCGTGAGCAGTTCGAGCGCCGCACCCACAAGCGCCTGATCGACATCGTCTCCCCCACCCAGAAGACCGTCGAGGCGCTGATGAACCTCGAAGTCCCCGCCGGCGTCGAGATCGAGATCAAGCTCTGAGGACAAACCCATCCTTGGAAAAGGACCGCCAAGCCGGTAAACCTCACGGAATTCAAAAACACCATGAGGCGAGCCGCGCGAGCCCTCGCATCGACCAAGGCGGGCATGAGCCCGCTGCGATGAATGCGAGTGTTCAATTGCAAAATATGTTTTGCGATTGAAAAAGTAAATGACCCAAGGTCCACAGCTTGCGTCTGTGGACGGGTTAAGTTGCCAGCCTCTGGGCAGGACCCAAGCGAGGCAACCAATAACCTTTTAGGAGGAAATAGAATGAAGAAAGCCATCATTGGCAAGAAGGTCGGCATGACGCAGATCTTCGACGAGACCGGCAAGGTCATTCCGGTCACCGTCATCGAGGCAGGCCCCTGCGTGGTCGTGTCCAAGATGACCAAGGAAAAGGAAGGCTATGAGGCCGTCCAGTTCGGCTACGAGGAAGTGGCCGAGAAGAAGCTCAGCAAGCCTGAGGCGGGTCACCTGAAGAAGGCCGGCGTGGGCATGGTCAAGCACCTCAAGGAGTTCCGCCTCGAGGACAGCAGCAAGCTGGAAGTCGGCGACGTGGTCAAGGCCGACGTTTTCGCCGAGGGCGAGAAGGTCGACGTGACCGGCACCAGCAAGGGCAAGGGCTACGCCGGCGTCATCAAGCGCTTCGGCCAGGGCCGTACCCCCACCAGCCACGGCGGCGGTCCCGTTCACCGTCACGCCGGTTCCATGGGCTCCAGCACCGATCCTTCCCGCATTTTCCCGGGCAAGAAGCAGGCCGGACACATGGGCGTGGATCAGGTCACCGTCCAGAACCTCGACATCGTTAAGGTCGATTCCGAGCTCAACATGATCGCCATCCGCGGCGCCGTCCCCGGCCCGAAGGGCAGCATCGTGTATATCAAGAGCACCGCCAAGACCCAGCCCGTCAAGAAGGGCGAAGGCGCCGGCATCAGCCTCAACCCGCAGAAGGCTTCCGCCCGTGTCAACCCGCAGAAGGCTTCCGCCCGTACCAAGTAAAGAAAGGAGAGCAGCATAAATGCCTAAAGCGAATGTTTTCAATATGGCAGGCGAGAAGATCGGCGAGATCGAGCTCTCCGAGGCCATTTTCGGCATCGAGCCGAACAAGAGCGTTCTGCATGATTCCATCAAGAATCACCTGGCCAATTGCCGTCAGGGCACCCAGAGCGCGCTCACCAAGGGTGAGGTTTCCTACACCACCAAGAAGCCCTGGCGCCAGAAGGGCACCGGCCGCGCCCGCGCCGGCTATGCCGGCTCCCCCGTGTGGTATCACGGCGGTGTCGCGTTTGCTCCCAAGCCCCGGGATTACAGTTACAGCCTCAACAAGAAGGTCAAGAGACTGGCGCTCAAGTCTGCTCTGTCCGCCAAGGCTGCCGAGAACGAGATCGTTGTCGTTGACGGCCTGAAGATGGACGAGATCAAGACCAAGGCCTTTGCCGAGTTCCTCGGCAAGCTCGGCGTGGAGAAGAAGGCTCTTGTCATCACCGAGAATGTGGACGAGAAGGTTGTCAAGTCCGCGCGCAACATCGCCGGCGTCTCCACCACGATCGCCACCATCCTCAGCCCCTATATGATTCTCACCAACGGCAAGCTGGTCGTCGACAAGGCTGCCCTTGCCAAGATCGAGGAGGTGTTCGCCTGATGAAGACCGCATACGATGTTATCATCCGCCCCATCATCACCGAGCAGTCCATGGAAGACCTGGACATCAAGAAGTACGCGTTTGAAGTTGCCAAGGACGCCAACAAGATCGAGATCAAGAAGGCGATCGAGGAGATCTTCGGCGTGACCGTCATCAAGGTTACCACCGAGCACGTCCGCAGCAAGGCCAAGCGTCAGGGCGCTTACCCCATGGGCAAGACCGCCTCCTGGAAGAAGGCCGTCGTGAAGCTCAGTGCCGACTCCAAGAACATTGAGCTCTTTGAAGGCATGGTTTAAGGGAGGAAGAAAGAATGGCTATCAAAACTTACAGACCTACTACCCCTTCCCGGCGTCACATGACCGTCTCCGGCTTTGACGGTGTTGACAAGCACGCCAGGCCTGAGAAGTCCCTCGTCGAGGTCCTCAAGAAGAACTCCGGCCGCAACAGCTACGGACGCATCACCGTCCGCCACCAGGGCGGCGGCAACCGCCAGAAGTACCGCGTCATCGACTTCAAGCGCAACAAGCTGGACGTCGAGGGCAAGGTCATCCGCCTCGAGTACGACCCCAACCGCAGCGCGTTCATCGCTCTCGTTGAGTACGCTGACGGCGAGCGCCGCTACATCCTGGCGCCGGTCGGCCTGAACGTGGGCGACAGCGTGCTGTCCTCCACCGCGGCCGACATCAAGGCCGGCAACGCCCTGCCTCTGCAGAACATCCCCGTCGGCACCGTGATCCACAACATCGAGCTCTACCCCGGCAAGGGCGCCCAGCTCGTCCGCAGCGCCGGCGTCGCCGCCCAGCTGATGGCCAAGGAAAACGACATGGCCACCGTCCGCCTCCCCTCCGGTGAGATGCGCAAGGTCCGTCTGGACTGCTTCGCCACCATCGGCCAGGTCGGCAACATCGACCACGCCAACGTCCACATCGGCAAGGCCGGCCGCAAACGCCACATGGGCATCCGTCCCACGGTGCGCGGCTCCGTTATGAACCCCGTTGACCACCCCCACGGCGGCGGCGAGGGCAAATCCCCGGTCGGCCGTCCCGGCCCTGTCACTCCTTGGGGCAAGCCCGCGCTTGGTTACAAGACCCGCAAGACGAAGAACGCCACCGATAAGTTCATCGTCAAGCGCCGCAACGCTAAGTAAGGAGGGAATCGTAAATGAGCAGAAGCATTAAGAAAGGCCCCTTCGCCGCTCCCGAGCTGCTGAAGAGAGTCGATGAGATGAACAAGAGCGGCAGCAAGCAGGTCGTCAAGACCTGGAGCCGTTCCTCCACGATCTTCCCGTCCTTCGTCGGACACACCATCGCCGTTCACGACGGCCGCCGTCACGTTCCCGTGTATGTCACCGAGGATATGGTCGGTCACAAGCTGGGCGAGTTCGCCCCGACCCG
>ONOL01000004.1 GCA_900319465.1 uncultured Eubacteriales bacterium | reverse complement strand
AAGACCGGGGCGGTTTCCGCATCGTCCTCGCCACAAAGGGCGGGGATACCCGGTTTGATGATGCCGGCTTTCTCGCCGGCGACGGCCGCCCGGGTATGACCCAGCAACTGGCAGTGGTCCAGTCCGATGGAGGTGATGACCGACAGGTCCGGGCGGATGATGTTGGTGCTGTCCAGCCGGCCGCCCAGGCCCACTTCGATTACCGCTACGTCCACTTTTTCATCGGCAAACCAGCGGAAGGCCATCCCGGTGGTGATTTCGAAGAACGAAAGGTCCAGTTTCTCAAAGGTTTCGCGCCACCTTGTAATAAATTCATAAACGTATGCTTCCGATACCAGTTCCGGCGAGAGGGTGCCGAGGGTGGCACGGGTTTCAGCCGGTATCCCTGCTGCCGGAAGGATGCAGCGATCGGAATTGTGCCGTACATACAGAGAGGTGAAGCGATGCCGAGAGCACAGGCAGGAATAATGCCGAACAGACCCCATTTTTTATCCTGTATTGAATGAAGAATACGCATGCGAGATAGCGGAGAAATGGAACACCAAAACAGGCGATAAAAAAGGCTATGTAACACGGTTCACCTTGGATGACGAATACATCGGGCAATTTGATGTTCATACTGTTGGCAATCATGTGCATCAGGAACTGTGGATTCCTGCTGAAGAACTGCCGACTTTCAACAGTCATATAATTGGATTGATTGAAGTCATAAGGGAGTTTGGCTGAGACGTTACGAAATCTAACGATTTCCTTTGATTTGATATAATAGCAATCTTTAGCCAGAATAGGATTGCTATTTTAACAGTAGCAATCCTATTGCTTTTCTGTTATCATTTTAAGAAAGATTATGATCGGAGGAGAGCGCATGGTTTATGGTGTAATTGACAAGGAGAGCTGCCGCTATTATACCTATCTCAAATCTGTTCTCGACGCTATTGAAAACATGCAGATTGAGTACAATTGGCTGATTACAGATACCGAAATCGTTGCCCATAGCAGCAGATTAGATGCGCTCAATACGAGTGTGCATTGGAAGCACGAAGACGGAAAGCCGATAGCGATTTCTGCACCGGATTACTACTTTCTATCCGGAGAAGAACTTACAAAAATTATTTCGGAAGACGATTCTCAATGGATTTGGGGTGTCCTTTCCGGATTTGAAAAAAGTATTCCGCTTGATGAGATTCTGAAATATCCGCTTCCGGAGTCAAATGGATATGAAGGCTTTTGGAAAAATCCTCCCTCCATTCAGCATCCTCTTGCAACGATGGAAATCGTACCATGGGACAGTTCATGCGTCCTTCTTCTCAGCACAAATAAAGAAGTCGTTGAGAAATTCAAAAAAGCGTTCCCAAAGTGCCAAGATTTAAGTGCGTATAATTCACAATAATCTGACGTTACGAAGTTTAACGATATCCTTGGTTTTGTTGAAATAGCAATCATTACTCAGAATAATGATTGCGAAAGATACGTGATCGACGACTAAAAGATCCCTATTTATAGGGGTCTTTTAGTCGTTTTTGTTCTTTGTTTATGTTTGAAGCAATCATTTTAGGGCTGTGAGGAATTGCGCGATCGAGGGCGGATACCTCATTTGTCACACATTGACACATTTTCTCGGTCAGCAGGTCATAATTATAAACTGGATGTCACGCAATATATGAACGATGATGGTGTTGAAAACAGATATTATCATTTGACAGCAAGCGAAGCAGAGAAACGAGCGGAGCTTATACAGGAGGCCTCCGGTGTTGCCGTACTAAAACCGTATGACAATAACGGCGTTCAGACATTTCAGTTAATATCATATAAGCTTGACGATAAGCTTGATGAATAAAACCGGTCTGCCATGCGAGATAAGCAAGCGAGAGCCTTTCTTCAGCAATTCAGATAAAGTGAAAAACCAAATGCGCCGGAAAAGCACCAAATGTGCCGAAGAGTTGAAGATCAGACAAACAGCGGATACCTTTTTACATAGAGTAATCGCGGGTTGCTGAAACGAAGGAAAAGGATGTGGACAGATGAAACCACTCAAACGGCTATTTGCGGGGATGCTGGCGCTTGTGCTGCTGGTTCAGGCAAGCCCGCTGGCCTGCGCCGAGGGCCCGGGGGTCTTGACGGAAGAAATCGCCGGTGTTGTCTATACCCATAATGCTGACGGATCGGCGACCTCGACCTCAGCTCGGCGCAGGCTTCGTTTCCCGCATATTACGTAATCACATATACGCCGGTCTCAAACGAGAGCGTGCAGGACGCGGACGTTCAGCTCCACGCGCATCAAAACGCGGACGGAGCGACGGGCTATGTGGAGCTCAGCTGGACGCCGATGCCCGGTGCGGAGTCGTATACGCTTGCCGTGTTCAACGGCGAGGAGTACGAGCTGTTCCCCGCCGGAAGCGGAAGCTACTGGTCAACGGAAAACAAAGGGATCTGGCCCACGGCGGAGGAAAGAGCGGCGGGCAGGACCCGGCTCCATGGCGCGGAAAAGGGCGCGCAGCTCTTCATCGACCGCACGCCGCCCAGCGCCCCGGAAGCCGCGATCACGCCGGACGATTGGAGCAGCGCGGACAAGGCGGCGCTCACCTGGAGCGGCGTCACGGACTTGACGGAGCTTGCGAGGGTGGAATACGCCTTTGACGACGGGGACTATCTCCCGACCGGCCTGACGGACAAGGAGCGTGTCGGCTTCACGCTCGACCTCTCCGCGCTCGCGGACGGCGAGCATACGCTGCGCCTGCGCGCGGTGTACCTGGCCGGAAACGTCGGGGAAGCCTGTGCGCTTCCCGTATGGCGCGACACGCTCCCGCCCGCCGTGGTGAACCTGACGCTCAGCCCGGACGGCTGGACGAACGGCGGCAACCTCGTCTCCGCGACGGACGCGAACGGCAACACCGCCACCGCGACCTACGATGGCCGCGGCCGTATCCTTACCCTCACCGACGCGCTGGGGAATGTGACGAGCTACACTTACGACCTCAACGGCAATCTGGTCTCGGAACGGCTTGCGGACGGCAGCGAAACCCGCTATACTTATGATGCCTGCGGGAGAATAAGCAGCGTCACGGGCGGCGGAGAGCGCGTTACGTACCGCTACGACGCGGCGGGGAATCTCCTCTGCGTCGGCGGCCCGGAGGGTACCACGACCTACACCTACGACTGTATGAGCCGCGTCACCAGCCTGACCGAGCCGGATGGGTCTTACACGCAGTACCGCTACGACCTCGCAGGCAGGCTGATTGAGAAAACGGACATGGCCGGCGTCGTAAGCAGCTACGAATGGGATGGCTGCGGGAATCTTCTGCTGTACACGGACACGGCGGGCGGATATACAGCGTATTACTATGACAAGGCTGCCCTTACCTACGCATGCCTAAATCTCATAAAGTTAGCAAAAAAGCGGTGGAAAACCCGCCCTATTCCCTCGCTTTTTCAGTTCGTTTTGGACTTCCTTACCGATTTTTTCAATATCTACGCAGCAAACCCGCTACCGGCATAAGCCAGTAACGGGTTTGTCTACGGTCTGAAGCGCCCGGGAAATGCTTCCCGGCCGTTTTTGTGTTTTTCAGAGCGGGCTCAGCCCTGGTTTTGCTTGCGGATGCGGATGTTGCGCTCGCGGTTTGCGATAAACACGGGCAGCACCTTGGGACGGTCGAAGTAATCAATGCTCTCCTCGAAGGTGCGCTTTTTGAGGTGGATCGCGTCGAACTTGCAGCGCGTCGTACAGACGCCGCAGCCGAGGCACTTGTTGGGGTCCACGAAGGAGGCGCCGCAGCCGAGGCAGCGGGCCGTCTCGGCCTTGAGCTGCTCCTCGGTGAAGGTCCGGCGGTCGTCGCGGAAGGTGGAAGCCTTCTTTTCGTCCTTACCGGGCACCTGCCGCGGAGCGGGATCGGCGCTGCGCCGGACGGTGTCGAAGTTCACGTTCTCCAGGTCGAAGGCGCGGTAGCTGAGGCGGTCGCGGCCGATGACGAGGCTCTGGCCGGGATGGACGAAGCGGTGGATGGAGATCGCGGCCTGTTTGCCCTGCGCGATCGCGTCGATGGCAAACTTGGGACCGGTATGGGCGTCGCCGCCCGCGAAGATATCCGGCTGCGCGGTCTGATAGGTGACGCTGTCCGCCTGGATGCGGCCCTTCTCGTCACATTGCAGTTCACCGAGATTGAGCCCGCCGAGCTCAATGCGCTGGCCGATCGCGGCGAGCACTGCGTCGCACTTGACGCGCTTGTCTCCCTCGCAGAGGAGGGCGGCGACCTTGCTGTTCCTGCCCTCAATGGCGACAGGCTTATGTTCGAAGAGGAACTTCACGCCCTCGGCCCTGGCCTCGGCAACCTCGTCGGGATCGGCGGGCATATCGCTTTCCTTCCGGCGGTAGGCGACCGTCACGTCCGCGCCGAGGCGTACGGCGGTGCGCGCCACGTCCATGGCGACGTTGCCGCCGCCTACGACGACCGCCTTCCTGCCGATGGCGGGACGGGCGCCGCTGTTGACCTCGCGCAAAAAGTCGATGCCGCCCCAGACGCCCTTGAGATCTTCGCCGGGAATCCCCATCGCGGCCGATTTCTGCGCGCCGACGGCGAGGTAGAACGCGTCAAAGCCCTGCTCGCGGAGCTGTTGGATGCTGACGTCTTTTCCGACCTCCACGCCGCAGCGGAAGATCACGCCCAGCTCCTTCAGAACGTCGATTTCGGCGTCCAGGACGGTGCGCTCCAGACGGAAGGAGGGAATGCCGTAGCGCAGCATACCGCCGGGCAGCGGGTTCTTGTCAAACACGGTGACCCTGTAATTGTCGGCGGCGAGGAAATAGGCGCAGCTCAGGCCCGCGGGGCCGGCGCCGATGACGGCGACCTTCTTGTCGCTGTAATCGTAGAGCTTCTTGGGTACGAAGCGGGTGTCGCGGTCGAGCTCCCTGTCCGCGATGAATTTCTTGACCTCGTCGATGGCGACGGCGCGGTCGAGGCTGCCGCGGGTGCAGGCTTCCTCGCACTTGCGGTTGCAGATGCGGCCGCAGACGGCGGGCAGGGGATTCTCCTTCTTGATGAGCGCCAGCGCCTCGAGATATCTGCCCTGCGCGGCGAGCTTCAGATAGCCCTGTACGGCGATATGTGCGGGGCAAGCGGTCTTGCAGGGCGCGGTGCCCTCGGGCGCGATGTACTCGCGGTTGGTGCGGTGCTCGGGGTTCCAGTGCTCGGGCGTCCACTCGATGTCGTCGGGAAGCTCCTTGTGCTCATGCGCGATCGGCGTGATGGCGCAGAGCTTCTGCCCCATCTGGATGGCGTTGTTGGCGCAGCGGTCGGTGCACTGGCCGCAGGCCACACACTTGTCCTGGTCGATCTCGGCCACATAGTTGCTCTTGGACATGGCCGGGGTGTTGTAATACTGCGTCGCGCCGAGCGCGAGGCAGCTTTCGGGCATGCAGTTGCAGATAGCGAAGGTCTCGCCCTGGTGCAGCGTGGTGATCTGGTGGACGCAGCCGCGCTCTTCGCATTTCCGGATCAGCGCCTTGGCCTCGGAAACGGAGACGGGGCGGCCCTTGCCGGTGTGGTTGAACATATCCGCAACGTGTCCCATGAAGATGCAGTAGCCCTCGTCCAGATCGCCCGCGCCCTCGCCCATGAGGCGGCGCACGCGGCGGCACTGGCAGGGCGTGATGCTCATGTGCCCATCGTTGTCCTCGATGTACTTATCGCAGCGCTCGTTGTCGATCTTCTGCGCGTCGGCGGGGATGGCGCTCTCGATGGGGATGACGCGCATGATGCCGGCGCCCATGGGGGTGTTGGGGGCGTGCTCGATCTGGCTGGTGGTCGCGTGCTGATGGAATGCATAGGCGATCTCGGGGTGTGCCAGGCAGAATTTCTCGTTGACCAGCAGGAATTCAAAAATGCCGGGGGTGTAGGGCGGCAGCAGATAGATCTCCAGCCCTACCTTGGGGACGATGACCTGCACCACAAGTCCGATCTCGGTGATCTCGTGCAGGACCTCGCGGGCGCGCTTGACGGACAGGCCCGCCTTGCGGGCGATCACGGGGACAAAGGCCGGCTTCATACTGGTCAGCGCCAGCATTACGGAGATCTGCTCGTCCGTGATCC
This sequence comes from uncultured Eubacteriales bacterium, assembly GCA_900319465.1. Taxonomy (GTDB): domain Bacteria; phylum Bacillota; class Clostridia; order Oscillospirales; family Oscillospiraceae; genus Limivicinus. The sequence goes on along the minus strand of ONOL01000004.1, from coordinate 78,149 downwards.
ACTTCTCGAAAACCCGGTACTCGGCGCAGTCGGGCGTGATCTTGTAATGCCCGTCGTTGATTTTTTCGCAGAGCTTGATCAGATTCTCTCTCACTTGCAAAAAAACTCCCTCCTCCTACGTATATCTGTTGCATTGATGAGAATAAAAGAAAAGGCTTCTGCCCCGGAAGGCGGGGGCGGCGGACGCTCACTCGTTGGGATTGGCGCGCACGACCTTGCCGATGTTCCAGAGATGGGCGGCCTTGCCGGCGGCTTCCTGACGTTCCTCAGGCGTACGGTACTCGAAGGCCGCCGTCTGGGAGCCGCAGTCCATGCACATCACATACCAGCACCAGCCGTTCTCCTCCTCGAGCAGTCCCGCGCCGCCGCAGAAGGGACAATCCTGTAAAATCAGCTTTTCGTGGATGTTCAATTTCGTATCCTCCTGTATGCCGTGATTCTGTTTTCATTATAGCATCGGCGCTGAAAATACACAACCGGAAAAAAGCGCGCTGCCGGGAAAAGCGGAACAGCCGCCCGCGCGATGCGGGCGGCCGTATCTTATCGGTCGAAGGAGGGGTTTACGGCGTACAGGTTCTTCTGGTCCATCTTATCCATGGCAAGGCGGAGCGCCTCGCCGAAGCGCTGGTAGTGGACGATCTCGCGCTCCCGCAGGTAGCGTATCACGTTGTTTACGTCCGGATCGTCCGAAAGGCGCAGGATGTTGTCGTAGGTGACGCGGGCCTTCTGCTCGGCAGCCAGGTCCTCGTTGAGGTCGGCGAGCACGTCGCCTTTGACGCCGATACCGGCGGCCGACCACGGGAAGCCCGAGGCGGCGGTGGGGTAAACGCCGGCGGTGTGATCGACGAAGTAGGCGTCGAGGCCGGCGCGGCTGACCTCCTCCTCGGTCATGTTTCTGGTGAGCTGGTGGACGACCGCCGCCACCATCTCCAGATGCCCCAGCTCTTCCGTGCCGATGTCGGTCAGCAGACCCTTGAGCTCGGGATAGGGCATGGAATAGCGCTGGCTGAGGTAGCGCATGGACGCGCCGAGCTCGCCGTCCGGGCCGCCGTACTGGCTGATGATGAATTTTGCCAGGGCGGGATTCGGGTTTTTGATCCTGACCGGGTATTGCAGCTTCTTTTCATATACGAACATGGCTCAGCTCTCCCTCCCCGCGCAGTATTCCCAGGGCCAGGGATTGCCCAGCCAGGTATAGCGATCCGCGCCCAGCATATCCGGCTGGGTGATCGGCCCGCAGGAGCGGGCATAGCGCTCGCGCGCCTCCCGTCCGAGAGCCAGAAAGGTCTGGTACATGTCGAAAGCCTCCCGGTCGTCGCTGTGCGTGTCCAGATACAGCTCCAGCTCATCGGCAACGAAGTCAATGGCCATCAGCTCCTGCATGGGGCCGGAGGGAAGCCCGTCGTTCCCTACGTTTCTGAACGGCAGGTCCAGTCCGGGAAACAGGGTGCCGCGGTAGAGTGCCTCCTGCGTCTCATAGGTGTCGGCCGCGCTCTCTTGCATGGGGACGTAGGCCGCCGCCAGCGGCGCATAGCTCGGAAGACTGCCGAAACGGCTGTCGTTTCTGTTCAAGATGGGTTCCTCCCAAGGAAAGAATTGAGGATGCTCCTCGTACCAGCTTATGGGGAGAGAAGGGAAGTGGTGCGTCGAAAAGACGCTTGACTTCTCCATGCCTGGCGATTATAATTTAGTAAAATAGCTGAATGAGCGATCGGAGGGCTTCGAGCATGAGCATCGGCAGCATTCTGGAGAAGAAGAGAAAAGAACAGGGCCTGCTGCAGGCAGAGCTGGCGGAAAGGCTTGCGCGCGACGGTGTGTTCGTGAGCAAGCACGCGGTCAGCAAGTGGGAGAGCGACAAGACGCTGCCGAACGCGCAGCAGTTTCTTGCGCTCTGCCGCGAGCTGAAGATTTACGACGTGCTGGGGGAGTTTCTGGGCGAGGCGGACGAGCTGCGCACAGGGCTCAACGAACTTGGAAAGAAGCGTCTGCGGGAGTACGCGCGGCTTTTGCGCGGGAGCGAGGCGTTTCGTGCGATCGAGCAGGCGCCGCTGCGCGTGCTGCCGCTGTACGATCTGGCGGTGTCCGCCGGTACCGGGCAGTTCCTCGACGGGGAGAACTACGAGATGATGGAGTGCGGTGTCGAGGTCCCCGAGGGGGCGCACTTCGGCGTACGCATCGCGGGCAACAGCATGGAGCCCCGCTATCACGACGGGCAGACCATCTGGGTCCGCCAGCAGCGCAGCCTCATGTCCGGGGAGATCGGCATCTTCCTGTATGACGGGGACGCGTATCTGAAAAAGCTGGTGGCCGAGGACGGGCAGGTGAAGCTGCACTCGCTGAACCCCGCGTATGAGGATATCGTCGTCTCGTCCGCGCTCCCGCTGCGGGTGCTGGGCAAGGTGCTGAGCTGAGAGGAACGGGGGCAGGAGCATGTGGGATACAATTCTCAACGCCGCGCAGCGCGAGGCCGTCACCACGACCGAGGGCTTCGTGCGCGTGATCGCGGGCGCGGGCTCCGGCAAGACCCGCGCGCTGACGCACCGCTTTGCCTATCTCGTCAATGAGCTGGGCATCCTTCCGGCCAATATCCTCTGCGTGACCTTCACCAACAAGGCCGCCAACGAGATGCGCCAGCGCATCCACAACCTGACGGGGGACAACGATACCGGCTTTATCAACACCTTTCACGGCTTCTGCGTCTCCGTTCTGCAGGAGGACAGCCACGCCGTGCAGTACCCGAAGAGCTTTCTGGTGCTGGACAATTCGGACATCGACGCCATGCTCCGCGCCGTCTACGAGGAGCGCGGGCTCACGCTGCGGGACATGACCTTTTCCCATGCCCGCGACATGATCGAGATCCAGAAGCTCTTCCAGCGGCCGGAATACTATCTCGATCTGATCCAGATGTCGCTGGACGCCTTGCGCGACAAATACCTGCAGGCGGTCTCGGCGGAGGATATCATATTTTTCGGCTACCTCTACCAGCAAAAGAAATGCTTCGGGCTGGATTACAACGATCTCATCAAGTTCACGCTCTATATTTTTGAACAGAACGCCGAGATCCGGCTCAAGTGGCAGAAGCGCCTTGCGTACATCATGATCGACGAGTTTCAGGACATCGACCAGTTGCAATACCGGCTGATGGAGGTGCTCTGCGACTATCACAGGAATCTGTTCATTGTGGGCGACCCGGACCAGACCATCTATACCTGGCGCGGCGCTAACGTGAAGTATCTGCTGGATTTTGACAAGCAATATCCCTCGGCAAAGACCGTCTATATGATGGAAAACTACCGCTCCACGCCGCAGATCCTCGCGGCGGCCAACGCCCTGGTCGCGAAGAACCGGAACCGGATCAAAAAGGAGCTGCGCCCCGTCCTGCCGGCGGGGGAGAGCGTCCTCTGCCACCACGCGCCCACGGCGGACGCGGAGGCCGAATGGATCGCATGGCAGGCCGGCGAGCTGCACGACCGGGGCGTCGGATACGGGGAGATGGCGGTGCTCTACCGCGCCCATTACCTGACGAGGCCGGTGGAGGAGGTGCTGCAGAAGCGGAAGATCCCGTACACAATTTACAGCGGCGTGCAGTTTTTCGCCCGCGCGGAGATCAAGGACGCGCTGAGCTATCTGCGCATGGTCGTCCTGCAGGACGATCTCTCGTTCCGGCGCATCGTGAACGTCCCCAAGCGCAACATCGGCGTGAGCCGCATGAAGCTGCTGGAGGAATACGCCGCGGCGCATGGCTGCACGCTGTATCAGGCGCTGCGCGGGCTGCTCGACGACGAGCGCTTCCGCGGCACGAAAGCGAAACCGTTCGTGCGCCTGGTCGAGCGCTTTGGCGCGGAAAGCGGGGAACGGCAGATCTCGGAGCTTCTGTCGGCGCTGCTGGACGAGAGCCGCTACGAGGAGATGCTTCGTACCGAGGGCAGCCAGGAGCGGCTCGACAATCTGGCGGAGCTCAAGCAATCCATCCGGGATTATGAGGCCACCTGCGGCGAAGAGGCGACGCCCGCGCACTATCTGGCGCATATCGCGCTTTTTACGAATGCCGACGCGGCCGACGCGCCTGAGAAGCTCAGGCTCATGACTGTGCACGCCGCCAAGGGGCTGGAGTTTCCCTACGTGTTCCTTTGTGGGATGAACGAGGGCGTGTTTCCCTCACGCAAAACGAAGACGCTGCCCGGCATGGAAGAGGAGCGGCGGCTTGCCTTTGTGGCGATGACGCGCGCGGAGAAGCGGCTCTTTCTCTCCGAGGCGGAGGGGCGCAATCTGGACGGTTCACCGCGCTATCCGTCCCGCTTTCTGCTGGACGTGGGAGCGGAGCATATGGAATACACCGCGCCGCCGCGGGAAGGGCTGATCCGTGAGGCGCGGGAGTATATCGCCGTGAGCGAGCGCTTTCTGCCGCAGGAGGAGCGGACGGGCAGCTTTGCCGTCGGTCAGCGCGTGCGCCACGCGGTGCTGGGCGAGGGGACGGTCGTGGAGATCGACACGGAAAAGGGCGCCCACCTCGTGCAGTTCGACGGCATGGCGACGCCGCGCGCGATCTCGTTCCGCGCAAAGCTCGATCCGGCGGATTGATTGGGCGAATACGCATATTTTTGCTGAAAAAGTTTCCAGATCGATTTTGTATATCTCCGTCAGATCGGCAAAAGATAAGCACGGGCTGAAACCCAATCTGAAGAAAAGGAGATGCAAACAATGTCTACGAACAACAGCAATCATCTCGTGAACCCCGCTGCCCGTGAGGCGATGGACAAGTTCAAGATGGAGGCAGCCGCTGAGGTCGGCGTGAACCTGAAGAACGGTTACAACGGCGAGCTCACCAGCCGCCAGGCCGGTTCCGTCGGCGGCCAGATGGTCAAGAAGATGATCGAGGCCTACGAGAACGGCATGAAGTAAGATAATTCCCTATAAAAATTGCAGGAAAGCCTGTGCTTTCCTGCAATTTTTTATGTCTGCTTCCGGCCGATTCGGATCAGAACAGGCCGCTGATGCGCCCGTTCTCGTCCACGTCGATCTTCTCGGCGGCGGGGACGCGGGGGAGACCCGGCATCGTCATGATGTCGCCGGTCAGCACCACCACGAAGCCTGCGCCCGCGGAGACCTTCACGTTTTTGACCGTGACGGTGAAGCCCTCGGGAGCGCCGAGCTTTTGCGGATCGTCGGAGAAGCTGTACTGGGTCTTGGCCACGCAGATCGGGAGCCGGTCGAAGCCCAGCGCGGTGAGCTGATCGATCTGCTTCTGCGCGGCGGGGAGGATCGCAAGGTCTTTTCCGCCGTAGACGCGCGTGACGACGGCACGGATCTTTTCCTCAATGCTGCCGTCGAGCTCGTAAGAGAAGCGGAAGTTGCCCTTTTCCTCCTCGCAGAGCCGCACGACCTCGCGCGCAAGCGCCTCGCCGCCCTTGCCGCCTTCCGCCCAGACGGTGGAGAGCACGGTGTTCACGCCGAGCGCGCGGCATTTGCGGATGATGAAATCGATTTCCCCGTCCGTGTCGGTGGGGAAGCGGTTGACCGCGACGACGCAGGGCAGACCGTACACGTTCTTGATGTTGGACACATGGCGCAGCAGGTTGGGGATGCCCTTTTCGAGCGCACCCAGATCCTCGCTGCCCAGCGCGTTCTTCGGGAGGCCGCCGTGCATCTTCAGCGCGCGCACCGTGGCGACGATGACGACTGCGTCGGGCTTGAGACCGGCGGCGCGGCACTTGATGTCCAGAAACTTTTCCGCACCGAGATCTGCGCCGAAGCCTGCCTCGGTCACGGTGTAATCGCCCATTTTCAGGGCCATGCGGGTGGCCATCACGCTGTTGCAGCCGTGTGCGATGTTGGCGAAGGGGCCGCCGTGCACGAAGGCGGGCGTGCCCTCGAGCGTCTGCACCAGATTGGGCTTGAGCGCGTCCTTCAAGAGCGCCGCCATGGCGCCGACGGCCTTGAGGTCCCCGGCGGTGACGGGCTTGTCATCGTAGGTGTAGCCCACGATGATGCGCCCGAGGCGCTCCTTGAGATCGGTGATGGAGGAGGAGAGGCAGAAAACGGCCATGATCTCGCTTGCGACCGTGATGTCGAAGCCGTCCTCGCGCGGCGTGCCGTTGGCCTTGCCGCCGAGACCGTCCACCACGAAGCGAAGCTGGCGGTCGTTCATGTCCACGCAGCGCTTCCAGGTGATCTTTCGGGGGTCGATGTTCAGGGCGTTGCCCTGCTGGATGTGATTGTCGAGCATGGCGGCCAGCAGGTTGTTGGCAGCGCCGATGGCGTGGAAGTCGCCGGTAAAGTGGAGGTTGATGTCCTCCATGGGCACGACCTGCGCGTAACCGCCGCCGGCCGCTCCGCCCTTGATGCCGAACACAGGGCCGAGGGAGGGCTCGCGCAGTGCGACGACAACGTCCTTGCCGATGCGCCGAAGACCGTCGGCGAGGCCGATCGTGGTGGTGGTCTTGCCCTCGCCGGCCGGGGTGGGCGTGATGGCGGTCACAAGGATGAGCCTGCCGTCTTTGCGGTCGGTCTCACGCAGCAGGGCGGGATCGACCTTGGCCTTCCAGCGGCCGTACTGCTCCAGATAGCGTTCGGCAACGTGCGCCCGCGCCGCGATCTCGGTGATGGGCTGCATGCTGCATTCCTGGGCGATCTCGATATCGGTTTTGTAAGCCATGATGCGTCTCCTTTAACGGAAATATTTGACCGCTGCTTCAAACATGCGGATGTCGTAATTGCCGGGAACGTTCTTGTACAGATTGCTGCCGATGCGCTCGGAATGCCCCATCTTGCCGAAGACGCGGCCGTCCGGGGAGGTGATGCCCTCGATCGCGTACAGCGAGCCGTTGGGATTGAAGTGCACGTCCATGCTGGCCGCCCCGTCGAGATCCACGTACTGCGTGGCGATCTGGCCGTTCGCCGCAAGGCGGCGGACCGTCTCCTCGCTCGCGAGGAAGCGACCCTCGCCGTGGGAGATGGGGACGCTGTAAATCTCGCCGACCTCGGTCAGCGCGAGCCAGGGGGATTTGTTGGAGGCGATGCGGGTGCGCACGATGCGGCTCTGGTGGCGCGCGATGGTGTTGAAGGTCAGGGTCGGGCAGCTCTCGTCCGTGTCGATGATTTTGCCGAAGGGCACGAGGCCGAGCTTGATCAGGGCCTGGAAGCCGTTGCAGATGCCGCACATCAGGCCGTCGCGCCGCTCAAGCAGCGCCGCCACGCCCTCTTTGACCGCGTCGGCGCGGAAGAAGGCCGTGATGAACTTGCCGGAGCCGTCCGGCTCGTCGCCGCCGGAGAAGCCGCCGGGGATGAAGATCATCTGGGACTCTTTGAGCCGTTCGGCGAAGCGCTCCACGCTGCGGGCGATGCCGTCGGCGCTGAGATTGTTGACCACAAGGATCTCCGGCTCCGCGCCCGCGTCCCGGACGGCCTTGGCGCTGTCGTATTCGCAGTTGGTGCCGGGAAAGGCGGGGATCAGCACGCGCGGCCTCGCGGTCTTGACGGCGGGGACGGGACGGCTCTTCGCCGCATAAGAGAAGGTCTCCACAGGCCCTGCCGGCGTCGGGATGTTGCAGGTATAGACGCTCTCGAGCTTGTTTTCGTAGATCGCGAGCAGCTCGTCGGCGTCAACGGACTCCGCGCCCTGCGTGAAGGCGCCGTCGTCCGTGATCGTGCCGATGCACATGCCGGGGGTGTCGGCACCCACCTCAAGCAGGAAAGCGCCGTAATCGTAACCGAAGAGCTGCTCCCTGCTCAGCTCCTCCGAAAAGCGGAAGCCGAAGCCGTTTCCGAAGGCCATCTTCATGACCGCCTCGCTGACGCCGCCGAGACCGGGGGTGTAGCAGGCGAAGGCCTTGCCGGCGCGCAGCAGTCCGGTGACCTGAGCAAAGACGCGGATGAGGGAGTCCGCTCCGGGAAGGCCGCTCTCGTCCTTCTCCGGGGCGATGCGGATCAGCCTGTGGCCCGCCGCCTTGAACTCAGGGGAGACGATATCGCCGGTCTTCGCGGTAGTAACGGCAAAGGAGCAGAGCGTGGGGGGGACGTGGATGTTCTCGAACGAACCGCTCATGGAGTCCTTGCCGCCGATGGCGGCGACGCCGAGGCCCATCTGCGCCTCAAACGCGCCCAGCAGCGCGGCGAGGGGCTTGCCCCAGCTTACGGGGTCCTTGCCCAGCCGCTCGAAGTATTCCTGAAAGCTCAGATAGACGTCCTCAAACGCAGCGCCTGTGGCGATCAGCTTGCAGACGGATTCCACGACGGCGAGATAGGCGCCGTGATAGGGGCTCTTGTCGCTGATGAAGGGATTGTAGCCCCAGGCCATCAGGGAGCAGTCCTCGGTATGCTTTTTCTCCACCGAGATCTTCTGCACCATGGCCTGCACCGGCGTGTGCTGCCGCCTGCCGCCGAAGGGCATCAGCACGCTGCCCGCACCGATGGTGGAGTCGAAGCGCTCGCTCAGCCCGCGCTTGGAGCAGCAGTTGAGGTCGGCGGCCATGACTCGGATGTTCTCGGCAAAGCCGCCGGTGATTTTGCAGTCGTAGTCGACGGGCGCGGCGGCGACGGCGGTGATGTGCTTCGCGGCGCCGTTGGTATCGAGAAAAGCGCGGCTCAGGTCCACGATCGTCCTGCCGTTCCAGCGCATGACGAGCCGGGGCTCCGCCTGCACGACGGCCACGGGACAGGCCTGCAGGTTCTCCTCGGCCGCAAGCGCGAGGAAGGCGTCCACGTCCTTTTCCTCGACGACGACGGCCATGCGCTCCTGGCTTTCGCTGATGGCAAGCTCCGTGCCGTCCAGGCCTTCGTATTTTTTGGGGACGGCGTTGAGGTCGATGGCAAGGCCGTCGGCCAGCTCGCCGATCGCGACGGACACGCCGCCCGCGCCGAAGTCGTTGCAGCGCTTGATCATCCGGCAGGCGTCGCCGTTTCGGAACAGGCGCTGGAGCTTGCGCTCCTCGGGGGCGTTGCCCTTTTGCACCTCGGCCCCGCAGGTCTCCACGGAGTGGGCGTTGTGGGCCTTGGAGGAGCCGGTGGCGCCGCCGATACCGTCGCGCCCGGTGCTGCCGCCGAGAAGAATGACCACGTCGCCGGGAGCGGGGACTTCACGGCGCACGTTCTCCGCGGGAGCCGCGGCGATGACCGCGCCGATCTCCATGCGCTTGGCCGCGTAGCCGGGGTGGTAGAGCTCGTCGACGATGCCGGTGGCAAGGCCGATCTGGTTGCCGTAGGAGGAATAGCCCGCCGCGGCGGTGGTGACCAGCTTACGCTGGGGGAGCTTGCCGGGGATGGTCTCGCTGACCGGGACCAGAGGATCGGCCGCGCCGGTGACGCGCATCGCGCCGTAGACGTAGGAGCGGCCGGAGAGCGGATCGCGGATCGCGCCGCCGATGCAGGTGGCCGCGCCGCCGAAGGGTTCGATCTCGGTGGGGTGGTTGTGGGTCTCGTTTTTAAACAGCAGCAGCCACGGCTCGGTCCTGCCGTCGACCGTGACGTCGATCTTGACGGTGCAGGCGTTGATCTCCTCGCTCTCGTCGAGCTTGTCGAGCTTTCCGGCTTTCTTGAGCGCCTTCGCGGCGATCGTGCCCAGATCCATGAGGCACACAGGCTTGGAGCGGCCGAGCGCCTCGCGCGTCCGGAGATAGTCCTGATAGGCCTTCTCCAGCAGGGGAGCTTCCAAGCGCACCTCGTCAATGACGGTGTTGAAGGTGGTGTGGCGGCAGTGGTCGGACCAGTAGGTGTCCAGCACGCGGATCTCGGTGATGGTGGGCTCGCGGCCTTCGCTGCGGAAATACTGCTGGCAGAAGGCGATGTCGTCCGCGTCCATGGCAAGACCGTAGTCCCGGACGAAATCCTCCAGACCCGTCCGGCTGAGGGCGTTGAAGCCCGTAAGGGTCGCGACGGAGGTCGGAATGGCGTAATCCGCAGCCAGGGTCTCGGGCAGCGTCAGCGACGCCTCTCTGGCCTCCACGGGGTTGATGACGTATTTCCTGATCTCCGCAAGGTTCTCGTCGGAGAGCGTTCCGTAGAGCGCGTAGACCTTGGCGGAGCGGATCAGCGGGCGCTCGCCCTGGGAGATGATCTGGATGCACTGGGCGGCGGAGTCGGCGCGCTGGTCAAACTGGCCGGGCAGGTACTCCACGGCGAAGACCGCCGCGTCCCCGCAGTCGAGCTCCGCGCTCGCGAGATCGAGCTGGGGCTCGGAAAAGACGGTGCGGATCGCGTAGTCGAAGAGCTCCGGGCTGATGTTCTCCGCGTCGTAGCGGTTGAAAAGGCGCACGCGCTCGAGTCCCTCGATGCCGAGCAGGCCTCTCGCGTCGTTCAGCAGCGCGCGGGCCTCGTTGTCAAGCCCCGGCTTTTTTTCCACATAGACTCTGTATACCATTTCAAGCCTCCCCAAGCGCGAGCAGGGCGCGCTGTCCGATGTCGCTGCGGCAGTACGAATTGTCGAACCTGACCTGAGAGGCGAGCCGGTACGCGCCCTCAACAGCCTGCGGCAGGGTGTCCGCCACGGCGGTACAGCCGACGACGCGGCCGCCGTTCGTGACGAGCGCGCCGTCCTTCCGCGCGGCGCCCGCCACAAAGACCTGATCGGCGATCGCCTCGGGGATCTCAAGCGGGAAGCCCTTCTCGTAGTGCTCGGGGTAGCCCTTCGAGGCGAGGATCACGCAGCAGGCGGACCTGCCGGCAAACTTTACTTCCACGTCCGCGAGACGCTCCTCGGTCACGGCGCGCATGACAGTGAACAGATCGCTCTCCAGCAGCGGCAGCACCACCTGTGTCTCCGGGTCGCCGAAGCGGCAGTTGTACTCGATGACCTTCGGGCCGTCCTTCGTGAGCATCAGGCCGAAATACAGGCAGCCCTTGAAGGGGCGGCCCTCGGCGTTCATGGCTTTGACAGTGGGGAGGAAGATCTCCTCCATGCAGCGCTGCGCCACGGCTTCGGTATAATAGGGGTTCGGGGCGACGGTGCCCATGCCGCCGGTGTTGAGACCGGTATCGCGGTCGCCGGCGCGCTTGTGGTCCATGGAGGAGACCATGGGCACGAGCGTCTTCCCGTCGGTGAAGGCGAGGACGGAGACCTCCGGCCCCTCAAGGAATTCCTCGATCACGATCTGCTCGCCGCTCCTGCCGAACTTGTGATCGCGCATCATCTCCGTCACGGCCTGCTTCGCCTCCTCGCGGGTGCGGGCGATGATGACGCCCTTGCCGAGCGCGAGCCCGTCGGCCTTGACGACCGTGGGGACGGGGGCGGCGTCGAGGTAGGCGAGGGCCTTGTCCATGTCGTCAAAGCTCTCGTACGAGGCGGTGGGGATGCCGTACTTCTTCATGAGCGCCTTGGCAAAGACCTTGCTGCCCTCGATGTGCGCGGCGGCGGCGCGTGGCCCGAAGCAGGGCACGCCGATCTCCTCGAGCGCGTCCACGCAGCCGAGCACCAGCGGGTCGTCCGGGGTGACCACGGCGTAGTCGACGGCGTTTGCTTCGGCAAAGCTCACGATGGACGCGATGTCCTTCGCGGCGATGGGGACGCAGGTCGCGTCCCTTGCGATGCCGCCGTTGCCGGGCAGAACAAAGATCTCGCTGATTTCCGGGTTCGTTTTCAGTTTCTTGACGACGGCGTGCTCACGCCCGCCTCCGCCAACCACCAGAACCTTCATGTCGTTCTCCTTAATGGTGGAACAGGCGCATGCCGGTGAAGGCCATGACCATTCCGTATTTGTCGGCGGTTGCGATCACGTGGTCGTCACGGATGGAGCCGCCGGGCTCGGCGATGTACTGCACGCCGGACTTGCGGGCGCGCTCGACGTTGTCGCCGAAGGGGAAGAAGGCGTCGGAGCCGCAGGTCACACCGCGCTGGGTGGCGATCCACGCCTTTTTCTCTTCCGCAGTCAGCACTTCGGGCCTGACCTTGAACACCCGCTGCCACTCGCCGTCGCGCAGCACGTCGTCGTATTCGTCGGAGGTGTAGACGTCGATGGCGTTATCGCGGTCGGGGCGGCGGATACCGTCCACAAACTGCAGTCCGAGCACCTTCGGGTGCTGGCGCAGGTACCAGTTGTCGGCCTTCTGGCCGGCGAGACGGGTGCAGTGGATGCGGCTCTGCTGGCCCGCGCCGACGCCGATGGCCTGGCCGTCCTTGACGTAGCAGACGGAGTTGGACTGGGTGTATTTGAGCGTGATGAGCGCGACGATCATGTCGATCTTCGCCTGCTCGGGCAGCGCTTTATTCTCGGTCACGATGTTTTGCAGCAGGGCCTCGTCGATTTTGAAATTGTTGTGGCCCTGCTCGAAGGTCACGCCGAACACGTCCTTCTGCTCCTGCGCCGCGGGGACGTAGTCGGGGTCGATCTGCACGACGTTGTAGTTGCCCTTCTTCTTGGTCTTGAGGATGGCGAGCGCCTGCTCGGTGTAGCCCGGGGCGATCACGCCGTCGGAGACCTCGTCCTTGAGATAGGCGGCGGTGGCGGCGTCGCAGACGTCGCTGAGCGCGGCCCAGTCGCCGTAGGAGCAGAGCCGGTCGGCGCCGCGGGCGCGGATGTAGGCGCAGGCGATGGGGGAGAGCTCGGCGTCGTCGTCGACGAAGTAGATGCGTCTGTCCACGTCGCTCAGCGGCAGACCCACGGCCGCGCCGGCGGGGGAGACGTGCTTGAAGGAGGCGGCGGAGGGAAGGCCGGTCGCCTCTTTGAGCTCCTTGACGAGCTGCCAGGAGTTGAGGGCGTCGAGGAAGTTGATATAGCCGGGACGGCCGTTCAAAACCGTGACGGGCAGCTCGCCGCCGTCCTTCATGAAGATCTTCGCGGGCTTCTGGTTGGGGTTGCAGCCGTATTTGAGTTCAAATTCTTTCATGATTTAATCTCCCAGATGTTTATTGAAAAGCTTCACTTCGCCCTTTACGTTGGCATAGAGTGAAACCTTGTTGTCGCAATTGAGAGCGGCCCAGACCTCTTCGGGCTCCGGCATGTCGATGCAGAGCGGCTCGCCGGAGAAGCTGGGCAGGGGGGAACCGTCCCCCCGGTAGGTGCTGATGAAATAGCCCTTGCCCTCGTCGCAGCCCTCGTAGCTGTAAAAGCAGCGCAGGCAGCGGCCGTCCACGCACTTGAGGATCGAGAGCTCGAAGCTCCCGTCGGCATGGCAGATGGCGGAGATGCGGGGCGTCCAGTTGGGTTCGTCCGGCTCGTACGCGCGCGTGGCGAGGGCGGCGCGGAAATCGCCCATGTCGCGGATGGTGTCGGTCTGGTTGCCGTTGGTGACGATCAGATCGCCCCCCATGGCGCGGACGGGGTGGTAGATGATAAGGCTGGGATCGACGAGCTTCGAGGCGTCAAAGGCTTCGGTGCGGATGCCGTCGTCGGTCAGGGAAAAGATGCGGTTGCGGCTGTTTTCGCTGCGGCCCATGATGAAGTAATAGACCCGGTCTTTGCCCACGGCGATGCCTCTGCCGGGGTAGGGATTGCTTTTCAGAAACGCGAGAAAGTCCGTCATTGTTGTTGCTCCTTTTCCATCTGAATTTGAGAGGAGACCAGCTCGGCCGCCTCGGGGAGGATGATCCACTCAGCCTGCTCCATGACCCGGCGCTGCAGGGTCTCGGGCGTGTCGCCGGGGAGGATGCTGACGGCCTTCTGCAAGAGGATGCGGCCGCCGTCGGGGATCTCGTTGACAAAGTGTACCGTGGCGCCTGTGACCTTGACGCCGTAGGCGAGCGCCGCCTCATGCACCTTCAGGCCGTAAAAGCCCTTGCCGCAGAAGGAGGGGATCAGCGAGGGGTGGACGTTGAGGATGCGGTTAACATAATGCCTGATAAAGCGCTCGGACAAAATGCTCATGAAGCCGGCCAGCACGACCAGCTCGACGCCGTGGGACGCCATCGCGTCGATCAGCGCGTCCTCAAAGGCCTCCTGTCCGCCGCAGGCTTTTTTCGTGATCGTGAGCGCGGGGATGCCGGCCTTTTCCGCCCGCGTGAGCGCGTAAGCGCCGGGCTTGTTCGCAATCACAAGAACGATCTCGCCGCTTTTGAGAATGCCGCCCGCTTCGGCGTCGATGAGCGCCTGCAGATTGGTGCCGCCGCCGGAGACCAGCACGGCGATTTTCGTTTTATCCATGGCGAGCTCCTTTCAGCGCCTGCAGGCAGGGGATGAACAGGCCGCCCAGGCTGTTGCCCAGCACGACGAGAAGCAAGAACCAAAGGCTCCGCAGCCGGTAGAGCCCGGCCAGCGCGAAGTAGAACATATCGGCGATGGAATGCTCAAAGCCGGCGAGGATGAACACGGGGATGCAGAAGAGGATGCCGAGCGGCGTCTTCTTCTCCCGGTAGACCCAGACCGCCGTATACATGAGCAGCCCGCAGAAGCAGCCGCGCAGGAGGGTCTGGAGCGGAAGCTGCGTCAGGCGTTTCTCACAGGCGGCGAGGGCGGCGTCCCTGAGCTGCGGAAGGGCAAGCGCGATCAGCGCGCCGAAAAACAGCGTTCCAAGGGCGTTGCCGAGAAGACCGCAGAAAGCCTCTGCGAGCGCTGCGCGGCTGTGATCGCGGTACAGGAAGCCGACCTTGCCCGTGTACAGGTTGAAGCCGAACCAGCAGATGCTCAGCAGCGCGATGCAGAAGAGAAACGCGCCGAGATAGCGGTTGTCGCAGGAGAGCAGCACGGCTCCGCCGACGGAGACCATCGCGCCCGCCAGAACGCCGTCGATCAGATAGCTTCTCAGCATAGCTCGATCTTCTCCCCGCCTTCCGCGATCTCGCCGATGATATAGGGCTCCAGCCCTTCGGCGCGCAGCGCGCCCAGCGCCCGGTCTGCGCTCTCGCGCGAGACGATGAGGCTCATGCCGACGCCCATGTTGAAGGTGTTGAACATGTCGCGCTCGGGGATCTTTCCCTGCTCCCGGATCAGCTTGAAGATCGCGGGCGTCCGGACCGCGGCCTTTTCGATCCGTGCGCAGAGCCCGTCCGGCACGGAGCGGGGGATGTTCTCGTAAAAGCCTCCGCCGGTGATGTGGCTCACGCCGTGCACCTCGCTTGCCGTGAGCGCGGCGAGGACGGGCTTGACGTAGATGCAGGTCGGCGTCAGCAGCGCCTCGCCCAGCGGGCAGCCGAGCTCCGGAACGCGCTTCCCGAGGTCGGCGTGCTCCACGTCAAAGACCTTGCGCACCAGCGAATAGCCGTTGGAGTGGATGCCGCTGGAGGGCAGGGCGATCACTGCGTCGCCGGGGCGCATCGAGGAGGCGTCGATGATCCTCTCCCTGTCGACGATCCCGACGGAGAAGCCCGCCAGATCGTAGTCGTCCGGCTGCATGGTGCCGGGGTGCTCGGCGGTCTCCCCGCCGATGAGGGCGCAGCCGGCGCGCACGCAGCCCTCGGCCACGCCGGAGACCAGCGCCGCCACTTTTTCGGGATCGTTCCGGCCGATGGCGATGTAGTCGAGGAAAAACAGGGGCTTTGCGCCGCAGCAGATGATGTCGTTGACGCACATGGCGACGCAGTCGATGCCGACGGTATCGTGGCGGTCCATGAGCTGGGCGATGCGCTGCTTGGTGCCCACCCCGTCGGTGCCGGAGACCAGGATCGGCTCCTTCATGCCGGAAAGCTCCGGGGCGAAGAGGCCGCCGAAACCGCCGATGCCGGATACCACGCCGGGGATAAAGGTGCGCTCCACGTGTTTTTTCATCAGCCGCACGCCCTCGTAGCCGGCTTCGATGTTGACGCCGGCCGCGGCGTAAGACGCGGAGTGGGAGTTTTCCATAGTGTTATTCCTTTCCGTTCCAGCAGTAGGTGCAGATCTTGTCCCGGTCGATGCCGATCGCCTCGAGCAGCCCGTCCAGCGACTGGTAGCCCAGCGAATCAAAGCCAAGCTTCTCACAGATGGCGTGCAGCAGGCACTGGCCGCGCTCGGTTTCGGAATCGGCATATTCGTCGAGGTGTTCCTGCCCCTCGCCGCCCTCCAGCTCGCGGATCGTGCGGCGGGCGATCAGGTCCATATCGGAGTTGTTGCGGGAAAAGTTCAGATATTTGCAGGCGTACATGATCGGCGGGCAGGCCGAGCGCATATGCACCTCCGCCGCGCCGGACTCGTAGAGGAAATCCACCGTACTCTGCAGTTGGGTGCCGCGGACGATGGAGTCGTCCACGAAGAGGAGCTTTTTGCCCTCGATCAGCTCAGGTACGGGGATCTGCTTCATCTTGGCGACCTGATCCCGCATGGCCTGGTTGGAGGGCATGAAGGAACGGGGCCAGGTAGGGGTATACTTGACGAAGGGGCGGGCGAAGGGCTTGCCGCTGCGGTTGGCGTAGCCGATGGCGTGGGGCACGCCGGAGTCGGGGACGCCGGCCACGAAATCCACCTTGGGAAGGCTGCCGCGCTTCATCTCGTCGCGCGCCATGATCTCGCCGTTGCGCATGCGCATGATCTCGACATTCACGCCCTCGTAGTTGGAGTTGGGGTAGCCGTAATAGGTCCAGAGAAAGGCGCAGATCTTCATGTCCTTCCCGGCGGGGGAGAGCACGTCCCAGCCGTCGGCAGTGACGCGCAGGATCTCCGCAGGCCCGAGCTCGTAGACGGTCTCGTAGCCCAGCTTCTGGTAAGCGAAGGACTCGAAGGCCACGCAGTAGCCCTCCGCGTCCCGGCCGACCAGCACCGGGAGCCGGCCGAAGCGGTCGCGGGCGGCGATGATATCGCCCGCGTCGGTCATCAGCAGGATGGTCATGGAGCCGTCGATGAGGCGCTGCGCGTGGAGGATGCCGGAGGCGAGATCCTCGCCCTCGTTGATGAGGGCGGCGACCAGCTCGGTCATGTTGACCTTGCCGGAGCTCATGGCCATGAACTGATGCCCGTGGTCGGCAAAGTAAGTGTTGACCAGCTCCTCGGCGTTGTTGATCTGCCCCACGGTGGTGATGGCGTAAAGCCCGAGGTGGGAGCGGACCAGCAGCGGCTGGGGGTCGGAATCCGAGATGCAGCCGATGCCGACGGTTCCGGAAAACTCGTCCAGGTCTTTCTCAAATTTGGTGCGGAAGGGCGTGTTCGCGATGGAATGGATCTGCCGCTTGCAGCCGCCCTCGCGGCTCCAGATCGCCATGCCGGCGTTCCGGGTGCCGAGGTGGCTGTGGTAGTCCGTCCCGAAGAACACGTCCAGCACCACATCGCGGTGCGAGACCGCGCCGAAGAATCCGCCCATTACGCGAAGAACAGCTCGGACAGGGTCATCGGGTCGATGTACTTGCCGTCCTTGTAAACGCGCATGTTGCCGGAGGCGATCTCGTCGATGAGCATGACCTTGCCCTCGGCGTCGTAGCCGTACTCGAACTTGATGTCGTAGAGCACGAGGCCGCGAGCCTTCATCTCGTCGGCGACGATCTGCGTGATCTTCTGGGTCATGTCCTTGATCTCGTCGTACTGCTCGCCGGTCATCACGCCGAGCACGATCAGGCCGTCCTTCGTGACCAGGGGATCGCCCTTGGCGTCGTTTTTGAAGGTCATTTCCACGTAGGCGGGCAGATCGGCGCCCTCTTCGATGTAGTCGCTGTAACGGCGCAGGAAGGAGCCGACGGCCTTGTGGCGGCAGATGACTTCCAGGCCCTTGCCGAAGACCTTGGCGGGCAGGACTTCCATCGTGGTGTCCTTCAGATCGGCGGAGACAAAGTGGGTGCGGATGCCCGCGGCGTTGATCTTCTCAAAGAAGTAGAGGGACATGCGCAGGTTCACGTCGCCCACGCCGTCGATGGTCAGACCGACGGAATTCTCGCCGGGATCGAACACGCCGTCTTTGCCGGTGCAGTCGTCTTTGAACTTGAGCAGGTAGTTGCCGTTGTCGAGGGCGTAAACGTTCTTGGTCTTTCCGGTGTAAACGAGCTTCTTTTCCATGGTTATGACTCCTTTATTAAAGAATTTCCATATTGCCTCCCCTGGGTAGGGGGAGGCGCTGCGAAGCGGCGGAGGGGTTGCTGAGGCTCCTCCCCGCGCCAAGGGAAGGCTATTCTTACAGGCGCTCTGCGATGCCGGCGTCCTTTGCGAGCACGGCTTCCGCGTCGGCGGCGCGTTTGGCGGCGAGCTTTCCGGCGAGCGCCGCGTCCTCCACGGCGAGGATCTGGGCGGCCAGCAGCGCGGCGTTGGCGCCGCCGTTGACGCCGACCGTTGCGACCGGGATACCCGAGGGCATCTGCACGGTGGACAGCAGCGCGTCGAGGCCCTCCAGCGCGGGACCCTTGCAGGGAATGCCGATGACGGGCAGCGTGGTGTTCGCGGCGACGGCGCCCGCCAGATGGGCGGCCATGCCCGCCGCGCAGATCAGCACGCCGAAGCCCTTCTCCCGCGCGGCCGCGGCGAAATCGCGGGCCTGGGCGGGCGTGCGGTGGGCGGAGTAGACGTGGGTTTCAAAGGGAACATCCAGTTCCTTCAGGATGGACGCCGCTTTTTGGATCACGGGAAGGTCGCTGTCGCTTCCCATGATGATTCCGACTTTTTTCATAAAACCTCCGAAAAAGCAACAGGGCGCACGAACTCCGAAAAGCTTGTGCGCCCAGACGGTCGGCATGTACCATTCTCCCGTTCCTCCGTGGTGCTCCACGAAAATCCGTCAGTTGCGGGAGACACGGGGATTCTAACATACGGGCGCGATTTTGGTCAATGAGGCATACAGCCCAAATTTTCGGCTTGCCGCTTACTTGATTGTGGGCGAAGTGTCCTTCTGGATGACGTCGTGGGCGCCGCCCTCGACGATGGAGGTGGGCGAGACCAGCGTCAGCACGGCCTTCTCCTGCAGCTCGGGGATCGACATGGCGCCGCAGTTGCACATGGCGTGGCGCACCTTGGAGAGCGTGAGCGCGACGTTGTCCTTCAGGGAGCCGGCGTAGGGCACGTAGGAATCGACGCCCTCCTCGAAGCTGAGCTTCTTGTCGCCGCCCATGTCGTAGCGCTGCCAGTTGCGGGCGCGGGCGGAACCCTCGCCCCAGTATTCCTTGTAATAGGTGCCGCCGATGTTGACCTTGTTGGTGGGGCTCTCGTCGAAGCGGGCGAAGTAGCGGCCGAGCATCACATAGTCGGCGCCCATGGCGAGGGCGAGGGTGATGTGGTGGTCGTAGACGATGCCGCCGTCGGAGCAGACGGGGATGTAGACGCCGGTCTCCTCAAAATAGCGATCGCGCTCGGCGCACACGTCGATGACGGCAGTGGCCTGGCCGCGGCCGATGCCCTTGGTCTCGCGCGTGATGCAGATGGAGCCGCCGCCGATGCCGACCTTCACGAAGTCGGCGCCGCACTCGGCGAGGAAGCGGAAGCCCGCCGCGTCCACCACGTTGCCCGCGCCGACCTTGACGCTGTCGCCGTATTTCTCACGGATCCAGGCGAGGGTGAAGCGCTGCCAGTCGGTGTGGCCCTCGGAGGAGTCGATGCACAGCACGTCGGCGCCGGCCTCCAGCAGGGCGGGCACGCGCTGCTCGTAGTCGCGGGTGTTGATGCCCGCGCCGACGACGTAGCGCTTGTGCGCGTCCAGCAGCTCGTTGGGGTTCTGCTTGTGGCTCTCGTAGTCCTTGCGGAAGACGAAGTAGCAGAGGCGCCCGGCGTCGTCAATGATGGGCAGGGAGTTGAGCTTGTGCTCCCAGATGATGTCGTTGGCTTCCTTGAGCGTGGTGCCCTCCTTGGCCCAGATGAGCTTGTTGAAGGGGGTCATGAAGGCGGAGACCTTCGTATCCGGCTCCATGCGGGAGACGCGGTAGTCGCGGCTCGTGACCACGCCGACGAGCTTGCCCTCCGCGGTACCGTCCTCGGTGACGGCGATGGTGGAGTGCCCGGTCTTTTCCTTGAGCGCGAGCACGTCCCGCAGGGTCTCGTCGGGGCTGATGTTGGAGTCGCTGCGGACGAAGCCGGCCTTGTAGCTCTTGGCGCGGCGCACCATCGCGGCCTCGTTCTCGATGGACTGGGAGCCGTAGATGAAGCTGACGCCGCCCTCCTTGGCCAGCGCGACGGCCAGCCTGTCGCCCGAAACGGACTGCATGATCGCGGAGATCATGGGGATGTTCATGGTGATGGCGGGCTCTTCGCCCTTGCGGTATTTGACCAGAGGCGTCCGGAGAGAGACCTTCTCGGAACGGCAGGTGATGGGTGTGTAGCCCGGGATGAGAAGGTACTCGTTAAAGGTATGGCAGGGTTCGTTGATGATCTTGGCCATGATCATTCTCCTTTCAAAATTCGCTTGCTCTCACAGTAGACGCAGCGAAAGATTTTACGTTCTCGGTTCGTGCAGCGGAAGGCCTGCGGAAGCTCCTGCTCGGTCTGTACGATGCAGCGGGGGTTGTCGCAGATGAGATCGGCAACGATCTCTTCCTCGGGCGCGGGCGCCTCCTCCATGCCCTCGAGGAGCCTGAGGATCAGCGCCATGCGCATATATTTGCCGTTTAAGACCTGCTTGAAATAGCAGGCGCGGGGGTCCTTGTCCACCGCCACGGAGATCTCGTTGACCCGGGGCAGGGGGTGGAGGATGCACAGATCCTCCTTTGCGGCTTTGAGCTTCTCGGGCGTGAGGATGTAGCTGTCCTTCAAGCGCTCGTACTCGGTGGGATCGGGGAAGCGCTCCCGCTGGATGCGGGTCATGTAGAGGATGTCGAGCGCGGGCATCGCCGCCTCAAGATCCTCGGTCTGCTCGTAGGGGATGCCGTGGACCGCGAGCACTTCCTTCTTCACATAGCTCGGCAGCTTCAGCTCCTCCGGCGAAATGAGCACGAAGCGCACGCCGGGGTAGCGGCTGAGCGCGGAGATGAGCGAGTGCACCGTGCGGCCGTATTTGAGATCGCCGCAGAGCCCGACCGTCAGACGGTCGAAGCGCCCTTTTTCCCGGTAAATGGTGAGCAGGTCGGCCAGGGTCTGCGTCGGGTGGTTGTGCCCGCCGTCGCCCGCGTTGATGACGGGGATGCTGGCGTTCATCGCGGCTACGAGCGGCGCGCCGTCGCGGGGATGGCGCATCGCGATGATATCGGCGTAGCAGCTGATGACCTTCGCGGTGTCGGCCACGCTCTCGCCCTTGGCGGCGGAGGAGCTCTGCGCCTCGGAAAAGCCGATCACGTTCCCGCCGAGCTCGTACATCGCGGCCTCGAAGCTGAGGCGGGTGCGGGTCGAGGGCTCAAAGAACAGCGTCGCGAGCTTCTTGCCGCGGCAGCGCTCGCGGTAGTCGCCGGGATGGGCGATGATGTCGTTGGCGACGTCGATGAGCTGCTGCAGCTCCTCCGGGGAGAAATCCAGGATGTTGATGAGGCTTCTCATGCTCTCGCCCCGATCCAGCTCTCGTCGGAGGGATCGTCGCGGAAGCGGAGCAGGCGCTCCACGTCGTCCGGGCGGATGTAATCCTCCTCAGCGGCCACGCGCGCGATCACGTCAAAGGAGCAGAGGCTGCGGTTCACCACGCCGGCGGCTGCGAGCCGCTCAAGCCCCTTTTGCATCCCGTAAGTGAAGATGCTCACCACACCAAGCACGTCAGCGCCTGCCTCGCGGAGAACGTTCACCACTTCAATGACGCTGCCGCCGGTGGAGATCAGATCCTCCACCACCACGACCTTCTGGCCGGGGAGAAGCCTTCCCTCGATCTGGTTTTTGCGCCCGTGGTCCTTCGCGCCGGAGCGCACATAGCCCATCGGAAGCTTCAGCAAATGTCCGACGATGGCGGCGTGGGCGATGCCGGCGGTCGAGGTGCCCATGAGCACTTCGGCGTCGGGGTAGTATTCCTCTACCAGCTCCGCAAGCCCCGTTTCCACGTCGTTTCGTACCTCCGGTGCGGTCAGGGTCAGGCGGTTGTCGCAGTAGACCGGGCTTTTGATCCCGCTGGCCCAGGTGAAGGGCTCGTCCGGCCGGAAAAACACGGCCCGGATCTTCAGCAGATCCCTGGCGATGGTTTCAGCGTTCATCCGAGAAACTCCTTTCCGCATCTTTGATAGGCGGCGACGGGGTCGTCCGCCTGCGTGATCGGTCGGCCGACCACGATGTAGTCCGAGCCGAGCTCGCGCGCGAGGGCGGGGGTGGTCACGCGCTTCTGGTCGCCCCTGTCGCCCTCGCCAAAGCGCACGCCGGGCGTGACGGTCAGGAAAGCGTCGCTGCAGGCCCTGTGTACCTTTCCGGCTTCGAGCGGGGAGCAGACCACGCCGTCCAGCCCCGCCGCCGCCGCGTTCCGGGCGTAGCGGATCACCACCTCGTCGATGGGCTTCTCGATCAGAAGCTCGTTTTCGAGCGCGGCCTGGTCGGTGCTCGTGAGCTGGGTCACCGCGATGAGCAGGGGGCGTGTGCCGTCCGGGCGCATAAGCCCCTCAAGCGCCGCCTCCATCATGGCGCGGGTCCCCGCGGCGTGGAGGTTTACAAGGTCGACGTCCAGCGCCGAGAGCGAGCGCATGGCCTTTTTCACGGTGTTGGGGATGTCGTGCAGCTTGAGATCCAGAAAGATCCGGTGTCCGCGTTCCTTGATGCCGCGTACGATCTGCGGACCCTCGGCGTAGAACAGCTCCATGCCGATCTTGACAAAGGGCTTCTCGCCGCTGAAGCGGTCGAGAAAGGCGTAGGTCTCTTCCGCGCTGCCGAAGTCGCAGGCGATAATCACGTCTTTAGCCATGGGCGCCTCCTATGATGTCCTGTATGTTTTCGATCCCGTAACGGTCCATGACCGCCGGGAGCTTTTCGATGATTTCTTTGCAGACGAAGGGGTTTTTGAGGTTCACCGCCCCGACCTGCACCGCCGTCGCCCCGGCGAGCAGCATCTCGATCACGTCCTCGGCGGAGCTGACGCCGCCGAGCCCCACGACGGGGATCTTCACGGCCTGCGAAACCTGCCAGACCATGCGCAGTGCGAGCGGGAAGACCGCCGGGCCGGAGAGGCCGCCCGTGACGTTTGCGAGTACGGGACGGCGGGTTTTGAGGTCGATGCGCAGGGCCATCACGGTGTTGATGAGGCTCAGACCGTCCGCGCCCGCGTCCTCGCAGGCTTTGGCGATCGCGACGATGTCCGTCACGTTGGGGGAGAGCTTGACGAGCACGGGCTTTTTCGCAACGGCCCTGACCGCTCGCGTCACTTCGGCTGCGCTCTTCGGGTCGGTACCGAAGCTCATGCCGCCGCCGTGCACGTTGGGGCAGGAGATGTTGACCTCCAGCCAGCCGACCTGCTCCTCGCCGTCGAGCTTTGCGCAGACCTGCGCGTACTCGTCGACGGAAAAGCCGCTGACGTTTGCGATGACCGGCTTGTGAAAGACTTCCCGGAGCTTCGGCAGTTCCCGGGAAATGACCGCGTCCACGCCGGGGTTCTGCAGCCCTACGGCATTGAGCATCCCGGCGTTTCCCTCCGCGATGCGGGGGACGGGATTGCCGAAGCGCGGCTGAAGCGTGGTGCCCTTGAAGGAAAAGCTGCCGAGACAGTTGATATCGTAGAGCGCGGCGAACTCATGGCCGTAGCCGAAGGTGCCGGAGGCCGGGATCACGGGATTGTCGAGCTCAATGCCGCAGAGGGATACGCTCAGTCGTCCCATACGATCGCCTCCTTGTCAAAGACCGGCCCGTCTTTGCACACGCGCTTTGGGCCGTCCACGGTCATGCGGGTGCAGCCCATGCACGCGCCGAAGCCGCAGCCCATGCGCGCATCAAAGCTGAGCTGTCCGCCCGTGGGGCTCCTGCGCGCGACCGCGCGCATCATGGCCTCCGGGCCGCAGGTATAGAAAAAGCTGTGGGGCAGCTCCATGGCCGCGGTCACAAACCCGCGGATGCCGAAGCTGCCGTCCTCGGTTGTGACGGTGGGACTGACGCCGAGCGCGAGAAAATCCCCCGTGAGGATCACGTCCTCCCGTGTGCCGAAGCCGAGGATCACGCGGGGGCGTTTGCCCTCCGAAAGCAGACGGCGGCAAAGCCCAAGCAGGGGGGAGGCACCGCTGCCGCCGCCGACGAGCAGCGGCTCGTCCCCGGCGCGGGAGAGGTCGAAGCCGTTGCCGAGCCCGCTGAGCACGTCAAGCGCCATGCCCTCCGGAAGCGAGCGCAGCAAAGCCGTGCCCCTGCCGGCGCTCTCGTACACCAGCGTCATTGCTTCCGCGTCCCAGTCGCAGACGGAGAAAGGGCGGCGGAGAAAGAAGCCGGGAAGGCTGAGGCTTGCAAACTGGCCGGGCGCCGTGATCGCGGAGCCGTCGCCCGCGAGAACGAGCCTCGCATAGCGGGCGTTCAGCGGCGTGTTTTCCACGATCGTAAACAGACCCTGTTTCATGCGTCGATGGTGGAAACGGTGATGGTGGTCTCTTCCAGCACGTCCAGCAGGACGCGCACGGTGTCCAGGGACGTGAAGATGGTGACGTTGTTTTCGGTGGCGCAGCGGCGGATAATCACGCCGTCCTCCAGGTGCCTGCCGCTGTGGACGGCGCGGGTGTTGATGATGTAACTGACGTAGCCGGCGCGGATGGATTCGAGGATCTCCTCGCTGCCCTCGCTGATCTTGCGGCGCACGCGGGTGCGGATGCCGTGCTCCTTGAGGAAGGAGGCGGTGCCGGGCGTGGCCTCGATGTTGAAGCCCATGTCGTAGAAGCGGCGCACGAGCGGGAGCGCCTCCTCCCGGTCCTCCCGCGCGACCGTGACGAAGACGGTGCCGTAGTTCTGCAGCTTCATGCCGGAGGCCTGCAGGGCCTTATACATGGCGCGGGAGAGCTTGTCGTCGTAGCCGATGGCCTCGCCCGTGGACTTCATCTCCGGGCTCAGGTAGGCGTCCAAACCCTTGATCTTGCTCCAGGAAAAGACCGGGACCTTGACGTAGTAGCGCTTTTTTTCCTCCGGATAGAGGTCGAAAATCCCCTGCTCCTTGAGACTCTTGCCGAGGATGACCTCGGTGGCGATGTCGGCGAGGGAATAGCCGGTGGCCTTGGAGAGGAAGGGCACGGTGCGCGAGGAGCGGGGATTGACTTCGATGATGTAGACGTTCTCCTCCCGGTCCACGATGAACTGGATATTGTAGAGGCCCACGATACCGATGCCGAGACCGAGCTTTTTGGCGTACTGGAGAATAATGCCCTTGACCTTGTTGGAAATGGAGAAGGCGGGATAGACGCTGATCGAGTCGCCGGAGTGGACGCCGGTACGCTCGACGAGCTCCATGATGCCGGGCACGAACACGTCACGCCCGTCACAGATCGCGTCGACCTCGACCTCCTTGCCCTGGATGTACTTGTCGACAAGAACGGGCTTGTCCGCGTCGATCTCCACGGCGGTCTTGAGGTAGTGGCGCAGCATCTCCTCGTTGGCGACGATCTCCATCGCGCGCCCGCCGAGCACGAAGCTCGGGCGCACGAGCACGGGATAGCCGATTTCCGCTGCGGCGCGCACCCCGTCCTCAATGTTGGTGACGGCGGCGCCCTTCGGCTGGGGGATGCCCAGCTCCAGCAGGATCTTTTCAAAGCTGTCGCGGTTCTCGGCGCGTTCGATGGCGGCGCAGTCGGTGCCGATGATCTTCACGCCCCGGTCCATCAGCGGCTGGGCGAGGTTGATGGCGGTCTGCCCGCCGAGGGAGGCGATCACGCCCGCGGGCTTCTCATAGTTGATAATCTCCATCACGTCTTCCACGGTCAGCGGCTCAAAGTAAAGCTTGTCGCCGGTGGTGTAGTCGGTGGAGACGGTCTCGGGGTTGTTGTTGATAATGATGGCTTCAAAGCCCGCGCGCTTGATGGTCTGCACGGCGTGGACGGTGGAGTAGTCGAACTCCACGCCCTGCCCGATGCGGATCGGCCCTGCGCCAAGGACGATGATCTTCTTCCTGTCCGTCAGACGCGAGTCGTTGCGCCCGGAGTAGGAGGAGTAGAGATAGGCGATGTACTTGCCGGTGTGCAGGGTGTCGACCATGCGGAAGACCGGCAGGATGCCGAGCCGTCTGCGCTTCTCGTAGAGCTCCACCTCGCTGAGATTCCAGAGACTCGAGATATATTTGTCGGAAAAGCCCATTTTCTTGGCCTCGCGCAGGGTCTGCACGTCGTTGACCCTTTCCTTGAGCTGCGCCTCCATCGCGACGATCTTCTGCAGCGATTCCAGGAACAGCTCCGTGATCATCGTGATCTCGTGGAGCTTCTCAACGGACGCGCCGCGGCGCAGCAGCTCCATGACCGCGTAGATGTTGTCGTCCCGGAACTCGGAGAGGTAGGCGCAGAGCGCCTCGTCCGTCATGGGGTCGAACTTCGGGTTGTAGAAGTGGCAGACGCCGGTCTCCAGCGAACGCACGGATTTGAGGAAGCACTCCTCCAGCGTGGAGCCGATGCCCATGACTTCGCCTGTGGCCTTCATCTGGGTGCCGAGGGTGTTGGGCGCGGCGGGGAACTTGTCGAAGGGGAAGCGGGGGAACTTCGCCACGATATAATCGAGGCTCGGCTCGATGGCGGCGGTGCCGCCGGCCACGGGGATCTCCTCGAGCGCCATGCCCATCGCGATCTTCGCGGTCACGCGGGCGATGGGGTAGCCGCTGGCCTTGGAGGCGAGCGCGGAGGAGCGGGAGACGCGGGGGTTGACCTCGATCAGATAGTATTCGCCCGTCGTCGGGTGCAGCGCGAACTGCACGTTGCAGCCGCCCTCGATCTTCAGCTCCCGGATGATCCGGATCGCGCTGTCGTTGAGCCTTTTTTTATCCTTCTCGCTCAGCGAGAGGATGGGGGCGACCACGATCGAGTCGCCGGTGTGCACGCCGACGGGGTCCACGTTCTCCATGCCGCAGATGGTGATGGCGGTGTCGTTGGAGTCGCGCATGACCTCGAACTCGATCTCCTTGTAGCCCTTGACGCTCTTCTCGACCAGGACCTGATGGACGGGGGAGAGGCGGAAGGCGTTGGTGCCGATCTCGACAAGCTCATCCTCATTGTTGGCAAAGCCGCCGCCGGTGCCGCCGAGGGTAAAGGCGGGGCGCAGCACCACGGGGTAGCCGATATGCTGCGCGGCGGCCTTGGCCTGCTCCAGGTCGTAGGTGATCTCGGAGGGGATGACCGGCTCGCCGATGGACTGGCACATCTCCTTGAACAGCTCGCGGTCCTCGGCCTTCTCAATGCTCTCGCTGCTCGTGCCGAGCAGCTTTGTTCCGCACTCGCGCAGGATGCCCTTGCGCTCAAGCTGCATGACGAGGTTCAGACCGGTCTGCCCGCCGATGCCGGGCACGATCGCGTCCGGCCGCTCGTAGCGGAGGATCTTTGCGATATAGTCAAGCGTCAGCGGCTCCATATACACCTTGTCGGCGATGGCGGTGTCGGTCATGATGGTGGCGGGGTTGGAGTTTGCCAGCACGACCTCATAGCCCTCTTCCTTCAGGGCGAGGCAGGCCTGCGTGCCTGCGTAGTCGAATTCCGCGGCCTGGCCGATGACGATGGGGCCGGAGCCGATAATGAGTACCTTTTTGATATCCGTGCGTTTTGCCATTTCTTATGCCTCCGAATAGACGACGTTTCCGTGATACACAGTCAGTTTGCAGCGGCCGGACACGGTCTGCCCGGCGAAGGGGCTCGCTTTTCCTTTGGAGAGGAACTCGTTCGGATCGATGCGGTATGCTTCGTTCAGATCCCAGATCGAGAAATCGTTTTCACGCGGGATGCGGAAGCGCTCGCGGGGCTTTGCATCGAGCAGCGCGACGAGCGCTTCGAGCGGCAGTACGCCGCGCTTGACAAGGTTTGTATAGAGCAGGGGAAACGCGGTCTCGAGCCCGACGACGCCGAAGGCGCTCTTTTCAAGGCCGCGGGCTTTCTCCTCGGCGCTGTGGGGCGCGTGGTCGGTGGCGATCATGTCGATCGTCCCGTCCGAAAGCCCCTCCAGCAGCGCCTCGCGGTCCTCCCGCGCGCGCAGCGGCGGGTTCATCTTGAAGCGCCCGTCCTCGCGCAGGTCGCTCTCGTCAAGCAGGAGATAGTGCGGCGCGGTCTCGCAGCTCACGTCCACGCCGCTCTTTTTGGCCTCGCGGATGATATGGACGCTCTCTCTGGCGGAGATGTGGCAGACGTGGTAGGCGCAGCCCGTCGCGGCGGCGAGCTCGAGATCCCGCGCGATCTGGCCCCACTCGCTTTTCGGGCAGATGCCCCGGTGCCCGTGCGCCTTGGCGTAGGCGCCGTCGTGGAGATAGCCGCCGCGCAGGAGGCTGTTGTCCTCGCAGTGGGCGGCGATGAGCTTGCCGAGCGCCTTGGCGCGCTGCATCGCCTCGCGCATCAGCCCCTCGTCCTGTACGCCGTGCCCGTCGTCGGAAAAGGCGACAACGAAAGGCGCCAAAGCTTCCAGATCGGCAAGCTCGCTTCCCGCCTCGCCGACGGTGATGGCGGCGTAGGGGCAGACCGCGATGCGCGCGTCGCGCGCGATGATCGCGGTCTGCTCGCGCAGATGCCCGACGCTGTCCGGCACGGGGTCGAGGTTCGGCATTGTGCACACAGCGGTATAGCCTCCGCGCGCCGCGGCGCGGCAGCCGCTCGCGATCGTCTCCTTATAAGAAAAACCCGGCTCGCGAAAATGCACATGCACGTCGCAAAAACCGGGTAAAAGGGCATATTTACTTGTGTTCAGGCCGTCAAAGGCCGCAGAATCATCCCAGAGGAAGGGCACGGCTCCCGTCGCGCCGATACTTTTGGCCTTGTCGAACATGAGCATTCGCACATCCTCCGAAAAAGAGATCTCCTGCAAGAAGCGGCGCGCCCTGCGGGAAAGCCGGCGCGCGGCTCCGCTGCTGACGAAAAACGGAGCATACAAAACAGAAAATCCTTGCCGATCCGGCAAGGATAAGGATAGAGAAAGACACGCCGCGCCTTCCTTGTTCTTGCCGATCTCTCTGGGTCGTCTTAAAGTTGTCCCAATTATAACGGCACAGGCGCGGCTTTGTCAATCGGCGAAATGCACAGAAAAACCGGGCGCGGCACAGGCGCGGCTTGGACACCGGCGATACGCTTCAAAACTGTGAAATAAAGCGGGAGAAAAAGCGATCCGCGTCGATCCGGAGCCGGGCAGGGCCAAAGCCGGCCCGGTTCCGTTTCCGATCGGCGCGGGGCTTATCCTCAGCTTCCGTGTCGGTACTCCCTCGGCGGGACGCCGAAGCGGCGACGGAAGAGCCGGATGAAATACGAGAAATTGTCGAAGCCGCAGTGCGCGGCGATCTCCCCGATGGGCTTGGAGCTCTCGCGCAGGAAATAAGCGGCTGCCGTGAGCCGGTACTCGTTCAGGAAGGCGACGAAGGTCTGGCCGGTCTCCTGATGGAACAGGCGCATGAAGTGGGCTTCGCTGTATCCGACCAGTCTGGCGGCGTCTGCGACCGTCTGCTTCTCGCCGTAATGCTCCTTTACATAGGTCAGCAGCGTTTTGAGCTTTACGGTATCCCGCAGCTCTGGCTCCGCCGCCTCAAAGCTGCGGTTTGCGTACAGCGCGTGCAGGAACAGCAGCAGGCTGCTCTTTACCAGCAGGGAATATCCGTCCTCCTTCTCGCGGCAGGCATTGTCGGCGGCGTCCAGCGCGGCCGCGGCCGCCGTGTGGATGGCCGTGCCGGGCGCCAGAGGCCGGGGGAACTGGAGCTGGCCGCTGCGCAGCGCGTCGGTCACGTGCAGCCGGCACCAGTCGTGATCGTCCTTTCCCTCCAGGATCGACAGCGAGAAAATGATGTTTTCATATTCCATCGTCTCACCGGCCTCCCCCTCGATCGCGTGCAGCTGCCCCGGCAGGACGGGCATGATGCAGCCCGCGTAAACCGGAAAAGGCTTGAGGTCGACGGAGACCGTACCCCTGCCTTTTTTGATGTAGATCAGCTCCATCTGCTCGTGCCAGTGCAGCGCGACGCGCGGGAAATCCAGCGGGATCGTACACAAATAGGTGTTGTAGGCGAAGCCCGGCTGCTCGTGGAGCTGGGGTTCTTTATACTGCGCGTAATCGATCAGTTCCATGGCGCGGGCACTTCCTTTTCCAAAAAATCACACTTTGCTATGATTATGTCATTATTATATTATTCAATGCAGGGAAAATGCAAGAAAAATTTCAAAGCCTGCGAGTATAATACACGCAGAAGGATCGGAGACAAACGGATTCTTTATTTATGAAGGAGAGACCATCATGAGCAGAAAACTTGCTGATTATCTTGACAAACCTCTCAGAGACGCAACGGATCTTGAATTGTTCAACGCATTGCTCACGCTCGTGTCCGACGCGGCCAAAGAGCGCGGCTACAATGAGGGAAAGAAGAAGCTGTACTACATTTCTGCCGAATTCCTGATCGGAAAACTCCTCGGCAACAACCTGATCAACCTCGGCCTTTACGACGAAGTGCGTTCCGAGCTGGAAGCTGCGGGCCGCTCCCTCACGACCCTTGAGGAGTTCGAGGCGGAGCCCTCCCTCGGCAACGGCGGTCTGGGAAGACTTGCCGCCTGCTTCATCGACAGCTGCGCCACGCTCGGCCTGCCCGCGGACGGCATCGGCCTTGCCTACCACTGCGGCCTGTTCCGCCAGAGCTTCGTCAACGGCCGTCAGTATGAGACGCCCGACCGCTGGCTGACCTGGGGACATGAGAGCTGGATGCACAGAACCGGCACTTCCTACAAGGTACCCTTCGGCGGCTTTGAGTTGCCCTCCGTGATGTATGAGATCGACGTCACGGGTTACAACGGAAAATGCGGCCGCCTGCGCCTGTTTGACGTGGACACCATCGACGAGCGCGTGATCCGCGACCAGATCCGTTTCGACAAGTCCGACATCGCCAAGAACCTGACCCTGTTCCTGTATCCGGACGACAGCGACGAAGCCGGCAGGATCCTGCGCGTGTATCAGGAGTACTTCATGGTGAGCAACGCCGCCCAGCTCATTCTGGACGAGGTCGTCGCCCGCGGGAGCAACCTGCACGATATGGCCGATTATGCGGCGATCCAGATCAACGACACGCATCCGACCATGGTCATCCCCGAACTGATCCGCCTGCTTGCCCAGCGCGGCATCGGGACGGACGAGGCCATCGGGATCGTGACCGCCGTCTGCGGCTACACCAACCACACGATCCTTGCCGAGGCGCTTGAGAAGTGGCCGAAGAGCTATCTGCTCAAGGCGGTGCCCCAGCTCGTTCCCATCATAGAAGAGCTTGACGCCCGCATCCGCAAGGTCTACGACGATCCCTTCGTCCAGATCATCGACGGCAGCGACTGCGTGCACATGGCCAATATCGACATCCACTTCAGCCACTCCACCAACGGCGTCGCCGCGCTGCACACCGAGATCCTGAAGAACTCCGAGCTCAAGCCCTTCTACGCCATCTACCCCGAGAAGTTCAACAACAAGACCAACGGCATCACCTTCCGCCGCTGGCTGGTCTCCGCCAACCAGGCGCTGGCCTCGCTGATCACCGACAAGATCGGCGACGCGTGGATCAAGAACGCCGACGAGCTCGAAAAGCTGCTTGCCCTGTCCTCCGATGAGAGCTTCCTCAAGACGCTCGCCGAGGTCAAGAAGGCGAACAAGGTCCGCTTTGCGGAATGGCTGTACGCCCACCAGGGCACGCAGATCGACCCGGACTCCGTTTTCGACGTCCAGTCCAAGCGTCTGCACGAGTACAAGCGCCAGCAGCTCAACCTCCTGTGGGCCATCCATACTTACCTTGCAATCAAGGCCGGCAAGAAGCCCGAGCGTCCCGTTACGGTCATCTTCGGCGCGAAGGCCGCCCCTGCCTACACCATCGCCAAGGACATCATCCAGGCGATCCTGACGATCTCCGCCGTCATCGAGTCCGATCCCGACGTGCGCCCCTACCTGCGCGTCATCATGATCGAGAACTACAACGTTACCGCGGCTGAGAAGCTCATCCCCTCCTGCGACATCTCCGAGCAGATCTCCCTGGCCTCCAAGGAAGCCAGCGGCACCGGCAACATGAAGTTCATGCTCAACGGCGCTGTGACGCTGGGCACCATGGACGGCGCCAACGTCGAGATCGCGGAGCTCGTCGGCGAGGACAACATCTACACCTTCGGCGAGAGCTCCGAGACGGTCATCGAGCGTTACGCCAGAGGCGACTACAATCCCTCCGCTTACATCCAGGCCGACGAGGACCTGCGCGCCGCCGTCGATTTCCTGGCCGGCAGCGAGATGGTCGCCCGCGGCAACGAGGCCGCGCTCAAGCGCCTGCAGGCGGAGCTCGTCGGCAAGGACTACTTCATGACCTTCCCCGACTTCAAGGACTACTGCGCCACCAAGGCGAGGCTGCTCACGGATATGCTCGACGAGAACGCCTGGGAAAAGAAGATGCTCGTCAACATCGCCAAGGCCGGATTCTTCTCCTCCGACCGCACGATCCTCGAGTACAACAGGGACATCTGGAACCTGCGCGCCTGAGCCGGAAACCGAAAACGAAAAAAGAGATCTGCTTTGGCAGATCTCTTTTTTCGTCAGTATTGCCCGTTGTTCATGCGGGCGCTTATTTTTTTCCGCCCTTTTTCTTGCGGAACAGGCGGCGGATCTTCAGCGGCTCATAGTAGTTGCCGACGGTGTGCAGCAGGTGCATCGCGTCCGCCTCGCTCCGGTAGCCGCCGGGGAGGAACACGCGCACGTCCTCAAGCGCAGGCTCCTTCTCATGCAGCGCCTGCATGAGCTTGTTCTGGGCGCGGAGATTGTTGGCCGCGGAGGAGTAGACGTAGAGGCCGCTGACGCCGGGGGCGTCGGTCTGGGGACGGACCACGGAGCGCAGCTTCCTGTCATGCAGGAGGTGCCGGAGCTTCCGGTGCAGAAGGAGGATCTTGTCATCCTCGTCGATGATTTTGAAATACACCAGCTCTTCGTTCCGGTAGACCTCGCTGTCCAGGTAACTGCGGTAGGGGGAGCGCCGCATGCGTTCGAAGACCTTCTTCTCCTGCTCGTGCATTCTGCCCTGGTGGAAGATGCAGGTTTTGTTGTTGTGGATGGTGTAGATGAAGTAGCTGACGCCGAGCTCGTCCAGATAGCCGCGCAGCCAGAGCGAGCTCTCCGGCTCGATCGTCTCGGCGTAGAGGTAGCGGTTTTCGTTGGCGTCGTAGATCGCCGCCCCGTCCATCACGATCAGCGGTACGGAGAGCTTTGTCCCGCCCATCTGCAGGGTGAAGAAAGCGGGCGCGTGCTCGGACATGAGACAGATCTTCGCCCCGTCGGTGTACAGGTAGTTGAGGCGAAACAGCGCCGCGGACGGGATCGGTGAGAAGCGGTCGGGCGCGAGGTCCTTCGTGCGGAGGAAAAAGACCAGATCGCGGTTTTTATCCCGCGGCAGGCGGAAGACATTCACGCCGATGGCGATGAACGTGCCGAGCAGCACGTCGAGGACGCGGTTGAAGGCCTGCTGCAGCGGGGATTCGATCTCCGGAAAGGCGATGACAATGCAGATGAATACGATGGCGGCGAGGCTCGAGGCGTCCGGCATGCGGAGCACCACCGTGCTGTAAAGGGACGCCATGACGCCGACGCCCATCATCGCGTACAGCAGCGGCTTCATCCCGGCCAGCTCCGGGATGAACAGGCACATCAGCAGAAACAGCAGGCCCCAGAAGGAGCCGATCAGCGTCCCGGCCACGCGGTTGAAGGCGTAGTCCCGCGTGTCTCGTACGTAGGGCTGCATACAGATGATGGCGGTGATGCAGGATTCGGCGGACATGGCCATGCCCTCCAGCCCGCGCAGTGTGCAGACCAGCAGGCAGAGGAACACGGCGACAGCCGTTTTGGTAATGCGCTGCCCGATGCGGGGAAGGCGGTAGGGCTCGCGATGGGAGTCGTTCGTTTGCAGCATAGCGGAAACCTCACAAAGAGTAAGTAGATCCATTATATAATGGAAAGCATGGCATCAAGAGCGGATTATAGCGGCGCCGCGAAAAAAAACAAGCCAAAAAATGTAAACAATTGTCTTTACACCGGGAGGTTTCCTGTGGTAATATAGGGCAAATTCACATTTTCGGAGAGAAGGCTCTTTCCCATTGTGAAATCAGAGGAGGTTGTAATATGGAACGAGAAAGCTTTCAGTCTCGTATTGGGTTCATTCTCGTAAGCGCGGGCTGTGCCATCGGCTGCGGCAACGTGTGGAAATTCCCGTGGATGACGGGGCAATACGGCGGGGGCGGCTTCGTGCTGGTGTACGTGCTGTGCCTGATCCTGCTCGGCCTGCCTTCCATGACCATGGAATTTGCGATCGGACGCGCTTCCCAGGCCAGCCCCGTGAAAATGTACCAGAAGCTGGAAAAACCGGGGCAGAAGTGGCACATCCACGGCTATTTTGCCCTGCTGGGCAACATCGCGCTGATGGCCTTCTATACCGTGGTCACCGGCTGGATGATGTACTACTTCGTGCAGTTTGCCGCGGGCAAAACTGCGGATCTGGGCTTTGTGGCGATGATCACGAACCCGGGCGTCAATGTCGGCTATCTGCTGGTCGCGGTGGTGCTTGGCTACGCGGTGCTGTGCTTCCATCTGCAGGGCGGCCTGGAGCGCGTGACGAAGTACCTGATGACGGCGCTGTTCGTGCTGATGCTGGTGCTGGCGATCCACAGCGCGACGCTGGACGGCGCGAAGGAAGGGCTGAAGTTCTATCTGGTGCCTGACTTCTCCAAGATCAACGGGCAAGTTGTGGTGGCCGCGATGAACCAGGCTTTCTTCACCCTGAGCATCGGCATCGGCTCCATGGCCATCTTCGGCAGCTACATCGGCAAGGAGCGTTCCCTGCTGGGCGAATCGTTAAACGTGATCCTGCTGGATACCTTTGTGGCCATCATGGCCGGCTTCATCATTTTCCCGGCCTGCTTCACCTTCAACATTGAAGCGGGCGCCGGCCCCGGCCTGCTGTTCAACACGATGGCGACGGTCTTCAACAATATGGCCGGCGGCCGGGTATGGGGCAGCCTGTTCTTCCTGTTCATGGTGTTCGCCGCCTTCTCCACGGAGCTGGCCGTGTTTGAAAACATTCTGGCCTGCGTGCGCGAGATGACCGGCTGGAGCCGCGTCAAGGGCTGCATCGCCTGCGGTGTCGGCGTGTTCCTGCTGGCGCTCACCACCGCGCTCGGTTACAGCGTGTTCCATTTCCAGCCCTTCGCGGAAGGAAGCGCCTGGCTGGACTTCTGGGACTTCATCGTGAGCACCAACCTGCTCCCGCTCGGCGCGCTGATCTTCTCGCTGTTCTGCTGCTATGAGATCGGCTGGGGCTGGGACAAGTTCGTGGAAGAGGCCAACGCCGGCAAGGGCCTGAAGGTCCGCAACTGGATGAAGCCCATCTTCCGCTATGTGGTGCCTGTCTGTGTCGCCGGCCTGTATCTCTACGGCCTGTTCACCTTCCAGTGGAAATGATCGGATCCTTCCATGCAAAAAGAACTGTCATCCTGTCAAACGCAGGATGACAGTTCTTTTTCTTCCAGCGCCTCTTTGCTGAAATCCCGGATCAGCGCCTCATAGCGCGCCGGGTCGACGAGATAGCTCAAGCCGTGCCCTGCGCCGGGGAAGGTGTGCAGCCGGATCTGCGCCGGGCTTGCATCGCGGATCTCGCGGCTCATCCCGCAGGGGACGAAAGGATCCGCCTCCCCGTGGATCAGCAGGATCGGGAGCTTTGCGTGCTTCACCGCTTCCGCGGCGTTTGCGGCGGTCAGGTCAAAGTGGCCGAACACGCGCGCTGCGGCGATCGCGAGCAGCCCGGAGAGCTTCGGCGGCAGACCCATGCCGCCCGATACCTTGCGGATGATGGCAAGGGGAGAGGTATAGGGGCAGTCGGCGATGATCCCGACAACCTGCGCCGGAAGCGCGAGCTCCGAGGCCATCAGCACGGTCGCCGCGCCCATGGAGATGCCGACCAGGAGGATCTTCGTATCCGGGCCGAAGCGAGCAAGCGCATACTGCACCCAGGCCAGACAGTCAAAGCGCTCCTCGACGCCGAAAGTGATCGTGTGCCCCTCGCTCGTGCACTGGGCGCGCTCCTCGATCATCAGGGCGTTGTGCCCCTCGCGCAGGATGATCTGGGTACCGCCGCTGAAATCGCGCGCGGGCGTGCCGCGATAGCCGTGAAAGCAGATGTCCAGCGGCGCGCCGTCCTTCTGGTGATAGTATCTGCCGCAGAGCGTCAGCCCGTCGTGCGAGCGGATCGTGACCTTCTCGTAGGGGATCGCGCGCACAGCATCGATCATGGCGCAGATCTGGCGGCGCTTCTGATCCGAATGGGAGCCTTCGGCAAGGGTGTAATCGTCGTTCTGCGTCTTGTCCGGGGAGTAGAATATATAACGGTATACGCCGTAGAGGACACCGAAAAAAAGCAGGAAAAGGAAGAGAAGTACGGAAAGAACCGTCATGGAAACACCGCCCCGAAACCAGATTCAACCTAATAATATCATAACTCCACCGGCAGTTCCAGTCCGGATTTTCCGTGCGGGGCGGTCTGTTTTACCGGCTTTGAGCATAAATTGACAGCAGCACGGGAAGGAGGGCGGAAGCATGAAACGGAAAAGAGGACAGGTCTGGCTGCTGCTCGCGGCGCTGCTGCTCGCGGCAGCCCTGAAATTCGTATATCCTGCGGGCGCGGCTTATCTGCGGGCATATACGGCGGCGGCCTTCGCCGCAGACGCGGAAAAGCTGTCAGCAGTGGAGGCGCTCGGCCGCGCGCTTGCGGGCGGGGATTTGCGCGGGGAGCTGGTCGCGGTGATCGGCCGGGCAGGGGAGAACGACGCATGAACGGGCGCTTTTGCCTGCAGCCGGGCGCGCTGCTGCCCGCGGCTGCGCTGGTGTATATCGGAAACCGGTACGAAATCGCGGCGATCCTGCTGCCGGTGCTGTTTCACGAACTGGGGCATGTGCTGGCGCTCTGCCTGCTGGGGCTTCGCATCCGCCGCTTTCGCGTGGAGCTGCGCGGCTTCTGCATCGAGTACTACGGCGAGACCGGAGCGATGGGACATGCGCTTGCCGCCCTTGCCGGACCGGCGGCGGGCGTTTTGTGGGCCTTTGCCGCCGCCGTGTGGGGGAGAAGCCACGACTGGCTCACGCTCTCCGCGGGCGTCAGCCTGCTGCTGAGTATTTTTAATCTGCTCCCGGCGCTGCCGCTCGACGGCGGGCGCGTCCTGCTCGTGCTGTCCGGCGCCGTGCTCGGGGAGCGGAGGGGGGAGCGGCTCACGGAGGCCGTGAGCCTCGCGGTCGGCGCCGCGCTGCTCGCGGCCGGCTTCTGGCTCATGCTGCGCGGCAGGGGGATCGCGCTGCTGACCGCCGCCGTGTGGCTCCTGTGCTTTCAGGAAAACGGCCGGGGACTTGTCAAGCGGCCGGAAATGATTTAAAATGCAGATACTCTACTTATGCATGATTGCGGAACATCGGGAGACTTGAGATGGATAAACGTTTGGAACGCATCCTGCCCCGGGTGCAGAAGCCTGCGCGCTATACCGGCGGGGAATACCGGCAGATCCTCAAGGACAAGGACAAGGTCGATATCCGGCTGGCCTTCTGTTTCCCCGACACCTATGAGATCGGCATGTCCAATCTCGGCATGAGCATCCTCTACCATACCATGAACAGCCTTGACTTCGTCTGGTGCGAGCGGGCCTTCGCCCCCTGGGGAGATATGTACGAGGAAATGAAAAAGGCGGGGATCCCGCTCTACGCGCTCGAGAGCGGCGACCCGCTCTCGGCCTTTGACTCGCTGGCCTTCTCCGTGGGCTATGAGATGGCCTACACCACCGTGCTCGATATGATCGACATGGCGGGGCTTCCGCTGCGCTCGGCCGACCGCAAGGCGCTGCTGCCCCTCGTGTGGGCGGGCGGCACCTCGGCGGTGAACGCGGAGCCGATGGCGCCGTTTATCGACCTCTTCGTCCTCGGCGAGGGGGAGGAGATGAACAACGAGCTGCTGACCCTGCTGCGGCAGGCGAAGCGCGAAGGCTGGACCAAGTACGATTTCCTCGTCCGGGCCGCGCAGATCGGCGGCGTGTACGTCCCCTCGCTCTACGAGGTGCGCTATCATGAGGACGGGAGCATCGCCTCCGTCACGCCCACCGAGGGCGCGCCCGCGCGCGTTGTCAAGCGCATCGTCTCCGATCTCGACAGCGTGCCCTTTCCGACAGACCCGATCGTCCCTTCCACCGAGGTCGTGCATGACCGGGTGAATCTGGAGCTGTTCCGCGGCTGTGTGCGCGGCTGCCGCTTCTGCCAGGCGGGCTACGTCTACCGCCCGATCCGCGCCAAGAGACCGGAGACGCTCGTGCGCCAGGGCATCGAGACGCTCAAAAACACCGGCCACGAGGACGTGACGCTGCTCTCCCTGAGTACCAGCGACTACCGGCCGCTGCCGCAGCTCTGCGACGGCCTGCTCGACTACTGCGAAGGGCGCAGCATCGGCCTGTCCCTGCCCTCCCTGCGCGCGGACAACTTTTCCATGGACATTATGGAGCGGCTGCAGAAGGTGCGAAAAAGCGGCCTGACCTTCGCCGTCGAGGGCGGCAGCCAGCGCCTGCGCGACGCGATCAACAAAAACGTCACCGAGGAGGATCTGCTCAACACCTGCAAGATCGCCTTTTCCGGCGGCTGGAACAGCGTGAAGCTCTACTACATGCTCGGCCTGCCCACCGAGACGGACGAGGACATCCTCGGCATCGCCGAGATGGCCAATCAGGTCCTGCACTGCTGGCGCGAGAACGCGAAGAACAAAAACCGCGGCGTGAAGATCACGATCTCCACCTCGCTTTTCATCCCGAAGCCGCACAGCCCCTTCCAGTGGGAGGCGATGATCCCGATCTCCGAGTATCTGCGCCGGGTGAATCTTCTGCGCGGCGCGATCACGGCCAGAAACGTCACTTACAACTGGCACGACGCCGCGACGAGCCTGATCGAGGCCGTGCTCTCCAAGGGCGACCGCCGTGTGGCCGACGTGATCGAGGAGGTCTGGCGCCGCGGCGGACGGCTCGACGCCTGGACGGACTACTTCGATCCGGAGCGCTGGGCGGCGGCCTTTGCTACCTGCGGCGTGGACCCGGCCTTTTACGCCCACCGCGAGATCCCGACAGACGCGCTGCTGCCGTGGGACCACATGGACGTCGGCGTGCGCAAGAGCCATCTGCTGCACGAGCGGGAGATGGCCTACGGGAGCAGGCTCTCGCCCGACTGCCGCCATCAGTGCGCCGCCTGCGGCGCGGCGAGACTTCTGGAAGGAGGCGTACGCTGTGATGGATAAGCTCCGTTTACGTTTTTCCAAGACCGGGCGCGCAATCTACATCTCCCACCTGGATCTGATGCATACCATGCAGCGCGCCTTCTCCCGCGCGGGATACGCGCTCCGGTACTCCGAGGGCTTCAACCCCCATCCGCAGATCTCGATCGCGCTGCCGCTCTCGGTCGGCGCGGCGAGCCTTTGCGAGATCATGGACTTCCGGCTCAAGGAGGAGCCTGACCTGAAAGTGCTTCCCGAACGCCTCACGGCGGCGCTGCCCGAAGGAATCCGGGTCATCGAGGCCTACGAGGCCGTCCGCAAAACGGCGCAGCTCAAGTGGCTCGCCGTCGAGGGCGTGATGGAGTACGACGAGCGGGACGCGCAGGAGATGGCGCGGGCGCTGACGGCGTTCTACGCCGCCGACGCGGTGGTCATCACCAAAAAGACCAAGCGCGGCGTCGGCGAGACGGACATCCGCCCCGGCATCCGGGAGATCGCCTTCGAGGCGGGGGAGAAGGCCGTGCGCGTCAGGGCCGTGGTGTCCGCGCAGGAGCCTACGATCAATCCCGAGCTTCTCGCGGAGGCGCTGCGGCAGCTCCGGCCGGAGATCGCCCCGGATTTTGCGAAATTTACGCGGATCGAGACCTATGACGACGAAATGCAGATTTTCCGCTGAAAAAAGACTTGCAAACCGCCGGTAGTTATGCTACAATACCAGAGCTTGTGCGAGTGCCGCACGAGCGCTTAGAAAGGCGGTCCGCTGCCGTGCCTGCCGTTGGGCGGGATCCTCCGGTATTGAACGTCTATACGAAAGAAGGATTTATCATGGATCTGGTCAAAGTTCTCAGCGAGAAGTACATGAAGCCCGAGCTGCCCGAGATGAACGTCGGCGACACCGTGCGTGTCCTCGTCCGCGTCAAGGAAGGCAACCGCGAGCGTACCCAGGCGTTTGAGGGCACCATCATCGCCAAGAAGCACGGCGGCATCAACGAGACCATCACCGTGCGCCGCATCTCCTACGGTGTCGGCTGCGAGAAGGTTTTCCCCGTGCATTCTCCCTCCATCGTCTCTGTTGCGACCGTTCGCAAGGGCAAGGTTCGCCGTGCCAAGCTTTACTACCTGCGCGACCGCGTGGGCAAGAAGGCCAAGGTCAAAGAGCGCCTCTGAGAAACAGGATACTGCCGCCGGTTTTTCCGGCGGCAGTTTTCCTTTTCCGGCCTTTTTTTGAGCGGTTTCGGCCATACGGTGTCGAATTCCCGCTCTCGCCTTTACAATCCCTGCGGCGGCTGGTATAATTTGAATATTCCCCGAACAGGAGGGAAAGTATGAAAAAGGTTCGGATCCTTGCGCTCCACCTGAGCTACGGCGGGGTGGAGAAGGCCATCGTCAGCATTGCGAATCTGCTGGCCGAGCGCTACGAGGTGGAGATCCTGAGCGTCTACCGCATGCCCGGTCCGGTCGCGTTTCCGCTGGATCCGCGGGTCCGCGTGCGCTATCTGCTCAGGGACGTCCCCAACCGCGAGGCGTGGAAAGCCTCGCTTCGGGAGCGTGCGCCGCTGCGCTTTGTCAGGGAGAGCTTTCGCGCGGTCCGGATCCTGTTGGAGAAAAAATGGGCGGTCTATCGGGCGATCCGCTCGGCGCGGGACGGCGTGTTCCTCTCGACCCGGCATGAGGACAACCTGATGCTCTCCCGCTTTGGCGCGCCGGGCGTTTTGAAAATCGCGCAGCTTCACCACGATCATCGCTTTGAGCGGCGCTACGTGCGCGCTTTCGCCAGGCGCTACGGCGGGCTGGACTGCCTGGTCATGCTGACGCCGGGGCTTGCCGACGAGGTGCGGCGCATGATGCCCGCGAAGAGCCGCACGAGAGTCACGGCGATCCCGAATTTTCTGGAGCATTACCCCGAAGCCCCCTCGCCGGACGGAAGGAAACAGCGCATTCTCTCCGTGGGCAGGCTGGATGCCGTAAAGGGCTTTGACAGGCTGCTGCGGAGCTTTTCCGAGCTTCACGCCCAACGCCCCGGCTGGCAGCTTCGGATCGTCGGCGAGGGGGCGGAGCGCCCCCGGCTGGAGAGGATGATACAGGAGCTCGGCCTGGCGGATGCGGTGACGCTGACCGGGCGTCTGGACGCGCCGGGCGTAGAGCGTGAAATGCTGGAGGCCTCCGTGTACGCGATGTGCTCGCACAGCGAGGGCTTCGGCTTCGTGCTGGCGGAGGCGCAGAGCTGCGCGCTGCCGCTCGTGGCCTATGACGTTCGCGTCGGCCCCGCTTACCTTATCGGCGAAGGGGAGGACGGCTTCCTGATCCCGGACGGGGACGAGGAAGGCTTCACGGCGGCGCTGCTGCGGCTGACGGACGACGAGGCGCTGCGGCGGCGGATGGCCGTGCGCGCGCGGGAGCGCTCCTTCCGCTTCTCAAAAGAAGAGGTCGCCGGCATGTGGTATTCCGTGATAGGAGAATAGTGTCTTATGATCATTCCCGCAATCAAGGACTTTGGCAAGAAAAACTGGCTGATGCTGCTCATCGCCGTCCAGCCGATCCTGGACGCTCTCGCCTTTTTCCGGCAGGATGAGGTCGCGACCGTCGCGGGCTATATCCGCCTCGGGATCATGCTTCTGCTGCCGCTGTGCGTCCTGCTCGCCCGGCGGGCGGGCAGGGCCTTCTGGATCTCGCTGGGCGTCATGGCCTTCTATTCCTTGCTCCACGTCCTCAACGGCTTTCGCAACGGCTACATCAGCCTGTATTTTGACCTGTCTTATCTGGCCAAGGTGCTGCAGATGCCGGTGCTGGCGGTCTGCTTTTTCTGCCTGATCCGGGACGAACAGACGAAAAAGCAGGCGTTCCGGGGCTTCTGGATCGCTGCCGGCCTGCTGTGCGCGTTCCTGATCGCGGCCTTCGCGACCCGGACGGGCAACTCCACTTACGGCGAGGGGCTCGGCTTTTCCGGCTGGGTCATCAACGACAACCGCAACGCCCACAGCATCATCCTTGTGACGCTTTCGGTGTTCGCGGTCTGCCTCGCCGTGCTCAACGCGCGAAAATTCTGGGCGATCCTGATCCCGATGGCGGTGACCGCGGGCTTTCTCACGAACGGCACGAAGGGATGCTATTACGCGCTCTTTGCGGTCTTCGGGGGCTATCTGCTCTTCCTGCCGGCCGAGGCTGTTCTGCGCCGGAAACGCCTGCGCAGGCGCCTGGTGCTCGTGCTGGCGGCGATGATGATCCTGTCCGTCGTCATCTACCCCTATACGCCGCGCGCCAAGGTGAGCGAAGCGCTCGCCGGCGCCAACCGCGACGGTGAGATCGAAGCCGCGCTGCTGAAGAAAAACATCGACATCAGCCATATGACGGCCGAGCAGCGCTTCCGTGACCCGCAGGTGCGTGAGGTCTTCGCGTACTACTACCTGCGCTACATGGTGGGGGCGGTGCCGGACATCTTCGAGCGCTTCGGCATGGAGCGGGTGCTGCTGTGGTTCCATATGAGCACCGACACCGCGCGCCTGATCGACACGCGCCAGATCAAGCTCTGCTATTCGGGACTGATCTGGGAGGACTGCGATCTGCAGACGAAGCTCGTGGGCTTCGAGGTCTCCCAGCTCGGCTTTGACGGTACCCACGATCTGGAAAACGACTGGCCTGCGCTGTATTACTACTACGGCTATCTGGGCGTCGGGCTCTACGCCGCGTTCGTCCTGCTCGTCGTGCTGCGGATGCTCAGAAAGCTTCTGACGGACTTCAGGGGCAGCTTCACCGCGGAGAATTTCGCGCTCGCGCTGAGCCTTGCGCTGCTCGTCGGGCTGGCGCAGTTCTCCGGCGCCGTGCTGCGGCGGCCGAACGTATCCGTTTATCTTGCGGTCGTGCTGGGACTGATCTGGTATCAGACCGGCGAGTACGCGGAGGAGGAGAGACGGTTATGAAGCTCAGTGTGATCGTCCCCGTGTATCGTGCGGAGGCGTACCTGCCCCGCTGTGTGGAGTCCCTGTTCGCCCAGAGCACCGAGGACATGGAGATCATCCT
This sequence comes from uncultured Eubacteriales bacterium, assembly GCA_900319465.1. Classification (GTDB taxonomy): domain Bacteria; phylum Bacillota; class Clostridia; order Oscillospirales; family Oscillospiraceae; genus Limivicinus. Next base: position 35,096 of record ONOL01000004.1, on the reverse strand, counting down.
CGTAAACGACGGCTCGCCGGACGGCTCCGGGACCCTCTGCGACGGCTATGCTGCGCGCTTTCCCGGGAAGATCCGCGTCCTGCATCTGGACAACGGCGGCCAGGGGAGAGCCCGCAACCGCGGCCTGGAGCTTGCGGTCGGGGAATTCATCGGCTTCGTGGACAGCGACGACTGGGTCGAGCCGGATATGTACGAAAAGCTCCTGGCCCTCATGGAGCGGGAGCAGGCGGACGTCGCGGTCTGCGGCATCCGCAAGCGTACGGAGGACGGCGGCGCGGAGAGCCTCCCCGTCTGGCGGGAGGGGATCCCCCTGTCGGCGGCGGGCTCTGCCTGCAACAAGCTCTTCCGGCGTTCCGCCATCGGGGAGCTGCGATTCCCGGAGGGGCTGTGGTATGAGGATTTCGCCTTTTCCGCGAAGCTCCTGATGCGGGCGGGAAAGACGGCCTTCCTCGCCGAGGATCTCTACGACTACCGCGTCGGGCAGACGTCCACGATGAACAATCAAAACGCGCGGAAGAATCTGGACATCCTCGAGATCATGGAGGATCTGCGCGCGTTTACCGCGAGGGAAGCGAGCGCGGACGACTATGAGTACCTGCTCATCAACCACGTCCTGCTTGACGGTGTCAACCGCCTGGCGCTGCAGCACGGCCCGGACAAGCTTGAGGCGATCTGGCTCATGCGCGCCTACGTGCGCGAGCATATCCCGAAGCTGACGCAATGCCCTGCCTGGAAGCGGGAGAGCCGGAACCGCCGGATCGTCATGAAGCTCAATTATGACGGGCTCGAGGATCTGTCGAAGCTGATCCTGAAGATGAAAAAATCCATAGGATGATAGAAAAAACGGGCCGGTACGGCCCGTTTTTTCTATCGGTATTTCAGTTGGTTCAGCTTCAGAAGAAGATGCAGGAGCCGGTATTGCCGATGCCCGATCATCTCCGCGAGCAGCAGGTGTTTTTTCGGCCAGCCGCGCACGTAGGGGTTCGAGCGCCAGTCCGGGAAGCGGGCGAGGAAATCCTCCCGCAGCGCGTCCAGCACGGGGCTGCGCGGGTCCACGAGGGCGACGCGCGTGCTGCTGGTGAGAAGTTCGTGATAAGCCGCCATGGCCTCCAGCTCGCCGCGGTACTTCCCGGCCGCGCCCTGCTCGGTATAATCCGCCATGAAGGCCTCCACCGCGTCCAGCATCTCCCGGTTCCGCTCGACACGCGGGCTGTTGGTGATGGAGCCGGGGCGCTTGAGGTAGCGGTGCCATGCCGCGGGGAAGTAGCGGAGGGTCTGCGCACGCAGGTAGAGCCGGGGGATGGTGGCCAGATCTTCAAACCACTGTCGGTCGGGGAAACGGATACCGCTCTCCCGGAACAGGGCGCTTCGCCAGAGCTTGTTGAAGGCGTTCGGCGGGGAGAGCAGGACGGCCGGGAAGTCTGAAAAGCGGAAAGCCCCCTCGCGCTCGCAACCGCGGTCGCGGCGAAGCTCGCGCCCGTCCGGATTGACGGTGATGAAATCGAACAGACCGATGTCGAAGCTCCCGTCGAGCACGGCAAGGATCTCCTTCAGCGCGCCCGGGGCAAGAAAATCGTCGCTGTCGAGGAAGAGGAAGTATTCCCCGCCCGCGATCGCCATACCGGTGTTCCTCGCGTGGCCGAGACCGCCGTTCTCCGTGGTCACGGTCCGGATGAGGTCCGGATAACGCGCGGCGTAATCCGCGAGGATCGCGCCGGAGCTGTCGGTCGAACCGTCGTTGACCGCGACGATCTCGTAATCGGGCAGACCGGGGACGATCACCGAATCCAGACAGACGGCGAGATAGTCCTGCACGTTGTAGATCGGGATGATGACGCTCAGCTTCATACGCGCGGCTCCTTTCGGGCATGTTTTCCGCAGGATCGGATTCATTATACACCGCGGCGGGGGCAAGGGCAAATAAAACTTGCGCGCCGGGCGGGTCTGGGTGTATAATATCATGAAATCTTATGTGTGCTGTGAGGCTTTGTCATGAGTGAAGCAAAAAAAACAAAGAAACAGCTCGAAAAGGAAGCCTATGACCGGCTTGCTCCCGATGAGAAGCTGCGCAGGGACCTATACGACTGGATCATGAGCCTGCTGATCGCGCTGGTCGTCTGCGTCGGGCTGTTCGTCTTCTGCATCCGGATCATCGACGTGTCGGGCACCTCCATGGTCCCCACCCTGCATAACGAGGACAAGATGTTCGTCTCAAACCTGCTCTATACCCCGCAGGCGGGAGACGTGGTCGTCTTCAAGACCGACAGCTACGACCCCAACAAGGCGCTGGTCAAGCGTGTGATCGCCACCGAAGGGCAGACCGTGAACATTGATTTTGACAACGGCATCGTATACATCGACGGCGTGCCGATCCAGGAGGACTATATCGCCGAGGTGACCCACAACAAGCTGGACTTCATCGGCCCCAAGAAGGTGCCGGAGGGCTGCGTGTTCGTGATGGGCGATAACCGCAACCAGTCGACGGACAGCCGAAAATCCGAGATCGGCATGGTGGATAACCGCATGATCCTCGGCCGCGCCTACGCCATCATCTTCCCCCTCAAGGCGATCGGCTGGATCTACTGATCTGCGGGGACATCCCGCTCGGACAGAATGATACCGGGATTCAGAGGATAAGAAAGCCTCCGGCTTTCTCAGGGGACCCGATAAGGGCTTTTTAGTATGCAATATGAAAAAATGAACATCCAATGGTTCCCCGGCCATATGACCAAGGCCCAGCGGATGATCGAGGACAACATCAAACAGGTCGACGCGGTCTGCGAGATCCTGGACGCGCGCATTCCCCGCTCCAGCCGCAACCCGGACATCGACCGCCTTGCGGGGGACAAGCCGCGGCTCGTGATCCTGAACCGCACGGATCTGGCCGATCCGAAGGCCACCGCCGCGTGGCGCAGGCAGCTGGAGGGCCGCGGCCTCGCCGTGCTGGAGACGGACGCCAGAAGCGGCAGGGGCGTCAAGGACTTCGCGCCCGCCGTCCGCCGCCTGCTTGCGGACAAGCTGGCCGACTATGAGGCCAAGGGGCAGGTCGGCCGCCCGCTGCGGGTGATGATCCTCGGCATCCCGAACGTCGGAAAGTCCACCTTCATCAACAAGGTCGCGGGCCGCAAGGCCGCCGCCGCCGGGGACAAGCCGGGCGTGACGCGCGGAAAACAGTGGATCAGCATCGACCGGGGTCTCGATCTTCTCGACACGCCCGGCATCCTCTGGCCGAAGTTCGACAGCCAGGAGGTAGGGGAGATGCTCGCCATCACCAACGCCATCAAGGCCGACGTGCTGGACAAGGAGACGCTGGGGGCAAACTTCATGCTCCGGCTCCGGGCGCACTATCCCGAGGCGCTGCGCGAGCGCTACAAGTTCGAGCCTGACCCGGACGCAAACGGCTTCGAGCTGCTGGAGGAGGCCGCGAAAAAGCGCGGCTTTCTGATCTCGCGCGGCGAATACGACATTGAACGCATGGCAAACACCCTGCTCGGCGAATACCATGACGGCAAGCTGGGCAGGCTTACGCTGGAATATCCGGAAGAGTGAGGCAGGATGGATCTCTGGGAACTGGAAAACGCGATCTATGACGAGGGCTATTCGCTGCTCTGCGGCGTGGACGAGGCGGGGCGCGGCCCGCTGGCCGGGCCGGTATACGCCGCGGCGGTGATCCTGCCGCGCGGCCTGGTGATCGACGGCCTCAACGACTCGAAAAAGCTCAGCGAAAAAAAGCGCGAGGCGCTTTTTGCGCCCATCTGCGCTTCCGCCCTCAGCTACGGCATCGCGCGGGCCGAGGTGGAGGAGATCGAGGAGCGGAACATCCTCAACGCCACCTATCTCGCCATGAGCCGCGCCATCGCCAAACTGGAGCCGCCGCCCTCTCTCGCGCTGATCGACGGCAACCGCAGCGCGGGCATCGCCTTCCCGAACCGGACGGTCGTCAAGGGCGACGCGAAGTGCGCCGACATCGCCGCGGCCTCCGTGCTCGCAAAGGTCAGCCGGGACCGCTTCATGCTCGAAATGGCGGAAAAGTACCCGGAATACGGCTTCGAGGCGCACAAGGGCTACGGCACCGCCGCCCACTATACGGCGCTGCGGGAGTTCGGGCCCTCTCCGATCCACCGCCTGAGCTTCCTGAAGAAGATGCACTGAGCAGGAGCGGCGATGGATAACAGGAGCAAGGGAAGCTGGGGCGAAGAGCGCGCGGCGCGCTATCTGCGTCTGCGCGCCTACCGCATTCTTGAGAAAAATTACCGATGCCGCCTGGGGGAGATCGACCTGATCGCCCGCCGGGGCGGCTACCTTGTATTCGTGGAGGTCAAGCTGCGCCGGGACGCGCGCTTTGCCGAAGCCAGGGAATTTGTGAACCGCGCCAAGCAGGAGCGTATCCTGATGACTGCGCAGCTCTGGCTGCAGGAGCACAAGACGGAGCTGCAGCCTCGCTTCGACGTGATCGAGATCTACGCCCCGGACGGGGAAAACGGCCGGGTGGAGATCCGCCATATTGAAAATGCGTTCTGCTGATATGTACCGAGTCTGCAAAGCAGACTCAGGCTCTCCCTCTGGGACAGAAGGTGGAGCAGTAGGTCTCGCCCTTGGTGGCGGCCTTCTCGTTCTGGACGCTGATGCGGCTGGCGCTGCAGCGGCAGTCGATGGTGTTGTACTTGCAGGCGGTCACGTCGCAGCCGACGCCGGGATTGGGTTCATAGGCCTTGTTCGTCATATCGGCACCTCGTTTCTATGGGATTCCTCCATAGTTTTTGCAGCAATTCGCACATTATGCAAAGGAAGGTTTTATGCTGTACGCCATCGGGGATCTGCATCTGTCCTTTTCCAACGACAAGCCCATGGACGTGTTTGGGGAGGTCTGGCAGGATCACGCGCAAAAACTGAAGCGGGGCTTCGCCTCGCTCACCGCGGAGGACGTGACCGTGCTCTGCGGCGATCTGAGCTGGGCGATGAGCCTTCCGGAGGCGCTGGAGGATTTTCGCTTTATCGACGCCCTGCCGGGAAAGAAAATCGTGCTCAAGGGCAACCACGACTACTGGTGGAGCACGGCCGCCAAGGCGAAAAAGCTCTTTGCAGAAAACGGGATCGAGACGATCGACATCCTCCACAACAACGCGCTGCCGTACGGGGAGTACGCGCTCTGCGGCACGCGGGGCTGGTTTTACGAGGAGGAGCGCGGCGTGGAGCATGACAGGAAGATCATGCGCCGTGAGGTCATGCGGCTGGAAAACTCCCTGCGCGCGGCGGGGGAGCGGGAGAAGCTGGTCTTTCTGCACTATCCGCCCGTTTACCAGAAATACGAGTGCCCTGAGATCCTGGAGCTTCTGGAGCGGTACGGGGTCAAAAAATGCTTTTACGGGCATATCCACGGCAAGGGCGTTCCCGCCGCCTTCAACGGCTGGCGCGGAGGAACGCAGTTCCGTCTGGTCTCCGCTGACGCGGTGGGATTCGCGCCGGTGCCGGTTTTCCCGTAAAGTTTCCCCGTAAAGTTTGTGAAATTGTCATTGATTTTATAAAACAATTCTGATATAGTATTCAGGCTTAGGCATTAACTGAGGAGGAAGGCAAACCATGATTTTCAAGAACGTAGAGAAAAAAGAAAACAACACCGCCCTGTTTACGGTGGAAGCCGATGCCGCGGAATTTGAGAAAGCGGTCAACGGCGCTTACCTGAAGAACAAGAGCAGTATCAATATTCCCGGCTTCCGCAAGGGCAAGGCCCCCCGCGCCGTTGTGGAAGGCATGTACGGTTCCGAGGTCTTTTACCAGGACGCGCTGGACGCGCTGGCTCCCGAGGCTTTTGACAAGGGCCTGGCCGAATCCGGCCTGCGCATGGTGGGCGCCCCCTCCGTCAGCGACGTGAAGGTCAACGACGACAAGAGCGCTTCCTTTACCTTTGAGATTACCCTCTACCCCGAGGTCACCCTCGGCGAGTACAAGGGGCTGAGCGCCGAGAAGCCCGCGGTCGAGGTCGATGAGGACGAGGTCGAGCACGAGCTGGACAAGCAGCGCAAGCAGAACGCCCGCCAGATCTCCGTGGAGGACCGCCCCGCCGCGATGGGCGATACCGTCAACATTGATTTTGACGGCTTCCTGGACGGCGAGCGCTTCGACGGCGGCAAGGCCGAGGGGTACAGCCTCGAGCTGGGCTCCCACTCCTTCGTTCCCGGCTTTGAGGAGCAGGTCGCCGGTATGACGATCGGTGAGGAGAAGGAGCTTCCCATTACCTTCCCGAAGGACTATGTGGAAGGCCTGGCCGGCAAGGACGTGGTCTTCAAGGTCAAGCTCAACAGCATTTCCGTTTCCGAGCTGCCTGAGGCGGACGACGAGTTTGCCAAGGACGTCTCCGAGTTCGACACACTCGAGGAGTACAAGAACGATCTGCGCGAGCAGATGAAGCAGAGGGCTGCCGATCAGGCTGAGAGCTCCTTCCGCAACCTCATCATGAAGAAGGCCACCGACAACATGAGCGTTGTGGTGCCCGACGTGATGATCAAGGAGAAGGCGGAGGAGATCATCCGCAATTACGCGGCGAACTTCGGCCTGACCGACCGCAGCATGCCCATCGAGAAGCTGAGCGAGATGATGGGCCTCGACAGCGAGCTGATGAACCAGAGCATCCTGCCCTCCGCCGAATTCCAGGTCCGCAGCGACATGCTGCTCGAGGCCGTGATCGGCGCCGAGAAGCTGGAGGCCGCGCAGGAGGAGATCGAGGAGTACGCCAAGAAGGTCTCCGAGAGCGTCGGTGCCACCGTGGAGCAGATCAAGAACTACTTCGGCGAGGCGATGCTGAAGGCCGAGCTCCTCAAGGAGAAGGCCCAGAACCTGATCTTCGATTCCGCCGTCGTCGAAGAAGCGAAGGAAGAGAAGAAGGACGAGTAATCTGCCCGAATAATTTTCCCGGGATAGGGATATGCTCTCTTGGATTCGATTGCGAAGTGAGGCTGCACGATCGCGCCGCTCCTGCGCCGCGCCCGGCCTGCGGGCAAGGCCCCGCCGATTCGGCGGGAAGGGCCGCGCGGCCCGCAGACCGTGCCTTCCGCGGGCAGGCTGCGAGGAAAACCGGTTTGGGCGAGACAGCCCCGCGCTATCTCATTTTGCAGTTGAGAGTTGACATTTTTGCAAAGGAGAGTTTCATATTATGAGTTTGGTTCCTTATGTGGTAGAGCAGACCAGCCGCGGCGAGAGATCCTACGATATTTTCTCCCGCCTGCTCAATGACCGCATCGTTATGCTGTCCGAGGAAGTGAATGACACCACGGCGAGCCTGATCGTGGCGCAGCTTCTGTATCTGGAGGCGCAGGACCCCGACAAGGACATCCAGTTTTACATCAACAGCCCCGGCGGCAGCGTGTCTGCCGGCATGGCCATCTACGATACGATGCAGTACATCAAACCCGACGTCTCCACCATCTGCGTGGGCATGGCCGCCTCCATGGGCGCGTTCCTGCTCTCCTCCGGCGCCAAGGGCAAGCGCATCGCCCTGCCCAACGCCGAGATCATGATCCACCAGCCCTCCGCCGGCACGCAGGGCAAGGTGACGGACATGGAGATCGACGTGGAGCACTTCCTGAAGATCAAGGAGCGCCTGAACAAGATCCTCGCCGAGAACACCGGTAAGACGCCCGAGCAGGTCAAAGCCGACTCGGAGCGCGACCGCTGGCTGACCGCCGAGGAGGCGCAGGCGTACGGACTGATCGACAAGGTCATTTACAAGCGCTGAACTGAAGGCATGAAGGATGATGGGGGAACTGCGGTTCCCCCATTTTGAAGATTGGAGAAGCAAATGGTAAAAAACGACGACCGGAGAAGCATTCGCTGCTCCTTCTGCGGCAAGCCCCAGTCGCTTGTCAACCGTCTGATCGCAGGCAACGGCAGCTATATCTGCGACGAGTGCGTGCGCATGTGCATGTCCATCGTGGACGATATCCCCGCGCCGGCAAGCCCCGTCACCGGGTATGACGGACTGCCGCTGGCATTTGAGAAGCTGCCCAAGCCCATGCAGATCAAGGCCGGCCTGGACGAATACGTGATCGGCCAGGACCGCGCGAAGGTCGTGCTGGCGGTGGCGGTCTATAACCACTACAAGCGCATCCTGCACGCCGCCAAGGACGACGTCGAGCTGCAGAAGAGCAACATCCTGCTCATCGGCCCGACCGGCAGCGGCAAGACCCTCTTCGCCCAGACCATGGCGAAGATGCTGGACGTTCCCTTCGCCATTGCCGACGCGACCACGCTGACCGAGGCGGGCTACGTGGGCGAGGACGTGGAGAACGTGATCCTCAAGCTCCTGCAGGCGGCGGACTTCGACGTGGAGCGCGCCCAGCGCGGCATCATTTACATTGACGAGATCGATAAGATCGCCCGCAAGAGCGAGAATACCTCCATCACGCGCGACGTCTCCGGCGAGGGCGTACAGCAGGCGCTGCTGAAGCTCCTCGAGGGCACGGTAGCGAACGTCCCGCCCCAGGGCGGGCGCAAGCACCCGCACCAGGAGTTTATCCACGTGGACACCACGAACGTCCTCTTTATCTGCGGCGGCGCCTTTGACGGTCTGGATAAGATCATCGAGAAGCGCAGCAGCAAGAAGACCATGGGCTTCGGCGCGGAGATCACAAGCAGCGCGGAGCGCGACGTGGGCGAGATCCTTGCCCAGGTGCAGCAGCACGACCTGCTGAAGTTCGGCATCATCCCCGAGCTGATCGGCCGTCTTCCCGTGGTCGCCTCGCTCGATTCCCTCAAGCGGGACGATCTCGTGCGCATCCTCACCGAGCCGAAGAACGCCATGACCAAGCAGTATCAGGCCCTGATGGCCATGGACAGCGTCGAACTCGTCTATGAGAGCGACGCGCTGGAGGCCATTGCCGACAAGGCCATTGAACGCAAGATCGGCGCCCGCGGCCTGAGGAGCGTCATGGAGGGCGTGATGACGGACGTGATGTACGCCGTCCCCTCCGATCCCGCGGTAAAGAAAGTGACGATCACGGCCGCGTGCGTAAAAGGCGAAGCCAAGCCGCTGATCGAGAAAAAATGATCCCCTGATGATTACCACATCCTCCGGAAAGGAGAAGATACACCATGCAGGATAACAGTATTCAGACTATCCGTCTTCCAATGATCGCCCTGCGCGGACTGACGGTTTTTCCGGGTATGCTCCTCACCTTTGACGTGGAGCGACCCGCGTCCGTTGCGGCGCTGGCGCTCGCCGGGAAGAGCGAACAGCTGATCTTCCTCGCGGCCCAGAAAAATCTGGCGGACGACATGCCCAGAGAAGAGGAGATCTATTCCGTGGGCACGGTCTGCCGACTGCGCCAGCAGCTCCGGCAGCCCCACGGCGGCATCTGCCGTGTGATGGTGGAGGGCCTGTACCGGGCCGCCGCGCGCAAGGTGGATACCGATCCCAAGGGCTATCAGGCCGAGCTGCAGGCGCTGCCCGACCGGCCGGAGCGTGTCAGCGAGGTCAGGATGCAGGCACTTGTGCGCAACTGCGTCACGCTTTTTGACGAATACCTGCGGGCCAATCAGGATATGCCGAGCGAGCAGATCCTGAACCTGCTGTCGAATCCGCGGCCGGACTATGTGGCCTATTACGTCGCGCAGAACATGCACCTGCCGTCGGAGGACAAGCAGAGCGTCCTCGAGTGCCTGTATCCCAGCCGCCGCCTGCTGCTGCTCGGCAAGATCCTCAACCACGAGCTGGCGGTGCTGGGCATCGAGAAGGAGCTCAACGACGAGACGCAGGAGGCCATGAACCGCAGCCAGCGCGAGTACTATCTGCGCGAGCAGATGAAGATCATCCAGTCCGAGCTGGGTGACGAGGGCTCGCTGGACGATATTGACGAATACCGGCAGAAGATCGATGCTCTGGACGCGTCGGATGAAGTCAGACAGAAGCTGCGCAAGGAGCTTTCGCGGCTGGCCAAGCAGCCCTTCGGCTCCTCCGAGGCGGCGGTGCTGCGCGGCTATCTGGACGTTTGCCTGGAGATCCCCTGGGGCGTGAAGACCCGGGAGACGCTGGACATCGCCAGGGCGCGCCGGCTCCTAGACGAGGACCACTTCGGCCTGGACAGGGTCAAGGAGCGCATCCTGGAGTATCTGGCCGTGCGCCGGCTCAGCCCGGAGATCAAAGGCGGGCTGCTGTGCCTTGTCGGCCCTCCGGGCACCGGCAAGACCAGCATCGCCATGAGCATCGCCCGCGCGGTCAACCGCAAGCTGGTGCGCGTCTCCCTCGGCGGCGTGCACGACGAGGCGGAGATCCGCGGCCACCGCAAGACCTATATCGGCGCCATGCCCGGCCGCATCATCAGCGGCATCATACAGGCAGGCTCCTCGAACCCGCTCATGGTGCTCGATGAGATCGACAAGCTCGGCTCGGACTACCGGGGCGACCCGAGCGCCGCGCTGCTTGAGGCGCTCGACCCGGAGCAGAACGGCAGCTTCCGCGATAACTTCCTCGAGCTGCCCTTCGATCTCGGCCAGGTGTTTTTCATCACGACCGCGAACGATCCCGGCTCGATCCCCAAGCCTCTGCTGGACCGCATGGAGGTCATTGAGCTCTCCAGCTATACCGATGAGGAGAAGCTGCAGATCGCCAAGGGGCATCTCCTGCCCAAGCAGCGGAAAAAGCACGGCCTGAAGGGGACGCAGCTTCGCGTCTCCGACGAGGCGGTCCGGCATATCATCCGCGACTATACCCGGGAATCCGGCGTGCGCCTGCTGGAACGCGAGCTCGCCTCCATCTGCCGCAAGGCGGCCGGCGGGATCGCCGAGGGTACATACAAAAGCCTGTCCGTGAAGCCTGAACGGCTTGAAGAGCTGCTGGGTCCGGCGAAGTACAAGCCGGATGAGCAGCGCCTGCACGGAGAGGTGGGGCTGGTGCGCGGACTGGCCTGGACGAGCGTCGGCGGCGAGATCCTCGACGTGGAGGCCGCCGTGGTCGAGGGCAGCGGAAAGCTGCAGCTCACCGGCAACCTCGGCGACGTGATGAAGGAGTCGGCGCAGGCCGCGATGACCTACATCCGCAGCCGCGCGTCCGTGCTCGGCATTGATCCGGACTTTTACAAGAACAAGGATATCCATATCCATTTCCCGGAGGGCGCCGTGCCCAAGGACGGACCCTCCGCCGGCATCACGATGACCGTCGCGCTCATCTCCGCCCTGACCGGCGACCCGGTGCGGCATGACGTGGCCATGACGGGGGAGATCACCCTGCGCGGCCGCGTGCTCGCCATCGGCGGGCTGCGGGAGAAGACCATGGCGGCGCTGCGCGCGGGGGTGCATACGGTCATCCTTCCCGCGGACAACGAGGCGGATCTCGCGAAGATCGACCAGAGCGTACGCGCGAAGCTCCGCTTCGTACCCACCGACCACGTCGACAAGATCCTGGATCTTGCGCTGATCCGGCGGGAGAGCGAGAGGAAGAGCGCTTCCGCGGCGCCCCTTCCGCCGCCGGCGAAGGAACGCAGCGGCGTGAGACAGTAGGTGCGCCATGGCAGGTTTGAATGTTAACCGCGCGGAATTTATCCGCTCGGCGGCAAGCCCGAAGCAGTTTATCCGCACTCCGCTGCCGACCGTGGTGTTTGCGGGCAAATCGAACGTCGGCAAGTCCTCGGTCATTAACCGCATGCTCAACCGGAAAAATTTCGCCCGCGTGGGCGCGTCTCCCGGGAAGACCGTGCACGTCAACTACTTCTTCATCGACGAGAAGCTCTACTTTGTCGACCTGCCGGGCTACGGCTACGCCAAGGTCTCGCAGAGCGAGCGCGATCGCTGGGGGAAACTCATGGAGGACTTCTTCGCGGAGCCTTCGCTGATGAGCCTCGGCGTCATGATCGTGGACGCGCGGCACAAGCCTACGGCGGACGACGTGACGATGGCGGAGTACTTCAAAAACAGCGGCTGCCGGCTCGTCGTTGTGGCCAACAAGCTCGACAAGCTCAAAAAAAGCGAGATCGAGCCGAATCTTGCACTCATCCGCGAGACGCTGAAGCTGCCCGGGGACGTGCTGCTGATCCCGTTTTCCGCGGAAAAGGGGCAGGGCAGGGAAGCCCTGCTCGCAGAGATCCTGAAGCTGCTGTGATCCCATTTCCGACAGACGCAAAAAGCGGGGCAGGAATTCTTGCCCCGCTCTTGTAATTTATCCTTTTCTTTGATAAAATGAACACTAAAGCAATGCCGCAGAGTCCGGTAAATCCGGATTACGACCGAATCCAAGTTGTGATGACGGCGCTTTTTCGCAGGAATCCTTTTCGAATTTCAAGAAAAAAGTGACGAAATCCGGACGCGTTTTCCGATAGACTTTGAAGGCGGATTGTGCGGTGCTGCTTTCCTTGGGAGGTGAACGACATCGGCATCTGGGAGGATATCAAGGGCGGGTTTGACTTCAGCTATCTCCTGGACATCCTGCTGGGCGTGATCCCATCCCTGCTGTGCATTACGCTCCATGAGCTGAGCCACGGCCTCGCGGCCTACAAGCTGGGCGATACCACGGCGAAGGACGCCGGCCGCCTCACGCTCAACCCCCTCAGGCATCTCGACCCGATGGGGCTTCTGATGATGCTGGTGTTTCATGTCGGCTGGGCAAAGCCCGTGCCGGTGAACATGTTCTGTTTCCGCCGCCCGAAGCGCGACATGGCGATCACCGCGCTGGCCGGCCCCGCGAGCAACGTAATCATTACCGTGGTTTTTCTCGCCCTGTACGGGGCGCTCTTCCTCCCGCTCAGGCAGAGCGCGGTGGGGCAGTATGTTCTGGAAATGATCCAGCTTACCGCCCGGATCAGCCTGGGTCTTGCGATCTTCAACCTGATCCCGGTGCCGCCGCTGGACGGCTCGAAGATCCTGCTGTCGCTCCTGCCGGACAGGGGATACCTTACCGTGCTCCGCTACGAGCGCTACGGCTCGCTGCTTCTTTTTGCGCTGATGGCGCTCGGCGTTCTGGGAACGCCGCTCACCGCCGCGATCAATGCCGTCTACCAGACGCTGATGCCCGTGGCGCAGGAGAGCCTGAATCTTATCGTAAAGCTGTTTTACCGCTGATGGAAAATCCGAATTTTTATCTGGAAGGCGTCGTGCGCGACAAAAGCGAGATGCAGGATTTTGAAGGGCCGCTGAGCCTGATCCTGATGCTGCTTTCCAAAAACAAGATCGAGATCCGCGACATCGTTATTTCCGATATCCTGGATCAGTACCTTGCGTATCTGGACGAGATGCAAAGCATGGATCTGGAGATCGCGAGTGAATTCGTGCAGATGGCCTCCCATTTGCTGTATATCAAGACCCGGATGCTGCTGACGCAGGAGGAAGAGGTCTCCGAGCTGGAGATCCTGCTCCAGTCCCTCGAGCAGCTCAAGGCCAAGGACAGCTTCGCTGCCGTCCAGAAGGTCACGCCGGCGCTCAGGAAGGCCTCGGAGCTGGGCGTGCTCTATTATGCCAAGCTGCCCGAGCCGCTGCCGAGGACGAACCGGGAATACGAATACCGCCATGAGCCGGTGGATCTGCTGCGCGCTCTCTACCGGGTATTCTCCCGCGGCGCCAAGACGCCGGAGGGCGAGGCCGCCATCAGCGCGGCCATTCCGAAGCGCATCGTTTACAGCGTGCGCAGCAAGAGCCGCCAGATCCTCGAGCGCCTGCGCGAAGGCGAGGGGACGCTGGAGGAGCTTTACCGCGGCTGCGGCTCGCGGTCGGAGGTGGTCGCCACCTTCGTGAGCGTCCTTGAGCTTGTGAGCATGGGGAGCGTGCAGATCGACCGGGAGGAAGACGCGTATCGCCTCCGCTTCACGGGCGGCGACCTGGACGAGATCCTGGAAAAGATCGAAGAATAGGAAGCGGGAAGCAATGGATATTTTTTCTGCCCTTGAGGCAATACTCTTTGCGGCGGGGGAACCGGTGAAGCTCGCGCGGCTCAGCCTGATTTTGGAGACGGACGAGGACGAGCTTGCCTCCGTCGCGGCGCAGCTTGCCGACCGTTATGAGCGGGAGGGGCGCGGCATGCGTATCCTGCGCCTTGCGGACAAGCTGCAGATGTGCTCCGCGCCGGAATACGCGCCGCTCATCACCAAAGCGCTTGAGCAGCGCAAGCCCCCGATGCTCTCCCAGCCCGCGCTGGAGACGCTGGCCATCACCGCGTATTTCCAGCCCGTTACCCGCGCCTATATCGACCGGGTGCGCGGCGTGGACAGCTCCTATACCGTAAGCGTCCTTGCCGAGCGCGGCCTCATTGAGGTCTGCGGGCATCTGGAAGCGCCCGGCCGTCCCGCGCTTTTCCGCACGACGGACGTCTTCTTGCGCACCATGGGCATTTCCGAGCTCTCACAGCTCCCGCCGCTGCCGGACATGACGAACGGCGAGGGCGTGGAAAAGCTGCAGAAGGCCATCGACGAATTGCAGAACGCCGTGACCCCCGGGCAGATCGTCATGGAGGATCTGGACGGGGAAGCGGCAAAGGAGGGATGACCCTTGGTTTTCCTGATTATCCTCGGCGTGATCGTGCTGATCATAACGGCGGTCCTGCTCGTCCCCATTGGTGCGGATCTCGGCTATGAGCAGGGGAAGATCCACGTCTCGGCCAAGGTCGCGGGGGTACGGATCCGGCTCTTCCCGCGGAAAAAGAAGCCGGAATCGGATGAGCCGAAGCCCCCGAAAAAGAAGAAGGAAAAGAAAGCCAAAAAGCCGAAGGAAGAGGACGGCGAGCAGCAGAAGGAGAAGAAAAACCTCGACATCACGCTTGACGAGATCCTGGCGCTGCTGAAGGCTGTGGTGGACGGGTTCGCCTGTTTCGGCGGCAGGATCAAGGTGGACCGCTTCGTGCTGCACCTTGTGGTCGCCGGCTACGATCCCTACCGTGTCGCCATGACCTACGGCAAGCTGAACGCGTGGCTCTCGGCGCTCGCGCCCGCCTGCAAAAAGCTTAACGCCGGCAACAGCGACGTATGGACGGCGGTGGACTTTACGGAGGACTTCCCGCAGCTCGAGTTTGCGATCGCCATGTCCTTCCGGATCGGGCAGATCTTCGGGATGGTCTTCCGCATCGGTTTCGGCGCGCTGAAGGTGCTTCTGCGGCGCCGGAAACGCATCAAACGGGAAGCAAAGGCCGCGGCGCTGCAGCCGCCGGCCGAACAGAAAGAGAATAACGAACAAACGATACAGGACGAGGAAAGGATGGCAGCAAATGGATAACTACAACCCCATCGGCGAACTCATGCAGACCACCATGGACAACGTAAGGAACATCCTCAAGGTGGACACCGTTGTCGGAGATCCCATCTACACGCCGGACGGCATCACGCTTGTGCCGATCTCCCGCATCAGCGTCGGCTTCGGCGGCGGCGGCATCGAGCTGAACATGAAGAACGCGAACGGCAACCGCCCCTTCGGCGGCGGCAACGCTACCGGCGTGAAGATCGAGCCCATCGGTTTTCTCGTCATCAAGGACGGCAGCATCCGCATGGTCAACGTGACGCCTCCCGCGAGCAATACCGTGGACAGGCTGATCGACATGGTGCCTCAGGTGATGGACCGCGTGGACGAATTTATCGCCCGCCAGAAGGAAGATCTCTGATTATTTACTAAATAACGGCAGATAATAAGCACTACCTTGTAGTTACGGGTGGTGCTTATTATCCGAAAGCTGATCTCTCTTCTGGTTTGCGCGGCGTTCCTGACCGCGCTGCATCCCGCTGCCCATGCGCGGGAGTTTCCCGCAATCGCGGCGAAGAGTGCCGTCGTGATGAATACGGACGGCCGCATCCTCTACGGCGTGAATGAAAATGAGCCGCTCCCCATGGCGAGCACGACCAAGCTGATGACGGCGCTGATCGCGGTCGAGCGCTGCGACCTTGACGAAACGGTGGAGATCCGCGCGGACTGCTGCGGTCTGGAGGGCTCCTCCATGTATTGCAAGCCGGGGGATCGCTATACGGTGCGTCAGCTTCTCTGCGGGCTGCTGCTCGTGTCCGGGAACGACGCGGCGATGAGCCTTGCCGTCCACGCCGCGGGGAGCGAGACACTTTTTGTGGACTGGATGAACGACAGGGCGCGCAAGCTCGGCATGACGAATACCCACTTTGCCAATCCCCACGGTCTGAGCGCGCCGGGGCATTGTGCCTCCGCCGCGGATCTCGGGCTGCTGATGGCCGCCTTCCAGCGAGAGGACGCGCTGATGCAGATCGCGGGGACACGCAGCACCGTTATCGGGGAACAGACGCTCGTCAACCACAACAAGCTGTTGACGCGCTGTCCCGGCTGCCTCGCCGGCAAGACCGGCTATACGGAGGAGGCGGGGCGCTGTCTCGTGAGCTGCTGCGAGCGGGACGGGACGCGGCTCCTCTGCGTGACCCTCTGCGACAGCGAGGACTGGGATGACCACTGCGCCCTTTACGACTGGGCGTTCAGCCGCTTTTCCCTACGCGACCTGACCGGGACGCTATGTTATTCGGTGCCGGTCGTTTCCGGCGACCGGACGATCGTGACGGTCCGGGCGGAGCCGCTGTCCGTTTTTCTCCCGCGGGACGTGGAGATCAGCGCCGCAGCCGAGCTGCCGCGCTTTGTCTTTGCGCCGGTCAGCGAGGGCGAGACGGCGGGCGTCGTGCGTTTCCTGCTGGGCGGCGAGCTCGTAGGGGAGAGCAGACTGTATTATACCGAGACCGTGCAGACGGAATCGAGGGAGCCGATCTGGAGGCGGAGAGCATGACCGAAAGGGTACAAAAGATCATAGCCGCCTCCGGGCTCCTGTCCCGCCGGGCGGCGGAGGAAAAGATCGCGCAGGGCAGGGTGACCGTTAACGGGCGGGTGATCGCCCTGGGCGAGCGGGCGGACGCGGGATCGGACGAGATCCGCGTGGAGGGCAGGGCGCTCCCTCAGCCCGGGAAGAAGCGCTATGTGATGCTGCACAAGCCCCGCGGCTACGTCACCACCCTGAAGGACGAGCGCGGCCGCCGGGACGTGACGGAGCTCCTAAAAGACATCCCCGAACGGCTCTACCCTGTGGGACGGCTGGACATGGACTCCGAGGGCCTGCTGCTGATGACGAACGACGGGGACTTTGCCAATCGGCTCATGCATCCTTCCCATGAGGTGGAGAAATGCTACCGCACCTGGGTGCTGGGCGACGATGCCGAGCAGCGCGCGGAGCGGCTGCGGGGGCCGATGGAGATCGACGGCCATCGGATCGCTCCGGCCGGCGTTGAACTCCACGCGCAGATTCCCGGCGGCGCCGTGCTGGACATCACGATCCACGAGGGACGCAACCGCCAGGTGAGGAAGATGTGCGAGCAGGCGGGGCTGAAGGTCACGCGGCTTGTACGCATCCGGGAAGGCGCGCTTACGCTCGGCTCGCTTCCGCGCGGCAAATGGCGGGAGCTTCGGCCGGAGGAAGTACATAAATTGATGGAATGAGCATGGACACAATGAAAGCCTGCGACCTTGCCGTGATCGGCGGCGGTCCGGCCGGGATGATGTGCGCGATCACGGCGGCGGAACGCGGCCTGTCCGTCGTGCTGCTTGAGCCGAACCAGAAGCTGGGGCGGAAGCTCCGCATCACGGGCAAGGGGCGCTGCAATCTGACCAACAACTGCGATATCCGGACCTTTATGGCCAACATCCCCGGCGACGGGCGCTTTCTTTACAGCGCTGTGAACCGCTTCGGGATGCGGGAGGCCATGGCCTTTTTTGAAGAGCGCGGACTGCCGCTCAAGACCGAACGCGGCGGCCGGGTCTTTCCCGTCTCCGACAACGCAAACGACGTGGCGGGGCTGCTGACGAAGCTGGTGACCCAAAGCGGCGTGCGCGTGCTGCACACGGCGGCGAAGGAGATCCTCAGCTCCGACGGGGCGGTGATCGGCGTCGTGACGGGGGAGGGACAGCTCTCCTGCCGGGCGGCCGCGGTCTGCACCGGCGGGCTGAGCTATCCGCTCACCGGCTCCACAGGCGCGGGCTACCGCTTTGCCCAGCGGCTCGGCCATACCGTCACGCCGCGCAGGCCGTCCCTCGTCCCGCTGGAATCCTCGGATGATTACTGCGGCGAGATGCAGGGCTTCGCGCTGAAAAACGTGACCCTCTCCGCCTATGAGGACGACAGGCTCATCTACCGGGAGCTGGGGGAGATGCTGTTTACCCACTTCGGCGTTTCCGGCCCGCTGGTACTCTCGGCGAGCGCCAAGATGCGGCATATCGGCGAGAAGGCCTACCGGCTGACAATTGATTTGAAGCCCGGGCTCGAGGAAAAGAAGCTCGACGCGCGGATCCTCCGGGATTTCGAGAAATACGCGAACAAGGAGTTCAAGAACGCGCTGGGCGAGCTGGCGGGACGGACGATGATCCCTGTGCTGGTACGACTCTCCGGCATCCCGGAGGATACGAAGGTCAACGCGATCACCCGCGAGCAGCGGCAGCGGCTTCTGCGGCTCTTTAAGGCCTTTCCCGTCTCCGTGAGCGGTACTCGGCCCATCAATGAGGCCATCGTCACCGCGGGAGGCGTTAGTACGAAAGAGATCAATCCCCGCACGATGGAGTCCAAACTCGTGCAGGGACTGTATTTTGCCGGCGAGGTGCTGGATCTGGACGCCTATACGGGCGGCTTCAATCTGCAGATCGCCTGGTCGACCGGCTACGTGGCCGGAGCGTCTGTGTTGAAGGATGAATTCAATCCATAGCCTTGCTTTAAGAGGAAAACGGAAGAAACGGATAGGGAGCGTTCGCCGTATGGCGGAAGCGGAATGAACTGACTTTCGTTTGACGACGGCGCGAGGGCCCGCTTTGCTCGCCTCAGGGGATTTCCAAGGCGGCAAAGCCGCCTTAAAACGATGAGATTCCCTTCGGGGTTTCCAATTCAAGTCTGCGTGCGTCATTCGCAGACGGTAAAAAAGGATGAATACGAATGAACGGACAGTATGCCATTGCCATTGACGGCCCCTCCGGCGCGGGAAAGAGCAGCCTTGCCCGCCGCTGCGCCTCACGCTTCGGCTTCTTGTATGTGGACACCGGCGCCATTTACCGCACGGTTGGCCTCGCCGCCTTTCGGCGGGGGATCGACCGCCGGGACGAGGCTGCCGTCTCAGCCATGCTGCCGGAGCTGGAGATCCGGATGGCTTACAACGAGCAGGGAGAACAGCGCATGTACCTCAACGGCGAGGACGTTTCCGCTGCGATCCGCATGCCGGAGATCTCCCTCTGCGCTTCCGACGTTTCCGCCCTGCCCGCCGTGCGCGCCTATCTGCTGGAGATGCAGCGGAAAATGGCGCGTGAGCACAACGTCATCATGGACGGGCGTGACATCGGCACCGTCGTCCTGCCGGACGCAGAGCTGAAGATCTTCCTCACCGCCAGTGCGGAAGCCAGGGCCGAGCGGCGCCTGAAGGAGCTTGCGGCCAAAGGCGTGGAGGCTGATTTTGCGTCCGTGCTGCGGGATATCCGCTACCGCGACGAGCAGGACTCCAGCCGCGCCGCGGCACCCCTTAGGCCCGCGCGGGACTCGGTCACGGTGGATACCACGGAGATCGATTTTGCCGGGAGCGAGGAGCTTCTCTGCCGGCTGATCCGTGAAAAGCTCGGCGTGGAGGAGATCGGATGAGGGAGCTGCGCGTGGCTGAAAGCGCCGGCTTCTGCTTCGGCGTACGGCGCTCGGTGGAGATGGCGGAGCGGCTTCTCGCCGAGCACGGAAAATGCGCGAGCCTCGGCGAACTGATCCACAACGAGGACGTGGTGTGCGCGCTCGGCGGGAAAGGCATGCGTGTGATCGCGGACCCGGCGCAGGCGCGGCCGGGGGAGCAGGTGCTCATCCGCGCCCACGGCGTCTCTCCGGAGCGCATCCGCGCGCTGGAAGAGGCCGGCGCCGTCGTGACTGACGCCACCTGCCCCAAGGTCAAGGCCATCCACAAAATCGTCAGCCGCGCAAGCGCGGAGGGGCGCTTCGTCGTGATCGTCGGCATGAAGCAGCACCCGGAGGTGGAGGCCATCTGCGGCTGGTGCGGGGAGCATCTGGTTGTGGAGAATGTCTCGGAATTGGCGCAAAAGTGGGAAGAAAATGCCATAAACTGGGAAAAACCGCTAACGCTTGTGGTGCAAACGACCCAAACTCGCAATAATTTTACCGAATGTTGTGAATTTATAAAAAAAAGATGTACAAATCTAAATATTAGTGATACAATATGTCTTGCTACGTTTACGCGGCAGGAAGAGGCAGCCCGCCTCGCTGCCGACTGTGATGCGATGGTCGTCATTGGCGGAAAGCACAGCGCCAACAGTATTCACCTGGCTCAGATCTGCAGGGAGTACTGTGACAATGTGCAGTTTATCGAGCGGACGGACGAGCTTGATATCAGCAGGCTCCGTCATGCCGACCGTGTCGGACTCACAGCCGGTGCATCCACGCCTGCGTGGATAATTAAGGAGGTAAGAAACAAAATGAGTGACGAAATCAAAATCGAGGAATCCGCAGCCGAAAAGGAAATGTCTTTTGATGAAATGCTGGAGGAGACCCTCAAACCTATATATAACGGAGATAAGGTCAGCGGTGTCGTTGTTGCGATCACCGGTACCGAGATCAGCGTGGATCTGGGCGCCAAGCAGACCGGCGTGATCCCCACCGAGGAGTTCACCGAAGGCGGCGCGAAGCTGGAAGACGTCGTCAAGGTCGGCGATACCGTTGAGGCTGTCGTGGTTCGCGTGAATGACGTCGAGGGCGTTGCCACCCTGTCCAAGAAGCGTCTGGACGCTGCCAAGGTCTGGAACGAGGTCGAGGCCGCCGTGGAAGACGGCACGGTGCTCGAAGGCGTTGTCACCGAGGACAACAAGGGCGGCGTCGTCGTTTCCGTCAAGGGCGTGCGCGTGTTCGTTCCCGCTTCTCAGACCGATCTTCCCCGTGACGCCTCCATGGCCGAGCTGCTCAAGAAGACCGTCCGCCTCAAGATCACCGAGGTCAACAAGGCCCGCAAGCGCGTCGTCGGCTCCATCCGCCGTGTCGCTCAGGCCGAGCGCCGTGAGCGCACCGAGGCGATCTGGAACGAGATCGAGGTCGGCAAGAAGTACCATGGCGTGGTCAAGTCCCTGACCAGCTACGGCGCTTTCGTTGACATCGGCGGCATTGACGGCATGGTCCACGTCTCCGAGCTGAGCTGGGGCCGCATCCACCAGCCCTCCGAAGTCCTCTCCGTCGGCGATGAGGTCGACGTTTATGTCATCAGCTTCGACAAGGAGAAGCGCAAGATCTCCCTGGGCTACAAGGATCCCGACGCCAACCCCTGGAAGATGTTCACCGACAAGTACGCCGTGGGCGACGTCGCTTCCGTCAAGGTCGTCAAGCTTATGCCCTTCGGCGCTTTTGCCGAGGTTCTGCCCGGTGTGGACGGTCTGATCCACATCAGCCAGATCGCCAACCGCCGCATTGGCAAGCCCGAGGACGTGTTGACCGTCGGCGACGTGGTCGAGGCGAAGGTCACCGCCATTGACGATGAGAAGCACAAGATCTCCCTCTCCATCCGCGCTCTGGGCGAGCCTGCTCCCGTTGCGGTCGAGGAGGAAGTGGTCGACGAAGAGCCCGCGGACGACGCTCTCGTCTATGAGGTCTCCGAGTCCGGCGAAGCTTCCGGCATCGCTCCCGAGACGGAGGAATAATTGCAAACGATCGGCAAGCCCGCTGTTTTGACGGCGGGCTTGTTCTTTTTATCCTGCCGAGGTATTTGGGGCGTTCGCGCCGCCCAGCGGGGGGAACCTTTTTTCCCGGAAACCGTCAGACCCGAAGGAGGGCAGAGTCTCTGCCTTTTTTCGGAGAATTTACACATTGTTCTGTTTTTTTCTCGGTTTTCTGTTATACTGAAAAGGCGAAAGAAGGAGGTAGGTCTCTATGAGCAATCTGAAGAATATGCCCGCGGGCGGTTTCGTGGTCATCGTCATCATCGGGGTCCTTTTTGTTCTGGGCGTGATCCTGCTGTTCCATGTGTTCCTTCGGTATAAGGTTCTCGCAGGGAAAGCGAACGGGGACGATCAGAACGCGAAGGGCTTCAAGGCGGCGCTTCTCAGCGCCTACATAGACGGTTACAGAAAATACGGCCAGGACGTGAATACCCCCGCGATCATCACCGACGTGATCGCCTCCCGGCTGGGCGGCCTGCTGTTGTGCGAACGCTTCCTCAACAATGCGGTCTCCCTGTTTGTCACGCTGGGCCTGTTCGGCACCTTCCTCGGCCTGAGCATGGCCGTTTCCTCCCTCACGCAGCTCATCAGTTACAGCAACACCGAGGAGTGGCTGAGCGTGCTTGACAGCGTGGGCGGCGGCCTGATGTCCGCGCTGGGCGGCATGGGCGTCGCGTTCTATACCTCGCTTGCCGGCGCAGGCTGCTCGATCGTACTCACCATCCTGCGCACGATCTTCAATCCGCAGGCGGAGCGCGAACGGCTGGAGACCCGGCTGGAGCTCTGGCTGGATACGGAGATCGCCCCCACGCTCAAGACCGAGAAGCCCAAAGATGACGCGGCGATGGTCCGCCAGCTCATCGACGGAATGAAAGAGACCTCCGACCAGGTGCGCCAGACGATGTACAACGCAGGCGAAGCCTATGTTTCCGCGACACGCGCCTCCGCGGTGAGCTTTGCCAAGGCTATGGAGAGCGGCAGGGAATCCGTCGCCTCCTTCGATAAGACGGTCACGACCTTCAACGAGGGCGTCCATGACTTCTCCGAGGTGGATTATAACCTGCGCGGCAGCGTGGAGCGTATGGATCTTGCCGTACGCGACCTCGCCTCCGCTCTGCGCGAGATCAACCGCAGGGTACAGGGAGGTCAGAAATGAGAAGACAGTTTCGAGGACGCAGCGACGCTATGGTGCGCTCACATGAGGGGGAGCAGGGTTTCTGGCCCTCCTATGCGGACATGATGTCGGCTGTGGCTCTGATCCTGTTCTTCCTCATGCTGCTGAGCTATATCCAGAACCTGATCACCGGCAACAATCTGCAGAACACGCAGGAGGTGCTGGCCAGCACACAGGAGGAGCTGCAGAGCACGCAGCTTGTGCTCTCTGATACCCGCCTCGAGCTGACCGATACGCAGGAGCGGCTGGTGCTCACACTCAGCAAGGTCGAAGAGGCAGAAGACGAGCTGAGCAAGATCACGATCGATCTCGACGAAGCAAAGCTCACCCTGAGCCAGCAGCAGGAGACGCTGGATCAGCAGCAGAAGGATCTGGCCTCGCAGAACAAGCTCCTGGCCGATCAGAAGGCGCTGATCGGCCAGCAGGACGACTATCTCAAGGCCGCCACGGAGGAGCTGCTCGCCATGCGCAGCCAGATGCAGACGATCGCCGTGCTGCGCCTGTCGATCCTGGAGCAGATCCGCGACAGCGTGATCAAGGTCATGGGCGACGCATCCAAGGTCTCCATCGGCGAAAACGGCAGCATTGTTCTGAGTGAAGGCGTGTTCTTCGACGTCGGCTCGTCCACGATCAAGCCGGAAGCGCAGCCGACCCTGAATCAGCTCATCGACGTATTTTCCGCGTTCCTCGCCAACGAGGAAAACGTCAAATACGTTGACAGCATTGTGATCTCCGGCCACACGGACAGCACCGGTACGGACGAGGCGAACCGCATCCTTTCGACGGACCGCGCCAACGCCGTCCTCGGCTACCTGCTGGAGCAGCAGGGGGGCAGGCTCAACCGGTACGCCAGCTATTTCTGCGCGGCGGGCTACGGTGAAACGCGCCCCGTCCAGTCCAACAACACCGACGCCGGCCGCGCCGCCAACCGCCGCATCGAGATCTCCATTATCCTCAAGGATGACACGGTGCTCGACATCGTGGAAAGCTATCTGGAAAGGGACGTTCCCGGCGCATCATAAACATACAGGATTTCCCGCCGGGCGCTTTCACAGCGCCCGGCAATTCTATTCTGAAATGTGACGTGACGCGCCGCCGCCAAACGGAGAAAACAGGACCGAATCAGACTTCCTTTTTCCTTAAAAAGGTGTATAATAAATAGAAAACCAAAACAATGCTTCAAAGGGGAGTACTATGTCGGATTTGATTCAGGTGACACGCTCTTCGATGCCCGAGTATGAGGAATACTGCGAAGAGATCCGGTCGATGTGGGACAGCCACTGGCTGACCAACATGGGGGAAAAGCATCAGCAGCTCCAGCGGGAGCTGGAGGCGTATCTGGACTGCCCGCATGTAGTGCTTTATACCAACGGCCATCTTGCGCTGGAGAACGTGATCGCGGCCATGCAGTTTCCCGCGGGAAGCGAGATCATTACGACCCCGTTTACCTTTGCCTCCACGACCCACGCCATCGTGCGCAACGGGCTGACGCCGGTGTTTTGCGACGTAAAGCCCGACGATTATACGATCGACGAGGAGAAGATCGAGGCGCTGATTACGGAGAAGACCGCCGCGATCCTGCCTGTACACGTTTACGGCAATATGTGCCGCACCGAGCGGATCGCTCAGATCGCACAAAAGCACGCGCTTAAGGTCATCTATGACGCTGCGCATGCTTTCGGGGTCAGGTACAGGGGCGTATCCTCCGCCAATTTCGGCGATGCGTCCATGTTCTCGTTCCACGCCACGAAGGTTTTCAACACCATTGAGGGCGGCGCGGTATGCTTCCGGGCCGATGCGCTGGTGGAAGTCATGAACGACATGAAGAATTTCGGCATTCGCGGCCCCGAGCAGGTTGTTTTTGTCGGCGGGAACGCCAAGATGAACGAGTTCCAGGCGGCGATGGGGATCTGCAACCTGCGGCATCTGGGCGGGGAGATCGCCAGGCGGAAGCTTGTCGCGGAGCGCTACCGGGAGCGTCTGCAGGGCGTCGCGGGGCTCAGGCTCTGCACCGTGCAGAAGGATGTAGAGCCGAATTACGCTTATTTCCCGGTGGTCTTTGAGGATACCTTCGGCGCTTCCCGCGACGAGGTTTTCACCGCGCTCGGCGCGCAGGGGATCATCGCGCGCAAATATTTCTACCCGATCACCAACAGCTTTGCTTGCTATGCCGATCTGCCGACCGCAGGGCCGGAGAAAACGCCGATTGCCGCTTATCTGGCCGCACGTGTGCTGACCCTGCCGCTCTATGCGGATCTTGCGCTTCGGGACGTTGACCGCATCTGCGATATCGTCCTTGCCTGCGGAAAAACATCAGGATAAGGAGCAGAATACACAGAATAGAAAAGGGCGCCCCCTGTACGACGGGGGCGCTTACTCCTGAAAAAAGAGGCTGCCGGACGGCAGCCTCTTTTTATGGGGATTCGTTTTGTTGGCGATCAGCCTTCCGCGCCGACGGCTACGATACGGCCCTGCCCGTAGGGATTCTCGTAACCGGCGTTGACGGAACCGCCGAGCGTATCGACGATGTAGTCGATGAGCACCTGGTTGTCCAGCTTGACGGACTCCTGCAGAACGTTGCAGCCCTTAAACATGGTGTAACCGTCGCCCTCGTTCAGAAGCTGGTAATCATGGGAAGCCAGCTTGTAGGTCTTGGCGGGATCGATGGGCTCGTCGCCGACCATAACGTTGCTGACGCGGCGAGGCATGCTCTCGTCGACGTGATCGAAGAAGCCCTTCTCATCCTGGACGCAGGGGCTGTCGATGCTGGTGTCGACCTCAAAGGTGAGGCCGGCCACATGGTCAAAGCCGCCGAACTCGCCGGGCAGGGAGTGCACGGACCACTCCAGCGCGTCCAGCACCTGCTGGCCGGAGACTTCGATGACGGTCAGGCTGTTGCCGAAGGGATGGACCTTCAGAATGTTGCCGAGCGTGATATCGCCCGCTTTGAGCGTGACACGGATGCCGCCGCCGTTGACAAAGGCGATGTCGGCGTCGCCGGCCTGATCCAGATAAGCGTCGGCGCAGAGGTCACCGAGGTTCGTCTCCGTGTTGCGGATGATACGGACGGGCTTACCCTCGGAGGTGCGGGCCTCGGGGTCTTCGATGATCAGATCCACAGCGGTGTTGGCAACGACCTCGCTGAGCTTCTCGTTGAGCTCGTCCGTCTCGGCGGCGATCACCTTGCTTGCTTCGTTGTCAAGGCCGAGCAGCTTGGGAGCGGCGGTGCTGCTGTCCCAGCTGAGGAGCTCGGCGGAGATCTTGCCGTCGCGCGTGATGGTCAGCATGCCGATATTTTGCATCTTGGTTCCGCAGGCGGCGCGGATCACTTCGTCGCCGTCTTTGTTCTTCATGGGAACGATATCGGTGTCATGGCTGTGGCCGTCGAGGAAGGCGTCGATGCCGTTCGTGGCGGAAACCACCTCGCCGTAGGTCCAGGGGGAGCACTCCGCCTCGTTGCCCATGTGTCCCATCACGATCACGTACTCGGCGCCGGCGGCGCGTACGTCGTCAACGGCCTTCTGCACGGCGTCGTAAACGAGCTTGCCGCTTTCATCCTGGAGGAAACCGTAGATGAACTCGCCGTTCTCGTCCATGAAGTAACGCGGCGTGGAGCTGCGCAGGGTGTAGGGGGTGGAAACGCCGACGAAGCCGATCTTCATGCCGCCGACTTCTTTGATGACCCACGGGTCAAGGACAAGCTCGCCGCCCTTGTTGAAGTTGCAGCTGATGTAGGGGAACTCCGCTCTCTCGACGAGCTCGAAGAAACGGTCCATACCGTAATCGAACTCATGGTTGCCGGGGATCGCGAGATCGTATCCGACGGCGTTCATGATGTCGATCAGGCTTTCGCCCTTGGTCATGGTGCCGATGGGTTCGCCCTGGATGGCGTCGCCGTCGTCGACCAGGAGCACGTTGTAATTCTTGGCCAGGTTTTCTTTTACCTGATACAGTCCGACATAGCCCCAACCGCTGTCAACGGCGCAGTGGACGTCGCTCGTGAAGAGGATCGCCAGATCCCGCTCCTCGGCAGGCGTCTCACCCTCGGCAAACGCGCTTGCGCCGCCAAAGCCGACGAACAGCGATACGAGGAGGCAGAGCGCGAGAGTCAGAGACAGTGCTTTTTTCATATTGTATCCTCCTGTATAAAATTAGGTTTTCGCTCCGGAAAAGCACCGATCCCGCCGTCTTCGCGCGGTTTTTTCTTTCGCGGCTCGACCTGCGGACCGACGGTTTTTCCTTTGCCTCATTGTACTATGAGGCGGGAACTATGTCAATAAAAAAACAATTTCCGACCCTTTGCGCAGGAAAGGGAGATCGGCTTTTACCAGAGGAAAAAGGAATGGTAAGAAAGGAAGACGCGGGCGAAAAAACGGATCCGCACCGGAACAGGGAGCGGATCCGCTGAAAATGACGGGGATGATAAAACGGGCGAGGGAGTTCAGAAGGGGAGCGACGCGATCCAGCTCCGCAGCTCAGCCTCGGAGGCGCGGGAGGAAAAACGCCGGCCGGGAAGCACCCGGGCGCCCTCCGCCAGCAGCTTGATGCGCGTCTGCCCTTCGCCGAGCTAACTCTCGCCGGCGGAAAAGAAGGCTGTGAGCAGTTGCGCCATGATCGTATGACCGCCTTATCCGCGCTTGTTGCGGCCCCAGAAGACGTTGTACCGGTCGGGCCGCCAGCCGGGACGGACGTCTTTGACCGCCTCCGCCGCGGTGATGACCGCGTCGTCGTTGTCAACGTCGATGAGCACGTATCGGTCGTTGCCCATGCCGAGCTCCTTCATGCAGCTCAGCTGCCGCAGGCCGTGGCGGGTTTCCACGCGCCGGATGAGCTCCTTTCCGCCGCCGTCCGGCAGATGGTAGAGCAGGTCGATGCAGGCGTTGTCGACCGCCAGAACGTCCAGGGAGGCGAGGAGGCCCACGTCGGGCGTGACCACAGGCTCCGCCTCGGGACCGGCGCAGTCGCAGTCCACGGACATATTGCGCATGATGTTGATAAAGCAGACGTGGGGCGCAAAATGATCGACGGTGGCCTTGGTGCTCTCGGAGATGCGCTCCATCAGCTCCTCCTCCGCGATGCTCCACATGTTGTCGGAGCCGAGCGCCGTGTGGATCTCTTTTTTGCCGATCCGCCCGTCGGCGCAGCCGATGCCGATGTTCTTGTTGCTGCCGCCGAAGCCGCCCATGGTATGGCCCTTGAAATGGGTCAGCACCAGCAGGGAGTCGTAGTCCGGCAGGCTCTTGCCGACGTGCATCTCCTCAAACCATTTGCCGCCGACGACCGGAAGCGTGGTCACGCCCTCGCTGTCGGTAATATCTACCGGACAGAAGGTCCAGCCGTTGATCTCCAGCGTGCGGCGGTGCTCCTCGGTGGTGTAGCGGCTGCCCTCGTAATAGGTGTTGGTCTCTACGATCACGGCCTCCGGCAGACGGGAGGCGAGCAGCTCCTTCACCCAGGGGCGGGGGAGGATGTTCGGCCCTTCGGCCTCGCCGGTGTGGAGCTTGACGGCGACTTTACCGGTCAGCACGGAGCCGACCCTGTCATAGACCTTCTTCAGCCCTTCTTCGGAGAGATCGCGGGTAAAGTATACCACGGAGCTCTCGCCGGTGCGCTCCTCAAAGGGAACATACCGGCTGCCGTCTTTCCCGGGGACTTGTTTCCTGCGCATGGGGATTCCTCCTTGTTTGAAAATCAGTGTTATTTCAGTACAGACCGTTCAGCAACGTTTTGATCCCGTCGTAGGCAAGCTCGTAGGCGCTCGGGTACGAATACGGGACTCCGGCGGCCTGCATGGCCTCCCGCTGCTTCTCCGTCACCGAGGCATAGGGGTAAAGGCCGAAGACAAAGGGGAGAAAGGCGTACAGGAAGCGTCGGCGCTTCCCGGCGTCGAGCTCGGGGCAGAATTTGCACAGACAGCGCTCCAGCGCGTCGCGGGAAGCCCCGTAGGCGGTCTTGAATTCGACCAGCCGCTCCATCCGGACGTTCTCCTCCATGTCGTACAGATTCATGCTCTGGAGCTTCAGGAGCAGCTGCCGCTTTTCCAGCGCCCGTGCCAGCGCGCCGGCCAGCCCGTCGAGCGAGAGCGCCTCGTTTTCCGCACAGATCCGGTCCAGATCCGCGGCGTGCTCCTCGTACTCCTTTTGGAAAAGCGCGAGGAAGATCTCTTCCTTCGTCTCAAAATAATTGTAAATCGACGGGCGGGTGAAAGAGGTCTCCTCGGCGATCTCCCCAAGGGTGATCTCCCGGTAACTCATCGTCTTGTACAGCTTCCGGCAGGCGGCGACGATCTCTTTCTTCCGGGCGTTTGACAGTTCGGCGGAGCTGTTTGGCATGCCGTACACCTCCTGAAGGCCGATCGGACGGGATCTTTATACTGACACGGTGTCAGTACTTATAGTGTAACCTGCCTCTGACAGCGTGTCAATACCGGCGGTTTTCATGCTCGAAGCGCCTGTCGGCAAAAAAGATGGAATCTTTGCGAAAATACGGTATAATAGGGACAAGATCAAAAATGGCTTTTACGGAGAATGTGGAGGGACAGGATGCGGATCACGATGAACTACCGCTCGCCGCTCGGGGAGCTGACGCTCGTCGGCACGGAGAACGAAGTCACTGCGGCGGTGTTTGCCGGGCAGAAGTACGGGAAGCAGTATCTTCCCGCGGAGGCGGAGGAAGGGGAGAGCGCCGCGCTGCTTCGGGTACGCGACTGGCTTGACGATTATTTCGCGCTGCGGCGCCCGGCGCTGACGGATCTGCCTCTCGCCCCCGAAGGGACGGATTTCCAGCGGCGCGTCTGGCGGGAACTGCTCACGATCCCGTACGGCGGGACGGTCAGCTACGGAGAGCTTGCCGCGCGGCTGCAAAGCTCTGCCCGCGCCATCGGCGGAGCGGTCGGGCGCAACCCGCTGAGTATCCTGATCCCCTGCCATCGCGTGCTGGGGAGCGACGGGAGTCTGACCGGCTATGACGGCGGACTGGAGCGAAAGAAATACTTGCTGGCGCTCGAGCGCGAAACCGCCGCGCCGGGACCGGACGGACAGGGGGCGGAATAGCGAATGGGGAGCAGGGGAGAAGCACAGGCGCTTGACCGGGCGATCTGCGCGCTGATCTGCCGCTCGGACGGGATCAAAGCGCGGGAGATCGCGGCGGAGCTCGGCCTTGAGCGGAAGCTTGTCAACAGCGAGCTTTACCGTTCGCCGCTGATGAGGGAGCTGTGCTGGCAGGATCGGGACTGCCGCTGGCACGGGATCGTCCGGCAGGCGAGGCCGCATATGGGCCTGCAGGAGTTTGCGGGCTATTACGGCAGGGTTCGGGAATTTGCCGCCCTGTCCGGGGAAGAATGGATGACCCGCATGACGGAGGGCTGCGGCAATATCGGCAGGAGCCTGAACGATACACGCGGCCTGCTCCATTCCTTCCGCGACTGCCGGGAACAGATGCTCCGGCTGTTTGACGACCTGAGCGACATGGCCGGAGAACGCTGCCTTGACTGGGAGATCGCGTTCGAGCTGCGCCTGAAACGATCGCGCGCGGTGCGGCTCTATGCGGACGTGCTGGTCGTGACCGAGGACCGGGTGTTTTCGCTGGAATTCAAGATGAAGGACCGCGTCGATCCGGACGAGGTGTGCCAGGCGGCCAAGTACTGCCCGTATCTGGAGATCCTGTTCGGCCCGGATTATGAGGTGATTCCGGTGCTCGTGCTGACGAAGGCAAAGGAGCTGTTTGCTTTCGTTCCGATCGGAGGGACGAAGATGCTGCTCCCGGTCTGCTCGGGTGATATGCTCTTCAACGCCTTTGACGAGTATCTGGTTTTTTTGAAAAACTGACGGCATCCTGTATGCACAGGATGCCGTTTTTTTTTGCTGTTTTGCGTGGGCCCGCGCCCCGGAGGCTCAGAGCCTGTCCTGCGGCGCATCGGCGTTCGCTTTCTTTTTCTTCGGCGCGGGAAGCTCGTCGACCATCGCCTCCAGCAGATCCCGCAAAAACTGTCTGTCGTCGACCGCGTCGACCAGAAGCATCTCCTTCGCGCCCTCGTAGGGGCGTTCCCGGGCGGCGTCCGGCATTCTCGCTGCGGCGGAAGGCGTGGGCTTTACGAGAAGGCGGTCGTCGTAGATGCCGCCGATCACTTTGCCGCGATAATAAAGGATGAATTCCCCCATCATCGCCCGGTACGAGATCTCATCCAGCTCGGATAACTGTTCCAAAACGAAATCCAGATACGCTTTTCCGGATGCCATGTTTTTTCCTCCTTACCGTCGTCTGTTCCATACTGCGCGGGGATCTGCCGCTGCTCCATGTGCCTGAAGCAGGGACGTGATCGTTCCCTCGTAATCGGAATCGGAATCCATGAGCGCGACCGTTTCCCCGCAGCGCCCGAAGCCCTCGATAACGGCCCGATTGTCTGCCTTCAGACGGGAAAGGGTACAGTCCGAATCATCCAGCCGGGCTTCCACGTCGGAGGCGTGTTCTCTGATTTGGTCGAAACGGGTTTCGAGATAGGCGTCCGACATGGCGAGGCAGACAAAGCGGATCTCAGACTGGCAGCGCGGATCGAAGTCCTTTCGCCAGTCAAACGGAACGTAGCAGCCCTCTACGATCAGGCTCTGCCGGTTCTCGATCACGGTTTTGACCATTTCCCGCACGATCGGCCAGAGATACGCGGTCAGCGCGCCGTCGTCCTGCGGACGCAGAGGGGTATTCCCGCTGCGGATGAGGCCCATCTTCAGATGGTCGAGGGAGAGATACGGATAGCGGTACCGTTCAAGCATCTTCTGCGCCAGAAGTGTTTTCCCGGTATGGGACGCACCGGTGATCAGTATGACCATGGCTTCTTCTTTTCCCTTTCTTTCAATCCCAGGGCTTGTTTCTGTTCAGCTTCTTGTAGGCCTTGGCCAGCCTGGAGATCTCTTTCTTCCGCGCCTGATTGCGCGAGTTTTCCGCTCCGAGGTTTTTATACAGTCCATACCTCTCCCGGGACAGCTCTCCGCTCGCGATCGCCGCTTTGATCGCGCAGCCGGGCTCGGTCTCATGCCTGCAGTTGCAGAATCTGCACTGCCTCTCCAACTCCGTGATGTCCGAAAACGTGTCGTCGATCCCGGCCTGCGTGTTCGCCATCCCGACTTCACGCATCCCCGGCGTATCGATGATGCATACGCCGTTGGGAAGCAGGATCATTTTCCGGCAGGTGGTCGTATGTCTGCCCTTGTCGTCCGCTTCCCTGATTGCGGAGGTCTTCATCGTCTCTTCGCCGGTGATCGTGTTGATCAGCGTGGATTTCCCGGCGCCGGAGGAACCCATCAGGCAGATCGTCGTTCCCGGCTGCAGGTATTCGTCCAGCTCTTCCAGGCCGAGATGATAGAGCGCGGATATGGCGTGGACCCGGACTTTATCCGAAAGCCCCTCCACTTCTCTCACATATTCCTCCGCGCTGCCGCAGAGATCGGACTTGGTAAGGATCACGACCGGAACGGCCCCGCCCTGCAGGGCTATGCTCACGTATCTTGCGATCCGGTTGAAGCTGTAATCTTCGTTGAGGGAGGTAACGATAAAGCAGTAATCCACATTCGCGACCATGTACTGCATGACTCCGGTTTTCGCCTGATCCGGACGCTGCAGGAAGCTTGATCTTTCGCAGACGGAGAGGATCACGGACTCGCCGTGCTGGTTGTAGAGAAACGTCACATAGTCGCCCACGACGGGGCGCTTTTCGGGGGCCTCGTCATAGAAGCTTCCCTTGAGCTTCGCGGGGATTTCCTGCTCCCAAAAGCGTATTGTGCAGCGGTTTTTGGCTACCTCCGAAATTCTGCCGAGCTTTTCCGCGTGAAGCCATTGGCAGGAGAGCCTGAGCGGCTTGTAATACGGAAAGCGCTTTGTATATTCGAGTATTTCCGTCTCGTCTTCACAGGATTCAAAGACCGGCGCCTCATAATAGAGCCCGTGGACCGCTTCAAAGCCTTTCTGAAGCGGCAAAGCCATGAAGGCGTCGAAATTCCCAAAGGCGGCATGACGGATGCCGAAGCGGTCGCAGGTCTGGAACCCGTGCTTTGGGTAGTACCCCGGTTCTCCGCAAATAACGATCCCCAGGTATCCGGCCTCCCTAGCGGCGGCGATCGTCTCCTCGAGAAGCCGGGAGCCGATTCCCAGACCAAAGCAGGTCGGTTCGACGGCGAGAGGACCGAAGGTCAGGACTTCATGCTCGGTATCACCGTCCACGACCTTTGCTTTTGAATAATAGATCGCTCCGACAATCCGGCCGTCCATTTCCGCTATGCGGCTGAGCTCCGGCAGGTACTCCTCTGCCTCGCGCAGCTTATGAACAAGCAGATGCTCGTTGCAGCCCGGATTGTGGATGTTCCAAAAGGCGCGCATCGTCATAAGCTCGGCGGCGTAGTCGTCGATGTTCCAAAAGGCGCGCATCGTCATAAGCTCGGCGGCGTAGTCGTCTTCTTTCGTTTCTTTCCTGATAATGATGTGATTCAATATCGTTGTCTCCTTTTTTCAGTAAACTCATTTGTTTTACGTGCGGTATGGAGACCTCGAATGTTGACGATCCTGCCTGAACAGGCAAAAGAAAACCGTGACAAAACAGCCACGGTCAGAAAAATATTACCGAAAATCCTGGACGGATCACAGGATACAAACCGAGGTCATCACACCGTATTCAGTTACAAGGTCCGTTTTCACAATACGCATATGGGAATCCCTCGCTTTCTTCTTGCTCTTCTGTGTTGAAACATATCAGAAACCCGCTGAAAAGTCAACGGGTTTCTGTGATTTCATCCTGTTTTCTTCCTGGGCGATTATGCTGATTCCTCGATTCCGTTCCTGTGCTCGTATTATCCTCAATCTTGGAGAAATATAAATCCAAATGAGCCAAAAAACGACCAAATACGCCGCGCTTGTGACAAATATAGCGGGTTCATTTATAATTCAATAAACATGTCCCGGCTATTTTAAGAGACGCAGCAGATTCTTGGGAACAGGACAGGAACGGATGCCTTGGAAAGGCGGGAGGAGCCTGTCCATTAAGGAGTATTATGACAAATCAGCAGCTTATTGAAAAGGCCCGACAGATCAGGCTGGATTCCATAGAAATGATTGCCAAAGCCGGCTCCGGGCATCCTGGCGGTTCACTTTCCGCGGCCGATCTGATGGTTGCGCTGTATTATTCCAAAATGGCGCTTTTCGAAGATCCCCACGACGAAAGACGCGACAGATTCGTGCTTTCCAAGGGACATTCCAATCCGCCGCTTTATGCGATCCTTGCGGACAAGGGCTATGTCGCGAAGGAAGAGCTGCAATATCTGAGGCGTCTGCACCATCCGTTTCAGGGGCATCCGGAGAGCAATAAGTGCCCCGGCGTGGACTGCTCCACAGGCTCTCTCGGACAGGGCGTATCCGTTGCGACGGGAATGGCCCTTGGGTTTAAGCTGAAAAACATTCAGTCCGAGTCTGCGAACCCGCAGGCGGACGTGATGTTTGGCGGGCTTCAGTATGCCGACCTTTCCGCTTACGGGGAGTATTTTGAAACCTATGTCTGCGCCAACGACAGCAAGATGATGCCCGATTACAAAAACACCAGCGGAAAGCTCACCTTCCAGGACGCCCAGATCCCGTGCATTATTGTCAACGAGGAGCAGGAGAAGGCGGCCGGCGTTACAATCACCGGTTGGGATTCGCTTCTTGATCCGGCTCTTACGGGAAAAATCGCTATTGCGGATCCGACTGCGTCTTCTTCTGCCTGGAACTTCCTGCAGTGCCTGCTGACAGACTTCGGCGGCTGGGACAACGATGCCGCCTGGGAGTACATTGAGAAGTTTATTCCTCACATGGGACAGGTGGGGCGAGGAACCGTCCCCTGTCCCACACACTGTCCCACAAGAAAAAGCGGGACACAGAACCGTCCCCTGTCCCATGGAAATCTAAAACCAAGCACAAAAAGAAAATCGCCGCCGCAATCTACGAATACCAAGCAGACTGCGACGGCGAATGGGGCGAGATTTCATTTGATTTTGAGAATGGCACAGCGGAGATCCTCCGGCTTGCCGATTGGGACACGATGAAAACAAATCGCTTTGCGAACAAGGCAATAGCCTATCTTCTGAACTGTGAGAACGAGAAACTGCCAACGGAGACAATATTTGCCTTTGAATCTTAAACATATCAAACAGAAAAAACGCTGCAATTTCCATCACGTAAGGAGAAATTTGCAGCGTTTTTTCTATTTGCGGTTTTCTTCAATCCATCTTACAGCAAAATCTACCAGATCCCGCTGTTTCATCAGACGGAT
>ONOL01000042.1 GCA_900319465.1 uncultured Eubacteriales bacterium | reverse complement strand
TATGGTCCGAGTGGGGAGACTCGAACTCCCGGCTTCGACATCCCAAATGTCGCGCCCTACCAACTGGGCTACACCCGGATAGTTTTCTGTGATTTTTAGGCCTTTTTTACGCTGTTTTTCTGTCTGTGGTCGGGCATGTGGTCAGCGGCAAACACATCGGATCGGCAAAGGCCGGTTTTTCCAGAACTTCCGGCGCTTTTCGCCTCTCTGCTCGAACGGTTCGGATTTCCGTAGGAGCTCCCAAACCACGCGCGCTACCAACTGCGCCACACCCGGAGATTGCCGATCACGGCGGCCGCGCCGCCCGTTTCTTCGGCCTGCCTATTATATACCAAGTTTCCGCCGCGCGCAAGTGATTTCCGGATTGATGTTTTTGCCCGGATATGGTATGGTATCAAATGTATTCTTACGGAGTGTGAACAGGCTATGAGAATGAGAAAACGGCACAATCTGGAGCCGAGAATGGAAAAATGCGCGGCGCTCCTGATTTCGGAGCCCGCGGAGAACCGCGGCCGGTGGCGCGAGGCGCTGCCGGGCTACGACAGGCTCTATGTGGAGCTCGGCTGCGGCAAGGGGCGCTTTACCGCGGGCACCGCCGAGGCGATCCCCGACGCGCTGCTGCTCGCCATTGAGAAGGTGCCGGACGCGATGATCGTGGCGATGGAGCGTGTGCGCGGCCTGGGGCTTCCCAACGTCCGCTTTCTGGACTTCGACGCCGCGCGGCTCCCGGAGATCTTCGACAGGGGCGAGCTCGACCGGATCTACATCAACTTCTGCGATCCCTGGCCCAAGAGCCGGGACGCGAAGCTGCGCCTGACCGCGCCGGGTTTTCTGCGCCTGTACGGCGACGCGCTCCGGGACGGCGGCGAGATCCATTTCAAGACCGACAACACCCCGCTCTTCGACTGGTCGATCGGCGTCTTTGAGAGCGAGGGCTGGGCGCTTTCCGAGGTCACGCACGACCTGCATGCATACGGCACCGTCGGCGTGATGACCGACTACGAGGCGAAATTCACGGCCGAGGGCCTGGCGATCAACCGCCTCGTCGCGCGCAGGACCGCCGCCACCAGGGGGACGGACGCGCCGCCCCTGCCGCGGCTGCGGGGCGCCTCGCTCGTGGACGCGCGGGGCTATGCGCAGAGCCGGGCGGACCATGGCTGAGCCGCTTCGGCTGCAGCCGGACACCCGCGAGAGCTGCCATGCCTTTTACCGCGCGCTGCGTCAGGACCCGGCGCTTTTTGCCGAGGGCGAAGCCTTTGTTCCCTACCGCTACGACGCCGCGGAGGTGGACAGGCGCTTTGACGCGCTGCAGGCGCGGCGGGACAAACGGAGCTACGCGATCCTGTTGGGAGAGCGTGTGATCGGGAACCTCTGCTTCAAGCACATCGACACCTCGGCGGGCTCCTGCGAGCTCGGCGTCTGTCTGACGGACGAGAGCGTGAAAGGCCGGGGCTACGGGACGCAGGCGGAACGGCTTGCGCTCCGGCTCGGCTTTGAGGAGCTGGGGCTGTCGCAGATCCGCGCAAAATGTCTCAAGCAGAACCGCAGAAGCCTGCGCGCTCTGCAGAAGGCGGGCTTTCACCGGACGGCTGAGGATGCGGACTTCGTCTGGTTTTCCGTCAGCCGCGAAGAGATGATAGGAGAAAAGAAGAAATGAAATTCATTTCCTGGAACGTCAACGGCCTGCGCGCCGCCCGGGGCAAGGGCTTCGAGGAGGTCTTCGCCGCGCTGGACGCGGACTTTTTCTGTCTGCAGGAGACCAAGCTGCAGCAGGGGCAGATCGACATGGCCTTCCCCGGCTATGAGAGCTACTGGAGCTACGCCGAGAAGAAGGGCTACTCCGGCACCGCGATCTTCACCCGGCACACGCCCCTCTCCGTGCGCTATAACCTCGGCCTGCCGGAGCACGATACCGAAGGGCGCGCCGTAACGCTCGAGTACGGGGACTTCTTCCTCGTCTGCGTCTACACGCCCAACGCGCAGGACGGCCTCAAGCGCCTCGACTACCGCATAGCCTGGGAGGACGCCTTCCGCGCCTATCTGCTCGCGCTCGATCGGCAGAAGCCCGTGATCGCCTGCGGGGACATGAACGTCGCGCACGAGGAGATCGACCTGAAAAACCCGAAAAGCAACGTCGGCAACCCCGGCTTCTCCGACGAGGAGCGCGGCAAGTTCACCGAGCTTCTGGCCGCGGGCTTTACCGACAGCTTCCGCTTCCTCTACCCCGACCGGCGGGACGCCTATTCCTGGTGGAGCTACCGGGCGGCGGCACGGGCACGCAACGTCGGCTGGCGCATCGACTATTTCGTGATCTCCGACCGGCTGCGCGACAAGGTGAAGGACGCTTTCATCCTGCCGGAGATCCCGGGCAGCGACCACTGCCCGGTGGGATTGGAACTCAAATGATACGCATCGGAAATGTCCAACTGAAAGGCCGCGTCGTGCTCGCGCCGATGGCCGGCGTGACGGACTTCGCGTTCCGCGCGGTCTGCCGGGCGCAGGGCGCGGCACTCACGACGACGGAAATGGTCAGCGCCAAGGCGCTCGTATACAAGGATGAAAAGACGAAGGCACTGCTCCATCTTTCGCAGGACGAGCACCCGGCCGCCGTGCAGATCTTCGGCCACGAGCCGGAGGTCATGGCGGACGCCGCGCCGCTTGCGCTCGAGCTGTCCGGGGCGGCGCTTCTGGACATCAACATGGGCTGCCCGGTCGGGAAGATCGTCAAGGCCGGGGACGGCTCGGCGCTGATGCGCGACCCCGATCTCGCCGGAAGGATCATCGAGGCCGTTGTGCGCGCGTCAGACCGGCCCGTGACCGTGAAGTTCCGCAAGGGCTGGGATTCCGGCAGCGTCAACGCCGTGGAATTCGCGAAGGTCTGCCAATCCGCGGGCGCCGCCGCCATCGCGGTCCACGGGCGCACGCGGGTACAGATGTACGCGGGCCGCGCCGACTGGGACGTGATCCGTGCGGTCAAGGAGGCGGTCTCCATCCCCGTCACCGCCAACGGCGATGTGTTCACCGGCGCGGACGCGGCGCACATCCTGCGCTATACGGGCGCCGACCTCTGCATGATCGGCCGGGGCGCCTTCGGCAATCCCTGGCTCTTCGCCGAGGCCAACGCCGCCGTCGCCGGGACGGAGCCGCCCGCGCTTCCGCCGCTTGCGGAGCGGATGGACACGGCGGTCGGGCAGATCCGGACGCTCGCGGCGTTCAGCGGGGAGCGCATCGCCTGTCTGGAGGCGCGGCACCATCTGCCGTGGTATCTGCACGGCGTGCCCTACAGCGCGTACTACCGCAATCAGCTCGTGCACGTGGAGACGCTCGCGGACGTGGAGAAGATCGTGAAAGAAATCCGGCGGGATCTGCGTGAGCCTTCCCCTCCCCGGCGGGAGACATGAGAGAACAAGGTGGGAACGATATGACGAGAGAAGAGGAGCAGGCCATCGTCCGAAGGGTGCAGGACGGCGATGTGAACGCCTTCGGGGATCTGGTGGCGGCGTATGAAAAAAACGTATACAACCTGGCGCTGCGCATGACCGGCAGCGCGCAGGACGCGGAGGACATGGCACAGGAGGCTTTCCTGAAGGCATACAGCTCGCTCGCCGGTTTCCGCGGCGAAAGCAAATTCTCCGTATGGCTGTACCGGATCGTGTCCAACGTCTGTCTGGACTTCCTGCGCAAGAAGGGCAAGCGGCAGACAGTCTCGCTCTCCGCGGAGGACGACGACGGCGAGGATGTAGTGCTCGACGTGCCGGACACCGCCCAGTCCCCGGAGGCGCTGCTGGAGAAAAAGCTGACGCGGGACGCGGTCCGGCGCGGCCTTGCAAGCCTGCCGGAGGATGCGCGGCAGATCCTGCTGCTGCGGGAGATCCAGGGCTTGAGCTACGAGGAGATCGGGGAGACGCTGGGTCTGGAGGCGGGAACGGTCAAGTCCCGCATCTTCCGGGCGCGCAAGAAGCTCTGCGCCTTTCTGCTCGACGACGGGAACATTCCCGATTCGTTCTCGTCAAGCTTATCGAGAGGAGGGTGATCCGTATGAACCCACATGAGCATTACCGGGAGCTGATCAGCAGGCTTCTGGATGAAGATACCGCGCTCACCGGCGAGGAGCAGGCCGCGCTGCGCGCGCATCTGGCCGAATGTGCCGAATGCGCCGCCGTGTACGAGGCCTTCGCCGCCCTGTCCGACGCGATCGGCGGGGATCTGGCCGAGCCGCCCGCGCGTCTGCGCGAAAACGTAATGGGCGAGATCCGCCGCGAGGAGATCCGCAGAAAGAACCGCCGGAGCTTCCGCTGGACGGGGCTTGTGGCCGTCGCCGCAGCCCTCGCGCTTCTGATCGGCGTCGCGCCGCGTCTGCGCGGGAGAAACGCGGGCGCGCAGCTCGCCTCCTATGCCGCCGACAGCACCTTCGCCAAAGAGGCCGCCGACAGCGCCCCCGCGGAGAAAGCCGCCGCGCCGTCCTCCGCCGAAAGCGTGAAGGCCCTTGAAGCGCCTGCGGCCGATGCCGGAGCCGCCGGCGAGTCCTTCGTCGTTGAAAACAGCGCCGCGGCCGTCGCCGCGGAAAGCAGCTCCGATTATGCCATGGCGGTGGATGCGGAGGAGAGTGATGAAGCGCCCGCGCCCTCCATGGCCGCGCTGCTCGCCTTTCTCGACGGCAGGGACTGCGCCGTGCAGCTTGAAGCCGAGGCGCCCGACTATATGATCGAGACCGACGAGGGCGCGCTTGCGCTCACGCTCGCCGGCGGGAAGCTCTATTACGCCGATCCGTCCTCCGGCGCACTCCGCGAGGCCGGGGTCGGGGAGGCGGAGCTGCTCCGTTTTCTGCAAAACCAGGGGGAATAAGCTTCTTTAACTTGAAAGCGTTTGATTTGTATGTTATACTGCTGACAAACGAATCTGTATTGGTTAAGGAGAATCATACTTGTGAAGCGCGTGAAAGTTTCCAACAACGTGATCCGCCGTCTGCCCCGCTACCTGCGGAAGCTCGACGAGCTGACGGAGAGCGGAGTCAGCCGCGTCTCCTCCTTTGAGCTGGGGCATCAGCTCGGCCTTACCCCCTCCCAGATCCGGCAGGATTTCAGCTGCTTCGGCGAATTCGGCCAGCAGGGCTACGGGTACAACGTCCCCGCGCTGCGCGCGGAGATCGCCGCGATCCTCGGGATGGACCGGGGCTTCAACGCGGTCATGATCGGCGTCGGCAACATCGGCCGTGCCCTGACCGAGAACTTCAACTTCAGCGAGTGGGGCTTCCGGCTGATCGCCGCCTTCGACGTGCGGCCCGAGATCATCGGCACCATGTTCCACGAGGTGCCGATCCTGTCGATAGACGAGCTGTCGCAGTTTTTGAGCGGGCACAAGGTGGACGTCGCGGTGCTCACCGTCCCCAAGGAGGCCGCCATCCCCGTGACCCGCATACTGACCGCCAACGGCGTGGAGGCCATCTGGAACTTTACCAATGTGGAGCTGACCGAGCCGAACAGCACGACCCTCGTGGAAAACGTCCACTTTTCCGATTCCCTCCTGTCCTTGAGCTACTTTGTGGCCGAGCGGGAGGATGAGCGCGCCGCCAAAGCCGCCCGCGCCGACCGGGGATAACGCCCGGCCGCAGCCTGCAGCCCTTAGCCCTCAGTCCTCAGCGTTTTCCTGAGAACTGAACGCTAAGGGCTGAATGCTACCCAAAGGAGTACGCCATGTCTGATACCATAGCCGCCATTGCCACCGGCGCGCAGGTGGCCGCGATCGGCATTGTCCGCCTCTCGGGGCCGGACGCCGTCGCGCTGGCCGACCGGCTGTTTCACCCGCTGCGCGGCGGGCCGATGCGGGAGCAGGAGAGCCGCCGGCTCGTCTACGGCGAGCTGCGCGACCGCGGCGGGGCACTGCTGGATCTCGCGCTGTGCACCGTGAGTCGCGCCCCCCACAGCTATACCGGCGAGGACACCGCCGAATTTCAGTGCCACGGCTCGCCCGCGGTGCTCCGCATGCTGCTGGAGGAGCTTTTCGCGCTCGGCGCGAGGCAGGCCGGGCCGGGAGAGTTCACGAAGCGCGCCTTTTTAAACGGCCGCATGGAGCTGTGCGCCGCCGAGGCCGTGGCCGACATCATCGAGGCCGAGACCGCCGCGTGCGTCCGCAACGCGGCCGGGCAGCTCTCCGGCGCCATCGGGAAGCGCATCGGCGCGATCTACGATGCGCTGACCGATATCAGCTCCCACTATCACGCGGTGCTGGACTACCCGGACGAGGACATCGAAGACTTCCGCCTGGCGCAGTATGCCGGGCTGCTGCACGGCGCCGCCGCGGATCTGCGCGCCCTGCTCTCGACCTTTGAGCGCGGGCGTCTGATGAGCCGGGGCATCCCCACCGCGATCGTCGGCAGGCCGAACGCGGGCAAGAGTTCGCTTCTCAACGCCCTGCTGGGCTACGACCGGGCGATCGTCACCGCCGTCCCCGGCACCACCCGCGACACCATTGAGGAGAAGCTCCGCCTCGGCGGGCAGCTTCTGCGCCTGACGGACACCGCCGGCATCCGCGAGACCGACGATCCGGTGGAGGCGCTGGGCGTCCGCCGCAGCCGGGACGCGCTGGCAAACGCCGATCTCGTGTTGGCCGTCGTCGACGGAAGCGAGGACTTCACCGAGGAGGACGCGGAGATCCTGCGCATGGCCGAGCGCGCCCCCCGCGCGCTGGTGCTGCTCTCGAAGGACGACCTGGGCCGCAAAACCGCGCAGCTGCCGACGCGCCTGCCTGTGATCCCCGTCAGCGTCGTCAGCGGCGAGGGGCTCAAGGAGCTGGAGGAGGCGGTCCGCGCCCTCTATCCGCTGCCCGGCGTCCCGGCCGGGGAGATCCTGACCAACGCCCGCCAGGCGGAGGCTGTCTCCCGGGCGCTGGAAGCCATGGAAGCCGCGCGGGAGGCCATGGAGGACGGCATGACCCCGGATATCGTGCTGACCGAGGTGGAAGGCGCGATGGACGCGCTCGGCGAGCTGACCGGGCGAAACGTGCGCGAGGACGTGACAAACCGGATCTTCCGGCGCTTCTGCGTCGGGAAATGATCCTGTGATCTGATAGGAAGCAGGCAAAGATTCGCGAGACAGAATTGCACCGGGCAAGGCGGACTCCGCAGAGCATAGGGGAGATTACGGGCAAGGAGCCCCGCGCAGGTTGGCACGATTCTGCCCGCAAAGATTGTCTTGTTTTTCTTGGGGATCCGAATAAGGAGGAAACAGGATGAAAAACGCGATCGTCGAGCGTCTGATCGACGGCAACCGCCGTTATCTCTGCGCGCAGGCAAACCCCGGGGACGTCTCCCCCGCCCTGCGCCTGCGGACCGCGCAGGAGGGGCAGCAGCCTCACACCGTCGTCGTCTGCTGTGCCGACTCCCGGGTCGTTCCGGAGGCGATCTTTTCCGCCGGGCTGGGCGAGCTGTTCGTCATCCGCATTGCGGGCAACGTTCTGGACGACCACCAGCTCGGCAGCATCGAGTACGCCGCCGCCCATCTGGGCTGCGGGCTGATCCTGGTGCTGGGGCATACCGGCTGCGGCGCGGTCAGTGCGGCGCTCTCCGGTCACGGCGAGGGCTATATCCGCTACATCACCGACGAGATCCTGCGCGCCGTGGGCGAGGAGCGCGATCCGGACGCCGCCTGCCGCCTGAACGTCCTGCACGCGGTCGCGCTCATCCGCCGGGCCTTCCGGGAGCATCCCGAGATCCCCTCCGCCGGGCTCGACGTCCGCGGCGCGGTCTACGATATCCGCAGCGGTGCGGTGGACTGGCTCTGAGCCGGACGGCCGCGCGGGCACAACCGGCGCGGCCGGGCAAAAGGCTTTCCGCGAAAAAGGCTTCGAAAAAGGCTTTCCCGTTTTCTCCTTGACAAGTTGCCCCGGCTGTGTTAGTATACCTTAGCGGTTTGCAGAAGTACCCAAGAGGCCGAAGGGGCTCCCCTGCTAAGGGAGTAGGGTGTCTAAAAACGCCGCGAGGGTTCAAATCCCTCCTTCTGCGCCAAAAAGGACAGTCCACTCAAAGGGTGGGCTGTCCTTTTTTCGACTCGCCGCCCTGCGCTCCCGCTCCGGCATTCCGTCTGCTTGTCAGATCCCCCGTAGTAGTGTATAATGTCGAAAAACAGCCCCGCAGGATGCGCGGGGCGATCCGGGGGAGGCGGCGGAATGGCGCTTCGAAACGACGAAAACAGATCCCTGTGCAAAGAGCGTCTCGCCGGTCTGCTGCTGATGGCCGTGATCCTGCTGCTCTACGCGCTGTTTCTCAAAGAGCTCCTGATCCCCTTCCTGCGGCTGGAGATCAGGCACGATCTCGCCGGCGCGCAGACGCTGCTGCGGGAAAAGGGCC
Source organism: uncultured Eubacteriales bacterium (assembly GCA_900319465.1). Lineage (GTDB taxonomy): Bacteria > Bacillota > Clostridia > Oscillospirales > Oscillospiraceae > Limivicinus. The sequence goes on along the minus strand of ONOL01000042.1, from coordinate 5,256 downwards.
TGCTCGGTTTTTTTACCGTCCCGCTCGTGGAAGCGCTGCAGATGGTGGTGGTCTTCATTCCGGCCGAGTTCATCCAGATCTCCAGCGGCCTGAGCTATCCCTTCTATCTTGCGCTGCCGCTCTGCGATCTGGGCGTCTGCCTCGGCGCAAGCATCATCTTTTTCCTCGTGCGCTCGCTCGGCTTCCGGGGCGAGACCCTCCGGCAAAACCGGGCGCGGATCGACCGTCTGTCCGGGGCGATGCGGGAACGCAATACCGTGCTTTTCATGTACCTGCTGTTTCTGATGCCGATCATCCCCTTCGGCGCGATCTGCTATTACGGCAGCAGCGTGAAGCTCGGCTACGGGAAGTACATCCGCACGGTCGCGACGGGCGCGATCCCCTCGATCATCGTGTCCAACCTCATCGGCGAGGCAGGTGAAGCCTTCCTGCTGAACGATCTGCCGCTCTGGCTGCTCGTGCTCGTCGTCGTGCTGCTGGCTGCGCTGCTGTTTGCGGCGATCTACCTGTTCATGGAGCGCGTGCTGTTCCGCGACTGCGACGGGACGCCCGATTCCCCCATGTACGGCCTGATCTTCTTCCTTGTCCGGCTCTGGCACGGGAGGCGGCCGTGGCCTGTGATCGAGGAGGAGAAGCTGCGCGAGGCGGAAGCGCCCTACGTCCTGCTGTCAAACCATGAGTCCTTCTTCGATTTTTACTATATCCACCAGCTCTCGCACCCGAGAAACCCGAGCTATCTCGTCAACGAATACTACTGCACCCGCCCCGTGCTGAAAACCATGGCCAGGCGCGCGGGCATTCTCTCCAAGAAGCTCTTCACGCCGGAGCTCTCCTCGCCGATCCGCATCATGCGGACGCTGAAAAGGGGCTACCCCGTCGTGATCTTTCCCGAGGGGCGCCTCTCTCCGGACGGCCGCTCCAACCCCATCGTGGAGGAGGGCGCGGCCTTTTACAAGCGGCTCAACGCCGACCTGGTGCTGGTCAGGCTCCGCGGCGCCTACTTTGCCGACCCCAAGTGGCGGAAGAGGCGCTACCGCACAGCCGTTTCCGTGACGGTCGAGGAGGTGCTCAAAAAGGAGACGCTGCGCGGCATGAGCGACGAGGCGCTCAACCGGAAGATCGCCGAGGCCCTGTACGGCGACGCTTCGGAGGAGCTTCTGTGCGAATACCCGCAGCCCGACAAGGCCTGCGGCCTGGGCGACCTGCTCTACCGCTGCGTCGACTGCGGCGCGCTCTACACGGTGCGCGGGCAGGGGAACGAGCTCGTCTGCACGGCCTGCGGCGGGCGGCGGCGGCTGGATCATCGCTACCGCTTTTCCGCCGAGCCGTATACGATTCCCGGCTGGTACGCGCGCATCCGGGACGCCGAGCGCGCCTCGCTCGACTCCGTCTCGCTCGAGACGCCGGTGCGCACGCTCATCCACGGCGCCGACGGCGGCAAAACCCGGCGTGAGAGCGGCGTCTGCCGTCTGGACGCGGAAGCTTTCCGCTACTGCTCGGCCCAGACCTCGTTTGTGATCCCGACGGAGAAACTCCCCGCGCTGGCCTTCTCCTGCGGCCAGGAATTCGAGCTCTACCATGAGGGCGAGCTCTATTATTTCTATCCCGCGCGGCAGCCGCAGCAGGCCGCCCGCTGGGCGCTGATCGTCGATCTTCTGGCGGAACGCCGCCGCACCCGGCGGAAGGAAAAGGAGGAACAGCCATGAGCAAGCCGAAGAAAAAACTCATCAACATCTCCGAAAAAACCTTTTTCCAGGTGGCTGCGCTGCTGGCGGCGCTGATGCTTCTGGCCATCCTGATGACCTGCCTCCTGATGACCTGCCTCCTGCCGAAGGGGGAGTTCGGCACGCTGCCGGACGGCAGCCCGGACTATCTGAGCTACCAGAGGCGCGACGATCTGGGCGGCATCCCGCTGTGGCAGGGGCTGCTCGCGCCGGTGCTGGTCTTTTTCTCGCAGGATGGGCTGACGCTGCTGATGCTGTCGCTGTTTCTGCTGGTGATCTCGGCGGCCTTTCAGGTGATGAACGACGTGGGCGGCATCCGCTCGCTGATCGGCGCGGTCTCGCAGCGCTTCCGGGCGCGGCGCGGCCTGCTGCTGGTGATCGTCTCCTTCCTTTTCTATTGCTTCGGCTCCTTCCTCGGCCTGTTTGAGGAGATGCTGACGATGTTCCCCGTCGTCGCCTCCCTCTGTGTGCTGCTCGGCTACGACTCCTTCACCGGCTTTCTCTGCACGATCCTCGCCTGCGGCTTCGGCTTTGCCAGCGCGATCACCAATCCCTTTACCGTGCTGTTGGCCTCGGGGATCATCGGCGTCAATCCCATGGCGAAGATCTGGTTCCGCGTGCTCGTGTTCGCGCTGATGTTCCCGCTGCTGATGCTCTTTTTGTTCCGCTACGTCCGCCGCCTGGAGCGCGACCCGCTCTCGGGCGTCACGCGGCGGCACGACGAGGCGCTGCGCGAGGGCGCAGAGGATGCGGAAACAGAGGCGCAGGCAGACGGGACGGGTCGCGTCCGCCGGACCTATACGGTTTTTCTGCTCGGAGCGCTGGCGCTGATCATTGTCTCCTCCCTGCTCGAGGCCGTGCGGGACTACTCCGTCGTGCTGCTCATCGTCTATTTCCTGTTCGGCGGCCTCGCGGCCGGCCGGCTCGCCGCCGGGAAGCTCCGCCCCGTGCTCAAAAGCTTCTGCGGGGGGCTTGTCAGCGTCCTGCCGACCATCGTGTTCGTCGCCATGGCGGCCTCGATCAAGTACATTTTTGACCGCGGGGCGATCCTGCCGACCATCGTGCACCAGATCAACGTGCTGGCCGAAGGGCGCAGCCCCTTCCCGATCGCGCTGATCATCTACCTGATCGTGCTCGTGCTGGAGTTCTTCATCTCCTCCTCGACTGCCAAGGCCATCCTCGTGATGGGGCTGCTGGCCGTGGTGAACGTCGGGCTGAGCAAGTCCATGATGGTGCTGCTGTATACCTTTGCCGACGGCTACACGAACGTGCTCTTCCCCACCTCGCCCGTGCTGCTGATCTCTCTGTCAATGATCGAGGTGGATTATTTCACCTGGATCAGAAAGAGCCTGCCGCTCTTTCTCGCAAACTTCCTGCTCGTGCTGCTGCTGATCGGCTTCGGCGTCGCGATCGGTTATTGACCGCCGGACAGAAAAGCGCGCCCGCGGCGCCCGTTCCCGAAAGGGAACGGGCGCCGCGGGCGTTTTCTTCTCACGATATTCTTCCGGCCCGCCGGAACATTTTACCGAGCCATGAAGGGATGGCTTTGGCCAGCGCCAAAAGCTCCGTGCGAAAGCGCCTGTCGACCGCCGCCAGCAGCCGCTTACAGGATCTTCATCCGTTTCCTTCCCTCTTGCCTTATCGCGCTGCAAAGGGAGCCCCGCCTCAGCGGGCCCGTCCATTTTCTTACAATTTCCCTCACGGGGCGGTATACGGAATAGAGGATTCTCAGCAGGCGCGGGCACGCGCAAAGCATCCGATAGGACGCCCTGGCACGAAAATCGTACGCTTCCAGCCTCTCCATTGTATATTCCTCCGTCCCATCCTTCTCTGCTTGGCAAGCCGCAGTGTGATCGCTCCGGTTTCCCGGGCGGCGCTTGCTCCCGTCTCTCCGAAGCCGGGAGCAAGAGACATCCTCCCCCATTATATACGACGCCGTTGGTTTTTCAAGACAAAAACGCGGACGGCGCGGAGGCGGGCCGCGTCTTGCCCGATAAAACAGCGCCCATCCGGTGGATGGGCGCCAAACCGTATTCGTAAAATCAGCGCGTCTGATCCCCATAAAGATCCCAAGCCTGGTACGGAAGCGGGTACGCAAACACCTCGTACTCCGCAACCTCTTCCGCCTTTACAAACGGCAGGAATTCTCCCGCAGTAATCTGCGTTTCCTCCCACGGCTGCAGCGTATCGTTCATAATCCCTTTCAACTGCCCGATCGGGCGATGCTCGGAATCATAAAGATTCACGATCAGATACACATAGTACACGGTCACATTGCCGTTGTTGAGGAGCGTTCCCGTCATTTGGAGCCCCTTACCGGGCAAATCCCACAATTCGATTTCGCTCACCGGATAACGCAGGCACAGATTCGTTGCGTCTTCGGCATTGATGTTGTCAATCACCGTGAGCGGCCCGGCGGGCGCTTCCTCCACCTTCACGTATTCCACAGAAAGCGATGATTCTCCGGGCAGGATGCTCTCCGGGCTCGGAAGCGCAAAGGGGCAGGAGGCCAGCACCTTTCCCTCTCCGTCCTGGACGTCGAAGGATGACGCTCCGCTGATCCAAAGCGGAACCGTTCCGGTATTTCTGATCTGGATGACGACGCGTATGCGGCAATTTCCGTCCTCGCCCTCCAGATACTCCGCCTTTGTATACGGAATGTCAAAGGCGCAGCCGCGAACGCTCCCCTCGGGAAGCGTGGGTTCTCCGTCCCTTTCGTATTCCTCGGTAGTCTGAAAGCTCATCAGCATCATCTTCATCTCCGAGCATGCAGCTTCGAAGGCGGGCGGATCTGTCAGCGCGAGCGCGAAGTACAGAAACGAATCATGGGGACCCTCGCCTTTCTTCGCCCAGGACACAATCGCAAGGCTGGCATATTCCTCCCCCACCGCTATTTGCCCAATCAGAGCGCGGCCGCTGCCGTCTCCGACCGGAAATGTCCTTTTCTCCAGAACGCGGAGCCTGCCGCCTTCGCCGGCATTGGTATAGTGATTCGCCAAATAATCATTGAAGCCGTCAAGCACCTCGTCATCGACGAAATCATCGGGATAGGTCACCAGCGCCGTTCGGATGATTGCGAAGGCCGACGGCGAATCGGTGGTAATCTCGTAAGCGCCGCCTTCGAAAGCGGGGCGTTCATATGACCAGTTTTTATCGAACAGTTCCATGCGGAACGCATATTCTTCAGCCGGGCTGACCAGAATGCCGGGATCTTCCGGTTCTTGGCCGGCTGTCGCTTCGGGAGCAGGCGTTTTCGTGGCTTCCGGCTGTTCGGATGTTCTCCCGCCCCGGATCGCGGTCCCGATTCCGGAATAACCGGAAAGCGAAAGCGCCATCAGGAGCGTCAGGAAGATACCAATCACTTTTTTCATACCAAAATCACCCCTTTTCTCATTTCGTGACAGCTTCAACGGTCAGGACGGAGCCATGTCCAGTATAGTGTGCTTGGGCGCGGATGTAAAGAAGCCTTCCTGCCGCAAAGGGCAAGGCGCGAGAAAGACCTCGCGCCTTGTGTGATATCCGCATTGTTGCC
>ONOL01000036.1 GCA_900319465.1 uncultured Eubacteriales bacterium | reverse complement strand
GCTGCGGAGCAGGAATCTGCGAAAGTGCATGTCTTCCTTTGTCATGGCGAAGACGCCCTCGGCCTGGATACTGCGGTTCACGCGGATCAGCTTCCCTTCTCTTACTGAAAAGCTGGAAGCTATAAAGCTTTTGCATGTGCTCACGAGTAAAAACAGTATAAAACGAACGTGATAAAAGCCCTTCCGGTATTTGACCTGGAAGGGCTTTTTCGGCGTTTTTTACAAAAATGTTTACCTTTTTTGTTTACCCGTCAAATGGCGAAAGGCTGAAACTTTACGAGAAAATACCGAAAACCGCTTAATTCTTTCGAAATAAGCGGTTTTCTTTGGCACGCTGTAAGGGATTCGAACCCCTGACCTTCTGGTCCGTAGCCAGACGCTCTATCCAGCTGAGCTAACAGCGCATATCAAGTTTTCTTGACAGCCTCAGTATATTAGCACAGCTTGCGTAGAAATGCAAGGGGTTTTTCAAAAAAATTTGCCGTTTTGCAGCCGCCGCTCAGCCGAGCATGTTCGAGATCGTGTTGACGGCCTCGCTCACGGTTTTCAGCGCTTTCTTCACGCGGCGGTTCTTCTTCGGCCGCATCAGCATCGCGGCGGCGCCGACGGCGGCCACGCCCATCATGCCCATGGTGATGTTTTTCGCGTTCATCGCTTTTCCTCCTTCCCCGGTCGATGCGAAATCCCGCCGCCCTCCCCGCTTCCCGACGCGAAGCCTCCGGCTTTGTGCACAGGCGGATAACGGAAGGAAAGAAACGGGCTTCGTTGACGATAGTATGCCCAAGATTATCATTGATACTTACAGGAGAAATGTGGTACAATATTTTAATCAAAAACACGCAGGGAACGGAGGCGGTGGAATGGCTGTGAAAATCCTGGCCGTGGGCGACGTGTGCGGCGAGCCGGGGCTCGCGTTTCTGGAAAAGACGCTCAAGGCTTACCGCAAGGAAAACGGGATCGATTTCGTCGTGGTCAACGGAGAGAACGCAAACGTGGTCGGCATCACGCCCCGGCAGGCCGACCAGATCTTCCGCGCCGGCGCGGACGTCGTCACCCTCGGCAACCACACCTGGACGCGCACCGAGCTGCGCCCTTATCTCGACGAGCGGCGCAAGATCCTGCGCCCGGCAAACTTCGGCCCCCAGTGCCCGGGCCGGGGCATCGCCGTCTACGAAACGCCCTTCGGGGACGTGTGCGTGCTGAACCTGATGGGCCGCTTTACGCTCGACAACAACACCGACAACCCCTTCGTCATCGCCGACGGCTACATGGCGGAGATCAAGGAGAAGATCGTCCTCGTGGACTTCCACGCCGAGGGCACCAGCGAAAAGCGCGCCATGGGCTATCTTCTCGACGGGAAGGCCAGCGCCGTCTGGGGCACGCACACCCATGTCCAGACCTCGGACGCCTGCGTGCTGCCCAAGGGCACGGGATACATCACGGACCTCGGCATGACCGGCGCCGCGCAGTCGGTGCTGGGCATCGATCCGGAACAGAGCATCGGCAAATTTATGGGCGACCCGCCCCGGCGCTATGAGGCGGCCAAAGGGCCGGCAAAGCTGGAGGGCTGCCTGTTCACCGTCGATGCGGAGACGGGGCGCTGCCTGAGCGCGGAGAGTGTGAGACTGCAATGAAGAAGCTGAAAATTCTGCACGCGGCGGACCTGCACCTGGATTCTCCCTTCGAGGGTCTCGGCGCGGGCAAGGCCGCCATCCGGCGCAAGGAGCAGCGCGAGCTGCTGAACCGGCTCGCGGAGCTGGCCGTCTCGGAACAGGTGGACGTGGTGCTGCTCGCGGGCGACCTGCTGGACTCCGGCAACACCTATTACGAGACCGGGGAGGAGCTGATCCGGGCGCTGCGCACCGTCCCGGCGCCGGTATTCATCGCCCCGGGCAACCACGACTGGTACTCGCCGCGCTCGCCCTACGCGAAGCTGCGCCTGCCGGACAACGTCCACGTCTTTACCGACGGGACGATCCGCAGCGTGATCCTGCCGGAGCAGGGCGCGCGCGTCTTCGGCGCGGCCTTTACCGGGCCGTCGAGCCCCTCGCTGCTGGAGGGCTTCCGCGCCGAGCGGAAGGAGGGAATGTTCAACCTCCTCTGCCTGCACGCCGAGGTGGGTGTCCGGGATTCCCGCTACGACCCCGTCAGCGAGGAGCAGCTCGCCCAGAGCGGCATCGACTACGCCGCGCTGGGGCATATCCACAAGGCGAGCGGGCTGCTGCGCAGCGGGAGCACCTGGTACTCCTGGCCGGGCTGCCCGGAGGGACGCGGCTTCGACGAGACCGGGGAGAAGACCGTCAGCATCGTGACGCTCTCACAGGGCGAGTGCGAGCTGCGGCCGGTCTGCATCGCCAAGCGCCGCTATGAAACCGTGAAGCTGGACGTGACGGGCGCAGACCCCCTGCTCGCCGTGCATACCCAGCTCCCGGACGACACGGTGGGGGACGTCTACCGCATCGTGCTCACCGGCGAGACCGACGCGCCGCCGGATCTGAACAAACTCTACGAGAACCTGTCCGACATGTTCTTCGAGCTGCAGCTGCGCGACGAGACGCGTCTGCGCCGCGGCGTCTGGGACAGCGCCGGGGAGGATACGCTGCGCGGGCTCTTCCTCGCCCGCCTGCGCCTGCAGTACGAGAAGGCCAGGGACGACGAGGAGCGAAAGCGCATCGAGCAGGCGGCCCGCTGGGGCCTCGCCGCGCTCAACAACGCCGAGGAGGTGGTGCGGCATGAAGATCAATAAGCTGACCGCGTCCTTCGGCAAGCTGGAAAACGAGACGCTGAGCTTCCACGAGGGGCTTAACGTCATCTACGCGCCGAACGAGAGCGGGAAAACCACCTGGTGCGCCTTCATCCAGGCCATGCTCTACGGCGTGGATTCTTCGGAACGCGCCCGCGCGGGCTACCTGCCGGACAAGCAGCGCTACGCCCCCTGGTCCGGCGCGCCGATGGAGGGCAGCATGGAACTGACCGCCGACGGCTGCGACATCACGATCACCCGCATGACGCGCGCGAAGAGCGCGCCGATGAAGGAGTTCACCGCCATCTACACGGGCACCAACACCCCGGTAGACGGCATGACCGGCCAGAACGCGGGCGAGCTGCTCACCGGGGTCACGAAGGACGTGTTCCGGCGCACCGCCTTCGTGGGACAGGGCGCCGTCGCCGTGACGGGCAGCCCCGACCTGGAAAAGCGCATCTCGGCCATCGTCTCCACCGGCGAGGAGCAGAGCTCCTTCAGCGAGGCGGACGAGCGGCTGCGCGCCTGGCAGCGCAAGCGCCGCTACAACCGGCGCGGGATGCTGCCGGAGCTGGAAGGCAAGATGGACGACGTCCAGCGCAGGCTCGACGACATGGGCTCCTCCGTGGAGGACGTGCAGCGGCTGGAAAAGCAGCTTGAGAAGAAGCGCGCGGACTGCGCCCGGCTCGAGCAGGCGGTCACCGAGAGCCGCAAGCGCCAGCGCAGGGACGCGCTGGAACGGCTGAACGCCGGACGGAACGAGCTGCAGCGCGCGAGCGACCGGCACGACGAGGCCATGGCGGAGCTCTCCCGGAGGCGGGAGGAGCTGCGCAAGAGCGACTTCGGCGAGCTGTCGCGGGAGGAGCTGCGCGCGCAGGTGGAGGCCGACCGGGAGGAGCTGCAGGCGCTGGAGCAGCGCCGCAAAACCGGCAGCGCCCTCTGGCCCGCCATCCTGTGCTTTGTGCTGGCCGTCGTCGGCGCCGCGGTCTATACCTGGAAGCCGCTGCTGCCGCTGATGATCGCGGCCGGCGTCTTCTGCGCGGCGGCGGTGGTCCTGATGCTGCGCTATTCCAAGGCCCGGCAGGCCGCGATCGAGGCACAGGACAGAAAACGCCTGCTGTTGCGCCGCTATCGGGCGAGCTCCTCGTCGGAGCTTGCGCGCGTGCTGGAGCAGCGCGAGGCGCTGGAGGACGCGGCGGCGGAGGCCGAGCGCGCCGAGCAGGAGAGCCGGACCGCCTATGAGCAGACCCGCAGGAAGATCTCAAGCCTGGAGGAGAGCGCCGTATCCGAGCTGGATTTCGCCGGCGGCGATACCGAGGCCGCGCGCCTGAGCCGCGCGCTGACCGTCTCGCGCACCGAGTGCGAGCACCTCTCCGCCCAGATCGCCTCGCTCAACGGCCGGCTCTCGGCCATGGGCGACCCGCTGGTGCTGGCCAGCTCCCTGAGCTGCCTGCGGGACGAGTACGAGCAGATCCAGGAGGAATTCGACGCCATCACGATGGCCGAGGACGCCCTGCGCGACGCCGACAGCGAGCTGCAGCGCCGCTTCTCCCCGGAGCTGGGGCGGCTCGCCGCGCAGTATATGTCCGAGGTCACGGGCGGGCGCTACGAGGACGTGCTCATCAACCGGGACTTTTCCGCCCGCGCCCGCACGAAGGGCGACGCGGTGGCGCGCGACAGCGAGTATCTGAGCGCGGGGACACTGGATCTGATGTATCTGGCGGTGCGCCTCGCGGTCTGCGAGCTCGCGCTTCCGGACGGGGAGCCCTGCCCGCTCGTCATCGACGACGCGCTGGTAAACCTCGATGAAAAGCGTTTCTTGCAGGCCATGACGCTGCTGAAGCAGATTGCGCGCGACCGTCAGGTGCTGCTGTTCACCTGCCGGCAGAGTTAGCGCCGGGGCTTGGGGGATCAGCCGATACAAAAAACGGATTGCCGAACGATTCGGCAATCCGTTTTTTCTTTCGTTTCCGAGATCCGGGCGCTGAGACCCGGCGCGGATCACACCACGCCCTGGGCCATCATGGCCTCGGCCACCTTCAGGAAGCCCGCGACGTTCGCGCCGACCATCAGGTCGCCCGGTTTGCCGCACTCGACGGAGGCGGCGTAGCAGGCCTGGTAGATGTTCTTCATGATGCCCTGCAGCTTCTCGTCCACTTCCTCGAAGCTCCAGCTCATGCGGATGGAGTTCTGGCTCATCTCCAGGCCGGAGGTGGCCACGCCGCCCGCGTTGGAAGCCTTGCCGGGGGAGTAGAGCAGGCCGTTGCGCTGGACGACCGCGATGGCCTCCGGGGTCAGCGGCATATTGGCGCCTTCGAAGACGGCCATGCAGCCGTTGTCCACCAGCGCCTGCGCGCCTTTCTCGTCCATCTCGTTCTGGCTGGCGCAGGGATGGGCGATGTCGCACTTGACGTTCCAGATGTCACGGCAGCCGGCATGGTACTCGGCACCCTCGACCTCGTCGGCGTAGACGGAGATGCGGGCGCGTCTCTTCTGCTTGATCTCGAAGAGCTTCGGCAGATCGATGCCCTTCGGGTCATAGATATAGCCCTGGGAGTCGGACATGGCGACGACCTTGCCGCCGAGCTGGGTGACCTTCTCGGCGCAGTACTGCGCCACGTTGCCGGAGCCGGAGACGACGACGGTCTTGCCCTCGTAGCTGGTGTTGGCGAGGTGCTTGAGCGCCTCGGCGGAGAAGTAGCACAGGCCGTAGCCGGTGGCCTGGGTGCGGGCCAGGGAGCCGCCGAAGGTCAGACCCTTGCCGGTGATGACGCCGCCCTCGAAGCGGTCGACGATGCGCTTGTACTGGCCGTACATATAGGCGACCTCACGCCCGCCCACACCGATGTCGCCGGCGGGGGTGTCGGTGAACTGGCCGATGTGGCGGTAGAGCTCGGTCATGAAGCTCTGGCAGAAGCGCATGACCTCGGCGTCGGACTTGCCCTTCGGGTCAAAGTCGGAGCCGCCCTTGCCGCCGCCCATGGGCAGGGTGGTCAGGGAATTTTTCAGGATCTGTTCGAAACCGAGGAACTTCATGATGCTCAGGTTCACGCTCGGATGGAAGCGCAGGCCGCCCTTGTAGGGGCCGATGGCGCTGTTGTACTGCACGCGGTAGCCGCGGTTGACGTGCACAATGCCCTGGTCGTCCACCCAGGGGACGCGGAACTCGATCACGCGCTCAGGCTCGACGAAGCGCTCGAGCAGGGAGGCCTTCTCCCACTCGGGGTGCTTGTCCACGACCAGCTCCAGGGACTCAAAGACCTCGCGCACGGCCTGCAGGAACTCAGGCTCGTGAGCGTCGCGCTTTTCCACTTCGGCATAGACCTTTTTCAAATATTCATTGGTAAGCATATGCAGCAATGACCTCCTGACAAAATAGAATGTGGGATCGCTGTTTGTATATTCCGGGATTGATATCAGTATAGCACAGCTTGCGTTTGCTGACAAGCGGGATGTTTGTCAATTGTAAATCATGAAACCCTGTGATATAATGCGGTTGCTTGGTAAAATACCACAAAAGGGGAGGATGAGCATGGTCACGAAATCGGAATTCGGCGGGGTCGCGCTCTATACAGTCGAGGCGGGGGAGCTCGCCGTTTCGGTGATGACGCTGGGCGCCACGGTGGTGAGCCTGCGCTATCGGGGCCGCGAGTGCCTGCCCCGTTACGACAGCCCCGAGGCCTACCCGGCGGGCGGGGCCTATCTCGGCGCGATGATCGGCCGCTACGGCAACCGCATCGGCGGCGCGCGCTTTTCGCTCAACGGGAAGGAATACCGGCTCCCGGCGAACGAGGGGGAAAATCAGCTCCACGGCGGGCCGGACGCCTTCAACAGCCGTGTGTGGGAGGCGGAGGCGCTTGATGACGCCGTGCGCTTCACGCTCTTTTCCCCCGACGGGGACAACGGCTTTCCCGGCAACCTCCGCGCGGCGGTGACCTACCGCGTGGCGGGGAACGTCCTGCGGCTCGACTTTGAGGCCGAGAGCGACGCCGATACGGTCTACGCCCCGACGAGCCATATGTACTTCGACCTCTCCGGCCGGGAGGACTGCCGGGAGGCGGAGCTGAGGATCAACGCCTCCCGCTATCTGGAGGTGGACGGCGGCCTGATCCCGACGGAGGTGACGGGCGTGGAGGGGACGCGCTTCGATTTCCGCACGATGCGCCGGATCGGCGAAAGCTACGACCACTGCTTCGTGCTCGACGGGGAGACGGCCTGCGTGCTGCGGGACGGCGGCGTGCAGATGACGCTCACGACGGACCTGCCCGCCCTGCAGGTCTACACGGCGGCGTTTTTCCCGAAGCCCTTCAAGCCCTTCGGCGCCGTCGCGCTGGAGCCGGAGGCCTATCCGGACAGCCCCAACCGCCCGGATTTCCCGAGCACCGTCCTGCGCGCCGGGGAGCGCTTCCGCCGCTGGGCGGAATACCGCTTTGAGACGGCGGAGTGAAGAAGAAGGAAAAAGCCCCTGAGGGCTTCGGTGTAGCCGAAGCCCTCAGGGGCTTTTTGGGTCCGCTTTGCAGAAGATCAGGCGTTCTCCTCCAGCTCCGCGAGGAAAAGGGCGGCCTCGCCGTCGGAGGGCATCTGAAAGCCGACGCGCGGCGAGACGGTAAAGGCCTGCACCGCCGGGCCGTCCATCAGGCAGCTGCGTTTGAACTGCTGGGAGAAGAGGCGCCTGCACCAGCTTGTGAGCCAGCGTTTGAGCTCCTCGTCCGTAAACTCGTTTGCGTAGGCGAGCTTCGCCAGACGCAGGGTTTTCGAGGGCGTAAAGCCGCAGACCAGGATGCCGTGCGTAAAGAAGTCCTGCAGGCTGTAAGAGCCGACGGCCTCCTCGCTCTTCTGCTCGATCTGATCGTCGTGGATGGGCAGCAGCTCCGGCGTGACCGGGCAGTCCAGCACGTCGAAGAGCGCCGCCTTCAGGATGCGGTCCCCGGTGGTCTCGGCGATATGGCGCACGTTCGCGCGCACCTGCGTCTTGGTCAGGCCCAGGTTCACGTCGTACATGCTCGTGTGGTCGCCGTTGTAGGTGCACCAGCCGTCGATGAACTCGCTGAGGTCCTCGGTGCCGACGTCGAGGCCGTTGACCTTGTTGGCGATGTCCATCAGCACCTGCGTGCGCTCGCGCGCCTGGGCGTTTTCATAGGCGACGGAGTAGTCGTCGTGGGCGTGGCCGATGTCGTCGAAGTGCTGGTAGACGCTCTTGCCGATGTCGATGACGCGCACCTCGCAGCCGAGCTGCTCGGCCACGACGATGGCGTTGGATTTGGTGCGGCTCGAGGTGCCGAAGCAGGGCAGCGTGCAGGCCACGACGTTTGTGGACGGCAGGCCCATTTTCCTGACGGCCATCGCGCAGACGATCACGCACAGCGTGGAGTCCACGCCGCCGGAGATGCCCACGACGCAGTGGTCGAGATGGGCGTACTCCATGCGCTTGACGAGGCCGGAGACCTGGATGTCCAGCATCCGCTCGCAGTAGGCGGGCAGGGCGGCCGCGGTCTCGGGCAGGTGCGGGTGCAGGAAGAACTTCCGGGTGAGGACGGTCTCGACGGCCGCTTCGCCCCAGACGTATTCGCTGCAGTCCGCCTCCGCCTCGAAATCGGGGCAGCCGCGGCGCAGGTTCGTCAGGTACTGCGCGTCCACCTCGCTCACGGCGAAGCTGTCCTCACACTCCGCGGCGGCGAGGAGCTTGCCGTTTTCGGCGAGCAGGCAGAGCCCGGAGTAGACGAAGTCGGTGCTGCTCTCCCCCTTGCCGGGGGCGGCGAGCAGGACGGCGGCCTTCCAGCGCTTCGACTCGCAGCGCGCCTGCAGCTCCGCGTCTTCGCGGGAGGAGACGGTCTCGGGGAAGGCGGCCATCTGCACGACGAGCGTCGCGCCCGCGCGCACCAGACGCTGCGCGGGGGGGTCGACCGCGTCGCGGTCGGCGCCGAGCTCCACGGCGACCTTCAGCTCCGGCAGCGCCTCACAGCAGAAGAGGCTGCCGCAGCTGTCAAGCAGGACATCGGCGTCTCCGATCCGCACGCTGCGGCTGTCCGCCGCCGGGGCGGAGAAGGGACTCTGATCCACGCGCTCCCGCGGGATCAGGGCGAGGACCTCACCGTCGTACAGCGCGGCGGCGGCGCTGTACACGCGGCTCCCCACGCTGAGGGGGAGACCGACGAAGCAGAGCATATCCAGCCCTTCGGTCGCCTTCGCGACGCGGGCGAGCGCCTTTTTCGCCCCCTCGAGCACTACCCGGTGCCCGTAGAGGTCATAGCAGCTCACGCCGGTCAGCGTCAGCTCCGGGAAGGCCAGGACCTTCACGCCCTGCGCGTGCGCCGCGCGGATCCATTCGATCACGCGCCCGGCGTTGTATTCGGCGTCGGCCACCCGGATCACCGGCGCGGCCGCCGCGACTTTCACAAAACCGTCTTTCATTCCAATATCCTTTCCTGTTTGGCCCCCCATCTGTGGGGGAGCCGGCGCGCAGCGCCTGAGGGGGCTTACGCCTTCACTCTCTCGGCGATGTAGGCCTTGACCTCGCTCACGGGGATGCGGACCTGCTGCATACTGTCGCGCTCGCGCACGGTCACGCAGCCGTCGGTTTCGGAGTCGAAGTCGTAGGTGACGCAGAAGGGGGTGCCGATCTCGTCGGCGCGGCGGTAGCGCTTGCCGATGGAGCCGGTCTCGTCGTAGTCGACCATGAACGCCTTCGCCAGCTCGTCGCGGATGGCCATGGCGGGCTCGCCCAGCTTCTTCGAGAGCGGCAGCACGGCGGCCTTGATGGGGGCGATGGCGGGGCTCAGGTGCAGCACGACGCGCACGTCGTTCTTGGCCTCGTCCACAAGCTCCTCGTCGTAGGCCTCGCACAGCAGCGCGAGCACGGTGCGGTCGAGGCCGTAGGTGGACTCGATGATGTAGGGCACGAAGCGCTCGGCGGTGAAGGGGTCGATGTATTCGAGCTTCTGGCCGCTGTACTCCTGATGGCGGCCGAGGTCGAAGTCGGTGCGGTTGTGGGTGCCGTTGATCTCGCCCCAGCCGAAGGGGAAGAGGAACTCGATGTCGCAGGCGGCCTTGGCGTAGTGCGCGAGCTTCTCATGGTCGTGGTAGCGCAGATGCTCCTCCGGGATGCCGAGGGACATAAAGAACTCCTTGCCGAACTGCTTGAAGTAGTCGTAGAGCTCGCTGTCGGTGCCGGGCTTGCAGAAGGTCTGGAACTCCATCTGCTCAAACTCGATCGTGCGGAAGGTGAAGTTGCCCGGGGTGATCTCGTTGCGGAAGGCCTTGCCGATCTGCCCGATCGAGAAGGGGAGCTTGGTGCGCATGGAGCGCAGAACGTTCGGGTAATTCACGTACTCGCCCTGGGCGTTCTCCGGGCGCAGGTAGATGACGGACTTGGCGTCGTTGGTGACGCCGCGGAAGGTCTGGAACATGAGGTTGAATTCGCGGATATCGGTGAAATTGTGCTTGCCGCAGTTGGGGCAGGGGATGGAATGGGCCTTGATATAATCGAACATCTGCTCCTTGGTCATGCCGTCGGCGTGCGCGTCGGGATCGAAGTCGTCGATCAGGTTGTCGGCGCGGAAGCGCATCTTGCACTCCTTGCAGTCGAGCAGGGGATCGGCGAAGCTCGCCACATGGCCGCTCGCCTCCCACACGCGCGGATTCATGAGGATGTCGGCGTCGACCTCGAAGCTGTTGTGCCGCTCCTGGATGAACTTCTTGCGCCAGGCGTCCTTGACGTTGTTCTTGAGCCGGGTGCCGAGCGGGCCGTAGTCCCAGGTGTTGGCAAGGCCGCCGTAGATCTCGGAGCCGGCGAAGATGAAGCCGCGGTTTTTGCACAGGGCGATGATCTTGTCCATGGTTTTTTCGGTGTTGTTCATTGTATCGTTCCTTTCCCGCGGCTGGCTGCCGCGGAGAGTTATTTCGGGCTTCCGCCCGTTTTTCGAATACATAATATAGCACAATCCGTCCCTCTGTGCAAGAAAAGATAATCTTCTATCAACTTTTACTTTTTTGAACGGGGAAAAAGGTGTATACTATACGGCAGACTACAGACACGAGGCAGAGAAATGGCGAGACAGAGAAGAAAAAAAGAACGCGGCGTCGTCGGCCGGGTGCTGCTGCTCTACGCGCTGATGCTGGCGGCGGCGCTGCTGATCGAGCTGGACGGGAGGCACGTGCGCTTAACGCTCAGCGGCGGGGCCGAGACGGTGATCGCCGTCGGGAGCGCCTATACGGACCCGGGCTGCAGCGCCGTGAGCGACGGGCGCCTCTTCGGCGTGAGGGGCGGGCCGATCCCCGTGAAGGCCACGGGCGCCGTGGACGCCGGCACGCCGGGGGAATACGTGATCGACTACGAGGCCAGCCTCGGCACGCACGTCTATCACACGCAGCGCACCGTGCGCGTGGCGGACCTCACCGCGCCCGTCATCCGGCTGGAGCGGCGGGAGGGCTACACGCCGAGCTGGTTCGACGGCTACGAGGAGGAGGGGTACTCCGCCTCGGACAACTACGACGGCGATCTGACCGACCGGGTGCGGCGCAGCGAATATGACGACTGCGTGGTCTACGAGGTCAGCGACGCCGCGGGCAACGAGACGGTCGTGATGCGGCAGATCCCCTACGTCCCGGGCAGGCCGGTCATCACCCTCGCCGGAGGCGAGGCGACGGAGATCCCGCTCTCGCTCATGCCCTACGCGGACCCGGGCTGGCGCGCCGCCGACGCGGCGGGAAACGACATGAGCGCCTATGTGCGCGTCGAGGGCGAGGTGGATACCGGGCGCTGCGGCGTCTATGAGCGCAGTTACCGCATCGACAGCGGCCGCGGCGAGGCGGTATGCGTCACGCGGCAGGTGAGCGTCGTCCCCGCGACGCTGCCGGAGACGGTGATCCCCGGGGAGAAGACCATCTACCTGACCTTCGACGACGGGCCGGGGCCGTATACGGACGAGCTGCTGGATGTGCTGGCGGAGTACGGCGTGAAAGCCAGCTTCTTCGTGACCTGCCGCTACCCGGCGTATTTTGACGCGGTGGGCAGGGCTTACCGGGAGGGACACAGCGTCTGCGTCCACACGGCGAGCCACAACTATTACCAGATCTATTCCGGCGAGGAGGCCTATCTCGAGGATTTCAAGGCCTGCGAGGAGATGATCCGGGAGCAGACGGGCGGCTATACCACGCTCTTCCGCTTCCCCGGCGGCAGCTCCAACACGGTCAGCTCCTTCAACAAGGGGATCATGACCCGGCTGACGGCGGATATGAACGCGCGGGGCTACCAGTATTTCGACTGGAACGTGGACAGCGACGACGCGGGCCGCACCCGCAGCACCGCCGGCGTGTACCGGAACATCATCAACGGCTGCTCCGGGCGCACCGCCTGCGTGGTGCTGCAGCACGACGTGAAGGATTACAGCGTGGCGGCGGTGCGGAGCGTGATCGAGTGGGGGCTGGAGAACGGCTACGTGTTCCGGGCGTTGGACATGACGAGCCCGACGGCGCACCACCCCGTGGCGAATTGAGCGGCGAAGGGACACAGCGCCTCAGGGCGGGAGCGGAGGAACTTTCCGCTCCCGCTTTCGTCTTGTTCCCCGCAGCGGACGCAGCTGCGGCTTGACAAAGACAGCGCGGGATACTACAATCATAGTTGCGCCGCACTCCCCCGGAGGGAGGCGACAGCAGAAAGGAATCGAATATGGAAAAACGCATCTCTACCCGCACGCTGGCCGGCGTGGCTCTGTTCACGGCCCTTGTTTTCGCGCTCCAGTTCATGGGCGCGGCCATCCGCTTCGGCCCCTTCTCCATTACGCTGACGCTGATCCCCATCGTGGTGGGCGCGGCGCTCTACGGCTCGTGGGCGGGCGCCTGGCTCGGCTTCGTGTTCAGCATGGTCGTCCTCTTTACGGACACCGCCGCCTTCATGCCGATCAGCCCCCTCGGAACGATCCTGACCGTCCTGGTCAAGGGAACCGCCGCCGGCTTCTTCGCCGGACTCGTCTACCGCGCGTTTGAGAAAAAGAACGGCTGGCTCGCCGCCGTCGCCGCCGCCGTGACCGCGCCGGTCGTCAACACCGGCCTGTTCCTGCTCGGCTGCGTGCTCTTTTTCCTGCCCACCATCACCGAGTGGGGGAAGGCCGCGGGCTTTGAGAATGTCGGCGCCTATATGGTGACCGTGTTTGTCGGCCTCAACTTCCTCGTGGAGCTGGCGGTCGATCTGATCCTCAGCCCGGTCATCGTCCGCCTCATCAAGCTCGGGCGCAGGGAAAACCACTGATATCAGGAAGGAGCGTGCTCCCCGTGATCCTCGCTATCGACGTCGGCAATACCAACATCGTCCTCGGCTGCATCGAGGACGGCAAGATCCTCAACATCGTCCGCGCCCATACCGACGCCAACCGGACGGACGCGGAGCATGCCATCCAGCTCAAGCAGCTGCTCAACTTCTTCAACCACGATCCCCACAGCTTCGAGGGGGCGATCCTCTCCTCGGTCGTGCCGCCGATCACCGGACCCTTGATCGCGGCCGTGAAGTACGTCACCGGACTCAACTGCATGGTGGTCGGCCCCGGGATCAAAACCGGCCTGAACCTGCGCGTCGACGATCCGGGCACCGTCGCGGGCGACCTCGTGGTCGGGGGCGTCGCCGCCATCGCGTGCTACGGCGCGCCGGCCATCGTCATGGATTTCGGCACCGCGACGACGGTCACCGTCATCGACAAGGACAGCTGCTTTCGCGGCGGCGCGATCCTGCCGGGCGTAAAGCTCGGCATGGCCGCTCTTGCCGCCGGGACGAGCCTGCTGCCCGACATCTCCATCGCCGCGCCGAAGAAGGTCATCGGCACCAACACGGTCGACTGCATGCGCTCCGGCGCGATCGTCGGCACCGCGGCCGCTATCGACGGCATGATCGAGCGCATGGAGGCCGAGCTCGGCTACCCCTGCCTGCACATCGCCACGGGCGGCCTCGCGCAGTGCATCGTCACCAGCTGCCGAAACGAGATCGTCTGCGACGACGACCTGCTTCTCAAGGGCCTTTGGGCCCTGTGGGAAAAGAATAAGAACACCTTTTAAGCCGTGAGTTTTGCGGCTTGAGGAGACGGGAGAAGCGAAGGCGCAGGTCCCCCGTCCCCTCAATACGCACGCCGCCAAACGGAAAAAAGGAAAAGGAGACACCCGAAGGAGGCACTTCGTAAGGAAGTGTCTCCTTCGGGTGATATATTTTTCATCCTATGCTTGAAAGCTTGAAAAACTTTGGGAATGGTATTGACCTTACGGCAAACTGTAATGATATACCGTTTTCAGAAGGAGGTACATGATATGACGATTAAGGAATTTGCCCGGCTCTGTGGCTGCAATCCTCAAACGCTTCGTTATTATGATCGTGTGAATCTGCTGAAACCGGTTAAAGTGGATCAATGGTCAGGATACCGTTATTACGAGGAGGAGCAGGCTCTTGCCTATGTAAAGATTAAAAATCTTCAAAAGGCTGGATTTACCATTGAAGAGATAAAAGAACTCCTTGATAAGGATAATCATGTGATCTGCAAAGCCTTTGACGCGAAAATCGCGGAGGAGGAGAAAAGATTACAGGAAATCAAAGCTATCCAGAAGTCATATCAGGCCGAAATGACAGATATGAAGAAAAAACTGAAAACCATTCGTGACATGGTAAAAGAATCAATGGAGGCATATGATCCCGCGGAAGAGTTCGGTATAGACAGAGATGCCTATTCCCGCGTGATAGAAAACGTAAATGGGTTCTTTGAAAGTATGATCCTCCGCAGTGATGATAGTGATTTTGCGTATTCTGAATATTCCGAGGGCGAGGAATCAGGGGAAGAACCGGAATATGTGGATCTGTTGAATAATCCGAACTATAAAATCGTCTATGAAAAGCATGGCTGGATCTTTGTAAAGGACTTCTTTTCGGAGCTTTCCGCCCTTGATGAAGGACAAGATTATGCTATGCTGTTTCTTCTTTCCCCCAATAAGAGCAATCATAACGCCTTTGTCAATACGGCCCTTGGTATGCTGCTGAGCTGCAACCCAAAGGCCCCAAACAACAAAAGGTCCCTAAGCTGCAATGTGGCAGATTCCAAGGATGGACAGAATCATTTTTGGCTTCTGAAACAGAAATAAAATTGTGAGTGCGTGTTTCTTTTGATACTTCATGCAAAAGTGTAGTGCGAGGGATAGCTGCTGATGCCTGCGCTTATAACGAGCATCGGATGTGGTGGGTTTAATTTGGTTTTTCATCTTGGGACAAGGAACCGTCCCCTGTCCCATGTCCCATACATGTGTCCAACGCTTCATAAACCAAGTCTTAATATTTCGTTAAAACCTAAATTCCACCCTGTAAGTCCAAAGAGAAAACCACTTAGGCAAACAACAAGCGTATGATCTCTCCCTAAATTGAATTCATCCACAGGACGGCCGCTAAAATCAATCAAAAGAATTAAAAAAAGCAAAATGAGGGAGCATAGCCAAATGAATATAACAATTTTGCTTTTCGTATTCTGTGGGATTTTCTCGGCAAGATTGTATTTCCGCACCTTACAAAACAAAGAGACAAGGAACATGCTGATCAATGGACAAACTGTTATAGATTGGACTGTTTTCAATACTTTCAACGAGATCTCTGCGTTCAGGATCGACCGAGCGGAGAGGTGAAAGACGACTAGATCAACGGTAAAGGAAAGAAAAACCACAACGGTTTCATCCTAGCATTTCCTCCAGCTCATCAAAATACCCATCATTAGGAATTCCGAATGGAATCACATCATCTATGTCTATGTTGTCAGATATCCTGTTCACCGCGTCACCCAAAAGAACGTAATTGGTGTGTGAATAACCGGCTGAAAGCATTGTTGTGGTCAGACCACCACCTACACTTTTTGCAGATGGACTTGTAGAATAATAGCCTTTTATGTGACCTGCCGTCACTGAAAATGTATCAAACGGACCCGTGTAATCGTCCGGCGAAGAAAATTGTTCATTCCCATAAACAGCAAAAGCTGAACCTGATACAGACAATGGGCTGGTAGGATTCTGTCTAATCTCTGATAAGTAATTTAATTTTGTACCACAAAAACCCCAAAAAAACAGGAGCGACCCCATTGAACAGCTCCTGTTTTTAGTCTTTTTGGATGGTAATTGCATCCTCAAAACATCTTCACGGAGGGTGCCCCGACGCTGTCTCCTTTTTTGTATGCGTTGCGTTTTTTTACGCGTTCCAGGCGGCGATCTGCTCGCGCAGCCACTGCGCGAACTCGTCGACGCCCTCGCCGGTGCGGGCGCAGATGGGGATGATCTTCATGTTGGGGTTGAGGCGCAGGACGTACTTTTTACAGGCCTCGAGGTCGAAATCGAAGTAGGGCAGCACGTCGATCTTGTTGATGAGCAGCACGTCGCAGATCGAGAACATCAGCGGGTACTTGAGGGGCTTGTCGTGCCCTTCGGGGACGGAGAGGATCATCGCGTTTTTCACGGCGCCGGTGTCGAACTCCGCGGGGCAGACGAGGTTGCCGATGTTCTCGAGAATGGCGAAGTCGATGTCCTGCGTGCCGAGGCCGAGCAGGCCCTGCTTCGTCATGCCCGCGTCGAGGTGGCACATACCGCCGGTGTGGAGCTGGATGACCTTCGCGCCGGTCTTCTCGATGGCGGCGGCGTCCACGTCCGAGTCGATGTCGGCCTCCATGACGCCGATGCGGAGCTCGTCCTTCAGCGCGGCGATCGTCGCCTTCAGGGTCGTGGTCTTGCCGGAGCCGGGGGAGCTCATCAGGTTCAGGAGAAAGGTCTTGTCCTTCTTGAGCTGCTCGCGCAGCTTGTCGGCCTCCCGGTCGTTGTTTTCAAATACGCTCTGCTTGATCTCCAGTACACGATAGCCTTCCATAGAGACACCTCGTTATATCAAGATTGATCCTGTATATCCTATCACAGTCCCGCTATTTTAGCAAGTCCACAGCGGCGCGGAACGCCGCCTCGAAGTCCGAGCGGTTCCGGCAGTAATCACTGCCGCCGTCGGGAAGCCACAGCGTCTCCTCCCGTGCCCGGAGCAGCAGCGCCCGGAGCGCGTCCGTGTCCTCGCCGCCGGGCAGGGCGGGGATGAGGCCGCTCTGCAGTGCGAGCCCGGCCGGGCGGGAGCCGGAAAAGAGCCAGCTTATAAAGGCCCCGGCGCCGCGCGCCTGCCGCCCCTCGCGCGCCGTCACCGCGAGGCAGCGCAGATCGGCCAGGCGGGGCTTTCCGCCGAGCGGCGGCAGGGAGAGCGTGCAGCCCTCCGGCACGCCGGCGCGCAGCCGGTCGGAATAGACATACTGCGCGGGGAGCGAGCCGGCGGGCAGCGCGTCCCCGGTATACAGACCGCCGGAAAAGGCGGCCTCGGCCAGCGCGTTCCAGGCCGCGCGGAAATCGGCGTTGAAGCAGTCTCGGGTCCGGTCGGCGTGGAATTCCCCGCCTCCGAGCACCGCCTGGCAGATCAGGTCCGCATAGGAGTCGGCCGCGAGGACGGGGCGTTTTGCCTCCGCGGCGGAAGCGGCGGCCCGGCCGCAGAGCGTGAAGAGGTCCGCAGGCGCGTCCGCGCCCCGGGTGACGAGAAGCTGCACCCGGCTCCCGATCGGGAAAACGCGCCGCCCGATCCCGGCGCAGCGCGCGGCGAGCGCCTCCGGGTAGGCGGCCTCGCTGCCGGTGTCCGTCAGCAGCCCCCGCTCGTCGAGCGGGAAGGCCAGCGTGTGCGAGCAGAGCAGCAGGTCGGGCAAAGCCGTGTTCAGGGCGGCCGCGAGGCGCGCGTCGTCATCAAATTCCCGCAGCGCGACGGAGGGCGCGCCGCTTTTTCTGCTTTGGTTGTACGCCGCCGCCGCCTCCCGCAGCGCGGGGAGCAGCGGATCGTCGGAGGCGCACCAGAGCGTCACCGTCCCGGCCTCCTCCCGCGCCCGCGCGCAGCCGCAGAGCGCGAGCAGCGCGGCGCAGGCGAGCAGCAGACACAGCAGCCGTTTCATAGCGGCTGCTTCTTCATCTGCGCCCAGCGGCGGGGATAGCGGGCGGGCGTGTCCCTGAGCTTGCGGATCAGGACGGCCGTGTGCGTGACCCCGGCGCCGGGGATCGCGTATTCCTCCACGCGCGCAAGCTCGCCGCCGAGGGTGCGGACGGCCTTTTCGGCCTCTTTGAGCTCCTCCTGCGCGCCGGGACCCTTCATCGCGAGGAAAGCCCCGCCCACCTTCACGAAGGGCAGGCACAGCTCGCTGAGGAGGTTGAGGCGCGCCACAGCCCGCGACACGGCGAGATCGAAGCCCTGCCGGAAATCCGCCGGGGCCTCCTCCGCGCGGGCGTGGACGCAGCGCACGTCGTCAAAGCCGAGCGCCGCGCAGGTGTTTTGCAGGAAACGCACCCGCTTGTCGAGACTGTCGAGCAGCGTGAGGCGCAGCTCCGGCATGGCGATCTTGAGCGCAAGACCCGGAAAGCCCGCGCCGCTGCCCACGTCGATGACGCTTCTGCCGCGAAAGTCCGCGAGCGTCAGCAGCGCTGCACAGTCGAGAAAATGCAGGCGCGCGGAGTCCGCCTCGCCCTCGATGGCGGTCAGGTTCATGACCTTGTTCTGTTCGCTGAGCGTGTCGTAATACAGCCGGTAACGGCGCAGCGCGGTCTCGTCCAGCGGCAGGGACAGCGCGGCAAAGCCGGCCGTAAGGATCTCTTCCAGTACCATAGTATTTCCTACTTGTAAAATGTATGGCTCCCGATCGCGCAGACCCGCGTGAGGGAGCGGTCGAACCAGGAGGCGTCGCCCCGTTCGGGGTTGACGAAATAGAGGCTGTCGCCCACGGTGTTGTAACCCT
Source organism: uncultured Eubacteriales bacterium (assembly GCA_900319465.1). Taxonomy (GTDB): domain Bacteria; phylum Bacillota; class Clostridia; order Oscillospirales; family Oscillospiraceae; genus Limivicinus. The sequence goes on along the minus strand of ONOL01000036.1, from coordinate 10,716 downwards.
CGAGACAGAGGAAGGCCGCAAGCTCCGCCGTCTCGTCCGGCTGGGCGGCGACTTCGCCGCTGCCGACCGGGGAGAACTGCAGCGTGTGTTCCCGGTCGAGCACCACCGCGGCGATCGTGTCGGGGAAATCGGCGCTCTTCACGCGGTTGAGGACCACGCTGCCCACGCCGATCTGCCCGGCGAGCGTCTCGTGGTGCGCTTCGGCGTAGATGATGTGGATGAGCCAGAAGAGGTCGTCCGCCTGCGTCGTGCGGCTGTAATAGTCCTCGCCGCCGCGCAGGAGCCGGCAGCCGGTGCTGCCGACGTCGGCGCGGGCGAGGTCGTCCGAGAGCGTGACCGTGACGCCGAAAATGCGCGCGATCGCGTCCGCGGGCAGGTAGAGCTTCCCGTCCGCCTCGATCCAACCCTCCGGCGCGTAGAGGTAGCGCCCGTCGGCGGCAAAGACCGCCTCGCCCTTTTTCCCGCGGACGGTGAGCGCCGGCAGGCTCAGGGTAAAGCCCTCCGCGTCGAGCGCCGTTTCGCAGGCAAGCCCGTAGAAGGCGCACACGGTTTCCGGCGCGAGGAAGGCCGCGCCGCTGTGCACGTAGCCCCGGCCCGTCAGCAGCCCGTCGAAGTAGACCCGCAGCGGCGCGTAGGGATGCGCCGGCGCGGTGGGAAGCGGGGAGGCGGTGGCCTCCGCCGCGGGGGAGGGGGCGGGCGCGGCTTCCTGCGCGGCGCAGCCGCCGAGCAGCAGGCAGACGAGCAGCAGGCAGACGAGCAGCAGCGCTGCCGTCAGCCGCCTCATGTCCCGCTTTTGCAGGCCTTGAGGGCCTTGGCGAGCTGGTCGGGGCAGGAGGTGGGCTTGAAGCCGCAGCGGATACCCTCCAGCCGGCGGATCGCCTCGTCCGCGTCCATACCCTCCACCAGACGGGAGATGCCCTTCAGGTTGCCGTCGCAGCCGCCGACGACCTTGAGGGAGCGGATGATATTCCCCTCCAGCTCGATCTCCATGAGCTGGGAGCAGACGCCGCGGGGACGATAGGTATAGGTCATGGGAATCAACTCCTTTTTGCGCCAATATATCACGACGGCGCGGCTTTTGCAAGGCTTCCGCCCAAGAGCGGCGGGCGGCGGGGCATATCGGGAGGCCGGCGCGCATAGCCTGTTTCACAGGGGGGTGATGCGATGCACAGCGCGAGAAGGCTCGCAGTGCTGGGGATCACGGTTCTTTGCCTTTACCTGCTCTCGTCCGGCTCGCCGGGCGAGCGGCTGCGGCAGGCGGCCGCGGCCGGGATCGAGGCGGGACGGATGAAAAACGTCACGGTGGAGGCGGAGCCCCTGCCGACGGCCCCGCCCGCTCCGGCCGCCGTGACGGCGGACGGGCCCGCGTGGATCGCAGAGGCGGAGGAGGCCGACGGCGTGCTCGTGCAGGTGATGGAGAGCGTGAACGCCGATGAGATCCGCGAGACCACGATCGGAGGCGGCCTCGCCGTCAAGAACGAGACGCAGTACGCGGTGGACGCCCGGGAGCTTCTGGGCCGGGGCCCCTCGATCCGCCTGCCCTCCGAGGGACCGCAAATCCTGATCCTCCATACCCACGCAAGCGAGGCCTATACCCCGGCGGGCCTGGACCGCTACGAGGCCAACGATAACCGGCGCACGGAGGACACCCGCTTCAGCGTCGTGCGCGTGGGGGACGAGCTCGCCTCGATCTTCGAGCGCGCGGGCCTGCGCGTCCTGCACGACCGGGAGATCTACGACTACCCCAGCTACACCGGCTCCTATACCCGTTCGGGGGAGGCGGTGGAGCGTTATCTCGCCGAGTACCCGGACATCGCCGTAGTGCTCGACATCCACCGGGATGCGCTGGGCTCCGAGGGCGTGGTGTACAAGACCATGGCCGAGGAGGAGGGCGTGGTGGCAAGCCAGGTGATGCTGCTCGCGGGCAGCGACGAGAGCGGGCTGGCGCATCCCGACTGGCGGGAGAACCTGACGCTGGCGCTCTATCTGCAGGAGCGGGTGGGCATGCTGCACCCGACGCTGATGCGCCCGGTCTCCCTGGTGCCCCAGCGCTACAACCAGCATCTGACGCGCGGCTCGCTGATCCTGGAGGTGGGAAGCAGCGGGAACACGCTGCAGGAGGCGCTCTCCGCCATCCGCCTGTTCGGCGAGGCCGCCGCGCCCGCGCTCGCCCAGCTCGTGGAGAGCCCCGCGGGCGATGCGTGAATTTTTTGTAAAGACCCTTTACAAAAAATCGTGCCCATGCTAAATTGAGGACAAGCGAAATACCGCTGCGAAAGAAAAATACAGGAGGATTGTTTTATGAAGAAATGGGTATGTCCCGTCTGCGGCTACGTCCATGAGGGCAGCGAGCCCCCCGAGAAGTGCCCCGTCTGCCGCGTCCCCGGCTCCAAGTTCACGCTCCAGGCTGAGGAGATGAGCTGGGCCGCCGAACACGTTCTCGGTGTCGGCAAGGTCTTCGGAAACGACGTTCCGCAGGAAGTGCAGGACGAGATCGTCGCCGGCCTGCGCGCCAACTTCGAGGGCGAGTGCTCCGAGGTCGGCATGTATCTGGCCATGGCGAGAGTCGCCTATCGTGAGGGCTATCCCGAGATCGGCGCCTACTGGGAGAAGGCCGGTCTGGAGGAGGCCGAGCACGCCGCAAAGTTCGCCGAGCTCCTCGGCGAGGTGCTGACCGATTCCAGCAAGAAGAATCTGCAGATGCGCGTCGACGCCGAGAACGGCGCGACCGCCGGCAAGTTCGAGCTGGCCAAGCTGGCCAAGAAGTACAACCTCGACGCGATCCACGACACCGTCCACGAGATGGCGCGCGACGAGGCCCGCCACGGCAAAGCCTTCAAGGGTCTGCTCGAAAGATATTTCAAATAATCTCAAATCGCCTTTCAGGAGGATACAAATCATGCGTTATGTCTGCAATGTCTGCGGCTGGGTCTATGACGAGGACGAGGCCGGCGTGAAGTGGGAAGATCTGCCCGACGATTTCGCCTGTGAGCTGTGCGGCGTCGGCAAGGAAGACTTTTCCCCCGAGGAGTAATTCCGTCGAAAAACAACGAGCACACGGGTTTACGCCCGTGTGCTTTTTGTGTTATAATGAGGCTCACAATACAGAGAAACGAGGTGCCGTTTATGCCGATCGTGGTCGCAGGGAACGTGTTTGTGGACATCAAGGGCTTTCCCGACAGCAAGTACATCCCCGCCGGACGCAACTCCGGCTGGGTGGAGATCGTCCACGGCGGCGTCGGCCGCAACGTGGTGGAGGACATCGCCAACGTCGAGCTGCGCCCCCGCTTCGTGAGCATGGTGGACGATACCGCACAGGGCGAGGACGTGATCCGGAAGCTGAACAACCACAAGGTGGACACGCGCTTCGTCTCCCAGGTGCCGGACGGCATGGGCATCTGGCTCGCCATCCACGACGCCGCCGGGGACATCGCCTCCTCCATCTCCAAGCGCCCGAACATGGACGCCATGGTCGAGATGCTCGAGCAGCACGGGGACGAGATCTTCGCCGACGCGGACAGCGTCGTGGTGGAGATCGACATGGACAAGGAGGTCATCAAGCAGGTCTTCCGCTTGGCCCGGAAATTCGGCAAGCGGATCTATGCGCTCGTGGCCAATATGTCCATCGCGACCCAGCGGCGGGATTTCCTCCAGTCGGTGGACTGCTTCGTCTGCAACGTGCAGGAGGCGGGCATCCTCTTCGCGGCGGATTTCGAGGAGCTGAGCCCGGAGGAGATGAGCCGGGAGCTCTCGGAGCGGGTGCAGAGTGCCCGCATCCCCGCCATGGTCGTCACGATGGGCAGCCGCGGCGCGGTCTTCGCCTCTGCGGAAGGGGAGTACGGCGTATGCCCGGCGCAGACCGTGCACGTGCGGGATACCGCCGGCGCGGGCGACGCCTTTTTCGCCGGGGTCGCCATCGGCCTGACCTATGGGAAGGGACTGATGGAATCCTGCGAGATCGGCTCGCGGCTGGCCTCCTCGGTCATCACCGTGTCCGAAAACACCTGCCCGCGCTTCCTTCCGGAGGAGCTGGGGCTGGACGTTGCGGTCGAAGGATAAGCGTACAGGACGATGCGCGCCCGGGAGAGACGGCGATCCGCTCTCCCGGGCGCTTTTTCCGTATGCGGGGCGCAGGGACTTATGCGCCCGTCACCAGCACCGCGCTGGTCTGGGAGCCGAGATGCAGGACGCCGTCGGAGAGGCTCGCGTCCTCCACGCCGACAAAGGCGGAGAGCTTCGTGAACGCCGAAAGCCCCAGCGCGTTCAGATCCAGGTCCGCGCCGCTGAGCGTGGTGTTGTGCAGCACGCAGACGCGCTGCCCCTCCCAGTCCGCCACGAAGCCGCCGAGCTTGGTGCCTTCGAGCGAGAGCGCCGTGTAGTCGCCGCGGGCGATGGCCGGATGGGCGGCACGGATCATCAGCACTTTTTTGTAGTAGTTGTAGAGACTGCCCTCGTCGGCCATCTGGTCGGCGGCGGTGGTCTCGATCTGCTTGGAGGCGGGGTAGGTGGCGCCGGCCGGGTCCTTGACCTTGTCGCCGTCGCCCCAGAGCATCGCAAGACGGCGGTTGGCGTCGGTGTTGGAGCCGCCGCGGGAGCCGCGCATGCCCAGCTCTTCCCCATAGTAGATGAAGGGGGAGCCGCTCGAGAGCAGATAGAGGTTCGCGGCCACCTTCATGTTGCCGCTGGCCACGGTCAGGTAGCCCGAGGCGCGGTCGTTGTCATGGTTGGAGATGAAGGGGACGATCATCGCGTCGCTCCGGATGGCGTGGATGCGGTCGAGGTAGGCGTCCACGTAGGCGGTGTAGGCGTTGACGTTGCCGTGCTGGGCGGTGGCGGCGATGAGGCCGTTGGTCTGCGAGGTCGTGAAGTTGAAGCAGTTGACGGCGCTGTAATATTCGTCCGTCACCCCGTCAGAGTCCCAGACCTCGGCCACAGTGTACAGATCGGGCTTGATCGCCTTGAGCCGCGCGAGGTACCAGTCCCAGAAGTCGCCGCTGCGCCGGTTGTCGTTGAGATACACGTACTTGGCGGCGTCGAAGCGGAAGCCGTCCACGCCCATGTCCAGATAGAACTTCGCGACCTTCACAAGCTCCGCGCGCACCGCCTCGCTGTCGAAATTCAGCTCCGGCATACTGCTGTCGAAGTTGCACTCGTACCAGTCCCCGGTGCTGCCGATCTGCCGGTAGCCGCCGGGCGCGCCGCCGCTGCCGGGGGTGACGAAGCTGTAGAAGTTGTAGTACTCGTCGGCGGTGTTGCCGGTCTGGTGGGCGATCTTGAACTTGGTGAACCAGGCGCACTGGTCGCCGGTGTGGTTGATGGGCAGGTCGAGGATCAGCTTCACGCCGCGCTCATGGCAGAGATCCACCAGCGCCTGCAGGTCCTCCAGCGTGCCGAAGCGGCTGTCCACGGAATAGTAGTCCGTCACGTCGTATTTATGATAGGAGGGGGATTTGAAGATGGGCGTCAGCCAGATGCCCTCGATTCCCAGACTGCGCCCCGAGGCGGGGTCGCCGTCGTTGAGGTAGTCCATGCGGTTCATGATGCCGCGCAGATCGCCCACGCCGTCCCCGTTGGAGTCGGAGAAGGAGCCGGTGAAGATCTCGTAGAAGACCCGGTAGTTGTCGCCCGGCGCGGGGAAGCTCCAGGCGGAGCTGTCCAGCGCGATCTCGCGGCTCTCGGCCGCGGCGGGGGCGGCCGTCTGCCCGCAGGCGGCGAGCACGAGCGCGAAGAGCAGCACGAGAGAGAGCAGGGCGCTGATTTTTCTCATGGGAATCCCTCCTGTTGTTGTTTCTGCTTTGAGTGTAAACGGCGTGAAGAAACTTGTCAAGCGCTGACTTGGGATGTATAATGATCCCATGGAAAACATGACGCCTTTATACAGCCCCGGGGATCTCCTGCGGCTGGAGAAAAAAATCGAAACGACGCGCCGCTTCTGCTGGGCGCTGGGGATCGCGGCGCTGATCGCCTGCGTCGTCCTCTGCCTGCTCACAGACAGCGGCAATGCCTGGCGGACGGAGCTCTCCTGCATCGCGCTCTGGACCGCCGCGGGCTGGATCGTGCTGTATCTGCGCCGCTACACCCTGTCGGAAACGCGCGCGGAGCGTCAGCATGCCCGGATGCTCCTGCACCCGGACGGGCAGAGCGAGACGCTGCGCGGGCACGTGACGGTGACGGAGGAGCGGCTGCGCATCATCGGCAGCATCCGCTTCACGGTCGTGCTGCTGGAAAACGAAGACGGGACGCGGCGGCTCAAGGTCTGCTCCTCGCGCGCCGGGAAGCTCCGGGCGGCAGGGGAGACGCTGACGCTGTTCCTGGTCAACGGCTACATCGCGGGGTACTGCTTATGAGAGTGCTGAAGAACATCCTGGGGCAGCTTCACGTCTACGTCGTGTGGCTGATCCTTTCGGCCGTGCTCTGGGGCTTCGTGTTCAACTTTGTGACGGACGCCCCGGCGGAGAAGAAGCTGGTGCTCTTTGCGGAGGTTGAGCAGTGCGAGGATCAGGCGCTCTCCGCCCGACTGGAGGAGGGGAAGCCCGACGGCATCCGCCTTGTGCAGGCCCACAGCTTCAACTATGTGCTGTTCGATGAGGCGGGGCTGCTGAACGCCGACCTCTATATCGTCGGCGCGGAGAGCGTCGGGGACTACCGCGATTCCTTCGCCCCGCTCGACCTGACGCGCCTGAACACCGAGGGCCTGACGCTTCTGGAGCTGGACGGGAAGCCCTGCGGCATCCGCGTCTGGGACGGGCAGACGGGCAGCGCGGGCGCCTATCTCGGCTACGGCGCGGGGGAGTACTACCTCTTCATCGGCGCAAACTCCGTCCACGCTGGCCGGAAGGACTGCGCGGCGTACTGGATGATCGATGAGCTGTTAAAGCTGCCGTAAAACGAAAAACGGATCATGCTGCCCCCTGCGGGGGAGGAGAACCATGAAGAAGATGCTGCTTCTGATCTTGTGCTGCTCCGTGCTCCTGCTCTGCGCCTGCGCGGCGTCGGGCGCCCCGGCGAAAGCGCCGGTCACAAGCGATACGCTTTACGTCAGGGCCGTGCCCGATCTGCCCGAAGACTTTATCCTCGGCGTGGACGCCTCCTCGGTCATCGCCGAGGAGCAGAGCGGCGTGCGCTACCATGATTTCGCGGGCGAGGAGCGGGACGTGTTCGCGATCCTCGCGGAAAACGGCGTCACGCACATCCGCGTGCGCGTCTGGAACCACCCCTACGACAGGGACGGCAACGGCTACGGCGGCGGCAACTGCGATATCGAAAAGGCCGCCGAGATCGGGAAACGCGCCGCCGCCGCAGGACTGCGGCTGATCGTGGACTTCCATTACTCCGACTTCTGGGCCGACCCGGGCAAACAGATGGTCCCGCTCGCGTGGAAGGACATGGGCATCGAGCAAAAGACCGAGGCGGTGTATGACTTCACCCGCGAGAGTCTCGGGCGTCTCAGGGAGGCCGGCGCCGACGTCGCCATGGTGCAGATCGGCAACGAGACCAACGGCGCGCTGTGCGGCGAAAAGACCTGGTTCAACATCCAGGTCCTGATGCAGGCGGGCGCAAAGGCCGTGCGGGAGCGCTGCCCCGGGGCGCTGGTGGCGCTGCACTTCGCCAACCCCGAGAGCGGCGCCTACGCCGATTATGCCAAAAAGCTCGCTTACTACGGTGTGGATTACGACGTGTTCGCCTCCTCCTACTACCCCTACTGGCACGGCACGCTGGAGAACCTGCGGACGGTGCTCGGCGAGGTGGCCGAGACCTACAGCAAGAAGGTCATGGTCATGGAGACCTCCTACGCCTACACCCCGGAGGACACGGATTTCAACGGCAACACCATCGGCGAGGGCTCGCCCGTCACGAAAAACTACCCCTACACCGTGCAGGGACAGGCCAATTCCGTGCGCGACGTGATCGAGACCGTGGCGCACACCCCGAACGGGATCGGCGTCTGCTACTGGGAGGGCGCCTGGATCACGGTGGGCGGCAGCTCCCGGGAGGAGAACGCCGCCCTCTGGGAGAAATACGGCTCCGGCTGGGCTTCCCGCTTTGCCGCGGGCTACGACCCCGACGACGCGGGCCGATACTACGGCGGCTGCGCCGTCGACAACCAGGCCCTCTTCGACGCGCAGGGCCGCCCCCTTGAGTCGCTCAAGCTCTTCGCGCTCGTGCGGCAGGGGAACGAGCTTCCTCCCGTGCCCGATGCGATCGAGGACAGCTTCCTGACCGCGGACGTGAATGGGACCGTCACGCTGCCGGAGACCGTCAACGCCGTCATGACCGACGACAGCCGCGAGGCTGTGCCGGTCACGTGGGAAACGGACGCCGCCGCGCTTGCGGGGATGACCGCCGGCGGCCCCGCGCGCCATGAGATCCGGGGCGAGGCGGGCGGCCTGCCCGCGAGCTGCACCGTCGAGGTCGTGGCGCATAACTACCTCACGAATCCCGGCTTCGAACAGGGCGACCTCAGCGGCTGGCGCGTGGAGGATCTCGGCGGGGCGGACGAGCTGTTCGTGGAGGACAAGGCCAACGACTCGCTCGACGGCCGCTGGCATATGCACTTCTGGAGCGCGAAGCCCGACAGCGTGGAATTTACGCTGGAGCAGGACGTGACGGGGCTGCGGCCCGGTGCGTACCGCTTCGCCGTCTCCGCCATGGGCGGCGATGCGGGCGAGCAGGAGATCTACGCCTACGCGAAGGTGGACGGCGAGACGGCCGGCACGGCGCCCATGGCGATCAGCTCCTACGGAAACTGGGATACCGGCTGCGTGGAGGGGATCGCCCTCGGCGAGGGACAGACGCTGACCGTCGGCGTGTACGTGAAGTGCGCGGGCGCCGGCGCCTGGGGCAAGCTCGACGGCGCGGCGCTCCATTCCGCGGGCTGAACGGAGGTGCCGGCCCAAAATCCGCACAGCTTGCCGACGACTGTGTTTTTGCACAAAAAATCCCAAGATTTTTCGTAAAAAAAGACAAGAGGCGTTCGGTGGACAAGGCCGGGGCGTGGGAGTATAATACAGTTATTAAAAAATCTGTAACAATTTACGAACGGGCGCGCCCGTTTTCATCCCGTCGGAGGCGGGATGGGAAGCTATCCATCTGTATTTCAAGGCAAAGCTTTGAATAAATAACTTAGGAGGAACACACATGAAAAAAGTTCTGGCACTGATCCTTGCTCTGGTCATGGTCTTTGCTCTGTGCGCCTGCGGCAGCTCCGCTCCCGCTGCGTCCACCGAGCCTGCGGCCGGGTCCACCGAGAGCGCTCCCGCTGCTTCCGGCAGCGAACTCGCCGGCACCTATGACATCACCGTTTGGGTCGCCGACGCCATCGTCGATCTGACCAAACAGCAGATCGCGGACTTCAACGCTTCCAACACCGACGGCATCACCTTCAACGCCACGGTCGAGGCCGTTGGCGAGAACGACGCCGCCACGAAGATGATCACCGACGTCGAAGCCGGCGGCGACATCTTCTGCTTCGCGCAGGACCAGTTCGCCCGCCTGGTGCAGGCCGGCGCTCTGGCCAAGCTCGGCGTGGCCGCCGCTGATGCTGTCCGCTCCAACAACGACAGCAGCGCTGTCACCGCCGCCACCGCCGGCAGCGAGCTCTACGCCTACCCCCTGACTGCCGACAACGGCTACTTCATGTACTATGACAAGTCCGTCATCCCCGAGGAAGACGTCGGCTCCCTCGAGAAACTGATCGCCGACTGCGAGGCCGCCCAGAAGTACTTCTCCATGGAGAATGAGACCTCCGCGTGGTACATCGCGTCCTGGTTCTTCGGCACCGGCTGCGTCTCCGAGTGGGAGACTGACTCCGACGGCGCCTTCGTCTCCATCAAGGACACCTTCAACAGCCCCGAGGGCCTCATCGCCGTCAAGGGTATGAAGAAGCTGCTCGACTCCGACTTCTACCTCTCCTCTTCCGACGGCGCCGGCTTTGACTCCGGCTGCGCCGTCGTCGTGACCGGCACCTGGGCCTATGATACCATCCATGGCATTCTGGGCGACAATCTCGGCGCCGCTGCGCTGCCCTCCTTCGAGGTGGACGGCCAGAGCTACCACATGGGCTCCTTCAGCGGCTGCAAGCTCCTCGGCGTCAAGCCCCAGACCGACGCTGTCAAGGCCGCCGCGCTGCACAAGCTCGCCCAGTACCTGACCGGCGAGCAGGGCCAGCTCGAGCGCTTCAACTTCACCGGCTCCTGGGGCCCCTCCAACCTGGTTGCTCAGGGCAATGAGGCCGTTCAGGCGAATGTCGCGCTGGCCGCTTTGCAGGCACAGAACGCCTACGCACAGGTGCAGGGCCAGATCCACGGCGCCTGGTGGGATATCGCCAAGGTCATCGGCACTGACGTCAAGAACGCCACCGACGAGGCCGGCCTGCAGCAGGCTCTCGACAACTACACCGCCGCCATCTCCGCCGTCTTCAACATGACCGAGGAAGAGAAGAACGCTTGGGGTGTCGTAGGTAGCTTCCTTGACTCCAACTGGGGCGATAAGGACTATCCCATGACCGAGGTTGAGGCCGGCGTGTTCCAGTCCGAAGTTCTCGAGCTCAAGGCCGGTGACGAGCTGAAGTGCCGCCAGGGCGCCAGCTGGGACGTCAACTTCCCCGCTGAGAACGTCAAGGTCGAGGCCGACGGCAGCTACATCGTCCAGCTCACCTACGACGGTGAGAACGGCGAAGTCATCCTGATCGCGCAGTAAACAATTTAACAATCTTCC
>ONOL01000026.1 GCA_900319465.1 uncultured Eubacteriales bacterium | reverse complement strand
GCCTCGGTCGGCGTGGGCGCCCCGGTCGGCGCCGGCGTCTCCGGCGCGGGTGTGGGCGCAGGCGTGGCGACGGCCGCCGCGGGCGTGGAGGTCGGGACGACGGGGGAGCGCTGCATGGCCGGGATGAGCAGCTTGAAGACCGCGTAGAGCGCCAGGATCAGCGCCGCCGTGACAAGATCCGCCAATATCACGCGCCAGACAGGCAGATGCTGCCGGCGGCGCGAAAGATGGCTTGGGCGATTCGGCATGGTTGACTCCTTACAGTTCAGAATAATGATTCTCTGCCGGCAAAACGCCGCAGAGCGTTTCGCCGGATATTCCATGAGCATCGCGCAAAGGCTTCCGGGAATCCTTTGCCGCCAAACCGGTCGTTTGGCGGAGAAAGCAAGCGAAGCTTCGCTTGTTTTCTCCCTGCGAGGATCATGGCCCCCCGCGGGGAGGCTTCATACCAGCCCCATCAGTGCGGGGAGGCGGGAGAAGTCCCCGTCCAGGAGCTCGTATTCCGCCCGCCGGGCGGGATCGTAGTCGCCGGAGGTCTCGGTCTGCAGATAGAGGGCGTCCATGCCGACGGCATGCGCCACCCCCACGTCCGCGCGCTGGTCGTTGCCGACCATCAGGCAGCGCTCCGGCGAGAGCCCCCGCTCCTCCAGCAGCTTGCGGATAAAGAGCGGGCTCGGTTTTTTCACGCGGGCATCCGAGGAGATGTAAATGCCGTCAAAGGCGTCCGCCAGACCCAGCACGCGCAGCTCCGGCACGGTGAAGCAGGACTGGGCGTTGCTGAGCAGATAGAGCGCGGCGCCGTTTTCCCGCAGGGCGGCGAACACTGGCCTGACCCAGGGATAGAGGCGCAGCTTCTCGAGAGACTCCAGCCGGAAAAAGACCGCGGTATCCTCCACGCGCCGCCGGTCGGGTCTGACCCCCTTCTCCGTATACAGCGCGCGAAAGACCTTCCTGAGCTCGATCTCGTACAGGGGGTCGCTGTGGCGCGCGATCTCCGCGCCGCAGAGGCGGGCGTAGGCCGCCCGCAGCTCGTCCGCGCCGTAGGGCGCGCCGTTCTCGCTGTAATACAGGGCGGTCTTTTCCCAGAGGCGGGCGCTGCCCTCGTCGGTCCAGATCTCCGCGAGCGTGCCGTAGAGATCGAAAAGATAGGCTTGATACGGCAGACTCATACGCGCAGCGCGTCCTTCGGCACGGTAAAGATCACAGGCTTTCCGCCGCAGGCGATCCGGCCGCCGCGCACGGCGACCGCGGAGCCGTCCAGCAGGTTCACGTAGTCCCCGTCCGGCGCTTCCACCGGGACGGAGGCGCTGCGGGAGCGCAGGGAGAAGACGCCGAGCTTCCGGCTCTCGCCGTTTTCACGGCAGAGGATGGCGATGTGGTCCTCGTCGTCGCCCTTCGCCCAGAACGCGTCGTCGCAGCCGAGCACCGTGTGCTTGAGATCGGCGAGCTTCCGGAGATACGCGCTGCTGTCCTCCCCGCTGCGGTCGAAGACCTCCCGCTCAAAGAGGCTCGGCACGTGCGCGCAGGCGTATTCCTGCCCGGCGTAGAGCAGCGTCGCGCCTTTGAGGAAGAAGAGCATGGCCGTGTAGTTTTCCCGGTCGGCCGGGCTCTCCACGAGGGAGGCGAAGCGCGGTTGGTCGTGGTTTTCGAGGAAGCGCAGCTTGTTGTAGTTGTCGGGGTAGACGGCCTCCTGGAAGTTGAGCTGGTCGAGCCAGGCGCTCAGCGTCCCCTCGCCGCGCACATAGCGGTCGAAGGCCTCCCGCACGTCGTACTCATACTCCATGTCGAAGGCCTCGAAGGCCTCGGTGTCGCGGCAGGCGTAGAAGCCGAGACGGCGGGCATAGTTGCCGTAGCTCTGGTGGATGCTCTCAGCCAGCCAGAGGCAGCCGGGGCGGACGCGGGCCGCGGCGGCGCGCGCCTTCTTCCAGAATTCCACGGGGACGAAGGAGGCCACGTCGCAGCGGAAGCCGTCCACGTACTTCGCCCACATACAGAGCGTTTCGATCTGGTAATCCCAGAGGCCGGGATTGCGGTAGTCGAGATCGATCACGTCCGCCCAGTCGCCGATCTTGTTGCCCACATCCCCCTCGGCGTCGCGCCAGAAGAACTCCGGATGCTGCGCGAGCAGCACCGAGTCGGGCGAGGTGTGGTTGTAGACCACGTCGATCATGATCTTCATGCCGCGCTCGTGCACGGCGTCGCAGAGGGCCTCAAAATCCGCCATCGTGCCGTAGGCGGGGTTGGTGGCGCGGTAGTCCCGGTTGGCATAGGGGCAGCCCAGGCTCCCCTTCTTGCCCTTGACGCCGATGGGATGGATGGGCATGAGCCAGACGATGTCCGTCCCCAGCGCCTTGATGCGGTCGAGGTCCGGGATCAGGGCGCGGAAGGTGCCTTCCTCGGTGTGGGCGCGGAGATAGACGGAATAAATGATCTGCTTCTGCAGGCCGGGATCGGTATCCTTTGCCATGTTGATTCCTCCGATTCAGTTTGGTAGCTCCCCCCGGACAGCGGGGAAACGGCTCATGCCGCCGGGCGCGGCCCTCCCGGCGCGGCGTTCTTCCCGCACGCGAAAGGCCGCCCGGAAAAGCCTTTTTTCCTATTATAAACCATCTGCCCTTCGTGTCAAGAAGCGGCGGGGGGAGAATCGCGGAGCGCGCGCAGGGCGGGCACGCTCCTTTTTGCGGCCGCGCGGAAAGATCGACCGCCAAACGCGCGGCTTGCGGTTGAAATCGCCCCGCCCGCTGTGGTAAGATAGGGCTGCGGAACAACGGAAAATCATCCGTGAGGAGGGAAAGACCATGAGCGAAGTTTACGCAAAGGAATTTGACGGCATCGTCGCCAAGGCGAAGGCCGTAAAGAAGCCCATGCGCGTGGCTCTGGCGGGCGCGGACGTGGAGAATATGCTGCTGGGCCTCTTCGACGCGGCGGCGGACGGCTTCGTCGAGCCGATCCTGATCGGAAACGGGGACCGGATCACGGCGCTGCTGGACAAGCTCGGCCTGAAGGACCGCAAATATAAGCTGCAGGCCCTTGACGGGGACGCAAACCCCGTCCAGTACGCGATCGAAATGTGCACCGCCGGCAAGGCCGACTGCCTCATGCGCGGCAACACCCAGACCCGGGACTTCCTGATGCCGGTGCTGAACAAGGCCAACCACCTCATCAAGCCCGACGCGCTGGTGACCCACGTCGTGTTCCTCAAGGTGCCGGACTATGACAGGCTCCTCGCCGTCTCGGACGTGACCCTGCTCATCAACCCGAGCATCGAGGGCCGCAAAGAGGTCGCCGTCAACATGGTCCGGGCGCTGAAGGTCTTCGGCGTGGAGAAGCCCAACATCGCCCTGCTGAGCCTCGTGGAGAAGCCCAGCTTCCAGATGCGCGACACCGTGGAGGACCAGACCCTCGTGCGAGACCATGCGCGCCGCCCCATCGCCGACTGCAACCTCGCCGGGCCTATCGCCTACGACCTCATCATGAGCAAGGAGGCCGCCCGCCTCAAGGGCTACGACTGCCCCTGGTGCGGCGAGTTCGACGGCATCGTGGTGCCGAACCTGATGAGCGGCAACCTTCTCGTCAAGGTGCTGCAGCGCAACGCCGGCGCCACCGGCTGCGGCATCCTCGTGGGCGCGGCCATCCCCATCGCCATCTGCTCCCGCAGCGACGAGTCCGAGCAGGCCTACCTGTCCCTGGCCGCCTGCGCCGCCATGTGGGACAGCGGCAAATATTTCTGATCTGTGCACAGCCCTTCCGGGGCCGCCGCTTTCCGCGGCGGCCCCCGTTTTTTTGTTCACGCTATTGAACCGGCGGGGTGCGCGTGATAGAATATTCCCGATAACAATTCGACTGCTTTCGAGGTTACCCGATGACGATCAAGGATTTGAGACCCGGCCAGAGCGCACGGGTCCTCGCCGTGGGCGGGGAAGGCGCGCTGCGGCAGCATTTTCTGGATATGGGCGTGATCCCCGGCGCGGAGGTCACGGCGGTGAAGCTCGCGCCGATGGGCGACCCCATGGAGCTGCGCGTGCACGGCTACGAGCTGACGCTGCGGCTCGCGGACGGTGAGAAGATCCGCGTGGAGCCCATTGAAACTCCTGCCGAGACGGCGGGCGGCTCCCGCCGCGGCCGGGAGGCCGCCCACCCCGGTCTGGGCGAGGAGGGCAAGTTCCACCCCAAGGGCAGCGGCGACCCGCTCCCGGAGGGGACGCCGCTCACGTTCGCGCTGGTCGGCAACCAGAACTGCGGCAAGACCACGCTCTTTAACCAGCTCACCGGCGCCAACCAGCACGTCGGCAATTTCCCCGGCGTGACCGTCGACCGGAAGGACGGCGTGATCCGCGGCCAGCCCGACACGCTCGTCACCGACCTGCCGGGCATCTATTCCATGTCCCCCTACTCCGGCGAGGAGCTGGTGAGCCGGGACTTCGTGCTCCGGGAGAAGCCCCGCGCCATCATCAACATCGTGGACGCCGGCAACATCGAGCGAAACCTCTATCTCACCATGCAGCTGCTGGAGATGGACGTGCCGATGGTCGTGGCGCTCAACATGATGGACGAGGTCACCGGCAACGGCGGCTCCATCGACGTCAACGCCATGGAGGCGCTGCTGGGGGTGCCGGTGGTGCCGATCTCGGCGGTGAAGAACCAGGGCGTGGACGAGCTGGTGAACCACGCGGTGCACATCGCCCGCTATCAGGAGAAGCCGCAGCGGCAGGACTTCTGCGGCAAGGACGACCACGGCGGCGCGGTGCACCGCTGTCTGCACGCCACGGTCCACCTGATCGAAGACCACGCCAGACGCGCGGAGCTGCCCGTCCGCTTCGCCGCGGGCAAGCTCGCCGAGGGCGACACGCGCATCCTCGAGCAGCTCGCGCTCGACCCGAACGAGACGGAGATGCTCGAGCACATCATGCTGCAGATGGAGGCCGAGCGCGGCCTCGACCGCAGCGCCGCCATCGCCGAGATGCGCTTCGACTTTATCAAGAAGGTCTGCGGCCGCTGCGTGGTCAAGCCCCGGGAGAGCCGGGAGCACCTGCGCTCCCGCCGCCTCGACGAGGTGCTGACCGGCAAATACACCGCCCTTCCCGTGTTCGCCGCGATCATGGCGCTGGTATTCTACCTGAGCTTCGGGCTCATCGGCGCGGGGCTCCAGGATCTGCTGGCCGCCGGGATCGCGCGGCTCACGGCGCTGGTCTCCGCGTGGCTCGCCGGGGCGAACGTAAACCCCGTGCTGCGCGGGCTCGTGGTGAACGGCATCTTCGAGGGCGTGGGGAGCGTGCTGAGCTTCCTGCCGGTCATCGTGACCCTGTTCTTCTTCCTGTCCCTGCTCGAGGACAGCGGCTACATCGCCCGCGTGGCCTTCTTCATGGACAAGCTGCTGCGGCGCATCGGCCTGTCCGGGCGCAGCATCGTGCCGATGCTGATCGGCTTCGGCTGCACGGTGCCGGCGGTCATGTCCACCCGAACCCTGCCCAGCGAACGCGACCGCAAGCTGACCATCCTGCTCACCCCCTTCATGAGCTGCTCGGCCAAGCTGCCGATCTACGCCTTCTTCGTCGCCGCCTTCTTCCCGAAGAGCGGCTGGCTCGTGATGACCGGGCTGTACCTGCTGGGCATCCTGTTCGCGATCCTCGCAGCGCTGCTGATGAAAAACACGCTCTTCCGGGGCGAGGCGGTGCCCTTCGTGATGGAGCTGCCCAACTACCGCCTGCCCGGGGTGCGCAGCGTGATGCAGCTTTTGTGGGAGAAGGCCAAGGATTTCCTGCAGCGCGCCTTCTCTGTGATCCTGATCGCCTCCGTCGTCGTCTGGGTGCTGCAAAGCTTCGATCCGCGTTTCAACCTCGTGCAGGACTCCCACGACAGCATCCTTGCGCTTCTTGCCGGCCTGCTCGCGCCGCTCCTCAAACCGCTCGGCCTCGGCGACTGGCGGATCGCCGTCTCGCTGCTCAGCGGCTTCATGGCCAAGGAGAGCGTGGTGAGCACCATGGAGGTGCTCTTCCCCGCCGGCATCACCGGCGCGATGAGCCCGCTGGCCGCCGCCTCCATGCTCGTCTTCAGCCTGCTTTACACCCCCTGCGTGGCCGCCATCGCCTCCGTCCGGCGCGAGCTCGGCCGGGGCTGGGCCTGCGGCGTCGTGCTCTGGCAGTGCTTCGTGGCCTGGTTCGCCGCGCTGCTCGTACACCTGATCGGGGCGCTGCTTGGCCTGGGCTGATCCCCTTCAGGAAAAAACAAGGCGATGTCCGATGCCGCCGGCGGCGGCATCGGACATCGCCTCTCTGTTCTGTATGTCTGTTCTGTATGCGCGGGATACCGGATGCTTCGGTCCGGATCAATAGACGGTGTAATCCACCGGGATGGGAACCTGCGTGGTGAACCACTCGGGCGGCGTCACGTTATCGCCCTGCCCGTGGGGCATATAGAGCGGGTCGTTGCGGATATAGGCGTAGCTGTAAGGCGCGTTGTCGTACTGCATATCGACGCGCAGCTTCTCATAGGCCTCGGAGGGCTTGAGCGCGCCGTTGTCGTACACGCCGTCCCAGCGCCACTCCTCGCGGGTGGGATCCAGGTCCTCGGTGTTGATCTGGCAGTCGGGCGCGAGCTCCTTCATCCTCGCCACCTGCTCCGCGGGCACAGGGTCCAGGCAGCCGATCCACAGGCGCTTGAGCTGCGTCAGGCTGTAAAGGGGCGTGATGTCCGTGATCGAGAAGTTATAGCAGATGTTCAGATACTTCAGCTCCGTCAGGCCGGAGAGCGGGCGCAGGTCGTTGAGCGCGCTCGTCTGCAGCTCGGCGTAGGTCAGGTGCGGGCAGTTGGCGAGGGGGCGCAGGTCGCTCACGTCCGACAGGGCGATGATCAGCGTCTCCAGGTTCGGCATATAGGCGCAGAAGTCCAGGTTGCCGAGATAGGAATTGTGCCCCAGGTCCAGATGCCGGACCTTCGTGCAGTATTTGAGCGGCCCGGTATTCTCCGGGCAGAGCTCGCCGCCGATGCCGGGGTTGGAGGCGAGGATGCGCTCCACGTCGGTGCGCACGCTGTATCCCGTGCCGAACCAGACGCGCCAGACGACCTCCGCGTTGGGAAGGGCGTCCCGGATCTGCGCCATATACTCGTCGTCCACGCCGCAGAAATCCATGTCCAGATAGCCCAGGCGCGGCATACACCGGGTCACGGCCTTGACGAGCGCGCCCTGGTCGCCGATCGTGATGTGGTTGAGGTCCAGCGCGGTATCCTGCAGACTCACGTCCTTGCCGTAGAGCGTGAAGGCGTAGCGGAACTCGGCCTGCGGGCAGGCCCGCTCCATCTCCGCCAGCGTTTCCCAGGGGACGGCGGGAGTCTCGGCGTCGCCGCTGCCCAGCTCCACCTGCTGCAGCTGCTTCATCTCCGGCATCCAGGCCAGCAGCGCCTGCGCGTCCTGCGCGGAGACCCCGCTCAGATCCAGCGTGCTCCGGTTCAGGTCCAGCGCCTGTCCCCGCCAGGTGGGGGTATAGGAGACGCGCAGAGCGGGGAAGCGCTCGGAGAGCTGCGCGGCGGGCGCGCGGTCCTCCAGCATGCCCAGCTCCACCTCCTCCAGCGCGGGCAGGTACTCCAGCAGCACCAGCGCCTCCGGAAGCGTCTCGCGCGCTTCGCCGGAGAGGTCCAGCGCGGCCGTGTCGTTCGGCACGACGAGCGACGAGGACACGGGCACCGTATAGCGCACGTGCACGGAGGGGTGGGCGGCCGCCCAGTCGCGGATGGCGGCGAGGCACTCGCTGCCGCTCAGATCCGCCGAAACGAGCCCGGGAAGCTGATCGAGCAGGGCGACCGTCTCATTTGTGACCACGGCCGTGATCTCCGTCGTGGTTTTGGGGTCGTATTCCGCGCCGTCGATCGTCACCGGCTCGGCCTTCTGCACGAACGGCGCGAGAGGCGCCGGCGTCTCCGTCCCCTTGCCGCAGGCGGCAAGAAGCAGCGCGGAGAGAAGCAGCGCGGAGAGAAGCAATTTCTTTTTCATACCCTGATACTCCGAACCATAGCGAAAAATGTCGCGCCAACGCCCGCTGCGCGGCGCGCGGACCGGACGCCCCTCAATACAGGGGATCGTTGCGGGCGAAGGCGAAGTCCTGATCCTGATAGCCGAACTGCTCCTGCAGCAGATAGTAGCGGGGGTGGAAGACCTCCTGCTCGAACTCCGCGTCGGCGTACAGCGGGAGGCTCACCTTGATATAGCCGGTAATGCGCCAGTTGCCCGTGGTGGGGTCGAAGACGCTGGTGTCGATCTCGCAGGCGGGCGCGATCTCCTGCATCTTCGCCACCTGTTCGGCGGGGATCGGCGTCACGCAGCCGATCCAGAGCCGCATCAGATCCGGCAGGTTGTACAGGGGCGAGATATCCGTCAGCCCCTCGAGCTTGCAGATGTTCAGGTGCCGCAGCTCCTTCAGGTTCGCCAGCGGGCTCAGGTCGGTCACGCTGGTGGTCTGGGTCTCCAGATACTCCAGATGGGGGCAGTCGGCGAGGGGACTGAGGTCCCGGATCGGGTTCATGGCGATGACCGCGACCTCCAGATTGGGCATGCCGCGCACGAATTCGATGTTGGTCAGGCTCTCGTTATGGCCGAGGTCCAGATAGCGGCAGCCGTCGCAGTATTTGAGCACGGTCACGTCCGCGTCGTGCAGCTCGCCGGCCACGCTGGGGCGGGAGGCGAGGATGCGCTCGGCGTCGGTGCGCACGCTGTATCCCAGGAAATTCACGCGCCAGACGACGTTCACGCCGGGAAAGGCCTGCCGGATGGCGTACATATCCTCATGGCCGACGCCGCAGCTGTCCATATCCAGATAGGTGCAGCGGGTCATATAGGGCAGCACCTGCTTCACCGCCTCGCCCCGGTCGCCGACCGGAACGTGGCTCAGGTTCAGCGTCTCCTCGGCGAGATTCTGGGCGGTACCGTAGAGCGTAAAGCCGTAGTCCAGCGCGGCGTCCGGCGCGGCGCTGTGGATGCGGGCGATGTCGTCCCAGCCCAGGCCGTCGCCCTCGCTGCCGAGGATCACGCGCTCCAGCGCGGTAAACTGCCCGAGCGCGTCCGCCGCCGAGAGGATCGCGTCCCGTCCGCGGCCGCTCAGATCGAGCACCGCCGTGTCGGAGGGGTAGTCCTGCCCGAGCAGGCTGACCGTCACGACGGGTTCGGGCGTGGGCTCGGGCGCAACAGGGGGCTCGGCGAGGATCGGCTCCTCCTCCGGCGCGTCCTGCGTCCCGGCGGGCTCCTGCGCCTCCGGGGACGCGGCGATCGCGGCGGGCTCCGCCGTCTCCGCCCCCGTTCCGGCCCCGCCGCCCGTATTCTGCATGAACAGCGATCCGCCGCACAGGACGAGAACGCCCACGAGCAGCAGCGCCAGGATCTTTTTTATGAAACGCCATGCCTTCATTGTTCGGCCCCCCAAATTCATTGAGCAACTTTTAGTATACCATCGCCCCCCGGACTTTGCAAGGCAAACGATCCGGAATGCGCCCGGCGCGGCGGGCGGGCTCTTTTCCGGGCGGCGCTTGACAGCGGAGAGGCTTTCGGCTATACTCTCCTTGCTCTGCTGTGGGCTCTGCTATATAAAAAAGTTTGGGAGGATCGGCGCGGTATGAGGCGGTTTTGTGCGGGCTGTCGATGTTTTCTCCGCGGCATAGAATAGAAGAGAGAAAACACGAAGAAAGGACCCTGCTTCCCATGTTTAACGACCTGCGCGAAATGATCGCGGCCTACAAGGCCCGCGACCCCGCGGCACGCTCCACGATGGAGATCTTGCTGCTCTATCCCGGACTCAAGGCGGTGCGCAGCCACCGCAAGGCCCACTGGTGCTACGAGCACCACCTGAAATTCCTCGCCCGCTTCATTTCGCAGGCGAGCCGCCGCCGCACCGGCATCGAGATCCACCCCGGCGCAAAGATCGGCAAGCGCCTCGTCATCGACCACGGCATGGGCATCGTCATCGGCGAGACCGCCGAGATCGGGGACGACTGCCTGATCTACCACGGCGTGACCCTCGGCGGCACCGGCAAGGACGTGGGTAAGCGCCACCCTACCATCGGCAACAACGTGCTCATCGGCACCGGCGCCAAGGTGCTCGGCCCCATCGTCATCGGCGACAACTGCCGCGTGGCGGCAAACTCCGTCGTGCTCAAGGGGATCCCCGAGAACGCCACCGCCGTCGGCATCCCGGCACGCGTCGTGCGCGTGGCCGGCGAGAAGGTCAACTACGTCGGCGACGTCGACCACGTCAGCGACGTGACCGACCCGATCACCCACGATCTGGCCGCGCTCCGCACCGAGATCGCCAAGCTCAAACGGCTCGAGAGCCGCTTTGAGACCGAGACCGAGGATCACTACGTCATCTGAGCTTCACTCCGCGTGTGTTTTTTTGAGATTTGTTCCCACAAATCGGGAATCTGTGGTATAATGGCTGTTACAGACCATGTATTTTGCCCCATGCGGGCGGATCGGAGGAATTTTGTATGAAACGCAACTGGACCGGGCGGCTGCTCGCCGCCGCGCTTGCGCTGGCGCTTTCCCTCTCGCTCGCCGTTTCGGCCGCCGCCGAGGGCGTTTGGCCCGCCGGGCAGAGCTATGAACAGGATACCGCGCAGGAGAAGGTGTACGCCGTGCGCGCCGAAAGCGACGGCGAGGACGCCGAGGCCCTGCGCGACCGGCTGCTTGAGGCCGGATTCGACGCCTATCTCTACCGCAGCAGCGGACGCGTCAGCGTCCTGTGTGGGAAGTTCCGCGACGCCGAGGACGCGCTGGCCTATAAGACGGAGCTTGCGGACGCGCTGGAGGACGTGAATCTCTATGCCGCGCGCGCCTGGCTGCCCGCGGAGGCCGTCGACGCCTTTGAGGCCGGCCCGCAGGAGGAAGCGACCGCCGCGCAGGAAACGCCCGCCGCTTCCGCGCAGCCCAAGGTCACCCGCAAGACCAGCTCCTGGCAGGACACCGAAGGCCAGAGCGTCTACACCGTCGCCCTGTCCGCAAGCCAGGACCGCAGCTACGCCGACCGGCTCGTCACCCGGATGCAGGCGAAGGGCTTCGACGCTTTCGTGGTGGAGGAGAACGGCCTTTATCAGGTGATGAGCGGGAAGTTCCGCGACATCTGCAACGCGCTGCTGTACCGCGACTGCATCTGGAGCAACACCGACCGGAAGGATCCCTACGTCACGACGGTCGCCGTCCCCGAGGACGAGATCCTCGCCTTCACCGAGAGCTATGAGAAAAACGGCCTGCCCGGCGCGATCCGGGACGGTCTGGAAGAGCCCACCGGCCCCTTCTACCGGGAGCGCAACGGCGAAACGCTGGCCTTCACGGTACAGCTCGCCGGCGGCACCTCCTTCGGCGGCGCGGAGCGGACGAGGGACGCCATGACCGCCGCCGGCTACCCCTCCTTTGTGTACGAATCCTCCCGCGTCTACATGATCATGACGGGCGCCTTTGCCAACGAGGCCGACGCGGAGGCGCTGCTCGAGGATATCTGGATGAACACCGGCCGCAGCGACGCCTATGTGACCCGCGCCTGGCTGCCCGCGAGCATCGTCAAGTGAAGCCCGGACGCCGAATCCGCATAACAAAGCATAACACACCGAAACACGCAGGGGATATGCGAACGCATATCCCCTGTCTTTTTTGTCCTTTTCCCCTCAGCGCAGGAGCGGCTGGAGCTGGCGCCCCGCCAGCGCGGCGGCGACCGTCTCGCCGAGCAGCGAGAAATCCGCCTGCAGCGAGCAGGGCTTTTGCTCCGGATCGTCCTGCCCGAAGGGGACGAAGTAATAGTGCCTGCGGTTCAAAAGCCGCCCGATGTTCTCCGCCGAGGCGGACAGCCCGTCGTTGGTGGAGAAGGCGACGACGAGCGGGCGGCCGTTTCGCAGATGGGCCTTGGCCGCCATCGTCACGGCGCTGTCCGTCACGCCGTGGGCAAGCTTGGCAAGGGTGTTGCCCGTGCAGGGCGCGATCAGCAGCGCGTCCATCGGCTCCTTCGGCCCCAGCGGCTCCGCCTCGGCGACGGTCGTGACGACCCGGCGGCCCGTCAGCTCCATGAGGCGGCGGATATGCCCGGCGGCCGTGCCGAAGCGCGTGTCCGTCTCGGCGGCGTTCTCGCTCATAATCGGGATCAGCTCGTAACGCTCCGCGAGCGGCTCCAGCGCCGCGAACAGCTTTTCATAGGTGCAGTAGGAGCCGCAGAGCGCGACTCCCAGACGCTTCTTTTCCATGTCCTTCCTCCCTGCGCGAAAACGCGTTCCGCGCGGCGCTCACTCCTCCTGCTCCGCCATCACCCGCTCCACGGTCCGCAGCAGCAGCTCCGCCGCCGCCATGGGCGCGCTCGTGCCCGGCAGCCCCGGCGCGGCAAGGGCGCGCAGGCCGATGTTCTTCGCAAGCACCGGATCGAAGCCCCCCGGCGGGGAGGCCAGCTCCAGCACCAGCGCCTCCCCCGGCAGGCAGCAGAGCAGCGCGTCCGACAGCACCCGGGCCGGCACCGTGTTGACGACGAAATCCAGCTCCCCCGCGACGCCCTCCAGCGCTCCGTAGTCCAGCGCGCGCAGGCCGATCGCCTCCGCCTCCGCCCGGTCCGCGGCCTTCCGCGCCGCTGCCGTGACCTCCGCGCCGAGCGCCCGCAGCCGCAGCGCAAGCAGCCGCCCGACCCGCCCCCAGCCCGTGACCAGGCAGCGGCTGTGCAGCAGCGTGCGCTCGCTCTCCCGCAGCAGCAGGCCGATCGCGCCTTCGGCCGTGATCGCGGCGTTCCCGAGCACGTAGTCCGGCCGCCGCATCAGATCCTCGATCCGGAGCCCGGCGCGCTGGGCGAGCTCCGCCGTCCGGGGGCTGAAGCGCCCGCCGATCACGAGCCCGCCCGGCCAGAGCGCGCCGACCACCTCGTCCATGCCCGCAGCGCTCAGCCCCAGCGGGGCGTACAGCAGCCCGCCCTTTTCGGCAGGCGTGGGCAGGAGCACGCAGTCTGCCCCGTAGACGCAGGCGTGCAGGCTGAGATCCCGCGGGATCTCGGCGGGCAGCTCCGCCTTCTCCAGCGCAAAGCTATGTACCCGGTGCCCCTGGCGCAGAAGCAGCCGCGCCAGAAGCGCCGAGCGCCTGTCGCCGCCGACAACGGCATATCGCATAGCATCACCTCCGGGCCATTCTATGAGCTTGCCTTGCGGGGGGTGCCTGTGGTACAATAGCCTACGGAATTCCGTATTCCGTTTTCAGATTTCTGTTTTCAGGGGGAAGCGAAATGAGCAGAGCGGACGAGATCTTTATCCAAAACTGCAGGGATATCTTAACAAACGGCGTCTGGGACACCGACCGCGAGGTGCGCCCCCGCTGGGAGGACGGCGCGCCCGCCCACACGGTCAAAAAATTCGGGATCGTCAACCGCTACGACCTCTCCGGGGAGTTCCCGATCCTGACCATCCGCCGCACCTACTGGAAGTCCGCCATCGACGAGCTGCTGTGGATCTGGCAGAAAAAGAGCAACAACGTCCGCGACCTGCGCACCCGCGTCTGGGACGCCTGGGCGGACGAGAACGGCTCGATCGGCAAGGCCTACGGCTACCAGCTCGGCGTAAAGCACCATTACCCCGAGGGCGACATGGACCAGGTGGACAAGGTGCTCTGGGACCTCCGGCACAACCCCGCCTCCCGCCGCATCATGACCAACATCTACAACTTCGCCGACCTGAGCGAGATGGCGCTCTATCCCTGCGCCTACTCCATGACCTTCAACGTCTCCGGCAACAGGCTCAACGCCATCCTCAACCAGCGCAGCCAGGACATGCTCGCCGCCAACAACTGGAACGTCGTGCAGTACGCGGTGCTGACGCTGATGCTGGCGCAGGTCTCCGGCTTCGAGCCGGGGGAGCTCCTGCACGTGATCGCGGACGCGCACATCTACGACCGGCACGTGCCCATCATCGAGGAGATGCTCGCAAACGAGCCGAAGCCCGCCCCGAAATTCCTCATCGACCCCGAGGTGAAGGATTTCTACGCCTTCACCCGCGACAGCTTCCGCGTCGAGGGCTACGAGTACGCCCCCTTCGACCACAAGATCCCGGTGGCGGTTTGAGGTGGGCGGTATGGACTTGGAAGCCATTGTTGCGGTCTACGCCGACTGGGGCATCGGCGCGGACGGGACCCAGCCCGTGGTGCTCAAGGCCGACCGCGCGCATTTCCGGGCGGTCACCGGGAACGCCGCGGTGATCGTCGGGCGGCGCACGCTGGGGGACTTTCCCGGCGGCAGGCCCCTCAAGGGACGGCACAATATCGTCGTCACCCGGCAGGACCTTCTGATCGAGGGCGCCGAGGTCGTGCACTCCACCGAAGAAGCGCTTGCGGCCGCCGCCAGGCAGGAGCGCTGCCTCGTCATCGGCGGTGCCAGCGTTTATCGGCAGTTTTTCCCCCACTTGAATCGCGTATTTCTTACAAAAATCGACCTGACCCCCCACTCCGACAGCTTTTTCCCGGATCTGGACGCGCTGGCGGACTGGGTCTGCACGGAAGAGGGCGCATGGCTGGAGGAAAACGGCCTGCGCTACCGCTTCTGCACCTACGAGCGGAAATAGCCCGGACGCGGCCTCGCGCGGCGGCGCCGGGACGAAAAAACGCCTGCATCCTTCCTGGGATGCAGGCGTTTTTCCTTTTTTATCTGCGGCTTACTTTTTGGCCTCGCCCTCGGGGAAGATGATCTTGTTGACGATGAAGAAGATCACCATCGAGACGCCGCCGTTGAGCACGACCGTGACGATGTTGTAGACCCAGTCGGGTACGAACAGGCCGCCCACCGCCACCCAGATGCAGTTGATGGAGTTGACGATGCAGGTGACGATGACGAAGGCGATGAAGTACCACATGATCTGGTACCAGACATTGCCCTTGCTGCGGAACACCAGATTGCGCTGCAGCGGGAAGTTCACCGCCTCGCCGATGAACATGGCGATCAGGTAGGCGAAGAAATAGCGCATGCCGCCGTGCGCCGCGTCGTAGCCGAGGATGTTCCACTGGAAATCCACCGCGCGGCCCGCCACGGTCCAGTGCAGCGGGATGCCCGGCCAGCCGAAATCCGTCTCCGGCAGCGAGCCGAAGAGCTTCGGCAGAAACTGCAGGATCAGATACTTGAAGACCGTGATCAGGTTGCTGACGATGATGAACAGGCCGCCCTCGCGGACCCACTTGGCCGCCTCGGGGTGCTTGGCGGCGAAATCATTCCAGAATTTCATAAGCAATGTCTCCCTTTGTATGGGGGCGGAAGGCCAGACGCGCGTCCGCCGCAAAATCCGCCGTGATGAGCGCGAATACCACGCCCCAGAAGCCGTGACCGCCTGCAAAGAACACGATCGTCAGCACCGCGGCCAGCGCCGTCAGCAGGATCGCCACGATGGGGTTGATACCGTTTGCGTTGTGTTTCATCTGATTTTCTCCTTCTGTTCGAAATAGAAAAACTGTCACAGGCTGATCGCTTTTCCTTCGTTTTTTCCGTAGCTTTGCCACGGAAAAACACACGAAGGCGAGCACTGCGAGCCCGCGCGCCGACCAAACGGGGCCTTCCCCCGCAAGCCGAGTGCGATAAGCGCGAGTTTCTCCCTTGCGAAGCGCCGCTTCGCAAGGAAATCACTCCAGTGCCTTCTGCTTCTTCGAAACGCCGAGCTGCCTGACAAAGCCTCTGACGATCTTGCCGAGGCCCTTGCAGAAGCAGATGCCGTGGCCGTTGATGATGTCGAGGATGCCCTCGCACATCTCCTGTGAAACCATGCCGCCCGCCATCTTGCCGATCGCGCGGATGGGCATGTTGTAGATGAAGGTGATGTTCAGATCCGGCTCGCCCTTCTCGATGCTCTTTTTGAGCAGCGTATCCATGAGCTTCCACGCGAGACGCGCTTTGAGGCTGCGCGCGTAGTAGAGCTGGCCGATGGCATCGTTCGGCTGGATCGTACCGGCCCATTTCCCGTCCGGGATCTCGTGGCCGAGAAGCTGTTCAAACTCCGCGTCGGACACGCTCTTGATGCTGCCGCTCACATAGCTCGGGAGCTTGTCGAGCGCCTCACAGGCGGGGGCGTCCGTCCCCTTGACCGTCAGCATTGCCGCGAGGCGGATGTCCTCCACGCTCGCGCCGATCTGGATCTCGTACGCGCCGCCGTCGATCTCGAAGCGGCCGGTCACGTCGTTCCAGTAGCGGAAGGCCTTGTCGTCGAGGGGGATCGTGACGGTCTTGCTCTCGCCGGCCTTGAGGAACACCTTGGCAAAGCCCTTGAGCTCCTTGTTCGGGCGGCAGACCGTGGGGCTGACCGCGTGGACATAGAGCTGCGCGACCTCCGCGCCGTCCATCGCGCCGGTGTTTTTTAGCGTGAACGTGGCTTCCCGGTCCGTGACCTTGAGATCGGAATAGGCAAAGGCGGTATAGCTCAGGCCGAAGCCAAAGGGGAAGAGCACCGGCACCTTCGCCGTGTCGTAGTAGCGGTAGCCGACGTAGAGGCCCTCGCGGTATTCGACCGTGCGCTCCTTCGCCGGGAAATAGGGGGCGCTGGAGCAGTCCTCGTATCGGACGGGATAGCTCTCGGAGAGCTTGCCGGAGGGGTTGACCTCGCCGAGCAGCACCTTCAGCACCGCGCTTGCGCCCGCCTGCCCGCAGAGATAGCCGTGCACCATCGCTTTGCAGCGGTCGAGCCACGGCATTTCGACGCTCGAGCCGGCGGACATGACGACGATGACGTTGGGATTGGCCGCGCTGACGGCCTTGAGCGTTTCGATCTGGCACTGCGGGAGCGCGAGCGTCGAGCGGTCGAGACCCTCGGACTCGCTGATCTCGTCGAGGCCGAGGTAGAGCAGCGCGTAGTCCGCGTTTTTCGCGAGCGCGGCCGCCCGCGCCGCCATCTCCGCGTCCGGCGCGCCGTGCCTCGGATAGCCGGGCTCGAAGCCCACGACGATGAGGTCGAAGCGCCCGATCACATCCATCGTATGGTCGAGCTTCGTGCAGTTGACCACGGAGCTGCCCGCGCCCTGGTATCTCGCCTTCCGGGCAAACTCACCGATCACGGCGACCTTGCTGCCTTTTTTCAGCGGCAGGATGTGGTTCTCGTTTTTGAGCAGCACGATCGACTGCTCGCTGGCCTTCTGCGCGAAGGCGTGGTGGGCTTCCACATCGAAGGGCTTGCCCTTCCGGGCGTCGACCGCCTTGCGCGTGGAGAGCATCACGTCGAGCAGCTCGTCGACCCGGACGTCGACCTCGGCCTCGGTGATCCTGCCGTCCGCGACCGCCTGCATGAGCTGGCGCGGGCCGTCGCCGCCGGTGGAGGGCATCTCGAGGTGGGAGCCCGCGCGCACGCCCTCGACGAAGTCGTTGTTCGCGCCCCAGTCGGACACGACGAAGCCGTCGAAGCCCCAGGTGTCGCGCAGGATCTCCTGCAGGAGGTGGGCGTTTTCGTTGGCGTAGACGGAGTTGACCATATTGTAGGAGGACATGATGGACTTGGGGCGCCCCTCGCGCACGGCGATCTCGAAGTTGGTGAGGTAGATCTCGCGCAGGGTGCGCTCGTCCATGACGGAGTTGGAGGCCATGCGCCGCAGCTCCGTGTTGTTCGCGGCGAAGTGCTTCGGGCAGGCGGACACGCCGTTTGCCTGGATGCCGCGGATGTAGCCCGCGGCCATCTTGCCCGCGAGATAGGGGTCCTCGGAGAAGTATTCGAAGTTGCGCCCGCAGAAGGGGCTGCGCTTGATGTTGAGGCCGGGGCCGAGCAGCACGCACACGTCCTGCGAGGCGGCCTCCTCGCCGAGCATTTTGCCGAGCTCCTCGCCGAGCGCGGGGTCCCAGGAGTTGGCCATGGCCGCGGCCGTCGGATAACAGGTCGCGGGCAGGGAGCCGCCCAGGCCCAGCTGGTCGCCGGCGCCCTCCTGCTTGCGGATGCCGTGCGGGCCGTCCGACAGGGTCATGTTTTCAATGCCCAGCCGCTTCACGCTCTGGGTCTGCCAGAAGTCACGTCCCGAGAGCAGATGCGCTTTCTCCTCCAGCGTCAGCTGTTTGATCAGATCCTGATGTTTCAAGACGGGTTCTTCCTCCTTTTCTGTGTTTGCTCACAAATCCCGCTGAGAATCTTTTGTGCTTTCGTCCTCCGGCAGGCGTTGCCGCTGTCCGAGGACGGCCGTTTGTGTCCGCACGCCGAAGAAAGGGGGCCGTCACTGTCCCCGGACGGAGAACGGTGACAGCCCCTTGCGGATGTTCTTGCGGGATTTGCCGCGCCGGGAATCAGGCGGCTTTCTTCTGTTTCCGGTACTTCCTGATGAGCAGGAACTCCCACAGCGCGCACAGCAGGACGACCGCCGCGAGGATGACGTTCTTCACGATCTCCCACTTGGCGGTGCTGCCGCCGAGGCCGGTGGCGTAGGCGCGGCTGTTGGCCGTCGTGTAGAGGATGTTCTTGCAGGCCTGCCGCATCGCGAGCACGGAGGTCGCGCTGCTCGTGTCGGTGACCTTGGAGTCGTCGGTCGCCTGCGGGGTCAGGCAGAAGTCGTTGCCGTTGCGGATGAGGATGTCGGCGTCCTGATAGCCGTAGCCGCCGAAGTAGTCGGTCAGCACCATGCCGCGGAAGCCCCATTCCCCGCGCAGGACCGTATTCTGCAGCTCGGTGGTCGCAGCGGCGTACTTGTTGCCGATGTAGTTGAAGGCGGACATGACCGCGCCGCACTTGCCCTCCTTGACGGACAGCTCGAAGGGCTTGAGGTAGATCTCGCGCATCGCCTGCTCGTTGGTCCAGGTGCAGAGCATATCGGTGCGGTGCGTCTCCTGATCGTTGAGCGCGAAGTGCTTCATGAAGGCGTACACGCCGCTCTCGGCCGCGCCGAGGATCGCGTTGGCGGCCATCTTGCCGGAGATGAAGCCGTCCTCGGAGTAGTACTCAAAGTTGCGGCCGGCGAAGGCGGTGCGGTGGATGTTCATGGCCGGCGCGTACCAGCCGGAGACGTCCATCTCGTCGGCCATCCTGCCGATGGAGCGGCCGAAGTCCCTGGCGAGGTCGACGTTCCAGGTGGCGGCAATCACGACGCCCGCCGGGAAGCCGATGGAGGCCTTGCCGGTGAAATTGTTGTTGATGGAGGCGGGGCCGTCGCAGTCGACCTGCTGGGTCTTGCCCACGGATTCGAGCGCGACGCTCTGGTAGCCGCCGGTGCCGATCAGCGCCACCATGTCGTCGATCGACAGCTGATCGAGCAGCTTGTCCCACGCAGGATCGTCGTAGTCCTTGCCTCGCACGTCCAGCATCGTCATGCCGTTCTTCGCGCCGGTGGCGGGCATCACGTCGTTGGGATCGTTGAACTGCGTCGGGTCGTAGTTGGAGTGGTTGTAGAAGCCGGCCTTCGCCTCGGCGCTCATCTCAAAATCGGCGGGCGCAGCGGTGGCCGCCTCAAAATTGGCGAAGCCGTCGGCACGGGACAGGTACTCCAGGCCGCCGTTGGCGTAGTCAAAGAGGGAAACGGCCGCGATCTGATCGCTCTCGCGCTTGTTGTCCGCGCCGAAGACGACCTTGGAGGCGACGTTGTAGGTCTGGGAGTCGATCACACGGTGGGAGTCGGAATTGATGGAGATCACATAGTCGCCCGCGTCGAGCACGTAGGCCTTGGCGTCCTTGTAGTCGAAGGAGGCCATGTCCTCGGCCTTGAAGGAGATCTTCACGGTCTCGCTGGCGCCGGGCTTGAGCTCGCCGGTCTTGGCAAAGGCGACGAGGTTGGCGACGGACTTCTCGATGCCGCCGTTCTCATAGGGCGGGTTGTAGTAGACCTCGACCACGTCCTTGCCGGCGACGGCGCCGGTGTTCTTCACGGTCACGTCGAAGCTGATCTCGCCGTCCTTCTCGGTGATCGCGCCCATGGACTGCTCAAAGCTGGTGTAGCTCAGGCCGTAGCCGAAGGGGTAGACGACCGCCTCGTCGTAGTCGATCAGGCCCTCGGCGGCAGCCGTCTCGTAGAAGCGGTAGCCGACGTAGATGCCCTCGACATAGTTGACGAAGTTCGGCGTCACGGGGAAGCCGTAGCTCAGGGGGGACACATCTTCGAGGTTGGTGTACTGGAACTCGCCGATGTTGTTGAAGGCGGGGATGGCCGTCAGATCCGAAACGAAGGTGTCGATCGTGCGGCCGGAGGGGTTCACCTTGCCGGTGATGATGTCGCCCAGGGCGTTGAAGCCGGTCTGGCCGGGGCCGGGGGCGAGGATGACCGCCTTGATGCTCGGGTAGTTCTTGATCCAACCGAGCTCCATGGCGTTGGAGGCGTTGATGACGACGATGACGTCCTTGAATTCCCCGGTCACGCGCTCGATCATCGCAAGCTCGCGCGTGGTCGGCTCAAGGTAGTGCTTGGACGCGTCGAGATCCTCGGGGTACTCGCTGTAACGCAGGCCGGTCTGGCTGAAGAAGGTACCCTTGCCGTCGTCGTTGAAGGTGTCGGGCACGTTCGGGTCGAGGCTCTTGGGCAGGTCGGCGCCCTCGCCGCCGGAGCGGGCGAGCACGATCATCGCCACGTCGGAGAAGGCCTTGGCGCTGTCAAAAATGCCGGCGCTCTCATAGTCGGCGATCGTGCGCTCGGGAACCGTCCAGTCCTGGCCCATCATGCCGATGCCGGGACGGCTCGACCGCCAGTCGGTGTAGAACTTCACAAGATCCTCGTTGCAGGAGATCCCGGCGTTCTCCAGGCCCTTGAGCAGGCTGACCGTCTCATACTTACCGGAGAGGGAGCCGGAGCCGGTGCCGCCGTAGACCGGGTTGGTGGCGGACCAGCCGAAGGTGTTGAGCTTCACCTCGCCCGAGAGCGGCAGCAGGCCGTCGTTCTTGAGCAGGACAAAGCCCTCGTCGGCGATCTTCTCGCAGAGGTCCTGCGCCTCGGTAATGCTCTGCCCGGAGATGTCGCCGCCGTTGCTGAAGACCATGCTGACCATGCTGTACATCGGGCCGACGAGAATGGCATTGATGATCAGCGCGGTCACCAGCACGAAGGCCATCCACGCGCTGCCGCGGACCAGGCCCTTCGCGGGCTTTTTAATCTTGACGGCGATGAGCGTGATGACGATCGCCAACGCCAGCGCGACGCCGATGCCGATGAGATAATTCTTCAGCAGGCCGATGGTCGTGATGACGTCGTTCATGTTGATTCCTAACATTTTTTGTCCTCCTTCAAATAAATTGTCGCAATGGAATCCTATCTTTATAGTACAGGATTACACGTAAAATGCAAACCCTTTTTTGCGCATTTTGCTGCATTATTACAGGGATAAACCCGCTGGTTTTATGTGTTTTAACCGAAAATTCCCCCACGAGTTGTAAAAAATTCCCCAAAGCCTGTCCGCGCCCGGGCGCAAAAAAAGAGGAAAGACCGCGCCGATCCGCACGTGGATGCGGGATCGCCGCGGCCTTTCCGCGATATCTGACGGGACTGCGTGGTTTATCCGAACACCCGATAAAAAGCAGACAAAGATTGTCATGTTTTTCCTGTGAAAGCTCTGCTTCCACAGGAAAAACATGATTCAAACGCGCCATTCCCGCTACCGATCGCGGCAACCAAAGGGCATGCGGTAAAATCTCCATGCCGGCAGGGCTTTCCTTTCTCGTGGCGCGGGCGCTTTCCGCATGGAGCTTTTATCGGGTATTCGTATTAGGCAGCCTTGTCCTCGAGCTGCACGTCGTCGAGCATATCCTGGATGCTGATGCCGTAGCCCCGCTTCGGGTCGGACAGGAACACATGCGTCACCGCATGATGACGACAGTGGTTCTATGCTTTGGGGAGCCGCGGATACAGGTCAATGGACACGATCCCGTCCTCTCCCCGGTAATACTCAATCTTGTACAGGATGGTCTTCAGAAGCTCGTTGCGCTCCTGTACGGTCAAGTCGTCGTAGCTGGCAAGGAGAGTTTCCGTCTGCGGAATGATCTCCTGCTGGGTGCTCTCATCGGCCTCAAACTGCCTAAGGCTCTGCTCCGCGGTGTCCTGCTGCTCCTGCAGCTGGGCCAGCTCGCCCGTCAGTTTGTCGTGGCGCTCCCGGAACACCTCCAGGCTGTAGACGCCCTGCTCCACCAGCGTATAGGCGCGGTCAAGCTGCGCTTTCAGCTTCTCCCGCTCCGCTTCGATCCGCTCCAGCTGCCGCTGACAGTCCGCAATGTCCTCCGCAAAGCCCACGGTATCCAGCTTGATCTTGTAGCCGTCCAGCCAGCTCCGCAGCGCGTTCAAGATCTCCGTTTCCACCAACGCGAAACCGGCTGATCGGTTGGAGCAATGATGCGGATTCGTGCAAGCCACGCGGGGCGGGTTGGGGTGGTTCTTCGAGGAGACCTTTCGCCCGATGGGCTTTCCGCACTCCGCGCAGACCATTACGCCGGCGAAGGGATTGGCGAGCTCGTATTGCTTTTTCACCTTCGGCCCCACGTAGTTTTCCTTGCGGATGCGCTGGGCCTTCTCAAAGAGCGCGTCTTCGATCAGGGCGGGGTGGCGGCCCTCGTACAGATCGTAGTCCTCCACCTCTTTGCAGTGCTTGTAGCTGGACACCACGTTGCCCCGCTCGTCCAGGTGCTTCGTCTCCTTCACGTAGCCGCGCTTGATCTTGCCCAGATAGACGGGGTTGACGAGGATATTGCCCACCGTCGAGGCATCCCACTTCCCGCCGTGCCGCGTCGGGATTTTGCGGTCGTTCAGCTCATTGGCGATCATCTTCGTGCCCTGTCGCCGAACGTACAGCTCGAACATTCGCCGCACGGCCTCCGCCTCCGCCGGGTTGGGTGTAAGCGTATAGCCCTTCTCGCCCTGCAGCTTCACCCGTTCGTAACCGTAGGGGGCGACGCTGCCGACGTATTTCCCTTCGCTGGCGGAGCTCTGACGCCCTCTGACGAGGCGTCGGTTGATGGTCTTGTACTCCCTGCGGCTCATGAACAGGCCGAACTCGAAATACTCCTGGTCAAATTCGTCCGTCGGGTCGTAGGTCTTGGACGGCGTGATGATCCTGAGAGACTTCTTCCAGCATCTTCTGCACCTCGGGTCGGGCGGCGATGGATTCGCCGGACACGACCTCCCGATACACCTTCGCAATATAGAATCCTCTGTCCCTCGCCAGTCTGTCCAGAATTTCCTGGTGCCGTTTCAGCGTTTCCTCCACACTTAAATCCAGATAGTCACGGTCAAAGCGAGATTTACGGAGATATTCGATATATTGCTCCATGGGGGCCTCCTTTCTGTCGATATTATCTCAAATCGGGCATAGCCTGTCAAATTTTCGGGCGTGGCAATTTAAGGCAAACGCCGCAGGCTACAGCTGCGGCGCGTAAGAGTGTTGTTGTGCGGCGGCTGGCTTCGTTGCCGCCTTGCGGCGCTTGCGGGCTTTCGTCAAGATCTCCTTTACCCGCGCCGCGTTCTCGTCGATGTCCTCAATATAATCGTCGTGGATCTGCACCACGGCGTTTTCATTTTTGATCGTGGAAACGATAATAGGCGCTCGCTCCTTTCATATGTTGTTTCGTTTAGTATTCCAGATTTGTGCATGAAAAATGTGTCTCAGCGTGAGACACATTTCGACGGAGAAAGACAAAATCCGCACTCTCGTGCAGTGCGGATCGTTAGGTTCACGGTTTTTCAAAGGCGAGGGTCAGACGGCGGCGTGGCAGGCCGCTCCGTAGGATTGTTTCGTGCCTCCCTCCATGCTTATGGCGGGACGTTTGACTCTGTGACGTGCCATCAACGCGTTTCACGCTGAAACGCATTTCCGGTTTGTTGCTATTCGGTTGTGAATCCGTTTCACCGTGAAACGGATTATTGTTTCGCAATATCAAGAAATACTC
>ONOL01000031.1:19429-20996 GCA_900319465.1 uncultured Eubacteriales bacterium | reverse complement strand
CTGCCTTTTCGTAGAAGGCAGGGTTGGTCGTCTTATCCGGGTTTTCAATATAGATGACCACCTTACCCAGCCAGCCCTTAACCCACCAGATCGAAGTGGTCGCCATCAGCGATCCAGCGGCATGGGCAGGATCACGGCGTCGGTGATCTTTCGGATAGCGGCCTCCAACTTCCGCACCTCCTCATCGTAGCGCTGGGCGTCGATCACGTTCAGCGTGTGTGCCTTCTGGGCGATCTGATTGAGGTTCCTGCCGATTCCGTGCAGCTCGCGCATCATACCGTAGTAGTCCGGGGGCGGCGCGTCCTTCGGTTGGAAGCCGTTGACCAGGTGGCGCAGGAATGCCTCGCGGGAGAGCCCGCTGCGCTTGACCCTCTTATCCAGCAGCTCCTTTTCTTTCCGGTCGAGCCAGAACTGAATCCGTATGTTGCGCTTCCTCATTCCCATTCCTCCTCGTTGTCACAGTCGCTTGTGCGATTGATCTGGAGCATGCACATGAGGGCAATGCCCAAAAAGCCGCCGAACATGCTGCCGAGCATAAACCATAAAACTGCGTGCATAACATCTTCCTTTCTATCTGGGGGTGCGGGGGCTTTGCCCCTGCTTTGGCCTTTGTGGGAGTACAAAGGCGATGCTTGCTGGTATGTTGCAGATCCGTTCTCCCTTTCGGTCGAATCAAAAGTGAAGCCGACTGAAAACAGTCGATCACCGATCTGCGCTTCGAGCCTTCGTCTTTGACATGGGCATACCCAGCCTTAAGCAAAGGCAATCATTGTAATCTTTGCCCTCGGGCGGGGATCGTATGCTGACCTCATATTCCGCCGCAAGCATGGCCTGCAAGGCCTCTGCTGCCGTGCGCCCCGCGTAGTCGTTGTCCAGACGGAGAACGATCTTCCGAATACCTGGTTGGTCGCGGAGAAACTGCGTCAGCGCCAGAGGCAGCGAGCTTTCCTGCAGCTCCTTTCGCGGGCGGTATACGCCGGCCAGAGAAAGCATGTGATCACCTCGCCAGTTTCGCCCCGCCAGCTTGCACATGGTGGCGAAGGATAGCAGGTCAATGGCGCTTTCAAAGACGTGCACGGTGTGGCTGCTCCCCTCGGCCGGGATGCTGAAAGAGTAGCGCTTATCGCTGCCGGAAGCCTCGCCTTTGAAATCCGAAGTCGTTCCGCGCAGATTGGCATAGCGCGGCTTTCCGCTGCTGTCCTGCCCGACGAACACGACGTTATGATATTTCTCGCTCTCATACAGCCGCCCAGTGCGGATGCAAAAGTCGATCAGCTCACGGTCGATCCCTCTTCCTACCAGGTAGTTTGCAGCGCGTGTGTTGCTGCGGCTGGCCTCTGGGAGAAGAAGGCTGCGCTTGGGTGGCACTCTGGCCGGGGGAGGCACGGCTGGTAGATCCACGCTTCGGCCAATGATTGCTTCAACAGCCTCGGTGAATGGGAGGCCCCTGACCTTAATGAGATAGTCCAGAGCGGACCGTCCGCCGATATTCCGGGAGAACCAGTACCATTTGCCGTTGGAGATTTTCAGACTGTCGTGCTCGCGGGTGCAGTAGGTCCCGCCGCCG
>ONOL01000031.1:0-19408 GCA_900319465.1 uncultured Eubacteriales bacterium | reverse complement strand
TGAATAGGTCCATCTGCTTGGCCTTTGCCACCACATCCGGCGCAATAAAGGACATAAAAAAGCCCCCTTTCCATAGCCATGGATTGCCCCTGGCGGAGCTGGCTATGTAAAGGGGGCTGAAAAACATAAAAGAGCCGGTTTCCCGACTCCGTCAAAATGTGTTCGGTTGTATGACTCCTTCATTGAAAACTTGCGATGTTTTATGCGTAAGTTTTCAATAGCACATAGAGACCGATTATCTGCATATAATTAGCGAAAAGATATGCAGATAATCGACCTGTCGATTATAATGCCCCGATCTCTTTCAGATAGGCATAGGCGTCTGTGTGTCCGCGGAAATAGATGTGACGACGTTCCATGCTCTCCAGTTTCCGTGTCAGTTGCACAGCCTGGGCAAGAACTTCGTGTTCCTCTGCGGAGAGCTTGATCGCCCCCTCGCCCTCCAGTATCGTGTCAATAAAAGGATGTTGCTGCTTGATCTCGGCCAGTTCCCGATACAGCGCGACATACTCCGCATCCGTTTTGCGGAGATCCACCACAATATCGCTGTCAATTTCGGAGAAAGACATCTTCAGACGATCCGGCAGATCAGGATAGAATTCACTCATGTTCCAAGACTCCTTTTTTTGACATAGTATAACCACATCAGCACGAAAACTCAAAGCTGCAATGTCTCCTGCTGAGCGAGATTAAGCACGGGTACGCCTTTTCGCATGGCATATTGGACGGTTTCGTATGCGCCGCCAAAGTCGCGGTGAACACAGGCAAGCAGCACGTCGCTCCGATCCACCATCCAGCGATTGCGTTTATGGATCGCGGCCTTGGGGTGGATGTCTGCCAGTTCTATGGGGATCATAACATCATCGAAAGAGCTTTCATAGTAGTTCCTGTCGGTATTCAATCGGTTGGACATATAGGGCAGAACCAGAATCAGGCGGATCTCCTTGTCGTGGTGCCGGTGCTTGGCGGCACGGACCGCTGAAGCGCATTTACTGTCAAACTCGCCCATACCGCCCGTGTAGAAGACGAAGGTTTCATCCCTTGCGATAAGCCCGTCAAGCGCCGTCTCAATCTTTCTGTCGGCATCAGGGAGAAATAGATTTCGGTGCCCGGCGAAGGTACAGCTCAGCATAATAAGGACCTATTTTTTCATGAAAATAATCTAACACCGTAGTCTACGGATATAGATTATTATAATACACTCGCCCCGTGATTACAATAATGCCAGACCATCACGGGGAGGCACTTATGGAGCTGGACTATAAAGCAATCGGAAAACGCATCAAGATCGCTCGAATCAATGCAGATATGACGCAGGAAATGCTGTCTGAGGCGGTAGAGCTTTCCCCGACGCATCTGAGTAATATTGAAACCGGGACGACGCATGTAAGCCTCTCCGCCATAGTCAGCTTGGCCAATGCGCTGTCCGTCACGGTGGATGATCTCCTTTGCGACAGCGTAATCAAAGCACGTCCGCAGATCGAAGGCGACATCGCCGCTGTTCTTGCCGATTGCGACGACTATGAGATCCGTATGATTCGCGATGTGGCAAGCGCCCTGAAAGAGACGCTTCGCCGGAATGAGAATCTGCGGAAATAAAACCGATCATTGCCGGCTTCCGATGGGGCCTCACAATTCAAATAGGAAAGAAAAAACCGATCGCCTTCAGTAGAAAGACGATCGGTCATTTCTATTTCTTTGTCAGCGCGCCCTTGTTTTCTTAACACTGGTTTATAGAACTCACTTGTAAAGCAATTCCAGATAGGCCGGGATCTTCCCTGCGCAATATAAGGGGAGATTGAGCAAACGGTAGGGATGTCCCGGAACACCATCCTTTTCAGGCGTCTGTGTTTCCAGCAGCGAGTATTGCTGATCGTACAACCGGATCGCAAAGGGCTCGCCGCCGTTGTCGATGAACTGATGCAGGGAGCGAAGGGTCCCGTCCTTGCCGGATTTCACCTCAGTGGGAAGCATGTGCCCCTGCCAGGAAATCATAAAATCAATTTCCGCATTGGATTGCTTTTTCTCCTTCACCCAGAACGTGGGCACGTTCAGCTCACGAGAGCTCTGGCAAAGCAGTTCCTGCCAAACCATTTGCTCGGCAAGCGTTCCCCGGTAAACATCAGACAGCTTGATGTCCTGGAAATACAGGGCCTGTATGCCGAGGCTGTAATTGATCAGGCCGGAGTCCAACACCTGTAGGCGGGGGCGGAGCTTTTTGTCCGGATAGATCGGCAACTCATACTGTTTGACGGGGTAGCGCAGATATAGCAGCATGGCGCGCTCCAGCTTCCTCATGCTGTTGCCCACGTCTACAGAACGATAACCGCTGTTTCCGAACTTTTCAAAGGTGATCCGATTGCCGCTTTCTTTCGGCGCCGTTTCAATGACATGCCGGATCACGTCGCCCTCGTGGGTGGTGGAGGCATATTTACTGACGTCATCCTTATAGGCCGTCAGCAGGCTGGAATACACCGGCGAGAGCTGAGAGAGATCCCGCGTTTCCACATAGCGGCTGACCGCCTCGGGCATGCCGCCAATGAACGAATACAAACGAAACAGACGGGACAGCTTGTCATGCGCCAGGGAAGGAACCGGTGTTTGACGGTAGAAGCCCAACGCGGTCTCCTCTCCAAGTGCCATCAGGAATTCCTCAAAGCACATCGGGAACAGATACAGGTATTCCACCCGCCCGACCGGAAAGCTGATCTTGCGCTTTTCCATCATGATTTCCAGCAGAGACCCTGCGCTGATCACATACAGCTCCGGGAGTTCCTCATAGAAATAGCGCATGAGCATGACTGCGCGGGCAGAGTATTGGATCTCATCAAGAAACAAAAGGGTTTTGCCCTGCCGCTGAATGCCTTTTTCAAGGCAGATATATTGGATCAGATCTTGGACGGAAAGATCATTTTCAAACAATCTGCGATCCTGATCGACCTCAAGGTTGAGATAGATAAAGGAATCAAAGCTCTTGCCGAATTTCTTGATCAGCGTTGTTTTCCCGGTCTGGCGCGCGCCGCGCAGCACCAAGGGTTTTCTATAAGACGAATGTCTCCACAAATCAAGATCGCGCTCAGCATTCCGATAGAAATCCATAGCAAAGCACCTCGCTTTTCAAAGTCAAGGCAATTTTAACGCCTCCTTCCATCAAAGTCAAGGCAATTTATGCCGAATCATTGACCAGAGTCAGCCCATTTGAGAAGCTCATGTCACACCATACCGCCATTCATCATATTCCTCCCGTGTGAGCTTCCCGGAGGCCAATCTGTCCCGCATGATCTGCCATAGGAACAGCATGCAGTAGAGGTGTGTCACGCTCTGGCTGGGAATGCTGATTTCCTGGATCAAGCGGTTTTTCATCCGGATGAGACTGCGCAGCACAAGACGGGTTTCCTCTGAGTTCAAAGTAATGTAGTATCTTGGCTTTTTCATATCACACACTCCCTTCGATTCCATCATACGCACGATTGGTTCTCCACTCAAGGGTGCGTTTTTGCCTGCGCCCATATTTGTTTGTTCCGTTGAATATGTAACTCCGATTTTACGGCGATCCCTATGTAATTCCAACTCACAAGGAAATCCAGCAAGTAGATTTTGGGGACAAGGTATTTCTGCTTGATACAGAAATGCTGTAAATGCCCTTTGGTACACCACCGTTCAACAGAGGTTTTTCCGTACCCTGTGAAAGCGGATACTTGCTTTATGGTCATTACATCTGGCCAGGACGCCAGTTCCTTTTCATAGAACTGCCTCATCACAAGCAGATCATGCTCGGACAAGACGCGCGGCTGGGGGATATGAGGCTGTTTGTAATAGCCCTCCGGCGGCTTGTAGTATTCGGGGTGACGATCTCGTTCCTCCAGGTAATGTAAAAATCTACGGTTTTCTCAGCTTGTCAAAAAAGTCCCTTGAGGGGACTTTTTTGACTGTGCTTCAGCCGCCGATCCTTTTGCCCGGGGTAAAAGGCCATTACCCGAAAAAGCCTGATCTATCAGCCT
This sequence comes from uncultured Eubacteriales bacterium, assembly GCA_900319465.1. Lineage (GTDB taxonomy): Bacteria > Bacillota > Clostridia > Oscillospirales > Oscillospiraceae > Limivicinus. The sequence goes on along the minus strand of ONOL01000031.1, from coordinate 15,407 downwards.
TTTTCGGACGGCAGGGCATTCAAACGCGAGGCGGGCCTTGCCCCCTCGCGCTCCCCCGCGGCTCTGTTTCCCTTCTTCGCCGCCCTTTTTTGACCGTCTCCAAAGCACGGCATTTCTGATAGAATTGCCGTGCTTTTCTTTTGGCGTTATGATATAGTAAAATAAGCAGATAAGCAAAACCATTCGCACCCCTGTCGTTGAAAAAAGCCCCCGAACTGTCGGCGCACCCCTTTAAGCGTTATTCTACCAAAACGCAGTACCTTTTCCATAAAAGCTCTTTTGTCTGCCGAAGGGGCTTTCTTTGTTGATTCAACGAACAGGGTTTGGTATAATCCCCCCGGCAAACCGGGATTTTCAAAGGGGCGTGAGTACGATGAAGAAAGAGGCCATGATCGCCAGGCTTGTTGAATTCCCCTATGGCATGGACGAATTCTGGCTCACCGCAGGTGCGGCGCTGGTTTTATTCGGTATCAGAAAAGAAACCGAAGATATTGACATGGGATGTACGACAGCAGCCGCAAATCGGCTGGAGGCAGACGGTTACTTGTATCGAGTAATGGAAGATGGGAACCGCTGGTTTAAGATCGATGAGGACATCGAAGTATTTGAAAACTGGCTTTACGGCTCTGTTGAGCAGCTCGATGGTTATCCTGTGCTATCCTTGCAAGGTCTGCGTGAGCTGAAACAGCATCTTGGGCGGGATAAGGATCTGCGAGACGTGCAATTGATCGACACCTTCCTCTCTCAAAACCCTTCCGGTTTGTCGGGATGAATTGCGTCTGGCCGGCGTACCGGTGCCGTGCGATTGATCGGCCAAAGCAAGGTCCTTTTGGGCGTACTTAGGCATCACAGAAATCCTGGCCGAGAAGGTCTGACAGCCCATAGATCGGATCAGAGAGAAAAGTTTCGTTTACTCTTCTTCCTGCCAGGGCAAAAGAAGTTTCTTTGATGACTGCTGATGCGCGCCGTATTGTAAAATCATTTCGACAGGCGATGAAAAAGGAGGGATCTTGTGGGACTTGATATCTATTCGGGGAACCCTGACCCGATATTACGCGCGCAACCGGAAAACCGCCGTCCAACAATGGGGCGAGGCCAACGGCGTACAGGTCAATCTCGTCAGGCCGGAGGAGCAGAACGTCGAATTGGCGCCGCCGGAGGAGATCCTTGCGGGCGTGACGAGCTGGCGCGACGGGCTGCTGGATGCGCTGTCGCCCTATTTGTCCGAAAAGTCCCTGTGGAACGAGGACGTGGACGCCACCCCGTATTATACGGGCAAGCCCGATTGGGACGCCTTTCACGCGCTTTTGCTGTATGCCGCCTGCAAGGCCATAGGCAAGCCTGTGCCAAAAACCGTGGCAAGAACTTTGACCTTGCCAGGCAGCCGGGCTATCAGGCTTTCCTGCGGAAGAAGATGGTATAATCACGAAAAAATTGCCGTTTAAAAAACGGATCGGAAGGAGACAGCGACATGGCGTCCTGGATGGTACATTTAAGAATTGCGGATGAGCTCCTTCCACATCTGAAGGGAGTAGAAGAAACGGCCTTTGTCATGGGCAACATCGCCCCGGACAGCGGGGTGCCGAACGAAGACTGGTCGGCGTTCCATCCGCCGAAAACAGCAACACATTTTCAAACAAAGGCCGGAGGTGTGAGCCTGATCGGCACGGATACTTTCTGCCGGAGCTATTTCAACGACGCCGTCATACGCGGATACAGCCTGAAGGAGTACTCCTTCTTTCTCGGATACTACGTTCATCTGCTTACGGACGAACGCTGGGCAAAGACTGTCCATGCATCGCTCGGCAGGGATTACCCGAAAGACTATGCAGAGGATAAGGGCAGGCTGATCCAGGCCGCAAAGGAAGACTGGTACGATCTTGATTTTTTGTATCTGGAGCAGCATCCGGATTTCCGGGCATTTGCCGTTTATGAGAATGCCGTCGGTTTTGACAACGAATTCATGGATCTGTTCAGTAGGGACGCGTTTGAAAACAGGCGCCGGTATCTCTGTGACTTTTATCACGGCGAAGAGCACGGCGACCTTCACAGAGAATACCGGTACCTTACGCCGGAGCAGGCAGATTCCTTTGTCAGGGACACGGCGAAATGGATCCTGGCGCAAGTGAGCGGTTTTGACCGCAGCCGCTGAGGCTCCCTTCCCATCCCTCAGACTGTGATCCCGACCCTCCCGATCGGTAAAACAGCCCCGTTGTTTTGCCGTCCTAACCTTATGCTTACTTGTGCAGGTGGAAAATGATAAAGCTGATCGTACCGAATGAAACGTATCTTCCGTCCTATCGGGAGGCCTATGTCGAATATCTCGAAAACCATGTCACTGCCTATTCCTTTACCGACCCCTCTTCCTGCGACGTTTTCGCCAAATTCGATCAGTACCGAACCGAGCGCGGCCTGCCGCCGGATCGGGTCGGGGCGGATTATTACTGGCTCGTGGACGAGGAAAAGTCGTATTTTATCGGCGAGGTCACGATCCGCCACAGGCTGAACGACGCGCTGCTGCGGCGCGGCGGTCACATCGGCTACGGCATCCGGTATTCGGAATGGAACCGCGGTTACGGGACCAGGCTGCTGGCCCTTGCCTTGGAAAAGGCAAAAGAAAGGCAGCTTTCTCCCGTCCTGCTTACCTGTAATGACGACAACCTCGCGTCCGCACGCGTGATTGAGAAATCCGGCTTTACCCTGGCCGACAAGGTCGTGAATACGAACAACGGAAAGACGGTCCTTTCCCGGCGGTATTGGAAAACGATCCTGTAGCTTTCCCATGGGGGATACCGACACGCGCGAAAGCAAGGCGCGGGCAAGAAAGCACCCTCTGCCTGTCGCAGGGGGCGCTCAGCCGGCAGAGCTACGCGGCGCCCTTTGCCCGGAGGCACATGGGGGACGCGCGAGGGGATCGGGTATCCCCTCGCGCGTTCCGTGCCGCCGTTCCGGATTCAGGCTTCCGGCTTTTCCCGCTTCTCGCTGTTGATCCGATCCGCGAGATCCATGACGTTTTCAAACAGCTCCAGCAGCGCGTTGAATTTGGCGTTGTCATTGGTCAGATAATAGTAATTCTTCTTGCCTTCCGTCCGCGTCCCCACGATGCCGGCGTCCTTGAGGACCTTGATATGGTGCGAGATGGCCGGTCTGGAGAAATGCGTTTTTTCCGAAATGGCGCCGACCCTCGTCCCGCCCTCCGCGCGGCTTGGCAGCTCCATCATACTCAGGAGGATGCGCTGCCTGGTTTCATCCCCGATCGCCTGAAGGACGGCCGCGTTCTCGGCAAACTGCCGTGCGATTTCCTGATACTGTTTTTGAAACTTCCTGTCCATGCAGATCCCCCTCCCGTTACGATTATCCAACCATCAACCGGCTTTTCTGTCAATCGCTATCTTATTATGGGAAAGAAAAACAATCCGACGAAAGAGGCCGAATCTCGCCTGCCGCCCTTCCCCGACCGCCGCTTTTGCGGTATAATAGGTATAATGATCCTGCGATCACCTTCCGGAATACAGAGGAACGAACAGACTGCGGGGAGGCGGAAATGAAGAAAAACACAAAAGAAGTCCTGCTGCGGCTGCTCCTTCTGTTTGCGGGACTCACGGTCGCGCATTTGGGCGTCACGCTGTTTCTGCTGGCCGACCTGGGCTCCGACCCCTTCAACGTCCTGATCCAGGGGCTTCGCCTGCTGGCGCTGAAGGCGGGCCGTCTGACGCCGACGCACGGGACCGTCCACATGGCCGTCTGTTTTCTGATCATTCTGATCCTCCTGCTTGTCGACAGGAGCTATGTGAAGCTCGGGACGATCGTGTGCATGTTCTGCGGCGGGCCGATCATCGACCTGTTTACCTGGCTGCTCCGGGTCTTCGCGATCGGCCGGGCGGGGACGGCGGTCAAGCTCGCCGTATTGATGCTCGGCTGCTGCATCCTCGCCTTCGGCATGTCGGTCGTGATCCGCTCGGAAGCCGGGACAGGGCCGAACGACCTGGTCGCCGTGGTCGTCAGCGAAAAAAGCGGGCTGCGCTTCGGTGCCGTCCGTGTCGCGGCGGACCTTCTCTTCGTTCTCATCGGTTTCCTCCTCGGCGGAACGTTCGGGATCGGGACGGTCCTCTGCGCTTTCCTTGTCGGGCCGGTCGCGGAACTCGTGATGCCCTTCTCCTCGTCCCTGGTAAACGCCTGCCTCCGTTCGGCGCGGGAACGATAGGCAGGGCCTCCGCCCTCCCCTGCGCCCGCGATCGCATCGCGCAGAAAAAGCCGGCCCCGGGTCGTCCCGGAGCCGGCTTTTTGCCGCCTGTGCGCTTCTTTTCTTCCTTTTTCCCGCTCCGCTCCTTTACAGCAGATAGCGATAGACCGCCCAGAAATGGAAAAAGGTCCCCAGCAGGCAGAAGACGTGGAACACGCTGTGCCGGTATTTCTTCTTCGCCCCCCGCACGTAGAGCACCGCGCCGACGGAGTACATCAGGCCGCCCATGAGCATGAAAACAAGTCCCGCGGCGCCCACGCGCCGCAGCAGGGCGCCGGCGCCGAGCAGGATCGACCAGCCGCTGCAAAGCTCGCAGAGCACCGCCGCCTTCTGGTAGCGTTCCAGATCCACCGCGGTCAGCACGACGCCGAGCACGGTAAAGAACGCGACCGTGCCGAACAGGACCCAGCCCATCGCGCCGCCGACGCCCAGCAGCGACACCGGCACATAGGTGCCGAAAACCAGAAGAAACACGTTGCAGTGGTCCAGCACCCGCAGCACCTTTTTGCCCGTCGTTTTGGGGGACAGGGCGTGGTAGAGGCAGGACATCGTGTAAAGCAGGATCATGGAGGCGCCGAAGATCGCAGCCGTCGTCACGGGAAGCGCCCCTTTCGCCCGAACGAGCATCAGCACCAGCCCGGCTGTGCCGAGAAGCGCGCCGAGGCCGTGCGAGACCGCGTTGAAGATCTCCTCTCCCAGGCTGTATTTCGGGATGCCGACAGCCCTTTTCTTTTTCTGTTCCATATACTGACCTCCGATCTTCGTGATCATGGCAGCTTACAGGGAGGCGCAGCGCCTCCCTGTAAGAACGGCTTCGTTTTCCGGCCCTTCCTTTCTGTCCCGCGGCGTATCCGCGCGGCGGGGCGGGGACGGACGGCGGCTCAGGCCGCCTTATGCGAGCCGATCTGCGCGGAGAAGCCGCTGCCCGTGATCCCCAGGTTTTCCCGCAGGTCGGCCGCGATCTTGGCGATACGCCCCGGGGCGAGGGGGTTGTCCAGCCCGACGGCTTCGGCGGTGTCCATCATCCCGTAATAGTTGCGGGGCAGGGCCTCGAGGTATTTCTCCAGCCCGGCGCCTCGCTCCTCCTGCTCCAGCTCCCAGATCTGCAGTGCAAGATCGTTCGATACCGGGTAGCTGATCACGTAGAAGGGCTGCTCGAAGAAATGGGTGATGTCCACCCAGCTCAGCGCGTAGTACTCCTCGCTCACGCCGTCGTAATAGCCGTAGTCGATGGCCACCTGCAGCGAGAGATCGTTGAGAAAATCGGCGTCCAGGGTCTCGGGGTCGGCGCTGTACACCGCCTGCTCGAAGGCGGCGAAGGAGGCCTGCTGGGCAAAGGTCTCCAGCGTGTCCTTCCACTTGTAGCGGCGGAGATTCTCAAGCCGGTCCTCCGGAAGAACACCCTCCGCGTAATCAAGCACCAGGTATTCCATCGCCTGGGAGAACACCTCCGACAGGTCGATGCTCTCCGACGCGTCATAGTTGTAGTAGGCGTCCACGAAATGGCCGAATTCATGGGCAAAGGTCAACACGTCCGTGTCGTCCCCGTAGGGGTCGATGAAGAGGTAGGGCGCGTCATACTCCGACAGATAGGTCTGGAAGGATTTGCTCGCCTTCTCCATGCTCAGGCGGATATCGAACAGATCGTACTGGTTCATATACGAGAAGGCCTCTTCCACGACGCCGCCCATCTCCTCCGTGGCGCGGCAGAGCACCTCGAACAGCTCCTCCTCGTCCAGATACGGATAGTCCAGCGTGTACTCCTCCAGCTCCTTATAGAGCGGGGCGATCTGCGTGCGGATCTCCTCGAGATATTCCGCGGCCTGTTCGGCGGTATAGTCCCGGTCAAAGCTGTATGCGTAGGCCATTTCCTCATAACTGGCAAAGCCCATCTCCGCGGCCAGCTCCCGGCGCACCTTGACCAGCTCGATATAGATCCGGCTCAGCTCCTCGTTGTACTGGCGGTAGTACGCGTCGCGCGCGGCGTAATAGTCGTCGCTCTCGGCTTCGGCCAGGTAGCTGTACAACTCCACCTCCTGCCCGTCCTCCAGCTTGACGACGGGCGCCGAGGTCAGATCCCGGAACTCCGTGAGCAGCGCGTTCTCCCGGTGCAACAGCGCAAGCGTCGCATCGTTGTAGACGGACAGGCCCGCATCCGCGTACTCCCCGGCAAAGCCCTCCCAGAAATAGTTCTCCTCCAGCTCCTCCGCCATGGAGGACGAGCCGCAGAGATAGAACATATCCTCCATGTGCTGCCGCATCTCGCCGTACTGATCCATGCACCAGGTCAGCTCCCCGGCATAATAATCGTCGGTCGTATCCTGGCAGTAGCGGATATCCGCCAGCGTGTACATCGTGTCGAAATGATAATAGTCGGAATAGCAGCGGTCCAGCAGGTCGGTGATCGTGCTGAGGGGGCTGCCCTTCTCAAACGCCTCCTCGAGCTGCTTGAGATTCTTCTCGATATCGTCCAGCGCGTCCTGCGGGCGCTCGTATTCCATGTCGTCAAAGCGGGGGATCTCGCCGTCGCTGCCGAATACGCTGTTAAAAAGCGAGCTCAGGCCTCCGAACTGGGGGGCGGCGCAGCCGCTCAGCAGCGCGGCGCACAGCAGCAGGGCGATCATCAAACGCAGCTTTTTCATCTTTCTCTCCTCCGTTTGTTTCTGCGCTCCCGCAGGGACGGCATAAGGCCGCGCGCTTTCCCGGGAACGTCGCAGCGCTATTGTACCACAAAACGACGCCCATGAAAAGCAGAAGCTTGCAAAGCGTGAAAAAAGGCTCTATAATAATTGATACGATTTGTTCATACGCGTTAAAAAACGGGAGCACAGGAGGAACTTATGAGCGACATTTACGTTACCGGGCACCGCAACCCCGATACGGACTCCATCGTCGCCTCCATGGCATACGCCCAGCTTCGCAATTCTCTGGGCGACCGGGACTATAAGGCCGTGCGCATCGGCGCCATCAACGACGAGACCCAGCGCCTGCTGGATCACTTCGGGATGGAGCCGCCTCCCCTGATCAAGAACATGCGCACCCAGATCCGGGATCTGGAATACGATCCCACGCCCGCGCTGAACAACTCCGTCACCATCCATCTGGCCTGGCTGACGATGGGCAGCGGCTCGATCAACGTAGTGCCCATCGTGGACGAGAGCGGCCGCCTGTTCGGCATGCTCTCTGCGGGCGACATCGCCACCTTCGACCTGCAGACCCTGAACCAGAACCGCGTGGACGACGTGCCTGTCTTCAATCTGCTGAGCGTGCTGGAGGGCTCGCTCGTCAACGATTTCCGCCTGGAGCGGGACAGCGTCTCCGGCGAGGTATACATCGCCCTGCCTCTCCACTACCAGGACCAGGCGCTGACCAATCCGGACAGCATCCTGATCGTGGGCGACCAGCCCGAGATCATCGAGCAGGCCATCGCCAGCGGTGTCAACTGCCTGATCCTCTGCCGCGCGGAGGTCAAGCCGGAATGGACGCGCTGCGACAGCACCGTGATCATCTCCACGCCCCTGTCCGCCCGGCGGGTCTCCCGGCTGATCTACCAGGCCCTGCCCGTGGCGCGCATCGGCAAGCGCAGCGACATCCTCGCCTTCCATCTGAGCGACTATCTCGACGACGCGAAGGAGATCATGCTCAAGAGCCGTTTCCGCAGCTATCCCGTGCTCGATGAGAACGAGCAGGTGGTGGGCACCATCTCCCGCTTCCACCTGCTCAAACCGCGGCGCAAGCAGGTCGTCCTGGTCGACCACAACGAGGCCGCCCAGTCCGTCCCCGGGCTGGAGCAGGTGGAGATCCTCGAGATCATCGACCACCACCGGCTGGCCGATATCCAGACCGGGCAGCCCATCCGCGTCCGCAACGAACCCGTCGGCAGCACCAATACCATCATCACCGCCATGTACCAGGAGAACGGCGTCGTGCCGCCGCCCAAGATCGCGGGGCTGATGGCCGGGGCCATCCTCTCCGACACGGTCATGTTCAAGTCCCCCACCTGCACCCAGCGGGATATCGCCATGGCCGAGCGCCTCGCCCGCTTCGCGAAGATCTCGCTGGAGGAGCTGGGGAAGGAGCTGTTCTCCTCCGGCGTGTCCGACGGCAAGAGCGCGGAGGAGCTGTTCAAGACCGACTACAAGCAGTTCCACATCTCCGGCCAGAACATCGGCGTCAGCCAGATCACCAGCGCGGACGCCGAGCACGTGCTGCAGCGGCGGGAGGAGTTTTTGACCGTCATGGAACGGGAGCAGAGCCGCAAGGGTTACGATCTCGTGATTTTGATGATCACCGACGTGCTCCGGGAGGGCTCCTTCCTGCTCTACCGCGGCAGCGACGACACCATCCAGCAGGCCTTCGGCGTCGAGCCGCATGACAGGCAGGTGTTCCTGCCGGGCGTCATGTCCCGCAAGAAGCAGATCATCCCCATGCTCACGGCTCTTTGGGGCTGAGAGCGATCGGCGTTTCCTCCGTTTTGCTCTCCCGGCTGCGAAGCAGGGAGTGGGGAGACGACGAACAGGCAACACAATACCGCCGCCTTTCCTGCGGAAAGGCGGCGGTTTTTCTTCCGTTTCACTTGTTCATCGCGGGCAGATCCTCGATATAGATCCAGGAATCGTGCTTCGGCAGATAGTTGATGACCACGGGGACGAAGCGGGAGGAGGGCGTGCCGATGGTCACGCCGCCGGCATACACGATGTCCTCCAGATTGTAGGTGAAGGTATACATATCCGTATTGTAGTACACGCGGTCAAAGACCTTGAAAAACAGCGTGGCGTTCTGGCCGTTGTTCGCGTCCTCGCCCACCAGGGAGCGGGCGCTGTTGACGTAGATCGACAGCAGCTTGCCGGCCGGCCGGTCCTTGAGCTCGTTGGCCGCGTACAGCGCGAATCCGCAGACCGCGTTCACGGGCGTGGGCGTGGTGGACATTTCGGAGGAGTACATGAACTTCATGGGCGCCTGGCCCTTCTTGGTCTCGGGCACCGGATGCCTCACGTCCGCCAGCACCACCTCGTCAAAGCCCATGTCGTACAGCTCCCTGCACAGCTCCACGATGTAGCGCCGCAGCTCCGCGTTATAGGGGTCGATCCACGCGCCGGTCTCGTCGATGTAGTCCGCGCCGTAATCCGTGCGCAGCGCGAAGGTGGTCGCGCGGGAGGCCAGCATCCCGTCCACGCAGCAGCTGATCTGCGCCACGAGCCAGATGTCCTTGTCCTCCATGCCCTTGAGCTCCGTCACCCAGGCGCCGATGTTGTCGGTCACGGCGGACTGGTAATACAGCCCGTAGCTCAGCGCGGCCTCCGACTTGGAGGGCCAGTTGAGCGCGCCGCTGCGGGGCTTCATCTCCAGAAGCAGCGCGTTGCCGCTCGAGAGCCTCCCCGCCTTCTCCAGCAGGTTCTCATGGTTGAGATCCTCGGAGGCGATGTAGATGGCGCGCACCGGCTTCGTGTTTTTCCCCGCAACCGCCTCCACGCGGGAGTAGTCCGGCTGGTCAAAGACCAGATCCGTCTCCACCGTGTCGAAGGTCTTGACCTCATGGCCCTGGCTGTCGACGGTCGTGGCGGTATCCTGCGCCATGCCGGGCAGAACGACCTCCACGCCGTCCTTGCTGATGACGGCGTATTTCTGCACGGTATAGAACAGAACCACCGCCAGCACCAGCAGCGCCAGCACGATCACGAAGGGGATGATGGCGTAGTTGCGTTTTTTCCTGCTGCCCTTGTAAAATTCCAGATTTCTTGCCAAGTCTTATCCCTCTATCTTCCGAATGCGCCGGATATGGCGCTCGTCATTGGAAAACGGCGTGTCCAGAAAGGTATCCACGATCTTCAGCGCGAGCCCCTCGCCCACGACCCGGGCGCCAAGCGCCAGGATGTTGGCATCGTTGTGGGCGCGCGTGGCTTCGGCGGAGAAGCAGTCCCCACAGACGGCGGCGCGGATCCCCGGGATCTTGTTGGCCGCGATGGAGATGCCGATGCCGGTGCCGCAGATCAGGATCCCCCGGTCGCACGCGCCGCCGGCCACCGCCAGCGCCACTGCCCGGCCGTATTCGGGATAGTCGCAGCTCTCTTCGCCGTAAGTCCCGTAATCCGTAAACGCGATCCCGCGCGCTTCCAGATGCTTCATGATCGCCTGCTTGAGCTGATATCCGCCATGATCGCTGCCGATTCCCAGCATTTCCGCTTTCCTCCGATGTCTGTTTGCTCTCCGGGCCGCCAAAGCGGCATTGTCATTGTACCACCACAGGGGAAAAGGTTCAAGAGAAACCTTTTCCTCCGCTTCCGCCGTTGCATTTTTCCGCGGGGGATGCTATAAAGATACTGGGACGGCAGAACGCCGCCAAGCGTTTGCCGGTTTCCCGCTGCCATGAGCGTCGGCCGCACGGTCCCCGGACCCCTTTGCGGTCTGCCCGACATGACAGCCGGCCCGGAAACCATCTCTGTTTTGAAAGGGGGCGCCGAGGGATGGCGCGTCTGAAGCACGCGAAAACAGTCTATACGCTGCCCGAAGCGCTCTATTATCCCGGCGCGCCGGTCTGCATCACCGGGGGGCGGCTGCTCGCCGAGGGCGAGCTGCTCGCCTGCCTGCTGACGCTGCAGGTCATCGAGGACGTTCGCGTCAAGAGCGTGACCGCGGCCTTCCTCCCGCTGGACGCCGACGGAACGCCGACGGGGCCGGAGCTGCCCTACCGCTACCGCGTCGTCGCGGGGCGGGACGCGTGCATCGGCGGAAAAGAGCCGGTCCTCCTGCCCATCTCCGAGGCGGCGGCCTTCCGTGCCCGGGTGCTGCGGGTAGACTTTACGGAAGGGGAGCCGTGGCTTTGCGCGAAGGCGTGGCCGCCCCTCCCTGCCCAGCCCACGCTGGAGGAGGCTTACAGCGACCCCGAGCTTGCCGAGCAGTTCCGCATCCGCTACGGGAGGGACTGCCGCTTCGCGCCGACGCGGGCGGCGGATCTGTGGCTGTGTACCTGCGGGGCCGTGAACCGCGCGAAGGAAGCGGGCTGCCACCGCTGTCACCGGGTGCGCAGCGCCCTGGAAAAGGTGAGCGTTCCCTCGCTGCGGGACGAATCGGAGAGCCGCTCGAAGCAGGAGCCGCTCCGCCTGAAGGCGGCGCGCTCGGCGGGCCGCGCGCTCCGGCGGCGGCTGCTTCTGGGCGCAGCCGTCGTGCTGCCGATTTTGATCCTTGTGCTCGGGCTGCTGATCGCCGTGCCCCGCCAGCTCGAGCGGCGCAGCGTCTACAAGGGGGCGCAGTGGCTCGCCGGGCTCGGGGAGTTCGACGAGGCGCGCGCCGCCTACGCCTCCCTGGGGGACTACCGGGACAGCCGGGAAATGGCGGGCGAGGGCGTGGATTACCTGCGGGCGGGCGAGCTTGCGCGCCGCGCGGCGCAGGACGACGCCTCCGCCCTGCAGATGATCGGGCACACCCGCGCCGATCTGGACGAGGACACGACCGCGGCCATCCTGCTCTACGAAGCCGCACAGAAGGAATTTGAAGCGCTCGGCGATTACCGGGACAGCCGGGAGCAGGCGGCCCGCTGCGCCGAGGCGCTCGCGGCCTGCCGCGCGGCGCTCACGCGGGCGGCCTATGACCGGGCGGCGGCGCTGCTCGAGAGCGGGCAGCTCAGCGCGGCGCGGGAGGCCTATCTCGCGCTCGGCGCCGAGGAGGAGGCCCGCGAGCCCGTTTATCGCAAGGCGCAGGCGCTGACCGCCTTTATCCGGACCTATAACATCCGCGGGATCTATGCCTCGCTGAGTATGGACCCGGGAGGCAGAAGCCTGTTCTCGATGAGCAAGGACACCGCCCTCACGTTGGGCAGCCGCAGCGTGGAGGACCTGCTGGCAAGCTGCGGCGAGGACCCGGTGGATCTGCAGCTTGAGGACGAGCCGGGCGCGGGGCTGCTGCCGCTGGACGAAGCGGTTATCGCCCTGATCGGCACCGTCGAGGGCTACAAGGACAGCGCCGGCCTGCTCGCCGCCATCGCCGACGCGACCGATTACACCCGCGAGTTCTTCACCCTCTGCGAAAACGGGGACGTCGCCGGCGCTTACGACTGGCTGCAGCACTACGAGGGCGCGTTCGAAGACCGCGAGCGCTGGCTGTCCGACCTCGCGCTCTATCTGCCCTGGTGCGGCACCTGGGACCTCTATCTCGGGGACGCCACCGTGATCCCACTGACGCTGGGGCGCGACGGGAAATGCATGAGCTTCCGCACCCGCATCCTGCTGAAGGACGGGCAGGCCACGCTGCGCCTGACCGACGCGGGCGGCGAGTTCGGCGTGGATCTCTACGCCGAGCAGGGCGCCATCCGCTTCTTCAACGAGGACCAGGAGGGCGTGTTCTATCTGGTGGTCATCACCAACGCCGGGCATATGTCTTATCTCAAATACCGGACCAGCGGCAAGCTGATCAGCAGCTGCGAATATGAACCCGTGGAATAATATACAATTTGTATGAAAAACGTATCCCCCGGGCCGAACGGCCCGGGGGATACGCCCGTATGGTATTATCTTCTGCGGCTGCGGGACCTGTGATCGGCGTAGAGGCGGTTGTCCGCGATCCGGCTGTCGGAATCCTGCATGAATTTCTTGAGGCGATCCTCGAAATCCTGATTGCTTCCGGGGCCGTCGGCGGCCGTCCGTTCCGCGGGCGCGGCCTGCTGCACGGTGGGGGCGCTTCTGCGCAGGGCGGGTCGCTGCATCTCCTGCCGCGGCTGCGGCGCAGGGTTTTCCTCCGCCCGCTTGAGCGAGAGGTTGATTTTCCCGTCGCCGCTGACGTTGAGCACCCGCACCTTCACCGTCTGTCCTACCTGCACGTGGTCGTGCACATCGCTGACGAAGCTGTTGGCCACCTCGGAGATATGTACCAGCCCGCTTTTTCCTTCCGGCAGGGCGACAAATGCGCCGAATTTGGCGATCCCGGTCACCCGGCCTTCCACAACGCTTCCAATTTCAAGTCCCATAGCGTGTCCTCTCTGTCTGCTTCCTCTTGGGTAAAATAGAAGATCTTCTCTCCCGGGGCAACCATGCCCAGCCGCTCCCACGCAAGGCGGCGCATCTCCCGCTCGTCCGGCGGCTGCTCCAGACGCTCGGCCAGTGCCTGCGCCTCGGCCGCCAGCGCCGCCCGGCTCTCCGCCAGCGCGTCGGCCAGCGCCTGCGTCTGGCAGAGCAGACGGTACTCCCGCCCCAGGCTGAAAAGCGAATACAGCAGCAGCACAAGCGCCGCCAAACGAAGGATGGCATTCCGGTTTGTCATGGTTTTCTCCGTTGGTGATAAATATATAACATTTTATCCGTTTTTGGAAGTCTATTTTTGCCGAATTTTTATCCAGAAACCTTCTTTTTTTTCATGAGTCCATGATTTTGCCCACAATGCACAGCGGGCGGAGAGCGCCAGCCAGAGCAGAAAGCCCCCCAGCATCGCCGCGAGCTCCCAGATCCCGAGCCGCGCGTCCCGGGCGGTGAAGGCGTAGAGGAAGGCAGCCGCCCCGCCAAGCAGGGCAAACAGCACGTCAAACAGCGGCGATGCCCGCCCGGCGCGGCGCCGCCACGGGCGAAGCAGGTCGTAAACCAGGCCGAGGGCCGCGCCGAGCCCCAGCGCCGCGATCAGCCGAAGAGCCTGCTCCACAGCGTGCGCCCCTCCGTCGGCTCGTCATAGCTCAGCTCCTGCACGTGGCCGTGCAGCTCCAGCATTCCGGAATCGAGGTCGATGTGCTCGATATGCAGCTCCCGGCCCCGGACGGTCAGCTCCCCCTGCCCGGTGCGCAGGACCACCAGCCCCTCGTCGAAGCCGGATACGTCGTCCACCCCGGTAATGCTGAGCTTCTCCCGCCCTTCCAGACTCAGGCTGTGCCAGCGCGCCGGCGCGCGCTGTGTCTCCTCATGCGGCATATGCTCACCCCCTGAACCATCTGTATGCAAAAACGGCACGGTTTATCACCGTGCCGTTTTTACGATCTTGTCGGGGTTCAATGCCGGTGGCCTTTGTCGGCGCCCTTGTCGCCCACGCCGAAGTGCAGCTCCTTCATGCCCTCCACCTCGTCGCAGATGCCCTTGAGCGCGCAGACCGAGCAGTCGGTCGGCAGGCCCTCGAGGATGTGCGTGAGGGTGTTGGTGATGTCGTTGGCCTTTTTCGCGGTCTGCTTCATGGCCTCGAAGTCGAAGCCCGGGGCCGTGACGAAGACCACCGTGGCGTTGAGCACGTTCGGGTCCTTTTTGTAGGCCTTGATGTAGCTTGCGCCGATGGCGCGGAAGCTGACGCCCTTCTTGAGCGCCTTCCTGCTCACGCGCACCTGCTCGCGGTAGCTCTCGGGGGACATGCGCACCATGTAGCCCTCGGGGTAGACGTGGTACTTGGCGAACTCGATGTCCTTGAGGATGCGGTAGACCTGCTCGTCGTCATCGTCCAGCACGCCCACGCGCAGCAGCACGATGCGGGCAAAATCGCAGTCGCCCTTGATGTCCTTGAGATCCGGGCCGTAGAGCAGCACCTGATCCCGATCCACCAGCTCGGCGCCGGAGGTGAAGAGCACGTAGTTGGCCGATCCCCTGCCTGCCGCACCCAGCTCATAGGCGGCGTCCTTCTGCAGCACCAGCTCGCTGGAGCCGATATCCGTCCAGCAGTCGCGCTCGGCATAGTCCCAGGCTTTGGGGACGCCCTTCCCAAGCAGGGCTTTGGTATCTTTGATCAGAGAGTTGAACAGTTCCATTTTTTCGCGTCAGAATACCTGATTTACTTTCTTCCGGTCAAACATGAGGTTGACCTGCTGATAAGCCCAGCCAAGCACCTTCTGATCCAGGTTCCAGAAGTACACCACGAAAAGAATGGCAACCACGATCCCCAGGATCTTCAGAAGCTTCAGGAGAGCTTTCGCCAATTTAGCCATTTATTAATCTCCTTTCCGTATTGGCTCCCCCTCCGGGGGAGCTGGCACGGCGCGCCTCACGCAAGCGCCGTGGCTGAAGGGGCTCGAGCCCCGCTTGCTCACCGTCCGTGAGAGCGGGGAAAGCCCTCCGCCCCAGTATGAGCACCGGGGCGCCTCCCCTTGCCGGGGAGGCAGAGAGCCTTACTTCTTGGCCAGACCCTTCTGGCGGGCGTACTCGGCAGCGCCCAGCGCGCCCATGAGCTGCGGGTCGGTCTTGAGGTTGACGACCTTCAGCTTCAGCAC
>ONOL01000037.1 GCA_900319465.1 uncultured Eubacteriales bacterium | reverse complement strand
ATCAGTTATTATTAGGAGGAAAGTTTTTTTGTTCTAAAAACAAATTGAAAATCATCTGTGAGCAGAGATACGATCAGGACACTTGGCTCACAGATAACAAACATGGATTGGTAATGATTTTTGAAAGATACCCTAAATGAGAACAGAAGGATAGAAAGATGCAAAAAAGCAAAAAGGACAAAAAAAGAATGATTCTCCGTTTGTTGATATGCGTAGTTGCCATTCTGATAGCAACATCCTATTTCCCTGTAAAAATAACCGTATATGCACGTTGTACCCCGGTTTCAACTGGGCGTTGCGCATGTGATCCTCTTTCATATGCATGAAGGTTGCGTCCGGATCGGTTTTGGAGAAACTGTTGCGCCCCTTTAAGATCTCATTGTAGCCCCGGTACTTCTGCTTTCTGCCAAGAAGTTCTCGAAGCTCTTCGATGTCCCGCTGCAACTCGCTTTTCCTGTTGCCGCGTCCATGTACAAAGGGAAAGTCCGCCTTTTCCTCCAATGAGGACAGCAAGGCGCTCGGATCAGCCGCAACAATGCCGTACTTGCTGCACAGTTCCGGCAGCAGCTTCTCCAGCTTCGCGTCCAGCCTCGCCTCGTATTTGTTCGTGCTCTTCTTCCATATGAAGCTGTACTTGTTCGCGTTGGCTTCAAGTTTCGTCCCGTCTACAAAAAAATGTTCAAATGCGATCTCGCCCATCTCATGCAGATGATGTACAAGCTGACTGAACAGCTCGTCTGCACACTCCGCCAGTCGCTTGCTCCGAAACCGTGCAATCTCAAAGTGGCTCGGCGCAGCGGCTCCGTTCAGCAGCCAGATGTAGTTCATATCCTTTAATCTTTCTCGATGAATAGTTGTGTTCCATTGCTGCATACAGGACAATCTTCAGCATGGTTCGCGGCGGCGTTGCCGGTGGGCGACCGTGTGAGTCGTATGCTCTCATGAGTGCGCTCAGATCCATCCCCTCTACAATCTTGTCTAAGAGCCTCACACTGTCGTCTGCCGGTATATACCTTTCCGCGAAACTTTCATCAATTTTTAGTTGCATATTCCGCTCGCATGTGCCATAATCTTTATGCGGTATTGTTTTCTTCACACAAAAATTATACCACAAACAGGAAACCGAGGCGACTGTTTTCAGCCGTCTCGGTCTCTTGCTTTTTTCAGGGCCTTTTGCTACAGCCCCATCACTTTGTTTTTATGCTTTTTTTCAGCATTTATCTACTTGAAATCGTGTGCCAAATAGGTATTTCGTATACAAGATGGTATATTGTGTGCAAGAAGATAGACTTTCAGAAAGGGGCATGATATAATCAAAATAAATATTTTGCAGATAAAATAGCTTGAAATATAAGCGTTCCTCGCTCCCATCTCATGCCTTTCTGAAATTCCGATTGTCTTCCTTTAGAAACGGAGGTTTTTTCAACATGAACGAAAAGAAGAAAGTAAAGCTGTCTGTGGCAATACTATTCTATCTTACGCTTTTCTTGGTGTCCTTTGTGTTTCTATCTGTTTTTTCGTATTATACATCTCCGTTTACTACTTGTGACAACGGGTATGACGCGGCCTTTTTCCGTCTTGTTGGTCAAGGTATGACAAAGGGATATCTTCCATACCGGGATTTTTTTGATATGAAAGGTCCGTTCCTGTTTTTTATCGAATACCTTGGGCAAATTCTATCATATGGGCGCACAGGCATTTTTCTTGTTCAATGGATCAACCTGTTTTTTTCGCTTGTTGTTATCAGCAAGCTTTTTGAACTGTATCAGATCAGGAACCGAATCTTGCAAATCGGTCTGATGCTTTCACTTGCATACATTGCAAGTTTTACCTTTGAAGGGGGAAATTTAACAGAGGAGTTTTCACTCATTCCACTGCTGTCCTGCTTGTATCTGTGCGCGGTATTCTTTGAAAAGGGTGAGTGCTATGATACAAATAGACCAGATAAAATCTATTGGTGTTCAGGCGCATGGTTTGGGTTTTGCTTTGGACTTCTTCTGATGATTAGAATCACAAACGCAGCTTTAATCTGCGCAATGGTGATTACCGTCGTGCTGTATCTGTTAAAAAACAAAAAAATAAAGCAACTATATATTTGCGCTGGAATGTTTGTCATTGGACTAATCGTAGCTTTAAGCCCTGCCATCTTGTTTTTTGGTATGAAGGATCTGCTAAGCGAGCTGCTTGAAGCTATGTTTATTTTGGGGTTTAAATATTCAGGGGAAAAGACATTTATCCAACACGTTGTCGAAACTCTGCAAAGCGACAGAAAACAACAGCTTCTCTTGATTGCTATTCCCTGCTTTGTGCCTATCATTCTTCATTGGAAAGGTTGGAGAGAGCGTTTCCTTGCTTTTGTTGGCTCTGCCTTTACTTTTCTTGCAATTGCTTCTGGGAATAATTATACTCACTATTACACACTGACAATTCCCCTCTTGGTTCTATGCGAGATATCGGTAGTAGACTCTATCCAAAACAAAATCGGGAAAAGAGAAATTTTTGCCGCTATTTTGACAATCGTAATGCTTTTTTCGCAGCTTTCAATCATGAGGGAATATCTTGACAAAGCATATCTTCATCTTTTTCAGCCGGGCAGATTTAACACGGAACAATTGGTACAAGATATTTCTTTGAGAATACCTGAGGAGGACCAGCAATCAGTATTCTGCTATAACCTCAATCCAAATTGGTATACATATGCGGATCTGTTTCCGTGCATAAAATATTGTGGATGGCAGAATCATTATATTGCGTTGATGCCGGAAATATACGATGATTTAGAATTCACTTTTTCCAGTCATCCTCCATCGTGGCTTGTTTTGCCAGCAAGCGGGGGAGAATTGCCATTATTTCTGGAAGAACTGTTAAGTACAGAGTATCAGTTGGTTTATCAAAATTCAAGCTATGCCCTATTTCATTTTTCAGGGTAGTTGGAAATCGGCCCTTTCATTCTGACTGGATGCATTGTATCGCACAGGAGTTGGGCGGAATACCCGGAACGGTTGACAGGATGTCATTTACCGTTCTGTGAAAATGCGGTTCAAAAGTCCAAGGGAGCTGATGATAACAGCATCCGAAGAAGGACAGAAGGCGCTTCGGAAGGTAATCGAAGCCTATGAGCAAGGACAAACGGAGAAATACAACCAACAGCTGCACCCCATGTGTCACACGGGGTGCAGCCGTATCAAAATTAGCGTTATATCCCATATAAGAACGCTGATTTTGATACCCTCGGCGTTCTTTTGTTGATAAATAAACTGATCCTGCCATCAAGCCCTCAATTCCGAAATAAAAAGCGGAATAGAGGGCTCGATGTATCTGTTGTTCCCAGTATTGCTACATGAACAGGAATAAGTGCGTCTTCAGACGCAGCCGGCGTCAGGCCCTTCCGGGACTTTCACAAACCACGCGTTTTTTGCGCGAGGTTTTGCTTGCCTGCCGCACCGAAACGCTTTCCTTACCACAAGGGCTTTTTGGCCGATCTCAGGGCGATCTCAGCAAAGATACCCTTGACTTTTGGAGAAAAATGAGGTATTCTGATCCGGAAATCAGGATAAGGGGATAGACCGATGGCTAACGATTCTATCATGGACTAACCAAATAGAGGCAAAGCGCACGGGGGTGGGGATACCCCTCCGGTTTGGCGCGCCGTGAATTCGTAACTTCTGATCGTGGGAACCGCAGGATGCAGCCACAAATGGGAGCTGCTTCGCTGCGGCATTTTTATACCCTTTCAGGAATGGATCACAGAAGAAGGACGACAGCGTAGGAAAGGAATTTTTATGGCCAGAAAGATTGTGAACGCTCAGTAGTCTGAGCTTAAATCTATTATTTAATTTCATAAGCTCAGACGGTTTCCGAAAAGGTTTTGGAGGAACGTATGAGCCACTTTGAGACGGACGGAAAAACGTCCGGCAGATCCTGCCGGTCGATGAATCAG
The DNA here is from genome assembly GCA_900319465.1 of uncultured Eubacteriales bacterium. GTDB lineage: Bacteria > Bacillota > Clostridia > Oscillospirales > Oscillospiraceae > Limivicinus. The sequence continues at coordinate 26,984 of ONOL01000037.1, read as the reverse complement.
CAGGAGGCTGAAAAAACAAACGGGTTTCCAGGAGGGGAAAACCGGGAGCAGGCTTCGATCCGCGTGTATCATCGCTGCGGAGGCTGCGGGAAAAAACTGGAGTTTCTCAATTCGGGGAAATTCCGCGTCAACGCCAATGGAAGCAGCGTGGACGTGTGGTTGATTTACCGCTGTAAAAAATGCAAGCACTCCTGGAACCTCACGGTTTATGAGCGGACAAAACCGTCCAAAATCCCGAGAGCGATTTTTGAAGCCTTTCAGGAAAACGACGGGGAGCTTGCAGCGGCATTCGGCAGGAGTATCGACTTCCTGAAGAAAAACCGCGCCGAATTCAAGTAACGCAGGAGGGAACACAGGACAAAGCCGCCTGCCGGCAGAGGCCGCCCCATTGTCTGTGACACTCTGGACGCGGCCCTCAGCAGCCGCAGCAAAGAAAAAGCAGGATGCTTCCAAGAGGAAACGGCAGATTGATCCCATCGGTCAATCTGCCGTTTTCCTGTTTGTCCGAAAGGGCGTCCGGGAAACGGAAATTCCGCAGATTCCGTTCACAAGACCCTTTACCGGCGGCTTTGTTTCTATTATAATCAAAGCAGAAAGACGAGAGGAGGGCGGAGATGGAGAACCCGAACGAAACGCAGAAGGCGCCGGCCCCGGAAGCGGTCAAGGCCGACCAGGAAACGCTCGCTCACAGCATACAGGAAGACGAGCTGCAGGATATGCTGGACGAGAAGGTCGCCGATACGCTTCTCAACAGCGAGATGGAGGTCGAAACCTCGGAGGAAGACGCGCCCAAAGAGGCGATCAGCCCGGAGATCGTGCAGCAGACCATTGATGCCGAAGAAATGCAGGAGACCCTCGATACGCGCGTCCTCAGAGACTTTGACGAGGGGATCATCAGCTTTGACCACGGCGGGATCATCCGGTATATCAACCCGGCGGCGTCCCTGATCCTCGGCCTGACAGGCAACGCTGCGGGAAAACGCTACCGCGACGTGTTCGGCCGGGAAAACAGCGCGCTGCTGTCTTTCCTTGTAAAGTCTACGGCGGAAAAGAACACCTCGCATCGCGGCGACATCCTGTTTCACAGGGACGACGGCGGCAGCGTGCTCCTCAATACGAGCTGCATCTGTCTCCAGGATGACGGGGATCCCCAAAACAGAAGCTATGCCGTCCACTTCGAGGATATCACCGAAATCGACGTCCTGCGCCGGAAACGCCGCGAAAGCTCGGCGGTATTCATCGGCACGATGACAGCCGTCTCCGTCTGGATCTTCGTCGTTGCCTTATGGCAGAAAACCGGGCAGAGGGTCTCCCAGGAGATCATGACGCAGTTCATCCACGCCATCTCCCTGGTGATGTTCTTCTATATCCGCCACTACACGCACTTCACCTTTGAGGAAATGGGCTTTAAAACCAAAGGGATCTCCGGGGCGGTAAAGCTGGACTGCCTGCTGACGGCGGCCTTCACGGCGATGCTGTTCGGCATCAAGCTCATCCTTCTGCGCGTATCGCCGGGCTTCTTTGCCGAAGGCGCGCCCTTCTGGGACTGGAGCCGGCTGAACTGGTCCGACTTCACCTATCCCCTGACCGTGGTGCTGCAGGAATTCCTGTCCCGCGGCGTGATCCATGAGAACCTGCGCCGCATCTTTGTGGGGAAGTACAGCGAAACCGCGGCGATCCTCGTTTCCTCCCTGCTGTTCGGCGCACTCCATATCCACCGCGGCTTCATGTATATGATCGCCGCCACGGCGCTGCTGTCCATATTCGGCGTTCTCTACCACAAGCAGAACAGCATCTGGGGCCTGTGCGTTCCCCACTTCGTGCTCGGCGAGGCCGTGTGGTTCCTGGGCTTTGTCTGAGCCCTGCGCCCCGTTCTGCGGCGGGGACACGGGAATCAGCGGCAGCGTGAGAGCTTGGCAGAACCGGACTCCCTTTCCGGACCCCGGTTTTGTCTTTCCTGCCGGGGAGTGATACCCCTTTTTTCGAGCCACAAAGAAAAGGATGCGAATCCACGCGCTCAGCGTCGTGAAAAGCAAGTCTTGAATTGCCGTATTGCATTTGGTATATTGATCCCGTCGGATGAATACGGATTCATTAACAAAAAGAAGTACAATATAGGAGGAAAAAATGGCCATCAATTTTAACAGCAATTCTGCCTGGAATCTGAAACCGATCAACGTTTCTGAAATCAGAGAGGAGGTAAATGGCCTGTTGGTCAATGGCGAGCAGCCGATCTGCGCTTTTAAAACCATCCGGGACCAGCTGATTTTCACCAACAAACGTATCATCGCCGTTGATGTCCAGGGCTTGACCGGGTCGCGGAAATCGTTCAGTTCTATGCCTTACGCAAAGATTCAGTTCTTCACGGTGCAGACGCCGAGCGTTGCAGAATTGGTTCCCGATTCCGAGCTGCTTCTCGTGTTCTCGAACGGATTTACAGCAAAGTTTGAATTTAAGGGCAGCGTAGACATAGGCGCAATTGGACGCATGATCTCCGAGTTTGTCCTTATGTGATTGCCGGGCATCGGTTTCCCTCCCAGCGAGGGAGGCCGCACGCCGGCAGAAGGACTGAGGCAACAAAAAACACCGCCGAAGCGGTGTTTTTTTGTTGCGCGCCTTTCGGGAGGCGCGTTACCTTCTCCTGTTGCGGCGGAGGAGATCCTCCAGCTTCTGCTCCAGCGCGTCGAAGCCGCCCCGGTTCATGATGAACACGTAGGCGCCGATCACGGCCAGCGCGAGGCCGGAGGCGGCGACCACAACGCCGACAAAGCTTCTCCTGCTGCCGATGCTGTGGCTGGGAGCGGGGGTCGGCGTCGGCATGACGGGAAAGCTGGTGGGAGCGGGCGTCACGCTGACAGCGGGGGTCTCGGCGGCGGGCGCCGCGCTCGGCGCGGCGGAGGGCAGCGGCGAGGGCGACGGACTGACGGCTTCGGCGGCGTTCACATTGACCTTGAAGCTCGCGGAGAAGCCCGCGTAGCTGACGGTGACGGTCTGCTGGCCGGCCGTGTCAAAGCGGGTGGGGCTGACGCCGTAGCCGTCGGTCACCACCGTGACGTTGTTGTGGTTGGAGATCAGATAGAGGACCATGCCCCGGACGTCGAGCGTTTCACCGACCCGATAGTTGAGCTTGTCCGGAAGCTGGTAGAGGGAGAGATAATCCGGCAGCTCCTCCGACTCCACGGTGACCGTGAAGGTGCAGGTCTTGTCCCCGTAACTGACGGTAATGACCTGGCCGCCTTCCTGGTTCAGGAACATCGGGCTGCATACGAGCCCTTCGCTCACGTCGCGGGTGCCGCGGTTGGTGTAGACCCGGATGGAGAGCCCCGCGGGGTCCAGCGTCTCGCCCACCACATAGCTGCTGCGGTGGGGGAGCGTGAGGACGCCGATGCCGTCGATCCGCTCCGGCTCTTCCTGCACGTTGACCTCAAAGCGGCAGAACTGGTTGGCGTAGCTCAGCTCGATTGTCTGAACGCCCGCCTTGTCAAGCAGCGTGGGGTAGAGCTGATAACCGGAGGTGACGGTCTCGGTGCGGCCGTCGGAGTAGCTGACGAGCAGCGCGAGACCTTCGGTGTTGAGCCTCTCGCCGACGTAGTAATCGGTCTTGGCAGGCAGGGTCTGCACGCTCAGTCCGGTCACGCGCACCTCATCCACGGTGACGCTGACGATGGGGGAGGCCACGGAGACCGAGATGCCGTTGTTCGTGTTGGTGACCACGCAGTAATAGTAGGTGGTGCCGAGGTAGTCGGTGCCGGGCTGGTAGAAGGAATCCACGCCGCCGGAGACGATGCTGCTGTGGGAGCTGCCGTCGCTGGCGTACCACTGGTAGCTCAGCGTGCCCCCGTCGGAGACCGTGGCGGTCACGCTGACATGCACGGGGTCGTTCAGGAAACAGTTCACGCTGGGGCCGACGATCAGCTTTGGTGTTTCGGGCTGCACGTCCACGGTGCACAGGAAGCTGGTTTCGTTGTTGATGCTCACCACCGCGTCGTATACCCCGGCGGAGGTGGGGATGCCGCGCAGGTAGACGTAGGTGGCCTCCTCGTGCTGATCGAGGGAGAGCGCCACCCCGGGGGGCAGGCTGCCCGCGCTCACGGCGACGGAGCTGCCCGGCTCCACGCTCGCGGCCAGATGGTTGAGCGTCTGCCCAACCTCCAGGGGCGCGGGATCCGGGTACGTCACGTCCGCGAACGCGGCGGGACAGACGATCAGCAGCAGGAGCAGGATCAACGCCGCTGAAAGGATCGTTCTCTTCATAGGGTCATATCCTTTCTCCGGGAAGCACGGAAGCGATCGCCGCGTCGTTTCCCGGAAAAGCAACACTCTGGTTTTTTGCGTTTCTCTGCCGAATCGTATGCCCGCGGAGAAGCGCTTTCGTTGATATCCGGTCCGTCTCGGGAGCCGCATTTGCCGGTGCGTGCGGTTTTTCCCCAAGATACTGAAAGCGAGTATAGCACTTTTTAACCATTTTGTCAACTTTTGCGAAAAATTTGATATGTCGAAACTTTTTGCCGGTTTTGACCGGAGAAGGGCCGCTTTATTATTGAAGACGGGCGAAAAATGTGGTACGATAGAGCAAAACGGCGAAGGGGGCTTGCGCATGGCGAATCAGCAATGGTACAAAGAGATGTCGGTCTATCAGATCTGGCCGCGCAGCTTCTGCGACGGCAACGGCGACGGCATCGGGGATCTCTGGGGCGTGCTCGGCAAGCTGGATTACATCCGCAGCCTCGGGGTGGACGCGATCTGGTTCTCGCCGCTCTATCCTTCGCCCAACGCGGATTTCGGCTACGATATCTCCGACTACACGGATATCCACCCGGATTACGGCAATCTGGACGTCTTCCGTCAGGTGCTCGACGGCGCGCACGAGCGGGGGATGCGCGTGTTCATGGACCTGGTGGTCAACCACACTTCCGACGAACACCGCTGGTTCCTCGAGAGCAAAAAGGGGAAAGATAATCCGTATCACGACTACTATTACTGGCGTCCGGGGCGCCGGATCGGCGGCAGGCGCCTGCCGCCGAACAACTGGACCTCGGTGTTTGAGGGCGGGGCCTGGGCGTATGACGAAGGGCTGGATGAATACTATCTGCATCTCTTCGCCCGCAAGCAGCCCGACCTCAACATGGATAACCCCAGGGTGCGCGAGGAAGTCAAGAAGATCATGCGCTTCTGGCTGGACATGGGGGTGGACGGCTTCCGGGAGGATGTGATCACTTTTATCTCCAAGACGCCCGGGCTGCCGAGCAGCCATCCCTGGATCCCGGTGGCCAACGGCATGAAGCACTTTTCCAACCTCCCCGCAGTGCACGACTATCTGAGAGAGTTCAAGCGGGACGTGCTGGATTTCTACGACTGCTTCACCGTGGGCGAGAGCCCGCTGACCAACGCGGACATCGCCCTGCGCTACGTGACCGAGGGGCCGGACCAGGTGCTTGACGAGATGATCTCCTTCTCCCACATGGAGGCCGACTGCTTCATGACGGACATGATCCGCGTCCCCTTCGATCTGCGGAAGATGAAGCGCGCCTTCTCCGACTGGCAGGAGAAGCTGCAGGGCAAGGGCTGGAACGCGCTGTACATCGAGAACCACGACCATCCGCGCATCATCAGCCGCTACGGCAGCGAGCGCTACCACGACGAGAGCGGCAAGATGCTCGCCGCCATGTACATGCTGCAGCGGGGCACCCCCTTTATCTATCAGGGGCAGGAGATCGGCATGACCAACCTGCGCCTCGAGAGCGTGAACCTGTATGAAGACGTGATGACCCACAACGCCGCCCGCATCGCCTCCAAGGTGCTGCCGCGCAAGGCGGTGCTGCGCATGGTGCAGGAGGGCTGCCGGGACAGCGCGCGCACGCCGATGCAGTGGTCGGGCGAACGCTACGCCGGCTTCTCCGAGACGGTGCCCTGGTTCTACGTCAACGACAACTACACGCGCATCAACGTCGCCGCGCAGGAGGAGGATCCCAATTCCCTTCTGAACTTCTACCGCACGCTGCTGCGCTTCCGGAAGGAAACGCCGGTCGCGATCTGGGGCGATTACAGGGAGCACCGCCCGGAGGATAAGAAGCTCTACGTCTATGAGCGAAACTACAAGGGACAGAAGCTCCTGGTCGTCTGCTCGTTCACGGCGGATCAGGTGCGCTTCGAGGCGCCGGCGGGCATCGACCTGGCAAAGGGGAGCTGCGTTCTCCACAATTACGATATGAATTTCATCATCGCCAACGGCTTCACCATGCGGCCCTATGAGCTGCGGGTCTATCTGTTCGGCTGAGCGGGCTGAGGTGCTTATGGAGCTGCGGGAAAAAGCCTATGCCAAACTGAATATCTCCCTTGACGTGGGCGCAAAGCGGGACGACGGCTACCACGAGATGAACATGGTGATGCAGACCGTATCCCTCTGCGACGAGCTGACGGTCGCGCAGACGGACGACGGCAGGATCTCCGCGCGCAGCAACCTGCGCTTCATCCCCTCGGACGACCGGAACCTCGCTGTCAAGGCCGCGAAGGTCTTCCAGGCGGCCGCGGGGAGCGAGGGGCAGGGCCTGCTCCTCACGCTGAAGAAGCGGATCCCGGTGGGCGCGGGCATGGCCGGCGGCTCGTCGGACGCGGCGGCGGTGCTGCGCGCGCTCAACCGGATGCACGGCGGGCGCTTTTCCCGCACGGAGCTGGAGGCGCTGGCCGGGCAGGTCGGCTCGGACGTGGCCTTCTGCGTCGCGGGGGGGACCGCGCTTGCGAAAGGCCGGGGCGAGATCCTCGAAGCGCTCCCGCCGCTGCCCGCCTGCGCGATCGCCATCTGCAAGCCGGAATTCTCCATCTCCACGCCGGAGCTGTTCCGCAAGCTGGACAGCGCGCCGCTGCGCCACCACCCGGATACCGCCGGGATCCTGGAGGCGCTTGCGCGGGGCGAGCTGCGGGCCGTCTGCCGCCGGATGTACAACGTCTTTGAGGACGTGGGCGACCGGCGCATGCGCACCGTATGCCAGATCAAGAGCCGGATGCTGGATTTCGGCGCGCTCGGCTCCATCATGACCGGCACGGGCTCTGCGGTCTTCGGGATCTTTTCCGACAGAGGCGCGGCGCAGGCCGCGGCGAGGTCGCTGGAAAAGGACTATAAATTTGCCTGCGTGGCCGAGCCCGTGGGGAGGCTTCCCGAATAAAACAGAGAACATCCGTCCATACTCCTCCTGTACATAAGAGTATGGACGGTGTTATTTTATGGAAAAACGGTTTCGGCTTTGGGAGACGGCGGCGCTCGTCAGCCTCTGCCTGACGTTGCTTCTGGGCGTATGGGCGCAGGCGCGGCAGACGGACATCAGCGACAGGCTCCTGCGGCTGCACGTGATCGCAGCCTCGGACGACGAGGAGGAGCAGGCGCTGAAGCTCCGGGTGCGGGATGCGGTGCTCTCCTATCTCGCGCCCCGGCTCGAGGGCGCGGCCGACCGCGAGGCGGCGCGCGCCGTGATCGCCTCCGACCTGGAGGGCATCCGCACGGCCGCCGAGAGCGCCTCCGAGGGGCGCGCGGTCAGCGTGACCCTGGGGCGCGAGCGCTACCCCCTGCGGGAGTACGAAGGCTTCACGCTGCCCGCGGGAGAGTATGAGTCCCTGCGCGTGGTGCTGGGCGAGGGGCAGGGGCATAACTGGTGGTGCATTGTGTTCCCGCCGCTCTGCCTGTCGGCGGCGGAAGGCGAGAAGCTGCAGAGCGTGATGGGCCGCGAGGACTACGGCATCGTCACCGGGGAGGAGGGCTACGTCCTGCGCTTCCGGATCGTCGAGCTCTGGGGCGAAATCATCAATTGCATTCACCACTGAAACACGCTATACTGGTTGCAAAGCCGGATGGAGGAAAAGAGAATGAAGCTTTGCAATCTGATCATCGACGGCGAGTGCCGCCTGGGGCTCGTGACCGCGCGCGGCGTGATCGACGCCTCCGGGACGGGGCTGTCCATGGACGCGGTCATCGCGGGGGCCGACCGCGCGGCGCTGGAAGCGCTCGCGGCGGACGGGAATGCCCCGACGGTGGAAAAGCCCGTCTTCGGCAACGTGGTGGATACGCCGGGCAAGCTCATCTGCGTGGGCCTCAACTACCGTGAGCACGCCATGCGGGCGGGGCTTCCCATATCGCCGGTGCCGTCGCTGTTCTGCAAGTTCCCGGACGCGCTCGCGCCGGACGGTGCGGCCGTGACGCTGCCCGACTGGGAGGACAGCTACGACTACGAGGCGGAGCTCGTGATCGTGATCGGCCGGGAGGCCTTCGGCGTCTCCGAGGAAAAGGCCGCGGCGCATATCTTCGGCTATACCTGCGGCAACGACCTGAGCTGCCGCGACGCCCAGAAGCGCACGACCCAATGGCTCATCGGCAAGACCCTGCCGGGCTTCGGCCCCGCGGGACCGTGGATCGTCACGGCCGACGCCTTCGACCCCGAGCAGCCCCATGCGATCCGAAGTTATGTAAACGGAGAACTGCGGCAGGACGGCGACGTCACGGACATGATCTTCCACTGCGCGAAAATCGTCAGCTATGCCTCGCATTACATGACGCTGCGTCCTGGCGACCTGATCTTTACCGGCACGCCGAGCGGCGTGGCGCTGGAGGGCGGCCACAGCAAGAACCCCTGGCTCAAGGCCGGGGACACGGTGGACGTGGAGATCGAGGGCATCGGCACGCTGCGCAGCGTGATGGCGTAAAGAAAAAGGGAATGCGGTCACCGCATTCCCTTTTGAAACGTTTTTCGCTTATTTCAGCTGTTTTTTAAGATGTTCGTTCTGCTTTTTGAGCTCCTCGTTCTGTTTTTCCAGCTCGTCGAGCTTCCTGTTGACCGGGGCAAGCTGCTTTTTCAGCTCCTTCGCGAGCGCGGCGCGATAAAGCCGGCTGCGGGCAAGGCTCCCGGCGAGGGACAGGGCGCCGCCGCCGCTTTTTCCCGTTTCCGGGTCAAGATCACGGGGCTTTCTCCTCCTGTCTGTAATCTGCCGGACTTCTGGCTGCGTTCCAGTCCGGCGGCCGCCGGAGCGCAACAAAAACCTTGCCTCCGCAGGGGCCTTGGCGTATACTTGGAGTACAAAGCGAACTGACAGAAGGAGAGCGCGGATGAAAGAAGCCTTTGTCCGAACTGAACACGTGCTGGGCAGCGCGGCCATGGAAACGCTCGCGGCCTCCCGGGTGGCGATCTTCGGCCTCGGGGGGGTGGGCGGCGCCGTGCTGGAGGCGCTGGCGCGCTCCGGCATGGGGCAGCTTGATCTGATCGACAACGACCGGGTCGCGGCCTCCAACCTCAACCGCCAGCTTCTCGCCACGCGCGAGACGCTGGGCATGGACAAGGTGGAGGCGGCGCGCCTGCGCGTCGCAAGCATCAATCCCGACTGCCGCGTGCGCGGTTACCGGACTTTTTTCCTGCCCGAGACAAAGGGGCAGTTTGATTTTTCCCTGTACGATTATGTGGTGGACGCGATCGACACCGTTGCCGGCAAGCTCGCCCTCATCGAGGCCTGCCGCGCGGCCGGCACGCCCATCCTCTGCGCCATGGGCACCGGCAACAAGCGCGACCCCGGACAGCTTCGCGTCTGCGACCTCTTTGAGACGGAGAACGACGCGCTCGCCCGCGTCATGCGCAAGGAGTGCCGCAGGCGGGGGATCGACCGGCTGAAGGTGGTCTATTCGCCGGAGGAGCCGCGCTGCCTCGGCCTGGAGATCGAAGAGCCCGGCTCCCGCCGCCGCTCTGTCCCCGGCTCCACGTCCTTCGTGCCGCCCGCGGCGGGCTTCCTGATCGCCGCGGAAGTCGTAAAGGATTTGACCGGTTGACAATAAAACAATTAACATAAATGATTCGGAGGCTCAGCATGAACGATTACGAGAGAGAGCACAGCGCCGTCGTCCGGCGTGCCGGTGCGGAGTGCGCGGTCCTGCTCAAGAGCAGGGGGGATTTCCCGCTGGCCGCGCCCTGCACGGTCGCCCTCTTCGGCAGCGGCGCCCGCCGCACCGTCAAGGGCGGCACGGGCTCCGGGGAGGTCAACTCCCGCAGTTCGGTGAGCGTGGAGCAGGGACTGGAAGCCGCGGGCTTCACCGTCAGCAGCAAGTTCTGGCTGGACAGCTATGACGACGTCCGCCGGGACGCGCACAAGGCTTTCGTACGCACCTGCAAAGAGGAGGCCAGGGCGCGCCGCGTGCTGGCCGCCGTGGCGTACATGGGCGCCGTGATGCCGGAGCCCGAGTACAATATCCCGCTCAGCGGCGCGGGCGATACGGCGATCTACGTACTCGGCCGCATATCCGGCGAGGGCTCCGACCGCAGACCCGTCCCCGGCGACATCCTGCTCAGCGAGACCGAGGTGCGGGATATTCTGGCGCTTCGGGAGCGCTACGAGCATTTCCTGCTGGTGCTGAACGTGGGCGGCGTGGTCGACCTCAGCCCCGTGATGGCAGTTGAGAACATCCTGTACCTGAGCCAGCTCGGCGCGGAGACGGGGAACGTACTGGCCGATCTTCTGCTCGGCAGGGCCTGTCCCTCCGGAAAGCTGACCACGACTTGGGCAGCCTGGGGCGACTACCAGAGCATCGGCGGCTTCGGCGACCGGGACGATACGGATTACCGCGAGGGCGTCTACGTCGGCTACCGCTACTTCGATTCGGCGCACGTCAAGCCCCTTTTTCCCTTCGGCTTCGGCCTCGGGTATACGGACTTTGCGATTAAAGCGGGCGAGGCGCGCGTTCAGGGCGAACAGGTCACGGTGACCGCCTCCGTCACCAACGTCGGCGCGCGCCCCGGCAGAGAGACCGTGCAGCTCTACGCCTCCGCGCCGACGGCGTGGATGGACAAGCCGTACCAGAGCCTCGCGGCCTTTGCCAAAACGCAGGAGCTGCAGCCCGGCGAGAGCGGGGAAGTGACGCTGCGCTTTGCGATGCGGGAGCTTGCGAGCTTTGACGCGGCGCAGAAGGGCTGGGTGCTGGAGAAGGGGGACTATCTCCTGCGCCTCGGCAATTCCTCCGCCGATACCAGACCGGCCGCCGTGCTGCGCCTCGACAAGCCGGTGTTCACCGAGCGGGTGCGCCCCGCCGTCGCCGCGCCGGACTTTACGGACTGGGCGCCCGAGAGGAAGGCGGAAAAGACGCCGCGTTTTGTGAAGGTGCTGAGAGTGAAGGCGGCGGATATCGAGACCGTCAAATACGACTACGGCTGCCGGCCGGAGGCCGACCCCGTGATCGCGGCGCTCTCCGACGAGGAGGCCGCGCTCATGAACGTCGGCGGTTTTGATCCGAAGGGCGGGGTCCTCAGCGTGATCGGCAGCGCGTCGCGCACTGTGGCGGGCGCCGCGGGCGAGACGACCCGCGCGCTGCTGGACAGGGGCATCCCCAGCCTGGTGATGGCCGACGGCCCCGCGGGGCTGCGCCTGAGCCGCCGATATGTGGTGGATGAAAACGGCGCGCACGGACTGGAGGACGGCCTGCCCGAGAGCGTGACGGAGTGGCTGCCGGAGGCCGCGCGGCTCTTCCTGCGGCTGACAAGGAAAAAACCTGCGGCGGCGGGCGAGGTGTTTGAGCAGTACGCCACGGCCATCCCCATCGGTACCGCCGTCGCCCAGAGCTGGAACGAGGAACTGGCCGAGGAGCTGGGCAATCTGGTGGGCGCGGAGATGGAGCGCTTCGGCGTGCATCTGTGGCTCGCCCCGGCGCTGAACATCCACCGGGATATCCGCTGCGGCCGCAATTTCGAGTATTTCTCCGAGGACCCGCTGATCTCCGGCCGGATCGCCGCCGCCATCACCCGCGGCGTACAGAAGCACCCGGGCTGCGGCGCCACGGTCAAGCACTACGCCGCCAACAACCAGGAAACGAACCGCTATGCCAGCAACAGCCGGATGAGCGAGCGCGCGCTGCGGGAGATCTATCTGCGCGGCTTCGGGATCTGCGTGCGCGAGGGACGGCCCCACGCGCTCATGACTTCCTACAACCTCCTCAACGGCGTCCACACCTCCGAGCGCCGCGGCATTCTTGAGCGGGTGCTGCGCCGGGAGTTTGGCTTCGACGGCGTCGTGATGACCGACTGGGTCGTGGCCGCCATGTCCGGGAAGGGCGGCAAGTACGGCCGGCCCGATCCCGCGCGCGTGGCCGCCGCGGGGAACGACCTGTTCATGCCCGGCGGACGGGACGACCTGAACGCGCTGCTCAGGGGGCTGCGGAAGCGCAAGGTCAGCCGCGGGCAGCTCGACGCCAACGCCACCCGCGTTTACCGCCTGGCGAAGAAGCTTGTGAAGTGAAGGAAGGAGGCCGCAAAAAAACGCTGTTTTTTTGCGGCCTCCTTTTCACGCTGTGGATTTGTCGTTCTGAGATCCTTTCGGAACCCTTTGGCCGGGATTCAGAGGAGGAAAAAGGGCAAAACAGCGGCGTACTTGCCAAAACAGCGCGCCTGTGCTATTATCTACTTTGTATCTTTGCATTTAGGAGGTGGACTCCTCTTGTACCGTAAACGAGTGAGCTGGATCCTGCTGATGGCCGTTCTCTGCCTGGTGCTCTACACGGTGGTGCGCTCCCGGGCGGAGAATAAGACCGAAGTGATCGTCGGCGGCGTGGAGGGCGGCATCATCAGCAGCGACAGCGTGAACTATTCCGCGCTCAATACCACGCCCACACCGGAACCGACCGAGAATATCTGGCCGGATATTGATATCACCCTCACGCAGTACTCCCTCATCAATTCCGATCCCTCCCATCTGCTCTCCTCCAGTTATACGCCGGATGTGAGCGAGATCCAGGGCACCCAGTACCACATGATGTTCGACTCCGCGGCGCTTCCCCATCTGGAGGAGATGCTGCAGGACCTGCGGGACAACGGCTTCAACGTCTATATCGGCAGCGCCTACCGCTCCTATTCCTACCAGAAGCAGCTTTTTGACGGCATGGCTTACAGCCTCGCGGTCAATATGGGCATCGAGGGCAAGGAGATCTGGCTGCTGCCCGAGTACCAGAAGGCCGTGGAGAAAGCCCGGACCATTACAATGGAGCCCGGCGCCTCGGAGCATCAGCTCGGCCTCGCCGTGGATATCTACGACCGGCACTACAACTCCCCTCTGGTGTATGAAAACATGAACCAGAAGTTCTATACCTATCTCGACTCCATCTGCGCCAAGTACGGCTTCATCAAGCGCTATCCCACCCGCAAGCTGCTGCTGACCGGCTGGGACGAGCCTTGGCATTACCGCTACGTCGGCGTCGAGGCCGCCACCTTCATCATGGAGCAGGGCATCTGCTACGAAGAATTCTATAAGCACTACGTCCCGGACTTCCAATACTGATCTTCCGGAAAAAACCGCGCCATGCGTCGTTGCGCTCCTTGCCCATACACAAAGTATGCTCTGCGGAGCGCGCCTCGCCTGACACGGTTTTTTCACGGAATCTCGTCGGGGCGGAAGAGACCGCGCCGGGCTTCGCTGCTTCCCTCGGCCATACACAAAGTATGCCCTTCGGATAGCACCCCGCCTGACGGGGTGGGGCAAAGCGAAAAACGGCGGCCCGCGAGCGCCTGCGGGGGAACGCAGGGGCAGGAAAGCAGAAAAACTGCGCGCCCGCCGCAAAAAAAGCTTGCATTATACAGGATGCGGTGGTATTATTACATAGTAAGATTCGTATTCCATGGAGTGGGTTGCAAGACCCACTCCTTTTTGGTGAACATTTGAGGTGATAAGATGAGCAAGCTCACCGACAGAGTTTCCGCGCTGGTTCAGCCCGTCGTGGAGGAAGAGGGATGCAGCCTTTGGGACGTGGAGTACGTCCGGGAGGCGGGCACCTGGTATCTGCGTGTGTTTATCGACAAGGACGGCGGCGTCGGCATCGACGACTGTGAGCGCATCAGCCGCAGGCTCGATCCGATCCTCGATGAGGAAGACCCCATCCCCGACAGTTATGTTTTCGAGGTCGGCTCCGCCGGGGCCGAGCGGGAGCTCAGGCGCCCCTCGGATTTCGTGCAGTTTATGGGCCATGAGGTGGAAGTGCGGCTCTACCGGCCGCTGGACGGAAAGAAAAGCTACGTCGGCGAACTGTGCGGCTATGAGGACGGAAAGCTGAGCCTATCCGTCGGCGGCGAGACGCTGAGCTTTGAAAAACCGCAGATCGCGAAAGTCAATCTGCACGTTTCCTTTTGATCCCCCCAGCGAAACGGGTTTCGCAAGGGAGAACGCACGCTTGACCCTTCGGGCTTCGGCCCCTTCGGTCGGCGCGGGCACAAGAACGATTGCAAGCGCATCGGAGCACACATCGCTGCTTCTGCGCAGATCATGAGATCGGTACTATTATTACAGGAGAGAGAAGCATGAACGCTGAATTTTTTGAAGCCATCGAGGACATCGAGAAGGAAAAAGGCATTCCCCGCAACTATATGTACGATAAAATCCGTCAGGCCATGCTGACGGCTTTCCGCCGCGACAATCCCGAGTGTGAGGACAATGTCGAGGTCATCGTCGACGAGGACAAGAAGCGCATCGAGATGAACGTCATGAAGACCGTGGTGGAGCAGGTCGAGGACCCCAGCCACGAGATCAATCTCGAGGCCGCCAGGAAGGTCAGCCGCCGCGCCAAGCTCGGCGATCTGATCGCCATTTCCGTGGAGACCAAGAAGTTCGGCCGCATCGCCGCCCAGTCGGCAAAGCAGGTCATCATCCAGGGCATCCGCGAGGCGGAGCGCGGCATCATTTACGAGGAGTTCACCTCCAAGGAGCATGAGATCCTCACCGGCGTCGTCAGCCATATCGAGCCGAGAAACGGTGCGGTGTCCATCCGCATCTCCTCCAACAGCGAGTTTACCGAGGCCATGCTCATGCCCAACGAGTGCATCAAGGGCGAGAACCTCAGCGAGGGCGACCGGATCAAGGTCTACGTGGTGGAAGTGCGCAACTCCACCCGCGGCCCCCAGATTCTGATCTCGCGCACGCACCCCGGCCTCGTCAAGCGCCTGTTCGAGCTCGAAGTGCCCGAGATCTTCGACGGCACCGTTGAGATCAAGTCGATCGCCCGCGAGGCCGGCAGCCGCACCAAGATGGCCGTCTGGTCCTCCGACCCCAACGTCGATCCCATCGGCTCCTGCGTCGGCCCCCGCGGCGGGCGCGTGGCCACGATCGTCAATGAGCTCGGCGGCGAGAAGATCGACATCGTCAACTACTCCGAGAGCCCCGAGGAGTATATCGCCGCGGCCCTGTCCCCCTCCGAGGTGCTGAGCGTCACCATGCTCGAGGACGGCAAGAGCTGCCGCGTCGTCGTGCCGGACAATCAGCTCTCCCTTGCCATCGGCAAGGAGGGCCAGAACGCCCGCCTGGCCGCCAAGCTCACCGGCTATAAAATCGATATCAAACCGGCGTCAGAAGCATAAAGAACCAATCGAAGCCGGAGCGCTTCGATTTGAGACGGGAAACAATGCCGTCGGTCGATGTGGCCGCGTCAGCGCGGGCACATGACCAGTCGGCGCTGTTTGGAGGAAATCAAGCCTGCGAGCGAGGCGTGATTATTTCCGCCATCCTGAGGCGGCAAAGCCGACGAAGGATCTCACGAGATTCTTCGCTGCGCTCAGAATGACATGATGAGAGGAGGCAGCTCACATGCAAAAGAAGATCCCGATGCGGCAGTGCCTGGGCTGCCGTGAGATGAAACCCAAGAAGGAACTGATCCGGGTGGTCAGGTCGCCCGAAGGGGAGATCAGCCTGGATTTCCGGGGCAAGGCCAACGGGCGCGGCGCCTACGTGTGCCCGAACGGGGACTGCCTCAAAAAGGCCGTGAAGGCACGGGCGCTCGAGCGCGCCTTCTCCTGCCGGATCCCGCAGGAGGTCTATGACGCGCTGGACGCGCAGATGGAGCGTGGCGAATGAGGGAAAAAACGCTCAAATTCCTCGGCCTGATGCGCCGCGCGAGCGCGCTGCAGGCGGGGGAGAACAACGCCGGGGAGGCCGTGCGCGGCGGCAAGGCAAAGCTGCTGCTGCTCGCGTCCGACGCGTCGGAGAACGCCAAAAGGCGCGCGGAGAGCTTTGTCGGCGGGCGGAGCTGCCTGCTGCTCGCGCTTCCCTTCACCAAGGCGGAGCTGGGCGGCGCGCTGGGGCAGGGGGACTGCTCCATGGCGGCCGTGACGGAGCTCGGCTTCGCCAACGCCCTGGCCAAACGCTTGGCGGAGCTCGACCCCGGACGATTCGGGGACGCCGCCGGAGAGGTCGCCCGCCGCTTTTCCAAAGCGGAACGGCGCAGGAGCGAAACGGCCAAAGAGAGAAACAAGAGGAACGGAAAAAGGAGGACTAACGTATGAGCCTGATTAAGTATAGAGTTCGTGAGGTGGCGAAGGATTTCAACGTCCCGTCGAAGGATATCGTGAAGATCCTCACGGATTATCTCACGCCTCCCAAGAGCACCGCCCAGGTGCTGGAGGATCACGAGCTGGACGTTATCTTCGAGTATATGACCCAGCGTAACCAGGTGGAGAGCCTGGAAGAGATCTTCAAGGTCACGGCGCCCAAGCCCGCGGAGGAGAAGAAGCCGGAGGCAAAACCCGCGCCGCAGCAGCCCAGGGGCAGCCAGCCCCAGCAGAAGGCCGCCGCGCCCGCCGCCCAGCAGCAGAAGAGCGCTGCGCCCGCCGCTCCGCAGCAGCCCAGGCAGGAGAAGCCCAACAAGCCGCACATGCCCCGCCAGGTGGCGGAGAAGCGCGTGGTGGACACCCGCGGGGGCGCTGCCGTCAACATCGAGAAGTACAACGAAAAGTTTGAGGATATGGCCGGCGCCAAGGGCGTCGGCAGCAGCAGCCGCAACAGCGGCTTCTCCGGCGGCAAGAAGGAGAAGATCGGCGGCAAGAACAAGCAGCGCCAGCAGGCGCCCTCCTCCAAGCGCCGCCAGGAGGAGCGCGACAAGATGCAGAAGCTGCAGCTCGAGATCGCCCGCAAGCAGCAGCTCAAGGTGGAGATCCCCGACGAGATCTCCGTCGGCGAGCTGGCCAGCCGCATGAAGAAGACCGCCTCCGAGGTCATCAAGCAGCTCATGAAGCTCGGCGTATTCGCCTCCGTGTCGGAGATCATCGACTACGACACCGCGGCCGTCGTCGCCATGGAGCTCGGCTGCAAGGTGGAGAAGGAAGTCATCGTCACCGTGGAGGAGCGTCTTATCGACGACCATGAGGACGCCGCCGAGGACCTCCAGCCCCGCGCCCCCGTCGTTGTGGTCATGGGCCACGTCGACCACGGCAAGACCTCCCTGCTCGACTATATCCGCCACGCCAACGTCGTCTCCGGCGAGGCCGGCGGCATCACGCAGCACATCGGCGCCTACACCGTCGAGATCAACGGCAGCCCCATCACCTTCCTGGACACCCCGGGCCACGAGGCCTTTACCTCCATGCGCGCCCGCGGCGCCATGGTCACCGATATCGCGATCCTGGTCGTGGCCGCGGACGACGGCATCATGCCCCAGACCGTGGAGAGCATCAACCACGCCAAGGCCGCGAACATCCCCGTCGTGGTCGCCATCAACAAGATGGATACCGTCGGCGCCAATCCCGAGCGCATCAAGCAGCAGCTCACCGAGTACGACCTCGTGAGCGAGGAGTGGGGCGGCGACACGATCATCTGCCCGATCTCCGCCAAGACCGGCATGGGCATCGAGGACCTGCTCGAGAACCTCGTCGTTCTGGCCGAGGTGCAGGAGCTCAAGGCCAACCCCAACCGCGCCGCCAAGGGCACCGTAATCGAGGCGCGGCTTGACAAGGGCCGCGGCCCGATCATGACCGTCCTCGTGCAGAACGGCACCCTCAAGCTCGGCGACATCATCATCGCCGGCACCGCCGTGGGCCGCGTGCGCACCATGATCAACGACAAGGGCCAGCGCGTCACCGAGGCCGGCCCCTCCACCCCGGTCGAGATCTCCGGCCTGTCCGAAGTGCCCTCCGCGGGCGACGTGTTCAACGCCGTTGCTGACGAGCGCATGGCCCGCGAGCTCGCCGAGGAACGCCGCATTGCCCAGTCCACGAACGCCATGCCTGGCACGAAGAAGGTCAGCCTCGAGGATCTGTTCAGCCAGATCCAGGCCGGTGAGATGAAGACGCTGAACATCATCGTCAAGGCCGACGTGCAGGGCTCCGCCGAGGCGGTCAAGACCTCTCTGGAGAAGATCTCCAACGATGAGGTCCGCGTCAAGGTCATCCACAGCGCCGTCGGCGCGATCAACGAGTCCGACGTCATGCTCGCCGCCACCTCCGGCGCGATCATCGTGGGCTTCAATGTCCGCCCGGATTCCGCCGCGCGCGACAGCGCCGTGCGCAGCAACGTGGATATGCGGATGTACCGCGTCATCTACGACTGCATCAATGAGATCGAGGCCGCCATGAAGGGCATGCTCGCGCCGAAGTTCCGCCGCGAGACCTACAAGGTCTCCAAGGTCGGCACCGTCTGCGGCTGCTACTGCACGGACGGCAAGATCCAGCGCGGCTGCGAGGTGCGCGTCCTGCGCGACAACATCGTCATCCACGAGGGCAGCCTCGCTTCCCTCCGCCGCTTCAAGGACGACGTCCGCGAGGTCGCGAGCGGCTACGAGTGCGGCATGCAGGTGGAGAAATTCAACGACATCAAGGTCGGCGATATCATCGAGTGCTTCGTGATGGAAGAGGTAAAAAGTTAACTTTTTACAAAACAGCCCTAATTCCCCAAAATAGTTCTTGAATCGTGCTGCATTTTGAACTTTTTACCCACAATACTCTGGGCCATGAAAAGCCAACTAAAGTAGCCCTTTCTTCACCGCATGGATGAAGAAAAGGTCAGCGGCAAACCGTCGCTGACCTTTCCTCATACGATCTTCAATTAGTGTCGTGCGCCCAAACGCGCCTCCAGATTTGATGCGCTGTATAACACATCCGTCACGATGACGGTTTCTCCGCGAACGAGGTAGAAAACTGAGTAGTTATCTACAAGCATCCGATGGAGCTGTGCCGAAATGCACGGCTCAAACTGCGGGATGCCGAATCGCAGAGGCATTTTCTCCAACGAGAGGATTTCATCTGCAATGCGGTCATACTGCGCGGCAGCGGTGTCCGGAGCTCGGAACGCAACGCGAATATAGTCGTAGATTTCGTCCATATCCTCCAACGCGGCATCCGTGATGTCTACTGTATTTTTCATTCCGCGCGTCTGCTCCTGTGTTCACGGAAAGCCTCTGCCGCGTGGCGTGTACGCCCGGCGTTAGCGTCCTCAATCCCGCGATTAAGCTTTGCAACTAACTCTTCATCGGTCATTCTGTCAGCATCAACGGACAGCGGTGCCTTCGGCAGCGTAACGGGGAACGGAATTCCGCCTACAAGAGCAATTTGATTCAGATACATATCCATTGCGGTGGACATGGGAATACCGAGCTGCTTGAGGACGCTTTCCGCCCTCTGCTTCGCAACCGGATTCACGCGAAGGTTCAAAGTCGCCGTCTTTTCCATAACGATCACACTCCTTTGCACACATTGTAACGCTAACTGCGTTACAAGTCAACCGGTTATTACTGGCATCCGCAAATAATCACGATGCTTCTTTAGCTGCTTATTCCTCTGGCCAACTGCGGCCGGAGAAGAATGGCTGCCCAACCTACACGGCGGGCAAATCAGATCTCCCAAAGCAGTCATTATTAACTGTGATCTGTAGAGATCCGCACAATCTCATATAGGCATGACGCCAGTCGCAAGAAAGCGGCTGGCTTTTTCTATGTCCAAAATCATCCCGCGGGTGCGGCCGGGCGGGAAATCCATTAGGAAAGGAGGTCAGACAGCAGCTGGTTCCGGCTGTCTGGACAGAAAACCCAGCATCTTATCCTCGCATACGTCAACAGCCGGAGCGTCCGGCTGCTGGAGCGTATATGGCATTTTTTCAGAGCGCTGTCGGCGTTCTCCAGACCCTCGTGATCGCGCTTGGCGCAGGTCTCGGCATCTGGGGCGCTATCAACCTGCTGGAAGGTTACGGCAACGATAACCCCGGCGCAAATGCCCATGTATGGTAAAGAAGCAGACAACAAATATAAAGGCTGCAACGGTGTCAAGACGGCCATGACCTACAACGCAGCCAACCAGCTCGTGCAGAGCGTGACAGGCGGTGAGACAACAAAATATTCTTATGACGCCAACGGCAGCCTTGTGAAGAGCGAGAACGCCGGTGGTGCGCGGAGCTATACCTACAATGCGCTGAATCTGCTTGAGAGCTTCACCCGCGAGGACGGCTACATTGGGACAAGGTGGGATAAGAGGACGGTTCTTTTGTCTTGCCATCCAACAGCTAACATCATCAAGGCGCGAGTGTTTTCCGCGCCTTGAAATGAATCTCTGTACGGGGACGGGGTGGTCATCTCTGAATCCCAGCTTGGCGAAACGACTGACTACACCTACGGTTTGGAGCGGATATCCGCGATCTCCGGGAACACCCGGACGGAGTATGTGTACGACGGCAGAGGAAGCGTGGCTGCGGAGGTCAGCTACAACACAGCCTGGTACACCTTCAGCGGCGGATTGGCAAAGAAGAACGTCACCAGCAAGAGCTATACCCCCTTCGGTGAACAGATAGGCGAGGCGACCAGCGGCTTCGGCTACAACGGCGAATACTACAACGCCGCAACCGGGATGATCTACCGCCGCGCCCGGTTCTACGAACCGCAGATGAACCGCTTCAGCCAGAAGGACACCTTGCGCGGCAGCATCACCGACGGCGCCAGCCTGAACCGCTATCTCTACTGCCAAAGCGACCCGGTCAACTTCGCGGATTACAACGGCCGGCAGATGGGGGCGCTCAATTACGACGGCTACGACGGCGGAAGCGGGAAAAATTCAACCGCTCCCAAGAAAACAACTATACCAAGTAGTTCGGCGACGCCACCTCGGACTTATACGAATCCGTATCAGGAATATGTAAATCAAAGACATGCTGCTACAACGCCGAGCGCTCAGGACTATGCGCAGCTTATGCGGTCCGGCTTACATATGAGCTATGCACAGTATGCCTATGAGAAATCTCATACGGTATTCCCGCCCTATCAGGAGTATATGCAGGGAAAGGCGATGGGCAGCCCGTACTATGTGACTTCAACTTCCAGTTCTGTAAGTTGCATTGCATATCCAGCGAACCACCCGCAATATCCTAATCAGTATTATGTGAGAGCGCGGAACAAAGAAGAGCATATAACTAGTAGTCCTAAGGTAACCGGGATGAAAACCTTCGCGTTGAAGAGATTGAACGGTCTGACTATTTGCATGCTTATCGTCAGGACCAGGCTTTTCTGAACAACCCAGAGTTTCAGGAGACCAGAACAAAACCCTGGCGCGTTCCTCCCACAGTCGATACGACACCTCAAGGCCGCCGGATTATTAGCATGGATCCCAATATTACAAATGAAACGCTTAAAGAGCTGATCAAAAGCGATGCAAAGCTGATCTCCAACGAGACAATGCAGCAGATCCTGTCTAAGACTCCCACTGAAATCATTGACGAGGAGTTTTTTCATGGACATCGAGCTGGTGTTGCGCACCTTTCTCAATGTATTCTCGAGGATCTGACGCAGACGAAAGCTGATTTGATTGCCCGCTACAGCGATGATCGCCGATTGCCGTTTGTTGTTGGCGCCTTCTATTTAAATACATATCTGAAAGTTTATAAGCTGAGCTACTTCACTTATAACACGTTTGAAGGCTACAAACAGGTTGAATGGAAACCGAGAAAGGTATTCATCCAGCCTACGGCAGTTCTTCCTTTGAAAAAAAGGGAAATGAAAAAATACTACCGTGCTACAAAGAGGCACCCGAGTAAAATCCCGAAGTGCCCCGAGTGCGGCAGCCCTGCACGTATCCTTAGAGTTGGATACCGCGGGAAACAGGTTCATGTATGCTGCACAGATGAAACTGGCAATTGCAAGTGGTTTTTAGGGACCGAGCCGGTAGATTCGGAAACTGAAGCTGCGCGCCAGTGGAGAGCGATCTGCGCTGAGGCGAGGAAGCAAAAACAAAGTAAAAAATAGTTCAGTGCGTTATTAAGGAGGTACAGAAAATGCTGAAGGGAACGATCGCTCAGGATACTCAAGATAGGTTTTTTGTGCCGATCTGGTTAAAAACAAATCTTACTATTAAAGAAGCCGCGGCGTTATCCGGTATCGGAGAACACTCGATACGCGAAATGATTGAAAGCGGAGAGGCCAACTTTTACTTCAGAATAGGGAACAAGTGGATGATCAATCGACAGCTCTTTGATCAATTTATTATGAAAGAGTGTTCAAAATAGTGGTTATAAAAGGCAAGAATTAGCTGGCGCGGCTTGAAAAACTGAAGCATTGATGCTATAATTCAAGTCACACACAAAATTCTTGCCTCCATATAACTATGGAGGAAAGCCTATGGCAAAATTCACAACAGGAAATGAAGCAAAAGTCGCGAAGGAGGTTATACCCAAAAAAGTAACTGACGACCCAGATATCGAAAAAATTAAAATGAAGCTGAGTCCAGGGGAGTATTACAGAAAATCAGACGGGCTATTTTGCTACAGGGTGCCGAAAAAGGACTACGACGGGCCTGAAAAAGTCAAGCCACTGTATGACTCAACGCTGGAAGGGTTGAGAAAGAAGGAACGGGAACTTCTCAATAGATTAAACTCCCAGCTTTCGGTATCATCCAAGAAAAAAACGTTGAACGATGAGTATGAGTTGTGGAAACGGTTAAAAACAGGTGTAAAAGGCTCTACGTTTTCCAATTATGTGTACATGTATGAGCATTATGTTCTCAAAAGCAAGTTAGGAACCAGTTTCTTGCGACTTATCACGAAATCAGATGTTAAAGCATTTTATCTCAACCTTTTGGAGACTACTACCTTGAAGGTTAACACCCTTTCCAATATTCAGGGTGTCGTCTATCAAGTTCTTGAGATGGCGAAGGATGACAGAATCATTGTCTCGAATCCCGCAGATGGGGCTTTGACAGAAATCCGAAGGTCTTATGAGGACGAATCGGAAGGAAGAATCGCCCTAACTGTAGCAGAGCAAGATGCTTTTCTTCATGCACTGGAAATCTTCGATAGCTGGAAAAGCATTTTTACGGTTCTTCTGCTCACGGGTATGCGCTCCGGCGAATTGTGCGGATTGCAGTGGAGCGATGTGGATTTTGACGCCGACGTAATTCATGTCCGAAATAATTTGGTATACTATGCACATGTTTCCGAAGACGGGCGATCCGGTTATGATATGCACGACCCGAAATCGAAAGCAGGCCGCAGGGACATACCGATGCTTCCGCTGGTGAAAGAAATCTTTGCACAGGAGCAGCAACGACAGAAAGAACTCGGAATCACATGCGCAAAGATAGTCGATGCCTTTGATGATTTTTGTTGGCTGAATAGGTTTAATATGCCATATCACCACAGCACGCTGAACTCAGCAATTAAAAGGATTGTATTGAAATACAATGATTTGGTCATGAACAATGATAAAAGAACAAACGGTGTGCTTCTTCCTTTGTTCACCGTCCATGTTCTTCGTCATACTTGCTGTACCCGCCTGATCGAGAACCGTTGTAACCCCTTGGCGGTCCGAGGTATATTGGGGCACAAATCTTTGAGCGTGACTCTGGATATTTACACCAGCGTATCTGAGATGTTCAAAAAGAAAGAAATGGGATTAAAGTCGACCAAATCCAACAAATCTTACCCTGACATTTTTTCCGAGCAATTAAACCGATCCAAACATGACAAAAAGCCTTCTGAAGTAAAGAAGTTATTCCCGTCGTGTAAAGAAGAAGAGATTGAATTCATTACTCAGCTCTACTCAGATTTTACTCAGAAAGAAGAAAATGTCGTGATAGGATACGACAACTTATGACAAGCGATGTAAAAAATGAGTAAAAAAGGCCCGAGAAACCTGCAAGATATGAGCACCTGTGAGGGGACATGACAGGGTAAAAATAACATTAGTTTATGCTTCGTCATGGAGCAGATCGTCTGATCCTATGAAACGATCCGCAGGGGCCGGCCGGGAGGCCAGCCCCTGCACAGATTTAAGGAGAAAACCATGCCATCGAATAAACTTGCCAGAACCAACGACGATATCCAGTTCGTGCTCTCCCGGCTGATCCCCCAGGTCAAGGACCCCCGGGTGCAGCAGGGCATGATCAGCGTCACCCGCGTCGAGACCACCGGCGACCTGCGCTATGCCAAGGTGTGGCTGAGCGTGCTGGGGATGCGGGACGAAAAGGAATTCAAAAAGGGCCTCAAGTCCGCCGCGGGCTGGCTGCGGCGGGAGATGGGGAACGCCATGAGCCTGCGCTACACCCCGGAGCTTGTGTTCGAGGTCGACCACAGCATCGAGTACGGCGCCCACATCAACGAGGTCATCAATTCCCTCGACATCAAACACGACGGGGACGAACCCACCGAGGAGTGATACTGTGAATTATCGGGAATGCGCGAAGCTCCTGCGCGAGCGGGATCACATCCTGCTCATCACCCACCGGGACCCGGACGGGGACACCTGCGGCAGCGCCGCGGCCCTGTGCAGCGCGCTGCGGCGGCTGGGCAAGACGGCGTACCTCTTCCGAAACCCCGGCTATACCCGCAGGGTGCTGCCCTATATCGAGCCCTACCTCGCGCCGGAGGATTTCTGCCCCCAGTGCCTGGTGAGCGTGGACGTGGCAGCCGAGCGGATGCTGCCCCCCGGCTTCGAGGGGGAAGTGCTGCTCTGCGTGGATCACCACGGCAGCAACACCCATTTCGGGAAAAACGAGCTCGTGCGCGGGGAAAAGTCCTCCTGCGGCGAGATCGTGCTGGAACTGATCAAGGCCCTCTGCGGCAGCCTGACCGGGGAAGAGGCGACGCTTCTCTACATCGCGGTCACCACCGACACGGGCTGCTTCCAGTACGCGAACACCTCCGCCCAGACCCTTGCCGCGGCCTCCGAGCTGCTGCGCCTCGGCGCAAGGCAGCAGGAGGTCAGCCAGACCTTCTTCCGCAAGGTCAGCCCCGCGCGGCTCAAGCTCGAGGGGATGATCTACTCCGGTATGCGCTTTCTGCGGGACGGCAGGATCGCCATGACCCTGATCACACGCGACATGATCCGCGCCTCCGGGGCGGGCAAGGACGATTTTGACGATCTGGCCGGACTCTGCGGGCGCGCGGAGGGCAGCGACCTGCAGATCACGATCCGCGAGCAGGACGACGGCGCGAGCCGGGTCTCCGTGCGCTCCAACCCCGGCATCAGCAGCTGCGCGATCTGCGCGGCCTTCGGCGGCGGCGGCCACGAGCTGGCCGCGGGCTGCAACATCGCCTGCCCGCCCGAAAAGGCGGCGGAGCTGCTGATGGAAGTCGTCAACGAGCTGCTGCCATGAACGGCATCTTGCTGATCGACAAGCCCATGGGCTGGACGAGCAGCGACGTGGTGGCGAAGCTGCGCGGCGTCCTGCACGAAAAGCGCATCGGCCACTCCGGCACGCTCGACCCCATGGCGACGGGGCTGCTCGTGCTCTTTGTCGGCCGCGCGACGCGCGCGGTGGAATTTGCCGAGAGCCACGACAAGCGCTATCTGGCGCGGCTGCGGCTCGGCCTCGCGACCGACACGCAGGACACCACCGGCACTCCCGTCGGCGGCACGCCCCGCCCGGTCTCCCGGGAGGAGCTGGAGGCCGCGCTCTCCCGCTTCCGGGGGGAGATCGAGCAGATCCCGCCCATGTACTCGGCCATCAAGGTCAAAGGCCGGAAGCTCTACGAGATCGCCCGCCGGGGCGGCGAGGTGGAGCGCAGGCCCCGCCGCGTGTGCATCCGCTCGCTGTCGCTGGTCGGCGAGGAGGAGGGGGGGGACTTCCTGTTCGATATCACCTGCTCCAAAGGCACCTACGTGCGCACGCTCTGCCACGACGTCGGCACGGTGCTGGGCTGCGGCGGCTGTATGAGCGCGCTGCGGCGGCTGCGGGCGGGCGATTTCCGCCTGGAGGACGCGCATACGCTCGCGTCCGTCATCGAGGCGGCGGAGCAGGGCCGCGCGGAGGAGCTGCTGCTGCCGGTGGACAGCCTTTTTGCGGCCTGTCCGAAGCTCACGGCAGGCGCCGCCGGCGAACGGAAGATCCGCTGCGGCGCAAGCCTGCCCGCGAAAACGCCGCCGGGGGAGTACCGCCTGTACGGCGAGAGCGGGGAATTCCTCGCGCTCGTGCGCGTGCGGGACGGGGAAATGACGACGCTCAAGAGTTTTTTTGAAGTGTAACGGGAATACGCGGTCACACGGAAAACCTGTCATTCTGGGGAGCCGGGGGCGACGAAGAATCTTCTGCAATCCTTCGACTGCGCTTCACTCCGCTCAGGATGACGCCGAAAAGCATCCGCAGTGACAAGGTCGCCGGGAGCGGCTCTCGCGGCCGCCCGAAAATCACAGGGAACGAGGCAGACATGACAGAGATCAGACGGGTCATCGCCCTTGGCTTTTTTGACGGGGTGCATATCGGGCACGCGGCGCTTCTTCGCAGGACGAAGGAGCGCGCGGCCGCACTCGGCGCCGTGCCCTCGGTGCTGAGCTTCGACGTGCACCCGGATACGCTGGTATTCCACAAGGACGTGCCGCTCATCAACAGCGCCATTGGCCGGGAGGACCTGATCCGCCGCGAGTTCGGCATCGAAAACGTCGTGTTCCTGCATTTTTCCGAGCACACCATGCGCATCCCCTGGCGGCAGTTCATCGAGAGCATCGTGCAGGAGCTCGCCATCTGCCACATCGTCGTCGGGCACGACTTCTGCTTCGGTTACCGGGGCGAGGGCACGGTGGAGCGCCTGCGGGAATACTGCGCGGAGAACGGACTCGGCTGCGACGTGATCCCGCCCGTCATGCTGGACGGCCAGGTCGTCAGCTCCACCCATATCCGCGAGCTGATCGAGGCGGGGGACATGGAGGAAGTCCGCCGCTGGCTGGGACATCCCCACACCCTGGCCGACACCGTGCACTCCGGCTACCATCTGGGGCGCAGGCTCGGCACCCCGACCATCAACATGTT
>ONOL01000013.1 GCA_900319465.1 uncultured Eubacteriales bacterium | reverse complement strand
AGCAACAGCATTGAAGCTTTCGACCAGGAAACGCAGGCCAAAAAGCGTTGGCATTCCATCATTGCCGCCGACATCGACAAGGACGGCGTTCAGTATGAGTTGGTGCAGATCGTCCGGGAAGACGGCATCTGCATCGCATCTGAGATCATCGACAACCGAATCCGGGAAACGGAGGCTGAGTAATGGCAAGCGGAGTCATTGAGAAGCTTTCCAATGACAGCGCCAACGGTTACTGCAAATTTCCGGACGGAACGCTGATCTGCTGGGGAAGCGTAACCATTTCTTCATCCTACCAGTCCTGGGGCGCGATGTATGTAAGCGATGCCAATCCCGACGTGACGTTTCCGGCCCCCTTCCTCTCTGAGCCGGCCCTTTCCGTGACATGTAAGGCGAAGGTCTCCGGCATCATTGTTAATGCCGTTTGTACCGCAACCAAATGGAATCAGGTCGCTATCATGAGACAGACGTCCGGCACGAATCTCTCCGTTCCGCTCAGCTATATCGCTGTCGGACGATGGAAGTGAACCAAGGGCCTCGTGAATACGGAAAGGGCAGGAGACGTCGGCAAGGAAAGAATACGGAGCGGAACGATCAAAAGAACGAAGAGAATACAGCGGGGGCGTTGTCCCCGCAAGGAGGAACTATGGCAAGCATTTTCAGCAGAGAGGAGAACGGCCTCGACGCCGAGGTAGAGGCGCTGTATCAGGCGATCATGGGGCGGCAGCCCTTTTCCTACCGCGCGGCGGACGACCCGCTGTACCGCAGCTACGCCGACCGCTACGTCCAGAACGGGCGGCTGGCCATGCGCGATACGATGGGAAGCGCCGCCGCGCTGACCGGCGGCTACGGCTCCAGCTATGCCCAGGCGGTGGGGCAGCAGCAGTTTGACGAGTATCTTCGCCAGCTCGGCGAAGCGCTGCCCGAGCTGTACGGGATGGCGTACCAGCGCTACGCCGACGAGGGCGAGGCCCTGCGCGGGCAGTACGAGCTGGCCAATGCGCGGCTTGAGGGCGAACGGGAACAGGAGGCCGCCCGACAGGCGGCGGCTTACCAGCGTCAGCGGGACGCGATCGCCGACGAGCGCTACCGCGCGGAACAGCAGAGCAAGGCCGCGCAGCAGAGCTATAAGCAGCAGCAGGACAGCTACCAGAATCTGGTCAAGCTGATCTCCGCTTCCGGTTACAGCCCCAGCGACGCGGAGCTGGGCGCGGCGGGACTGAGCCGCGCGTCCGCCGACGCGCTGCGACGCGAGTTTGAGCGCACGAGAGGCGGCCAGACCGCAGCCGTCTATCGCAGCCCGGTCAGCAGCGGAACGGACGGCACCGTCTCCACAAGCCACAAGAGTACGGGCGGCAGCACCGTGACCGGCAGGAGCGGACGCTCGTCCGGCGGCAGCTCCTCCGGCTACAAGGGCGGCCTGTCGCAGCGCTGAGGAGAGAAGCATGACGGAAAACGAACTGCGGGAAACGGTCTGCCGGACGGCGCGCGCCTGGCTCGGACGCCGGGAGGACGACGGCAGCCACCGCGAGATCATCGACGTATATAACCGCATCAGCCCGCTGCCGAGAGGCTACCGGATGACGTATCAGGACCCCTGGTGCGCCGCCTTCGTTTCGGCCGTCGGAGAGAAGGCGGGGCTGGGGAAGATCCTCTTTCCCGAGTGCGCCTGCGATCCGATGATCGCCCGCTACCAGGAGGCGGGCCGCTTCGAGGAGCAGGACTTCGCCGTGCCGCGCCCCGGGGACCTGATCTTCTACGACTGGGAGGATTCCGGCGCAGGCGATTGCCGCGGCTCCAGCGACCATGTGGGGCTTGTGTTGAGCGTGAAGGGCAACCTCGTCAAGGTCATCGAGGGCAACAAGTCCGACGCGGTCGGGCTGCGGGATATCAACATCGACGCCCGCTTTATCCGCGGCTACGGGCAGCCGGATTATCTGAGCCTTGCCGAGGAGCCGGAGCGCCCGGCCGCGGAGGAAAGGACGGAGGAACAGCGCCCGGAGACGGAGCCCGGGCACTGCGAGCTCACGCTGCCGACGCTGCGGCGCGGCGACACCGGCGAGAGTGTGCGCGCCGCGCAGCTTCTGCTGATCGGGCGCGGCTTCCGCTGCGGGCCGTGGGGCGCGGACGGGGACTTCGGCCCGGCGACCTACGGCGCGCTCTATCGGTTCCAGCGGGCGCGGAGGCTCGCCGTCGACGGCGTGCTTGGCCCGGAGAGCTGGAGCGGACTGCTGGGGGCGTGAGAGGAGATGTATATCACCATGCAGAACCTCATCACGGCCTCCGCCGTGCTCGCCGCGGCGCTCGCCCTGCTCGGCTCCTACAACCGCGCCTACAACTGGTACCGCAAGCAGGAGAAACAGGACGAGGACATCGGCGACCTCAAGGAGGAGCAGGGCGTGCTGACCTACGGGGTGCTGGCCTGTCTGAAGGGCCTGAAGGAGCAGGGCTGCAACGGCCCGGTGACGGAGGCCATCGGCCGGATCGAAAAGCACCTTAATCAGAAGGCGCACAAATGAGAATGCCTGCTGCCGGCATCCGGGCTGCGGGCCTGTAACAAAGCTGTGCCCCCGTCGGCGCTTTGCGCCGCTTCCTTTGGGGGCATTACGGAAGGAGAATATCAATGGAAATTACCGGAATCACGCTGATCTGCTACCTGGGCGGGCTGGGCGTCAAGCTCTCAAAGCTCGACAACAGGTGGATCCCGCTGCTGTGCGGGGCGCTGGGCGGCCTGCTGGGCCTTGCCGCCATGTTCGCAATGCCCGATTTCCCGGCCTCGAACCTCATCGACGCCGCAGCCGTCGGCATCGCCTCCGGACTCGCCGCCACCGGCGCGGATCAGGCGCTCAGGCAGCTGGCGGACTGAGGGGAGGCCCCCTTGCCGGAGAAGAACCCTGCGCCGGCGCGGCTTGCTTTTTCTCCGGCGCTGGTATACAATAAGCGGGTAGTTCTGTGAATAAAAAAGAGGTACCCGCTTATGATTTACGCGATCCTGTTCCTGCTCATCGCACTCGCCGCGGCCTGGGCTGTCGTTGCGCTGGCGCATTGGCACTGGCTGCTCGGCGTGCTCGTTTTTGTGCTCGTGTTCGCGCTGATGCATCTGGTGTATCTTACCGTGTGGTGGCTGCTGGTGTTGCCCGTTGACCGCACGAAACCCCTGGAGAAGCAGAATCCCAGGGCGCGGGAGGCCTGCCGGGGCGTGGGGCGCTTCCTCTGCCTCTACGGCGGCTTGAAGCCCCATATCAGCGGTGAGGACAAGCTGCCTGAGGACAGCCGCTTCCTCTTCGTCTGCAACCATAAGTCCATGTTCGATCCGCTGATGGTCATCGCCTTCCTCTGTAAATGGAACATCTCTTTTATCTCCAAGCCCTCCAATCTGGAGATCCCCATGGTCGGCGATATCGCTTACAGCGCGGGCTATCTGCCCATTGACCGCGAAAACGACCGCGCGGCGCTCAAAACCATCCTCACCGCTGCCGATTACTTGAAGCGCGACCTCTGCTCCGTCGGCATCTATCCCGAGGGTACCCGCAGCAAGACAAGCGAGCTGCTGCCCTTCCATGCCGGCTCCTTCAAGACCGCCCAGCGGGCAAACGTCCCGCTTGCCGTTGCCTGCGTGCGGGGCACAGAAAAGATCAAAAAGCGCCTGTTCCTGCGCCCGACCGACGTATATCTCGACATCCTTGAGGTGATCCCGGCAGCGCAGGTCAAGGCCATGAGCACGGTCGAGCTGTCCGACTACGCGCGCAGGCGCATCGAGGAGGGGCTGAAGCAATGAAAAAAGTCGCTTTGGTCACAGGGTCCTCCCGCGGCATCGGCGCCGCGATCGCGACGGCGCTGAGCCGCGCGGGCTATGCCGTCTGCATCAACTACCGCGAGCGCGCCGACAAGGCCGGGGCGCTCGCGGAAAGCCTCCGCGCCGAGGGCGGCGAGGTCATCACCCAGCAGGCCGACGTGGCCGACCGCGAGGCGGTGTGGGCGATGGTGAGGCGCATCGAGCGGGAGCTCGGGCCGGTCACGCTGCTCGTCAACAATGCGGGCATCGCCAAACAGCAGCAGAACCTGGCAGCGGCTCTACGCCGTAAACGTCGGCGGCTGCTTCCACTGCAGCCAGGCCGTGCTCGGCCCGATGCTCCACGCGCACGCGGGCTGCATCGTAAACATCTCCTCCATCTGGGGCAGCCACGGCGCCAGCTGCGAGGCCGCCTATTCCTCCACCAAGCACGCGATCATCGGCCTGACGCGCTCGCTCTCGGCCGAGCTCTCCCTCTCCGGCATCCGCGTCAACTGCGTCGCGCCCGGCGTCATCGACACGGACATGGTGCAGGTGCTCGGAAAAGAGACGCTCGAGCAGCTTGCCCGGGAGATCCCGCTCGGTCGGCTCGGCCGGCCCGAGGAGATCGCCCGGATGGTCCTCGCCGTCGCGGAAAACCCCTACATCACCGGGCAGGTCATCACCGTGGACGGGGGATTTTTGAACTAGCGAACCGTGAATCATGAAGAAGGAACAATTGAGGGGCTCACCGGAGGAGAACCGATCGTAATCGCCGCAAAGCTGCTCCGCATGGTTCATTTTTTGTGATTCCTTCCTCCTTCCGAATAATACGCGCGCTCCCGTGGGACAATAGCATTACACCCATAGACCTACATATACTGGTTTGGGCGATTCTTTTCCCCGGAGTGTGAGAAAGATGGTCAAACGAGGAGACATCTATTTTGCCGACCTGAGCCCGGTGGTCGGCAGCGAACAGGGCGGAATGCGCCCGGTCCTGATCGTCCAGAACGACACCGGCAACCGCCACAGCCCCACCGTAATCGCCGCGGCGATCACCAGCCAGACCGGCAAGGCGAGGCTGCCGACCCATATCCGCCTGTCCAGCCAGACGACCGGCCTGAACCGGGACAGCATCATCCTGCTCGAGCAGATCCGCACGCTGGACAAATCCCGGCTGCGCCAATGCATGGGGCGGCTCGATGAGAAAACCATGACCGCGGTGGACAACGCGCTCGCGGTCAGTATGGGCCTGCCCTTCACGGAATAATGGCGAACACCCCGTTCATACACTGAACGGGGTGTTTTTGCGCCTCAAAGGCATGACCTTTGAGGCGCAAAGGAAGAAGGAGGAACAGAGCACAGCTTTCGCGCAAAGGCGGAAGCGGAGTGCTGCGCGCTTCTTCTGACGCAGCGGGGTGTTTTTATGGACTATCCGATTCTGGAAAACGGCGGGGAGATCGGGCGGCTTTACGCCCGGCAGGAGGGCCTGTATACGGTGTTTGAGGCGCGGCTTGACGGTCGGAGGAAGATGACGCGGCTGTTCCTCTGCACGTCCGGCGGCTGGAAAAAGCTCGGCGTGATGGAGCCGGGCGAGAGCGGCTGCCGCCTGATCCGCCGCCTGAGCCGCCGCGAGCTGCCCGGCGCGATCCGTTACGCGGCGACGGCGCCGGGGGAGAGGCGGGGGAAGGAAACGCCCTCGCCGGCGCCGCGGGATGGCGCGCGCTGGGCGGAGGGGAAAAACGGCGTGCTGTATGACAGGGCGCGCGGGCTGGTCGCCATCCCCGCCGAGCTGCGAAGCGGGTCGAAAAAAGTGAAAACTGCGGTGATTGCAGACAAAAAGTACATTGTTTTTCGCTGGTAATTGCATTATAATGAGAATAAGACAGGGAGACGGCCGATCCCGCGACGGCTTTCCCTGCCGAACGACAAGCCCGGCGGCGAACGATTCCCGGAATCCTTTGCCGTATGCTTATTGCAAGGAATGGTGATCAGGATGCAGATGACCGATTTGCTGGCGAAAAAACGAGACGGCGGCGCGCTGAGTACCGAGGAGATCGACTTCATGGTGCAGGGCTATACCCGCGGAGAGATCCCCGACTACCAGATGTCGGCCATGTGCATGGCGATCCTGCTGCGCGGCATGGACAACCGGGAGACGCTGGACATGACCATGTCCATGATGCACTCGGGCGAGACGCTGGACCTCAGCCCCATCCGGGGCATCAAGGCGGACAAGCACTCGACCGGCGGCGTGGGCGACAAGACCAGCCTGATCCTCTGCCCGATGGTGGCGGCGGCGGGGCTGAAGATCGCCAAAATGTCCGGCCGCGGACTGGGTCACACCGGCGGCACCATCGACAAGCTCGAGAGCTTTCCCGGCTTTACCACCGCCATCAGCGAAGAGAGCTTTTTCCGCAGCGTCAACGACATCGGCATCGCCATCATGGGCCAGACTGCCGACCTCGTCCCGGCGGATAAGAAGATCTACGCCCTGCGGGACGTGACGGGCACCGTGCCGTCGATCCCGCTGATCGTCTCGTCCATCATGTCCAAAAAGCTTGCGAGCGGGGCGGACGTGATCGTGCTGGACGTCAAGTGCGGCGACGGGGCGTTCATGAAGACCGAGGAGCAGGCCGAGACCCTTGCCCGCGGGCTGACCCGGATCGGGCGGCTCGCCGGGCGCAAGTGCGCGGCGGTCATCACCGATATGGACCAGCCGCTCGGCTATGCCGTCGGCAACGCCGTGGAGGTCAAGGAGGCCATCGCGGTGCTGCGCGGCGAGGAAAAGGGAGACCTGCTTGAACTCTGCCTGACGCTCGGCGCCTGCATGATGGCGGAGGCCGGCGTCGTGCGGAGCGTGGAGGAGGCCAGACAGGAGCTGCTCAGGACCGTCGAGGACGGCAGCGCGCTCGGGAAGCTGGCCGCGATGGTAAAGGCGCAGGGCGGCGACCCGGCGGCGATTGAAGATACGGACCTGCTGCCGCAGGCGGCGGTGACGTTGGAGGTCCCGGCGGAAAAACGCGGCTGGGTCAGACGCATCCACGCCGAGCGGGTGGGCCTCATCTCCATGCATCTGGGCGGCGGCCGCGCCACCAAGGAGAGCGCGATCGACCTCTCCGTCGGCGTGGTGCTGCGCAAGAAGGTCGGCGACTCGGTGGAGGCGGGGGAGAGCCTCGCCGTGATCCATGCGTCGTGCGGGGAGAAGGCGCGAGAGGCCGCGCAGATGCTGCTCGGCTGCTATGAGTTCTCGGACGAGCCCGTTGCGCGCCCGAAGCTCATCAAGCAGATCGTGAGATAGTTCCCTGCCCCGGCAAGCACAACATACCGAAAAAAAGAAAGCACCTGCGAATTCGTATCCTGAATACGAATTCGCAGGTGCTTCTGTTGACGCCTGCGCTTCCGGAAAGAAGGGAGCTTCCCGGCGCGGGCCGGGTCCTCAGGCGATCGCGTGGGTGCGCAGGTACTGGAGGATCTGCGTCAGCCCCGCGGAGTTGGGGGTCTTGCCGTTTGCGGAAGCGTACTGTGTCTCAAGCGTGCCGTCCCGTTCGCTGACGCAGGAGGCCGCGTCCGCCAGATACACGTCGGTGTCGGCGCAGATCTGCGCGAGCCAGCGGTTGGCGTCCTTCACGGCGGCGTTGTCCAGCCCGTCGTTGCCGGAATAGCTGCCCGTCACGGAGGTGATGGTGCAGACGATGATCTTCGTGTCGGGGCTCGCCTGCTGGATCCCCCGGATCAGCGCCTCATAGCCGGCGATGAAGTCGGCTTCGTTGGTCTGCTTCAGGCTGTCGGTCCCGAGGGAGATCACGAGGCGGGAGGGCTTGGCGATCATCGCGGCGTCCGCCGGGGAGATCTCCGAGCCGTCGCCGGGGTAGCGGATGGTGAAGCTCGCAAGCGCCGTGGCGGGGACGCTGCCCGAGGCGGTGCCCCAGACCTGCGCGGTGGCGGTGCCGTCCGAGAGCAGACCGTAGTCCCGCAGGCCGATCAGCGCGCTGTCCACCAGGAAGGTGAGCGAGTCGACATAGGCCTGCCCGGCGTCGCCGCTCTCGCCCAGCAGATAGACCGTGCCGGGGTCCTGCTGCTGCGCCTCCTCCTCGGCCTTTTTGGCGGCGGCGGCCGCCGTGTCGCGTTCGGCGGCGGCGTTTCCCACCAGGACGGTCGGCCGCTGCATCTCGCCCCGGTGGCGGGTGAAGGCCGTGAAGCCCAGGCCGACCAGCACCGCGGCGAGCGAGAGGATGATCGCGATCGCCCAGGCGATATTCTTGATGTTGGATAGCTTCGTGTTCATCGTATCACCGATTCAGATTTGAGTTTTGGGAGCGGAGCTTTGAGGAGAACGATGAGGAACAGGCCAACAGGGAGTCGTGTGAAGGAGGGAGAAAGGACGAGAAAGATAAGGATGTTGCTTCCTGTTTCTCAGGTATCCCGTACGCCTCAAAACTCACGGCTCAAAACTCCGGGGATGTGTTGATACACATCCCCGGAAATCGTCTTATTCCTGCTCGGCCAGCGCCTTGGCTTCCTCGATGACCTTCTGCTGCACGTTGCCGGGGGCTTCCTCGTAACGGACAAACTTCAGGGTGAAGGAACCGCGGCCCTGGGTCATGGAGCGCAGGTCGATGGTGTAGGAACCCATCTCGGCCATGGGGACCTCGGCCTCGACGGTCTGCATGCCGTCCTCGGCGTTCATGCCGAGCACGGTGCCGCGGCGCTTGGAGGAGATATCGCTCATGATATCGCCCAGATTCGCGTCGGGGATGGTGACCTGCAGCAGGCCGATGGGCTCGAGGATGGTGGGCTTGGCCTTGGGGATGCCGTCCTGGTAGGCCAGGCGCGCGGCGGTCTGGAAGGCCATGTCGTTGGAGTCGACGGGGTGGTAGGAGCCGTCGTACAGGGTGGCCTTCAGGCCGACCAGCGGGTAACCGGCGAGCACGCCCTTCTGCACGGCGTTGCGCAGGCCCTTCTCGACGGAGGGGAAGAAGTTTTTGGGAACGGAGCCGCCAAAGACTTCCTCGGCGAAGATCATCTCATCGCTCTCGTCCTGAGGCTCGAAGCGGACCCAGACGTCGCCGAACTGGCCGGAACCGCCGGACTGCTTCTTGTGGCGGCCGTGGGCCTCGACGCGGCCCTTGATCTTCTCGCGGTAGGCGACGCGGGCGGGCTTGAGCTCGGTATCGACGCCGAAGCGGCTCTTGAGCTTGGCGCAGAGCACGTCGACCTGGATGTCGCCGGCGCCGGAGATGACCATCTGGTGGGTCTCGGCGTTGTTGACCAGGGAGAAGGAGATGTCCTCCTCGTTGAGGCGGGCGAGGCCGGTGGCGACCTTGTCGTCCTGCCCCTTGGTCTTGGGGGCGATGGCCACGGAGTAGCAGGGCTCGGGGATCTCGATGGCGGGCAGCTCGACCTCGTTTCTGGGATCGCAGACGGTGTCGCCGGTCTTCCAGTCCATCTTGCCGATGGCGACGATGTCGCCGCAGCAGGCGTCCTTGACCTCGGTCATCTTCTTGCCGGAGGCGGTGTAGAGGCGGCCCAGCTTATCGGTGCTGGAGGCGCGCACGTTTCTGAGGGACAGGTCGGAGGTGACGGCGCCCTTGAGCACCTTGACGAAGCTGTACTTGCCGAACTGGTCGGACACGGTCTTGAACACGAAGCCGAGGACGGGGCCGTTCGGGTCCACGCCGTCCATCTCGGCGGGGTTGGGAACGTAGTCCACGATGCCCTGCAGCAGGGCCTCGGTGCCGACGTTCGCCATGGCGGCGCTCGCAAACACGGGGACGACGCTGCGGTCCTTCATACCGGCCTTGATACCGGCGACCATATCGGCCTCTTCAAGCTCCATGGTGTCGAAGAACTTCTCCATGAGCTCCTCGGTGGCGCCGGCGGCGGTCTCCATCAGCTCCATGCGCAGATCTTCCACGTGGCCGGCGTCGGCCGCGGGGACGGCGCCCTTGACGGTCTTGGCCCCGTTGGAGGTGTAGCAGACGTTGTGCACAAGGTCGATGACGCCCTTGCCGTCAGAGCTGGGGATGGTCACGGGCGCGACGATGCTGCCGTACTTGGCGCGCAGCGCCTCGACGACGGCGAAGTAGTCGCCGTGCTCCTCGTCGGCCTTGGAGACGACGAAGGCGGTGGGCAGGTTCGCAGCCTTGAGGTACTTCCAGCTCCGCTCGGCGCCGACGGACAGGCCGTCCTTCGCGGTCAGCAGGATGAAGCCGGCCTCGACCGCGCGCAGGGCGCACAGCACGTCGCCCACGAAGTCAAAGTAGCCGGGGCAGTCGAGAACGTTGATCTTGTTTCCGGCGTAGCTCACGGGAGCGACGGAGGAGGAAATGGTGATCTGTCTCTTGATCTCTTCGGCGTCGTAGTCGCAGACGGTGTTGCCGTCGGTGACCTTACCCTGGCGGTCGACGGCGCCGGTGACGAAGAGCATGCTCTCAGCCAGACTGGTCTTGCCGCTGTTGCCGTGGCCGAGGAGGGCGATGTTGCGAATGTTTTTGGTTTCCATGTGTTGCTTCCTCTCTGTCAAGTATATTAGATGATGAATCAGCTTATGGGTAAAGCATATGGCATGTCCAAACAATTATACACGAAAGCACCGTGCGGTGTCAACCGCGAGCGCCTCATTTTCTGCGATAAAAATATGGGGCGCGAAGTGACAAATCCGGCTTGTGTACGGAGGGCGAAATATGGTACAATCATACTGATAAAGTGTGGGCGTCTGCCCGCTGTCCCGGCCCGGGGACGGGAAGCGGAAGGCTTCCCCGCGGAAAAAACCGAATGCCGATTACTGAAAATACATGGACGGAGGAAACGCGACATGATCAATCTTTGCAGCGGATGGGAGTTCGCCGAGAGCTGGTCGGAGGAGCTGCTGCACGGCGGCGGGGAGACCGTGGCCGTCCGGCTGCCCCACAGCGTGAAGGAGACGCCGCTCCACTACGCCGGTCCCGGGAATTACGAGGGCGTGTACGGTTACCGCCGCGCGCTTGAGATCCCCAAGAAGCTGCGCGGCAAGCGGCTGTTCCTGCAGTTCGACGGCGCGGCGCACATCTGCGAGGTTTTTGTCAACGGCGTCAAATGTGCCGAGCACAGAAACGGCTACACCGCCTTCCGCACCGAGATCACCGATCTGGTGGAGGCCGGCGGGGAGAACACGGTCTGCGTCCGGCTCGACAGCACGGAGAACGGCGCGGTGCCGCCCTTCGGCTTTGTGATCGACTACCTGACCTACGGCGGGCTCTACCGCGAGGTCTGGCTGGACGTGCGCGAGCGGGACTATATCGAGGATCTCTTCGTCTTCACCCCGAGCCTCGACCGGCTGGAGGCGCGCCTCACGCTGGCGGGAGAGGCGGAGCTTGTGCGCCTGTCCGTCTTTGACGGCGAAAAGCGCGTGGCCTCCGAACTCGGGCGCGACAGCTTCACGGTCCGCGTGCCCTATGCGAAGGCCTGGAGCCCGGAGAGCCCGAAGCTCTATACCCTGCGGGCGGAGCTGCTCGACGGGGAGATGCGCATTCTGGACACCGTGGAAAAGCGCTTCGGCTTCCGCACCGTGGAATTCCGGGCCGACGGCTTTTATCTCAACGGGAAAAAGAGCTTCCTGCGCGGCCTCAACCGCCACCAGTGCTACCCCTACATCGGCTACGCCGCCCCGGCGCACCTGCAGTGGGAGGACGCGCGCATCCTCAAGGAGGAGCTCCGGTGCAACGCCGTGCGCACCTCCCACTACCCCCAGAGCCAGCATTTCATCGACGCCTGCGACGAGCTCGGCCTGATGGTCTTTACCGAGATCCCCGGCTGGCAGCATGTGGGCGATCGGCAGTGGCAGGACCAGGCGGTGGAAAATGTGCGCGAGATGGTGATGCAGTACCGCAGCCACCCGAGCATCGTCCTCTGGGGCGTGCGCATCAACGAGAGCCAGGACTACGACGACTTCTATGCGCGCACCAACGCCCTCTGCCGCGCACTCGACTGCAGCCGGCCCACCTCCGGCGTGCGTTACCTTGAAAAGAGCAGCCTGCTGGAGGACGTGTACGCCTTCAACGACTTCTCCCACACCGGGGACAACCCCGGCTGCCGGCCCAAGGACAAGGTCACGCCGGACAGGAAGAAGGCCCTGCTCATCTCCGAGCACAGCGGCCACATGTTCCCCACCAAGAGCTTTGACCCCTGGGCGAAGCGGCAGGAGCACGCCCTGCGCCATGCCCGCGTCCTCAACGCTGCCATGGCCGACGGCGAGCACGCCGGCTGCTTCGGCTGGTGTATGTTCGACTACCCCACCCACAAGGACTTCGGCTCCGGCGACAAGGTCTGCTACCACGGCGTGACGGACGCCTTCCGCAACCCGAAGCTCGCCGCCGCCTTCTACGCCAGCCAAGGGGAGGAGCGCGCGGTGCTCGAGGTCGGAAACCCCATGGACATCGGCGACTACCCCGGCGGCAACGTGGGCGAGATCTACGTGTTCACCAACGCCGACCGGGTGGATCTGTATAAAAACGACAACTTTGTGGCCTCCTTCACGCCGAAGGGCTGGGACGGGCTCAGGCACGGCCCGGTGCTCATTGACGACACGATCGGCTGCCTGCTCGAGACGCAGGAGGGCTTCCCGAGGGCCAAGGCGCAGCCGCTCAAGGAGGCGCTGATCTCCGCAGGGAAGTACGGTATGAGCAACATGCCCGCCGCGGACAAGGCCAAGATGCTCTACTGCATGGCGCGCTTCGGCATGAAGCTGGAAGACGGCGTCGCCCTCTTCGGCAAATATGTGGGCAACTGGGGCGGCGAGGCCACCCGCTGGCGCTTCGAGGGCGTGAAGGACGGCGTGGCGGTCGTGTCCCAGACCCGCTGTCCGGGCAGCGCGCTGCATCTGGAGGTGCGCGCGAGCCAGAAAACGCTGCATGAGGGCGAGAGCTATGACATGGCGGCCGTCCGCGTGCGCGTGCTCGACGAAAACGGCAACGGCGCCCCCTACGCGCAGCTCCCCGTGAAGTTCAGGCTGCGCGGCGCGCTGAGCCTGGTGGGGCCGGACACGGCCACCGCCGAGGGCGGTATGTGCGGCTGCTACGTCAAAACCAACGGCAAGCGCGGCAAGGCGAGCCTTACGGTGTCATGCGAGGGCTGCGCGCCGGTCGTGCTGGACTTTTCGGTAAAGTGAGGAGAGAGACATGGCGAACCGATTCAACTACAAGATCACGCTGAAAGACCACCCGCCCGTCTTCGGAAGCTGCGACGTCCCGAACGGCGCGCTGCATATCGTGCCGGAGCTGCCGGAGGATACGATCGTCCGGGTGGAGGGCTCGATGAGCATGCCGCTGAGCGCCTCCGGCCGCGTCTTCATGAACGGATTCCAGAGCTGGACCTACTCGCCGGAGTATGACCGCGACGCGCATACCCACGGCATCGGGCACCTGCCCAAAGCGGTGGTGAGGCACTACGGCCTCGACCGCTACGGCGACTATAACTTCGTCAGCTACCCCGAGCAGCAGGGCGTCACCCACGGTATGAGCTACTGCTACTTCCGGGAGGGAGAGGATTACCGCCTCGTCGCCTCGCTCGACGAGCACCCCGGCTATACCCTGTTCCGGTACAACAGCGCCAGCCGCGAGCTGCGCGTGGAGCGGGACTGCGCGGGACTCCGGTGCGGCGGCGCCTTCCATGCCTTCGACCTGTTTCTCGCCCGCGGCGGGGAGGACAGGGTCTTTGACGACTGGTTTGCCGCGCTCGGCGTGCGCGCCCGCACGCAGGAGAAGATCGCGGGCTACACGAGCTGGTATAACCGCTACGAGAACATCAGCGCCGGGAGCATCCGGGAGGATCTGGAGGGCTGCATCGGCAGGCTTCGCCCCGGCGACCTCTTCCAGATCGACGACGGCTGGGAGCCCGGGGTGGGCGACTGGCTGGAGGCCGACGCCGCCAAGTTCCCGCAGGGGATGAAGGCCGCGGCCGACGCCATCCACGCCGCCGGCTTCCGGGCGGGGCTGTGGCTCGCGCCCTTCGCGGCGAGGAAGGATTCCGCCGTCTACCGCGAGCATCGGGACTGGTTTTTGAAGGACGAAAAGGGCGAGCCCTGGAGCGCGGGCTGCAACTGGGGCGGCTTCTTCGGGCTGGATATCGACAATCCCGAGGTCGTGGCCTATCTGGAGAAGGTCTTTGACCGGGTCCTGAACGAGTGGGGCTACGACCTGGTGAAGCTGGACTTCCTCTACGCCGCCGCCCCCTTCGGCAGCGAAAGCGAGACACGCGCGGCGCGCATGATCCGCGCGATGGAACTGCTGCGCCGCCTGTGCGGGGACAAGCTGATCCTCGGCTGCGGCGCGCCCGTCATGCCCGCCTTCGGGCTGGTGGACTACTGCCGCATCGGCTGCGACGTGACGCTGGACTGGGACGACAAGCCCCATATGCGCCTTGCCCACCGCGAGCGCATCTCCACGCGCCAGTCGATCGGCAACACGGTGTACCGCCGCCAGCTCAACGGCCGCGCCTGGCTCAACGATCCGGACGTGTTCTTCCTGCGGGACGAGAACCTCAAGCTCACGGACGGGCAGAAGTATCTCCTCGCCACGGTCAACAGCGTGCTCGGCGGCGTGCTGCTGCACTCGGACAACATGGCGAAGTACGGCGCGGTGGCGAAGGCCCAGTACGAGCAGCTCCTGCGCAACCGCGAGGCGAAGAACGTCCGCGTGGACAACGAGCGGGGGCTGACGCTCAGCTATGAACTCGGCGGCCGCCGCATGAGCGTGAAAATCGAATGAAGAAGGAACGGTGAACCGGGGACGGCGGCGCCGCCGCCCGCGCTTCACCCTGAGGAAACGGGAATGAATACCAACGCAAATATAGCTGCGGTTTCCGGCCTGCCCGGCGCGGCTTCGGCGGAACGGACGGTCGGCGGAAAATGAGAAAGAGAAGAAGAACGCTTCCCCTCGTCGGGGCGCTGCTGTTTGCGCTGATGGCGCTGGCGCTGATCCTCGTCGGGCGGATGCTGGACGCGCGCAGCATGGCGCGCGAAGCCGCGGTAAGCGCCGCCCCCACGGCGGAGCCGACGCCCGCGCCCACCCCGGAACCGACGCCCGAGCCGACGCCCACGCCGATCCCCTACGTCTCACCCATCGAGTTTGCGGCGCTGAAGACGGTGAACGACGACATCTACGCCTGGATCGAGATCCCGGGCACCTCGGTCAGCTACCCCGTGCTGCAGCGCGCCGGGGACGATGAATACTACCTGAACCGGAATCTGGACGAGAGCGAGGGCCTGCCCGGCTGCGTGTTTTCCTTCAGCGGCGTGCCGAAGGACTTCTCGCGCTTCAATACGATCCTCTACGCCCACAATATGGCGGACGGCAGTATGTTCGGCGCCCTGCGGGACTATGCCGACCCGGCCTTTTTCATGGATCACCGGGAGATCGTGATCTACACCCCGGAGGCCGAATACCACTATAAGATCTTTGCCACCACGGTCTTCCCCGACGTGCTCATCGACGCGGCGTACGACGAGAGCGTGATGCAGGAGCGCATCGACTTCCTGCAGCGGATCGTCAACAGCACCGAGCCCGGCACCGTTGTGCCCGGGGATACGGAGATCGCGCTGGAGGACCATATCCTGACTCTCAGCACCTGCGTGGCCGAGCTGCCGGAGAACCGGCGGCTGGTGCTGGCGCTGCTGGTTGAGGTCATTGACGAAGGGAGAGCGGAAACGCCATGAACATTTTTCGATCTGCGGATATCCTGCTGCCGCGGGAGGAGGAAGCGGAAAAGTGGGCGGTGATCGCCTGCGACCAGTTTTCCTCCGAGCCGGAATACTGGGCGGAGACGGCGCGCATCGTCGGCGATGCGCCCTCGGCCCTGCGGCTGATCCTGCCGGAGGCCTCGCTCGGCGCGGATGACGGGGCGGCCGCTGCCGCCATCCACGAGACCATGCGGGATTATCTGCAAAGGGGCGTGCTCCGGGAGTACAGGAACGCCTTCGTCTACGTGGAGCGCACGATGGCCGACGGCAGCGTGCGCCAGGGCGTGGTGGGCATGCTGGATCTGGAGGCCTACGACTATGCCCCCGACGCCGGAACGCCCGTGCGCGCGACCGAGGAGACCGTGCGCGAGCGCATCCCGCCCCGCATGCACATCCGGCAGGGCGCGGCGCTGGAACTGCCGCACACGCTGCTGCTGTGCGATGACAGGGAGGACCTGCTGATCGGCCTGCTCGGCAGACAGAAGGCCGCCCTCCCCAAGCTCTATGATTTCGAGCTGATGCAGGGCGGCGGGCACATCGCGGGCTGGCTTCTCGAGGGCGTGATCGCCCGCAAGCTCCGCGAGCGGCTGGACGCGTACGCCAAA
Source organism: uncultured Eubacteriales bacterium (assembly GCA_900319465.1). Taxonomy (GTDB): domain Bacteria; phylum Bacillota; class Clostridia; order Oscillospirales; family Oscillospiraceae; genus Limivicinus. The sequence goes on along the minus strand of ONOL01000013.1, from coordinate 42,382 downwards.
GACCGCGCGCTTGTGTTCGCGGTGGGGGACGGGAACCACTCCCTCGCCACCGCCAAGGCCGTCTGGGAGCAGTACAAGGCGGAGCATCCCGGACAGGAGCACCCCTGCCGCTGGGCGCTGGTGGAGCTGGAGAACCTGCACAGCCCCGCCCAGAAGTGGGAGGCGATCCACCGCGTGGTCACCGGCTGCGACGCCGCGGCGCTGGCCGCTGCGGCCGCCCGGGAGCTGGACGCCCCGGAGGGCGCGCCCGTGGCCGTGATAAGCGGCGGCGGGGAGCGCCTGTTGCACGTCGCCGGGATGCCGGTCGCGTCGCTGCAGCGCTTCCTGGACGGATACCTCCGCGAAAACGCGGGCCGGATCGACTACATCCACGGGGAGGACGCGCTGCGCGCGCTCGCTTCCGGCGGGGACGCGGTCGGCTTCCTGCTGCCCGCCATGAAGAAGGAGGAGCTCTTCCCCGGCATCGCCGCCTTCGGCGTGCTGCCGCGCAAGACCTTCTCCATGGGCCATGCCCGCGAAAAGCGCTACTATCTGGAGGCAAGAAGGATCGACAAATAAACGGGAGCTGCCGGGAGGGCGACAGAGATGGAAGAAAAACTGTTGGAGACGTACCTGGATATTCTGCGGGAGGAGCTGGTCCCGGCGATGGGCTGCACCGAGCCGATCGCCATCGCCTACGCCGCCGCCCTGGCCCGCGATACGCTGGGCGCCATGCCGGAGCGTTCGGTGCTCACCGTGAGCGGGAACATCGTCAAAAATGTAAAAAGCGTGGTCGTCCCGAACACGGGCGGGCGCAAGGGGATGCGCAGCGCGCTGGCCGCGGGGCTCTGCTTCGGCAGGGCCGAGCGGGAGCTGGAGGTCATCGCCGAGGCGCGGGAAGAGGATCTGGCGGCGATGGACGCATGGCTCGGGAGCGCCGACATCACGATCCGGGAGGCCGAGTCCGAGCTGCCCTTCGACCTCGCGGTGGAGCTCTTCGCCGGTGGGGAGAGCGCCTACGTCCACATCGTCTCCCACCACACGAACGTCGTCTGCGTCCGGAAAAACAGCGAAACGCTGCGGGAGGAGCCCTGGTCGGCGGAGGCGGATTCCGTGCCGGAGAACCGCGCGAGCCTCAATGTGGAGGACATCGTGTGCTTTGCCGACTCCGTGGACGTGAAGCGCCTGCAGCCGATCCTGCAGCGGCAGATCGACTGCAACATGGCCATCGCGGAGGCGGGGCTGAAGGGCGGCTACGGCGCGGAGATCGGCAAGATCCTGCTGCGCTCCTACGGCAATTCCGTGCACAACCGGGCGAAGGCCATGGCCGCCGCCGGGTCGGACGCGCGGATGGACGGCTGCGAGATGCCGGTGGTCATCAACTCCGGCAGCGGCAACCAGGGCCTCACGGCCTCGGTCCCGGTCATCATCTATGGGCGGGAGCTCGGCGTGTCGGAGAGCACGATCTTCCGGGCGCTGGCCGTGTCCAATCTGGTGACGATCCACCTGAAGACCGGCATCGGCAGTCTCTCGGCCTACTGCGGGGCCACCTCCGCAGGCGCGGGAGCGGGCGCCGGGGTCTGTTATCTCTACGGCGGCCGCTTTCAGGAGATCGCCCACACGATCGTCAACGCCCTCGCCATCAACTCCGGCATGATCTGCGACGGCGCCAAGGCGAGCTGCGCGGCGAAGATCGCCTCCGCGGTGGAGGCGGGGATGCTCGGCATGCGCATGTATATGCACGACAGCCAGTTCTACGGCGGCGACGGCATCGTGGTCGAGGGCGTGGAGAACACGATCCGCGCCGTGAGCACAATCGCGCGCGACGGCATGCGCGGCACCGACAAAGAGGTCATCCGCCTGATGATGGGGAACTGATACGATTCTTCAATAGAAAAACTTGAGCCTTTCCGGCTGGGTTTGTGCCATGCATCGTTGGCGGCCTTGACCATATATCTCCATTATGCCCTGCGGCCGCCGCTTCGCCTGACGCAAATCCACCCCGGAAACTGATCAAGCTTTCTTCTTGAAGAATAGTAGGACGGCAGAGAAAACCCCCGGATCGGAAACACCCTGTTTCCGATCCGGGGGTTTTATGACAATGATCCAGTCCCCTTGATTGGGGACTGGATCGTTGGTTTTTGCTTTGAGAAAAAACGAGCAACCTGTCCTTCTCAAAACGCAAAACGGTTTACTTGGTGCCGAAGATGCGGTCGCCGGCGTCGCCGAGACCGGGGACGATGTAGCCGTGCTCGTTGAGGTGGTCGTCCAGCGCGGCGACGAAAATATCCACGTCCGGATGGTCCTCCTGCATCTTGGCCACGCCCTCGGGCGCGCCGATGATGCTCATGAGCTTGATATGCTTCACGCCGGTCTCCTTGAGGAAGCTGATGGCCGCGGAGGCGGAGCCGCCGGTCGCCAGCATCGGATCGACCACGATCACGTCGCGCTCCTGGATATCGGGGGGCATCTTGAAGTAGTACTTGACGGGCTCGAGCGTCTCCGGGTCACGGAACAGGCCGACGTGGCCGACCTTGACGTTGGGCATCATGCTCACCATGCCGTCGACCATGCCGAGACCGGCGCGGAGGATGGGCACGACGGCCAGCTTCTTGCCGGCAATGCGGCGGCATTTGGCGACGGCTACGGGCGTCTTGACGTCGATCTCCTCCAGGGGCAGGTCGCGAGTGGCTTCAAAACACATCAGCATGGCGATCTCGGAGATCAACTCGCGGAACTCCTTGACGCTGGTGCGCTCATCGCGCAGGATGGACAGCTTGTGCTGGATCAGAGGGTGGTCGAAAACGCAGACTTTACTCATGATTGTGTGCTCCTTCTATCATTATTCTTTTGGTTCCTTGTTCATTCGCTCCTGCCGCTCGCGCTCGGCCTGCGAGAGACGCAGGTACACGGGCAGCAGCGCGTCCGCCGTGCCGGGGGTCTTGTCCTGCGCGGCCATCGCCACGCCCCAGGCGCTCTGCCACAGCAGGTTTTCCGGCGCGAGGCGGAAGGGGATGCCGGCGTCCGCCAGGTATTTTGCGGTGAGGCCCGCGCCGTCGCCCACGAGAAACACGGGGGAGGGCAGGGCCGCGAGCTGCGGGGCAAGCTCCGAAAGCGCGATGGGGCGGTCCTCCGTCAGCCGGACGGGTTTTCCGTCCCGGATTTCAAAAAGGGCGTTGTAGACCTGCTGCCGCCGCGCGTCCATCACCGGACAGACGTAGGGGCCAGCCGCGAGCCCGTGCCAAGCCATGGCCTCGAGTGTGGAGACGCCGACGCAGGGCTTGCCGCCCGCCCAGGCGAGGCCCTTGACCGTGGACACGCCGATGCGCACGCCGGTAAAGGAGCCGGGACCGTGGGCCACGGCGAACAGATCCACGTCGCCGATCGTGAGCTCGGCGTTTTTCAGCATATCCTCCGCCATGGGCAGCAGGGTACGGCTGTGCGTGAGGGCGCTGCACTGGCTGTACTGGGAGACGAGGCTCCCGTCCCGTACGAGGGCGACGGACGCGGCCTTCGCCGAGGATTCAAAGGCAAGGATCAGCATAGCTCCGCCCCCTCGATGGTGATTTTGCGCTCCGTGTCGCCGAGCTTTTCCATGCGCACGACGATCTCGTCGCCGAAAAAGGCGTCCTCCACGTTCTCGCTCCATTCCACGGCACAGACCGCGCCGCGGTTCAGATAATCCTCCCAGCCGATGTCGAACAGCTCGTCCGCGCCGCCGATGCGGTACATATCGAAATGGATGAGCTCCCGCTTGCCGAGATACTCGTTGACGATCGTGAAGGTCGGGCTGGAGACCCGGCAATCAAGCCCCATGCCGCGGGCCATGCCCCGCACGAAGGCGGTCTTGCCCGCGCCGAGATCCCCGTACATGGCGACCACGCTGCCGCCGGGGAGGACCGCGGCCAGACGCGCGCCGAGCGCCTCGGTCTCGCGTTCGCTGCTGCTGAAAAATTCTGCCATGAATGCTCCTGGTGCCGCGGCGGAAGAGCGCCGCCGGGCGGTGGATTTTAGAAATTGTTTACATCTTTGGTCATTATACCACCGAATGTGCCGTTGCGTAAAGTCTTTGTTTGTGTTAAAATGTGCTCCGTACGAAAAAAGCCTCGCTTTTGAAGGGAGGGTTTTCCATTCTGAAAAAAATCAAACCTTATATAAAAATGTTTTTCGACCGGGCGGACATCTTCCTGCTGTGCGTGTGTATCGTGAGCGCGCTCTACGGTACGGTCATGGTCTACAAGGCGGCCACCGGCATGGCGGCCTCCGGCGCGGACATGAACCCCACCAAGCTCGTGATCGTGCAGGTCTTCTCCATGTTCCTCGGGATCGCCGCCTTCGTCGTGCTCACCGTGCTCGACGCGGACCTGCTGGGCGACCAGTGGAAGATCCTGAGCGCCATCAACGTGCTGCTGCTCGTGGCGCTGGTCATCTTCGGTGTGGAGGACAACACCGGCAACAAGAGCGTGGAGGACAACACCGGCAACAAGAGCTGGATCCGCTTCGCCGGCATCGGCATCCAGCCCTCGGAGGTCATCAAGGTCATCTACATCATCATCTGCGCCAAGCAGATGACCTGGCTGAAGGAGTACCGGGATCTCAACTCCTTCCTGTCCGTCGTGCAAATGGCCGGGCACTTTGTCATCATTTTCGGTCTGATCGTCGTGGTCTCCTCCGACCTCGGCTCCGCCTCCATCATCTTCTGTATCTTCCTGTCCATGCTCTTCATGCTGGGCGTGCGGCTGTACTGGTTCGCCATCGGCTTTGCGGCGCTCTCGGCCGCCGTGCCCCTGCTGTGGAACCACTTCCTCAAAACCTACCAGAAGGAACGCCTGCTTGCCCCCTACGTGCCGAGCATCGACCCGGACGGCTACGGCAAGAACTGGCAGACCGCCCAGAGCAAGCTGACGCTGGCCTCCGGGCGCCTCACCGGCGTTGAGCCGGGGCACCGCTCCACCAACTTCACCGGCAAGCACACCGACTTCATCTTCGCCGCCATCGGCGAGGAGCTCGGCATGGTGGGCTGCATCCTCGTGGTCCTCCTGCTGACCGTCATCATCCTGCGCTGCGTGAAAGTGGGGATACACTCCAGCCGCACCTTCGATATGCTCATCTGCTTCGGCGTGGCTTCGGCCGTGACCTTCCAGGCGCTCATCAACATCGGCATGTGCATCGGCATTACGCCCGTGATCGGCATCACGCTGCCCTTCTTCAGCTACGGCGGCTCCTCAATGATGACGATGTTTGCGGCCATGGGCCTGGTCTCGGGCGTCAAATTCAAGCTCAAGCCAAAGCTCTTCTCGCTTGTGGGATAATACAAAAACGGATGTGCTCACGGCACATCCGTTTTTCGCCTTTCCTCTGAACACTGAAAACTACTTCTCCGCGGTGTCCACGCTCTTGCCGTAGACCACGAAGCGCTGGAAGAGGAATTCGGTGACGAAGTTCAGCACCATGTTGATCCCCGTCACGAGATAGTCGTTCCAGCCCAGCCCCTCAGCCAGCCAGTTGCCGCCGACGGTGGTCAGCGGGGTGAAGACGGCGTAGTAGGCCGCCACCTTCAGCATCGCCACCGGCACGTTCGCCGCGGATTTGAAGGTGAACTTGCGGTTGAGCGTGAAGTTCCACAGCACGCTCAGCACCAGCGCGATCAGGTAGCAGGGCCAGTAGCTCCAGCCGGACAGCTCCGTCAGCAGCGTGAAGGACACGATCTCAATGAGCCCCGCGGAGATGGAGAACAGCGTGAACTTCACCGCCCGCCAGAGCTCTTTCTTTCCGTTCGGTTCCATAACAGTACTCCCTGTATCATAGCAGATACAGGGAGTATAACGCATCATGAGAGAAAATACAACAAATAATTTAAGCTTTCAGTTTCAGAGCCTGGGTTCGTCCGGCTTGGCGCTGAGCTCCTTGGAAATGCGGTTGAAGGTTTGGAAATAGCGGTGGCAGAGCACGAGGATCAGGATCATGATGACTACCTGGGCGGCGGAAGCGAGGATATAGGCCATCAGGTACAGCCGAACCTCCGGATACAGGTCCAGTTTCAGCAGGGAAAAATAATCCTCGCTGAAGCAGGTCACCAGCATGAACACGCCGCCGAAGAGAGGTAAAAAGGCGATGGTGCCGGAGCCGTTGTAGATCAACAGCGCGAAAATGGCTAAGGCTGCAATACCGGCAATGTTGGCAGGGGCGAATTCGACGAAGCCGGCGCGGGCGCAGACAAACTCCATGATCTGCGCAGAGAGCCGGAACACGACCCAGACGATCAGCAGGATGCCGGCAATCCTCTTGGCCTGCATCAGGGAGGGATCCTGTTTCAATTCCTCATTCATTCTTGCCTGGCAGGCTTCTCTTAATTGTCTTCCTTTCAATGCTTGCGCCTTCTTTCTCTTTTTACTGTTTGTTCGCCTCTGCGATGTGCATGTACTCGTCGTAGCTGCACAGGCGGTCGATGACGCCGTCGTCGGTGATCTCGATGATGCGGTTGGCGACGGTCTGGGTAAGCTGGTGGTCGTGGCAGGAGAAGAGGATGTTGTACTTAAAGGCCTCGAGGCCGTTGTTCAGCGCCGCGATCGACTCCAGATCCAGATGGTTCGTGGGCTGGTCGAGCACAAGGAAGTTGGCCCCGGAGAGCATCATGCGGCTGAGCATGCACCGGACCCTCTCGCCGCCGGAGAGCACCTTCGCGCTCTTGTACACGTCGTCGCCGGAGAAAAGCATGCGCCCGAGGAAGGTGCGCAGGTAGCTCTCGCGCTTGTCCTCGGAAAACTGCCGCATCCACTCGATCAGATCGCCTTCGAAGCCGTCGAAGTAGCGGTTGTGGTCCTTGGGGAAGTAGCTCGGCGTGATGGACGCGCCCCACTTGACGGTGCCCTCGTCCGGCTCCTCCTCGCCCATGAGGATCTTGCAGAGCATCGTCACGGCCAGCTCGTTTTTGCCGAGGATGGCGATCTTGTCCTCTTTCCCGACGATGAAGCTCACCTTGTTTAAAAGCTTCACGCCGTCGACGGTCTTGGAGACCTCGGTGACGAAGAGGCGGTCCTTGCCCGGCTCGCGATCGGCCTTGAAGCCGACCCAGGGATAGCGCCGGTTGGAGGCGGGCAGCTCCTCCACGGTGATCTTGTCGAGGAGCTTGCGGCGGCTTGTCGCCTGCCGGGATTTCGACTTGTTCGCGGAGAAGCGGGCGATGAAGGTCTGCAGCTCCGCGATCTTCTGCTCGGCCTTCTTGTTCTGGTCGCGGATCAGCTTCTGGATGAGCTGGCTGGATTCGTACCAGAAGTCGTAGTTGCCGACGTACATCTTGATCTTGCCGTAGTCGATGTCCACGATGTGGGTGCAGATGTTGTTGAGGAAGTAGCGGTCGTGGCTGACGACGAGCACCGTGCCCTCGTAGTCGAGCAGGAAGTCCTCGAGCCACACGACGCTCGCAAGGTCGAGGTTGTTCGTCGGCTCGTCGAGGAGCAGCACGTCGGGGTGGCCGAAGAGCGCCTGCGCGAGCAGTACCTTGACCTTGAGGCGCGGGTCGATCTCCCGCATCAGGCTCTGGTGCAGGCTCGCATCCACGCCGAGGCCCTGCAGGATGCGCCCCGCGTCGCTCTCGGCTTCCCAGCCGCCGAGCTCGGAGAATTCCTCCTCCAGCTCCGCCGCGCGCAGCCCGTCGTCGTCCGAGAAGTCCTCCTTCTCGTAGATGGCCTCGCGCTCCCTGCCGCAGGCGTAGAGCCGCTGATGGCCCATGATGACCGTGTCGAGCACGGAATAGTCGTCATAGAGGCTCTGGTTCTGCTTCAAAACCGACATGCGGCGCTTCGGCTCGAGAACGACCGCGCCGGAGGTCGGCTCCAGCTCGCCGGAGAGGATCTTGATGAAGGTGGATTTGCCCGCGCCGTTGGCGCCGATGATGCCGTAGCAGTTGCCGGCGGTGAATTGCAGGTCGACGCGGGAAAACAGCACGGACGAGCCGAACTGCATGGATAAGTCGTTGACGCTCAGCATGATGTTGCCTCCTCGTTGATTTTTCGGATCGTGTCCTCCCGGATCGCCTCCCGCAGGGCGCTGAGCGCGGGGGAGAAGCCGACCCGGTCGTCGCAGTAGTGCAGGTTCAGGTCATATTCGTTTTCCGACCAGGTGGAAAGCGCGGACTCGTTGTGCTGCACGAGCGCCTCCAGCCCGTCGAGCGCCTTGAAAATGCGCGCCTCGAGCGTCTGCCGCTCGTTCATCTCGCGGTTCAGCGCCGCCATCTCCCCGGCGAAGGGGGCGGGCAGGGAGGATACCCAGCCGTCCAGCAGTGCATCCTCGGTCCTGCGGTCGGCGTCGGTCTTGTCGAAGGCCGGGATATCGCCGGTGAAGGCCTCGCCCAGATCGTGGACAAGGCACATGCACACGACCCGGTCCATGTCGGCCTCCGGGAACGCGTCGCGCAGCCACCAGGCCATCAGCGCGAGCCGCCAGCTGTGCTCGGCCACGCTCTCGTGCCGTCCGCCGGAGGTGTAGCAGTGCCGCGTCGCGTCCTTGAGCTTCTCCGCGACGTGCAGCGCGTCGAGCAATTTGCGTGCTTCCATGTGCCTCACTCCCCAAAGTATTTTTCCGCAAAATCGACCTTTTCCACCTCAAACTCCCGGCCGCGCAGGTAGTTTAAGATCCCGGCGTCGGTGGGAAAGTCGAAGCGCAGCTTGTAGGAATAGAGCGCCTGGCCCTTCTCGTCGTAGTCCTTGTTGAAGCGCTCGCTGCCGTACTTGCCGTCGCCCACGAGCGGCCAGCCTTTGTTGGCCATCTGCACGCGGATCTGGTGGGTGCGCCCGGTGCCGAGGCGGCACTCGACGAGCGAGAGCGGGCCCTTGGATTTGAGGACCTTGTAATACGTCACGGCGGTCTTCGCGCCGGGCTCGGGCCGGTCCTTGACAAAGACCTGGTTTTTCTTCGCGTCCTTGAACAGCACGTTTTCGAGCTTTCCCTCGCTCGGCTTCGGCCTGCCGCGCACGGCGCAGAGGTAGTATTTCTCGATCTCCCGGTCGCGGATCTTCTCGTTGAGGATGCGCAGGGTCTCGGCGTTCTTCGCGGCGATGACGATGCCGCCGGTGTTGCGGTCGATGCGGTTGCAGAGGGCGGGGGTGAAGGCGTTCTCCTCCTTCGGCCGCCACTCGCCCTTCTGCGCGAGATAGGCCTGGATGTTTGCGATCAGGGTGTTGTAGTCCCAGACCCCGGCGCTGTGGCAGAGGACGCCGGGCTTCTTGTCCGCGAGCAGGAGGTTCTCGTCCTCGTAGACGACGGTAAGGCGCGGCGTGCCTACCTTGAGCCAGGAATTTTCCTCCCGGGGCTTTTCAAAGAACTCGTCGTTGATGTATAATTGTACGGTATCGCCGGCCTGCAGGCGCACATCCCGTTTGGCGCCTTTGCCGTTACACTTGATGCGCTTGAGACGGATGTATTTCTGCAGCAGGCTCTCCGGCAGCAGGGGAACAGCCTTGCCGATGAAGCGGTCAAGCCGCTGGCCCGCGTCGTTTGCGCGGATCGTCAACTCTTTCATAAAAGCCTCGCGAAGAAATCATTTTTTCGTATTATATACCGGAAAATAAGCCTTGACAAGTGGGAATGCTTCAACTATAATATCAAAGCGCGATTGCACGAGAGGTATTGCCATGCGTCTTGATTTACGAGAGATCATCGAGGTTCCGGGCGGCTCTGTTCCGTTTGAAACGGAGCTGGAAACCGGGCGGCTGGATTTTGCGTCGGTGAAGGCGTACAAGGGCAGGCCCCATGCGCAGGGCCGCGTCTACAACGAGGCCGGTGTTCTCCACCTGGAGGGCGTGCTGACGGCGGATATGGTCTGTATCTGTGACCGCTGCGGCAGCGAGTTCGAGAGCGTGAAGGAGCTTCCCCTTGAGGCCACCATCGTGGAGGAGGAGAGCGAGGAGTTCCCGGAGCTCTACGTCCTGGACGGCAACGAGATCGACCTGGACGAGATCCTGGAGACGAGCCTGATCCTCGATATGGAGACGAAGTTCCTCTGCAGGGAGGACTGCAAGGGCCTCTGCGATACCTGCGGCGCGAATCTGAACCTTGGCCCCTGCGGGTGCAGGAAACTACGCGATCCAAGATTTGCTGTGCTTGAGCAGCTTTTGGATAAATAATGTGCTGCTCAGAACAGCCAGTGATCAGGAGGTGTCAACATGGCAGTCCCGAAAGGAAAAGTATCTCGGCAGAGACGCGATAAGAGACGTTCTTCCACCTGGAAGCTCACCGCCCCCGGCATCGTTGTTTGCCCCAACTGCGGCGAGTACTGCATGCCCCACCGCGTTTGCCGCCACTGCGGTCAGTACAAGGGCCGCGCGGTCATCAACGTCGAGGAGAGCAAGTAAGAGATAGCTTAAGGAGGAGAAGGGTCAGCCCGCTCCTCCTTTTGCTATGCTCGCTCGTGAAACGACGTTTCCCGAGCGAGAGAACCGCATTTATCGCGCTCGGATTGCGGGGGTACGCCCCGCTTGGCCGACGCGGGAGCTCGCAAGGCTCACTTCAGGGCGTTTTTACCGCGGCAGAGCTGCGTCAGAAACGATGGGAACCGCCTTCGGCGGAGTTGCGGGCGATAAGGAAGATTGACTGTATGGACAACATCATCAAAGCCATCGACCCGGGCAGCCCCCTGCGGCACCACGCCCGGATCGGCGACAATTTGATATCCATCAACGGCAAGCGGGTCGTGGACGTGCTGGATTACAAGTTCTACGCCTACGACCGGCATCTGGACGTGCTGCTGCGCCGCCCGGACGGGACGGAATACCGCGTGGACGTGCGCAAGGCCGAGGGCGGCGACCTCGGGCTCGACTTTGAGAGCTATCTGATGGACTCGCCGCGCTCCTGCGCGAACAACTGCGTCTTCTGCTTCATCGACCAGTTGCCCGCCGGGATGCGCCCGACCATGTATTTCAAGGACGACGACGCGCGGCTGAGCTTCCTGCTGGGCAACTACATCACCCTTACGAACCTCTCCAAGCGCGAGATCGAGCGCATCATCGACCTGCACGTGAGTCCCGTGAACGTCTCGGTGCACACGACGAACCCGGAGCTGCGCTGCCGGATGCTGAAAAACCCCCGCGCGGGGGAGAGCATTGAGATCATGCGCCGCTTCGCCGAACACGGCATCGTCATGAACTGCCAGATCGTCTGCTGCCCGGGCTGGAACGACGGGGAGGAGCTGCAGCGCAGCATGGAGGATCTGGCCGCCATGTACCCGGGCGTGCACAGTGTGTCTATCGTCCCGGTCGGCCTCACGAAGTACCGGGAGGGGCTGGAGCGGCTCACGCCCTTCACGGCGGAGCACGCAGCCCGGACCATCGACCAGATTACCGCCTTCGGCGACAAGTGCGTGGAACGGTTCGGCAGCCGCCTCTTCTGGTGCGGGGACGAGCTGTATCTCAAGGCGGGCAGGCCGATCCCGGGCGAGGAATTTTACGAGGAGTACACCCAGCTCGAAAACGGCGTGGGGATGCTGCGGCTTCTCGAGACGGAGTTTTCCTCCGCGCTGAAGCTCTCGGACGCGCCGGACGGCGTTCCCTTCTCCATCGCCTGCGGCACCTCGGTCGGCCCCTTCTTTACGCGGCTCCTCGCCATGGCGAAGGAGCGCTGGCCGATGCTGGACGGGCGCGTGTACCCGATCGTGAACGATTTCTTCGGCCACAGCATCAACGTCTCCGGCCTGCTCACCGGGCAGGATCTGATCCGGCAGCTTACGGGGAAAGAGCTGGGACGGCGCCTGTTTCTCTCGCAGAACATGCTGCGGCGGCAGGAGATGGATTTCCTCGACGACGTGACGCTGGAGCAGGCCAGCGCCGCGCTCGGCGTGCCGATCTATCCGACCGAGTCCGACGGCTTCGCCCTCTGGGGCGCGATCTCCGGCGAAGAGCTGCCGGAAATCAGGCTTCCCGAGCGAGGGGAAGAAACGGAATATTATCAGTACAATCAGAATTGAACGATATGGCACAGGATATTACGCTGCCCGTTGCGGACGGCTATGTGAACGTCCGGGTGGGCGCGATCATTCAAAAAAACGGAAAGCTGCTCATGGTGGGCAGTCAGGATTTCGATTATTACTATTCCGTCGGCGGAAGGATCCAGTTCGGTGAGAGCGCCGGGCAGGCTGTCCGTCGGGAAGTGCTGGAGGAGACCGGCCGCGAGTTGGAGATCGACCGGCTCGGCTTTATCCACGAGGACTTCTTCCTCTGCGATTCCCCCTCCAAAAAAGGGAAGCTCATGTATGAGATTGCGTTCTATTTTTTTATGAAAACGCCGGAAGATTTTGAGCCGGTCTCCGGCAGCTTGACGGAAGAGGGCCGCACAGAGTATCTTGCTTGGGTGCCCCTCGATACGCCGAAGCGCCTGTACCCGGACTTTTTCCGCACCGAACTGGCGAACCCCGCCCCGGGGATCCGCCATATCGTCACAGACGAAAGACCGTAAAAGGAGGTTTGCCTTATGTCAAGACCCCTGGTCGCCATCGTGGGGCGGCCCAATGTGGGCAAATCCATGCTGTTTAACCGCCTGGTGGGGCAGCGCCTGTCCATCGTGGAGGACACCCCGGGCGTCACCCGCGACCGGCTCTACGCCGAATGCGAGTGGTGCGGGCGGAAATTTGATATGGTCGACACCGGCGGCATCGAGCCGTCGACCGACAGCGAGATCCTGCTCTTTATGCGCGAGCAGGCGCAGATCGCGATCGACGCGGCGACGGTCATCGTGCTGGTGACCGACCTGCGCACCGGCGTGACCGCGGCGGACAAGGACGTGGCGAACATGCTGCTGCGCTCGAAGAAGCCCGTGGTACTGGCCGTCAACAAGGCCGACTCCACCGGCGCGACCGACGTGGGCGTGTATGAATTTTACTCGCTCGGCCTCGGCGACCCGATCCCCGTCTCCGCCGTGCACGGGCACGGCACCGGCGATCTGCTGGACGAGTGCCTCAAGTATTTCCCCGAGGCCGACGAGGAGGAGGGGGAGGACGACCGCGTCAAGGTCGCCATCATCGGCAAGCCGAACGTGGGCAAGTCCTCGCTTTTGAACCGCATCCTCGGCCAGAAGCGCGTCATCGTCTCCGACGTGGCGGGCACGACGCGCGACGCCGTGGACACCACCTTTGAAAACGAGTACGGCAAATTCCTCTTCATCGACACCGCCGGCATCCGCCGCAAGTCCAAGGTGGACGAGCGGGTGGAGAAGTTCTCGGTCATGCGCGCGCAGCTCGCCATCGAGCGGGCGGACGTGTGCCTCATCCTGATCGACGCGCGCGACGGCGTCACCGACCAGGACACGAAGATCGCGGGGCTTGCGCACGAGGCGGGCAAGGCCAGCATCGTCGTCGTCAACAAGTGGGATCTCGTGGAAAAAGAGACGGGCACGATGGAGAAGATGCGCAAGGACGTCATGCGGGACCTGAGCTTCATGAGCTATGCCCCGATCCTCTTCATCTCCGCCCTGACCGGCCAGCGCACCGACCGCATTTTCGAGCTCATCCACTTCGTCAACGACCAGTCGAACATGCGTATCTCGACCGGCATGCTCAACAACGTCCTCGCCGACGCGCAGGCGCGCGTGCAGCCGCCCACCGACAAGGGCCGCCGCCTCAAGATCTACTACATGACCCAGACCGGCGTCAAGCCGCCCAACTTTGTCATCTTCTGCAACAGCCGGGAGCTGTTCCATTTCTCCTACCAGCGCTACCTCGAAAACCAGATCCGCGCGGTCTTCGGCCTTGAAGGCACGCCCGTGCGCATCGTGATCCGCCAGAAGGGGGACAAGGAATGATCGTCTATTGGATACTGCTGCTGCTGATCGCCTTCCTGGGCTACTTCACGGGCAGCGTCAGCACGCTGCGCGTCGCGTCCCGCTTCGTGTTCAAACGCAATCTGCGCCGGCTCGGCACGGACAGTGTCTTCCTCTCGAACTTCCGCCGCCTCTATGGCTGGTGGGGCGCGGTCAGGCTGCTGCTGACCGAGGTGCTCAAGGACCTGCTCCCGATCCTCTTCGGCTCGCTGCTGCTCTCCCTCAAGGGGCATGCGGCGGTGGGCGCGGCCTTCGGCGCCTTCTGCATGATGCTGGGCCGGCTCTGGCCGGTGTTCAACGGCTTCAAGGGCTCGCACCACGGCTGCGTGGCGCTGCTCGTCGCCGCTGTGAGCGTGGACGTCTCTGTCGGCGTCTCCGCCGCGCTCGTGATGCTCGCGGTGATCTGGTTCACCCGCTACCTCTCCCTGGGCGCCGCCGCAGGCGCCGCGGTCGCGTTCATTACGGCGCTGCTCGTCGTGGAGGACCGGCTGCAGATGCTCCTCGTCATCTTCTGCACGCTTCTGGTGCTGCTCTACCACGTTCCCGCCCTGCTGCGCCTGAGCCGCGGCCGGGAGGAGCGCCTCAGCTTTGAAGAGGACATCAGCTACAAGTTCGACGAAAAATTCTGACAGCAACTGTCATCCTGCGCCGTGGGGCCCGTTCTTTCGGGAGCGCGGCGGGGGTGACAGTTTTGCTGTCACTTTCCATTGACTTTTTACCGGAGCTGTACTACATTTGAACAATACAGAGGTGATTGACTTGCATTTTCTGGAGCTGTTTCTGATCGCCGTGGGCCTGAGCATGGACGCCTTCGCCGTTTCCATCTGCAAGGGACTGAGCGTCCGCAGGCTGGAAGTGAAGCACACGCTGCTCGCGGGGCTCTACTTCGGCGGCTTTCAGTTTTTGATGCCGGTGATCGGCTGGCTGCTCGGCTACCGCTTCGAGGCGATGATCCAGAGCGTCGACCACTGGATCGCCTTCGTGCTGCTGGCGCTGATCGGCGGCAACATGATCAAGGAATCCTTCCAGGCGGACGAGGAGCTGAGCGACGATTTCGGCTTCCGCACCATGGTGCTGCTGGCCGTCGCGACCAGCATCGACGCGCTGGCCGTCGGCGTGACCTTCGCCTTCCTCGAGGTGAAGATCCTGCCCGCCGCCGGCCTGATCGGCGTGACCACGTTTACGCTCTCCGCGCTGGGGATCTGGATCGGCCATGTGTTCGGCGCGCGCTATAAGGCGAAGGCCGAGCGGCTCGGCGGCGTGATCCTGATCCTGATCGGCCTGAAGATCCTGCTTGAGCATCTGGGGATCCTCTGAGCAAAGCCTCTGCGGCATCGCGCGGACGGCCCGATCGGAGCATCCCGGGAAATCTTCCACTTCTGAGGGACGTTACCTATGGTCAAGACAAAAGCAAAACTCTTTCTCGGCGCGCTGGTGGCGCTGAGCCTGATGCTGGGCGTGGTGATCCAGCTCACGCTCGCGGCCCGGGACCAGCGTCAGCGCTTCCAGGCCTGCGAGCTGCTTGCCCGCGCCATGACCGACACCGCCGTGCGGACGCTGGAGGCGCGGCACAGCCTGGAGCGGGAGACCGTCCGGGCGGCGCAGACGGCGCTTCTCGGCCAGCCGGAAAAGCGGGCGGCGGCGCGCGCGCAGGAGCAGCCGGAGCTGCTGGTGCTGGTCAACCCCTGGAACCCGCTGCCGGAGGGATATGAGCCGGAGCTGGAGCGGGTGGGACGCGAGTTCGGCGAGGACTACCGGATGGACGTGCGCTGCGCCGGCCTGCTCGAGCAGATGATCGCCGACTGCCGCGAGGCGGGGAACCATCCCTGGATCTGCTCGGCCTACCGGACGCAGAAAAACCAGAAGGACCTGTTCGACAACAAGGTGCTGCGGGTGATCCTCGAGGGCAGCAGCCGCGAGGAGGCGCCGGCCATCGCGGCCGCCTCGGTGGCCGTGCCCGGCACCAGCGAGCACCAGCTCGGCCTCGCGGTGGATATCATCGACGAGATCTATCCCTACCTCAACGAGGGGCAGGAGGGGACCTCCACCCAGCGCTGGCTCATGGAAAACTGCTGGCGCTACGGCTTCATCCTGCGCTACCCCAACGGGACGACGGAGACCACGGGCATCATCTACGAGCCCTGGCACTATCGCTACGTCGGCGAGCGCTATGCGCGGGAGATCACGGAGCTCGGCGTGACGCTGGAGGAGTATCTGGCCATGCGCCGCGGACGCTGAAGCGGCAGCGATTTCCGGGCGCGGGAAAACTTAATCTTTCTTAAAATGGAACAAGCCGCCTGTTCTTTTCGTCACAACTGTGATAAGATGTGACTGCGAAAAGACGAAGGGAGGGCGATCGGATGCAGAACGAGCAGCTTGCGGCGAAGCGGAAAAAGTTAAAACCCTGGATCCTCATCGCCCTTGCGCTGCTGGCGGCGGCGCTGCTGATCCTGCTGGGCTTCCGGCTCAAGGGCTGGCTGCAGCGGGGGCAGGACAGCCGCCTCACCGCGCTCGTCAACCCCTGGAACGGCATCGACAACAGCGGCTATCTGCCGAAGCTGACGGAGGTCGAGGGCGTCCGGATCGACAAAAGCGCGCGCCGGCCCCTGCAGGAAATGCTTGACGCGAGCCGGCAGGAGGGCTTCTCGCCGGTCCTCACCGCGGGCTACCGCAGTGGGGAGGAGCAGCAGGCGCTCTTCGACGAGACGGTGCGCGGGCTGCTGTCCGGCGGCGAGCTGAGCGAGAACGAGGCGATGGCGCTGGCCTCGATGCGCGTCGGCCGTCCCGGCACCAGCGAGCATGAGCTGGGCCTGGCGGTGGACTTCCGGGAGGATGAGGCGCTGTTCACTTGGCTGCGCGACAACGCCTGGCGCTACGGCTTCATCTTGCGCTACCCCGCCGGCAGCGAGGAGACCACCGGGCGGGACGCCGACTCCTGCCATTACCGCTACGTCGGCAAGGCCGCCGCCGAGCAGATCCACGCGATGAACGCCACGCTGGAGGACTATCTCTCCCTCTTCTACGGCGACAGCGCGCAGATTATTTTTGAATAACCGTAAAGCTTGATCGGGAGTGCTGTGCACGCCCGATCAAACGGTTTCTGGTAAATATTTTCCCGGCTTGCACAGACGGGAACCGTCGTGTACAATGGTCCCATGAACGGAACAAAGACGAAAAAACCCCTCCCGCGCCTTGCGCCGGGACGGCATATCCTGCTGCTGGCAAGCGCCGCCGTGATCGCCGCGCACCTGCTGACAAGGCGGAACCACGCCCTCAACCGCTGGCTCTCGGATTCCTGCGTGCGCCCCTTGCACCGGGCCTTGTGCCGTGTCACGGCGCTGCTGCCCTTCTCGGCGGCGGAGCTGCTGATCGGGCTGGCGGCGATCGGCCTGACAGTTTACATAATCACTTCTGCTATACGACTGTTCAGACAGGATCACAAAACGAGGCAAGTTTACATAATGTTAATCACCCTCGCGAGCGCGGCGCTCGCGGTATATGCGGGCTTCTGCCTGCTCTGGGGGGTGTTCTACTACGGGGACGACTTCGCCGCCCGCAGCGGGCTGAGGAGCGATCCCGTCTCGGTGGAGGAGCTGCGGAGCGTGACAGCCTATTTTGCCGGGCTCTGCAACGAGTATGCCGACAAGGTGCCGCGGGATGAAAACGGCTGCTGCGCGAGCGACCGGACGCAGATCCTCGCAAAGTCTTCGGAGGTCTATGCCGCGGCCGCGCGGCGCTATCCCTGTCTGGAGGGGCCGGCGGTACGGGCGAAGGGCGTATTTTTCTCCCGGCTTCTGAGCTACACGGATTTTACGGGTTTTTTCTTCCCCTTCACGGCGGAGGCCAACGTGAACACGGATTTCCCCGCGGCGCTCTTTGCCGCCACGACGGCGCACGAGCTGGCGCACCAGCGGGGCGTGGCCAAGGAGCAGGAGGCGAACTTCTGCGCCGTGCTGGCAAGCCTTGAATACGGCGATCCCGACTACTGTTACTCGGCCTGTATGCTTGCCTACACGCATCTGGGCAACGCCCTCTTCGGCGCGGACCGGGAAGCGTGGGAGGAGGTCTACGGGATGCTGTCGGAGCCGGTGCTGCGGGATTTCGCCGCGAGCCGCGATTACTGGGCGCGGTTCCGGACCCCGGTACAGACCGTGTCCAACACGGTATACGAGGGCTTTCTGCACAGCTACGACCAGGAGCTGGGGCTCAAGAGCTACGGCGCCTGCGTGGATCTGCTGGTGAATTATTACGCCGGCAACGAAATATTTGGAAGCATTGAGCCTGTACAGCCGGCGCAATAAGATGATAGCCTGCCGTTTTGCCCGCCCCTGACGGGGCAACCGCAAAACATGGCGGGGTTCCATCGGCAACTGTTGAATTGCCGATTCAATCGGGAGGCCGCCCCGGCGGCGTAAAACAGAAAACACGGGCTTGCCGCGAAAGGTCGCGGCAAGCCCGTGCGCTTCTATCCGTCAGTTTTTCAGCGCGTGCAGCGGGGCGGGGATGCGCCCGCCGCGCGCGACGAACTCCTCGCTCGAGCCGCCGTGCAGCGGCATCACGGGCGCCGAGCCCAGCAGCCCGCCGAAGTCGATGCGCTCGCCCACCTGCCTGCCGGCGGCGGGGATCAGGCGCACGGCGGTGGTCTTGTTGTTGACCATGCCGATGGCCGCCTCGTCCGCAATGACGGCGGAGAGGGTGGAAGCGCTCGTGTCGCCCGGGACGGCGATCATGTCCAGCCCCACGGAGCAGACGCAGGTCATGGCCTCGAGCTTGTCCAGGCTCAGTACGCCCTTTTCCGCCGCGGCGATCATGCCCGCGTCCTCGGACACCGGGATGAACGCGCCGGAAAGCCCGCCCACATGGGAGGAGGCCATCACGCCGCCTTTTTTCACCGCGTCGTTCAAGAGCGCGAGCGCCGCGGTGGTGCCATGGATGCCGCAGGTCTCCAGCCCCATGATCTCCAGGATCTCGGCCACGCTGTCGCCCACCGCGGGCGTGGGGGCGAGGGAGAGGTCGACCACGCCGAAGGGGACGTCGAGGCGCTTCGAGGCCTCCCGCGCGACGAGCTGGCCCATGCGCGTGATCTTGAAGGCGGTGCGCTTGATCGTCTCGGCCACGACGTCGAAGGGCTCGCCCTTGCAGGCCTTCAGCGCGTGGGCGACCACGCCGGGGCCGGAGACGCCGACGTTGATGACGCACTCCGGCTCGCCCACGCCGTGGAAGGCGCCCGCCATGAAGGGGTTGTCCTCCACGGCGTTGCAGAAAACGACGAGCTTGGCGCAGCCCATGGGGTCAATGTCGGCCGTCTCGCGGATGACGCGCCCCATCAGCGCGACCGCGTCCATGTTGATGCCCGCCTTTGTCGAGCCGACGTTCACGCTGCCGCAGACGAGCTCGGTTTCCGTCAGCGCGCGGGGGAGGGAGGCAATGAGCTTCCGGTCGCTCTCCGTAAAGCCCTTGTGGCAAAGGGCGGAGAAGCCGCCGATGAAGTTCACGCCCACCGCCTTGGCCGCCCGGTCGAGCGTGAGGGCGAGCGGGACGTAATCCTCCGCCTCGCAGGCGGCGGCCACGAGGGAGACGGGGCTGACGGAGACGCGCTTGTTGACGATGGGGATGCCGAACTCCCGTTCGATGGCGCAGCCGGTCTCCACCAGGCGCGAGGCCTTGCGGCAGATCTTGTCGTATACCTTTTCGCAGCAGCGCGCCATGCTCGGATCGGCGCAGTCGAGCAGGCTCACGCCCATGGTCACGGTGCGCACGTCGAGATGCTGCTGGTCGATCATCTCGATCGTCTGCAGGATCTCCCTGCTGTCAAACGAATAGCTCATACGCGGTGCATCGCCTCAAAGATATCCTGCCGCTGGATGTGGACGGCGAGGGTGCGCTCCTCGCCCTTTTCCCGGAGCCAGCGGGCCAGCTCGTCAAAGGGGAGGGGGCATTCCGCCAGATCCACCAGCATGATCATGGCGAAGTATTCCTGCATCAGGGTCTGGCTGATGTCGAGGATGTTGATGTCCTGCTCGGCGAGCAGTCCCGTCACATAGGCGGTGATGCCCTTGGCGTCGTGGGCAAAAACGCTGACGATGGCTTTCATCGGCATTACGCTCCTTTTGTGTGTTTTCTCAATTATAGCGGAAAAACCCGGAAAGTAAAGATAGATTGAAAAAAATGTATCCCGGTATTATAATGGAAAAACAAGCGCAGCGAGGTGAAAGCATGGACGATTTCAGCCATTTCAACGAACAGGGCCGGGCGAAGATGGTGGACGTGGGCGAAAAGCCCGCGACCCGGCGCACGGCCGCGGCAAAGGGGAGCGTGCTCGTGAACGAACACACCTTCGCCCTCATCCGCTCCGGCGGCATGAAGAAGGGGGATGTGCTGACCGTGGCGCAGATCGCGGGCGTTATGGGCGCCAAGCGCACGCCGGACCTGATCCCCATGTGCCACCCGATCCTGATCGACGGCGTCGATCTGACGCTGACGCTCGATGAGGAGCGCCTCGCGGTGGATATTCTGGCCGAGGTCCGCTGCAGCGGGCGCACCGGTGTGGAGATGGAGGCGCTGACCGCCGTGAGCGTGGCGGCGCTGACGGTCTATGATATGTGTAAGGCCGTGCAGAAGGACATGACGATCACGGACGTCCGCCTGGTGGAAAAGACCGGCGGCGTCCACGGAGAGTATCGGAGGCAGGAGCCATGACGGGAACGATCCTCGCTGTCTGCATCAGCGGGAAAAAAGGAGAACAGAAGCGCCCGGTGGACGAGATCGCGCTCGTGCCGCACGTCGGCATCCCCGGCGACGCGCACGCGGGCGACTGGCACAGGATGCTGAGCCTGCTGAGCGCCGCGAGCGTGCGCAGGCTGCAGGAGAAGGTCGCGGTCCCGCTGCTGCCCGGCGCCTTCGCGGAGAACGTGCTGGTGGACGGCATCGAGGTGCACACGCTTCCGGTGGGCACGAAGCTGCGCGTCGGCTCCGCGCTCTGCGAGGTGACGCAGATCGGCAAGGAGTGCCACGCCGACTGCGCGATCCGCCGCCAGGCGGGCGACTGCGTCATGCCCCGGGAGGGCGTCTTCGCCCGCGTCCTGGAGACGGGCAGCGCCAGAGCCGGGGATACGGTCGAGGTGCTGGCATGAACAAGGAAGAGATCACCGCCCTGCTGCAGGGCGTGAAGGACGGCGGCGTCTCCGTGGAGGAGGCGGTGCTGCGCCTGAAGATGCAGCCGATCCGGGAGCTCGGCGAGTACGCCAAGGTCGATATGCACCGCGGGCTGCGGCAGGGCGTGCCGGAGGTCGTCTACGGCGCGGGCAAGAGCCCGGAGCATATCCTCGGCATCGCCAGGGCCATGCGCGAGGGCGGTCAGCAGACCGTACTGGTCACCCGCATGTCGCCGGAGGCCGCCGCGCTCGTTGAGCGGGAGCTGCCGCTCCGCTACGACGCGCGCTCGAAAACCGGCGTGATCGGCGCGCTGCCCGCGCCTACGGGCAAGGGGACCGTCGTGGTCGCCACCGGCGGTACGAGCGATATCCCCGTGGCTGAGGAGGCTGCCGTCACGGCCGAGGCGCTCGGCAACCGCGTCGTGCGGCTTTACGACGTGGGCGTGTCCGGCATCCACAGGCTCCTCAGCCACATGGAGGAGATCATGAGCGCCCGGGTCATCGTCGCGGTCGCGGGCATGGAGGGGGCGCTGCCCTCGGTCGTCGGCGGCCTGGCCGACTGCCCGGTCATTGCCGTGCCCACCAGCGTGGGCTACGGGGCGAGCCTCGGCGGGATCGCCGCGCTCTTGAGCATGCTCAACTCCTGCGCCAGCGGCGTTTCCGTCGTGAACATCGACAACGGCTTCGGCGCGGGCTACATGGCCTCCATGATCAACCATCTGGAATGATATGACGCTGCAGGATTTTTTCAGCGGACACCCCCGCTGCGCGCTGGCCTTTTCCGGCGGTGCGGACTCGGCCTACCTGCTGTACGCGGGGCTGCGGTGCGGCGCCGAGCTCCGGCCTTACTACGTCAAAAGCCAGTTCCAGCCGGACTTCGAGTACCGGGACGCGATGCGCCTGTGCGCGAGCCTCGGCGCGGCCGTCACGGTGCTGCCGTTCGACGCGCTCTGCGCAGAGGCGGTGCGGCAAAACGGCCCCGACCGCTGCTACGATTGCAAGAAAAATATTATGTCAACCATTATCGCCCGCGCCGCAGAGGACGGTTTCCCGCTGCTGCTCGACGGCAGCAACGCCTCGGACGTGGCCGATGACCGGCCGGGTATGCGGGCGCTGGGGGAGCTGGGCGTGCTTTCGCCGCTGCGGCTGTGCGGGCTGACGAAGCCGGAGATCCGCCGCCTGTCGAAGGAGGCGGGGCTGTTCACCTGGGACAAGCCCGCCTACGCCTGCCTCGCGACCCGCGTAAAGACCGGCGAGCCGATCACGAACGAGCGCCTCGCCGCGATTGAGCGCAGCGAGGACTGGCTGTTTTCCCGGGGCTACACGGACTTTCGCGTCCGTACGGCGGGGGGGAGCGCCCTGCTCCAGTTCCCGGAGGCGCAGCTTGCGCGGGCAAGGGAAGAGCTGCCCGCGATCCGCGAACGGCTGTCCGCGGATTTTTCCGACATTATCCTTGACCCGAAGGGGAGAAAAACTGCCTTATGAAGACCCTTTACCTGGACTGCGGCATGGGCGCCGCGGGCGATATGCTGACGGCGGCGCTGCTGGAGCTGCACCCGGACGGTGCGGATTTCCTGCGGCGTCTGAACGCGCTGCTGCCCGGGGAGATCACGGTCTCCGCCGCGCAGGACGAGAAATGCGGCCTTCGCGGCACGCACGTCACGGTCCTCGTCGAAGGCGACGAGGAGGGCGGGGAGCAGCGGCGTCTTCACCGCCATACCGACCTTGCGGAGATCCGCGCAAGGATCCATGCGCTCGCCGTGCCCGACGCGGTGAAAGCGGACGTGCGCGCAGTCTTTGACGCCGTCGCGGAGGCGGAGAGCGCCGCGCACGGCCGCCCCGTGGAGAATATCCACCTGCATGAGCTCGGCTCCTGGGACGCGCTGGCGGACGTGCTCGCGGTGTGTATGCTGCTATACGAGCTCAGGCCCGGGCAGATCCTCGCTTCCCCGGTGCACGTGGGGAGCGGTACGGTGAAGTGCGCCCACGGCCTGCTGCCCGTGCCCGCCCCGGCGACCGAGCGGCTGCTGCGAGGGATCCCGATCTGCGGCGGGGAGATCCGCGGTGAGCTCTGCACCCCCACGGGCGCGGCGCTGCTGCGGCATTTCGTGACGCGCTTCGGCCCCATGCCGATGCTGCGGGTGGAGAAAAGCGGCTTCGGCACCGGGAAGAAGGACTATCCCGCCGCCAACGGCCTGCGTGCCCTCTGGGGCGAGACGGAGGACGGAGGCGAGCGCGTTCTGGAGCTGCGCTGCAACCTTGACGACATGAGCGGCGAGGAGATCGGCTTTGCCATGGAGCGGCTGCTGGAGGCCGGCGCACTCGACGCGTATACGCTCCCGATCGGCATGAAGAAGTCGAGACCTGGAGTTATGTTAACCTGCATGTGCCGCCCCGGGCAGCGCGACGCGATGCTGCGCCTGCTGTTCCGGCACACGACGACGCTCGGCGTGCGGGAAGCTTCCTGTGCGCGGTATACGCTCGCGCGGCGCTTCCGCACGGAGGAAACGCCCTACGGGCCCGTGTGCGTCAAAACCGCCGAGGGCTTCGGCGTGAGGCGCGAGAAGCCCGAGTATGAGGATCTCGCGCGCATCGCGAGGGAACGGGGCGTCAGTCTGCGCGAAGCCGCGGCTGCACTGGAATGCGGAGAGCCTGGGTGAAACGTTCGGAACCCGAACGAAGCGCCGCACCGGCGAAAAAGCCGGTGCGGCGCTTCAGCTTGTCAAAGATGTCCGATCCGGACTTCTTTGCCTGCGCTTCCTGTTTACAGCACCGCCGTGAGCAGGCCGCCGAGGAGCAGCGCCGCGAGATAGAGAAGCTCGGCTACGTTCTGCATGCCGCTGCTGGTCGTGATATTTTGTTCGTTCATATCCTTATCCTCCCTTGTTTTCTTTTGATGGCTTAAGTATACATAACATGGTGTCCCATAGAACGGACTTTCATGCGCATCTTGCAAGAAAAGACGAGGGGGGATATAATGGGCTATCTTCAATCGGGGAGAACGCTATGCCGAATATCAGGGAAATCACGGAGCTTGCCGCGCCGGAGCTGGACGTCTACGCACGGCTCACGGAGGGGCAGCTCAAAAGCCGCGCCGATCTTACAAAGGGGCTTTTCATTGCCGAAAGCCCCAACGTGATCCTGCGCGCGCTGGACGGGGGCTACGAGCCCGTTTCGCTTCTGATGGAGCGCAAGCACATCGAGGGGCAGGCGCGGGAGGTCGTGGCGCGCTGTGGGGACGTTCCGCTCTACACCGCGCCGCTTTCGGTGCTCACGGAGCTGACCGGCTTTCCGCTGACCCGCGGCGTGCTCTGCGCCATGCGCCGCCGGCCGCTCCCGTCGCTCGAGACGGTGCTGGAGGGCGCAAGGCGCATCGCCGTGCTGGAGGATATCATGAACCCCACGAACGTCGGCGCGATCTTCCGCTCCGCCGCTGCGCTGGGGATGGACGCGGTGCTGCTCACGCCCTCCTGCAGCGACCCGCTGTACCGCCGCGCGGTGCGCGTCAGCATGGGAACCGTGTTCCAGATCCCCTGGACGCACATCGGCGAGGAGCTGACGGATTGGCCGCAGCCCGGGCTGGAGAGGCTTCGTGCGCTGGGCTTCCGGACCGCCGCGATGGCGCTGCGCGAGGACGCGGTCTCCCTCGACGATCCCGCGCTCATGGCCGAGGAGAAGCTGGCGATCGTCCTCGGCACCGAGGGGGAGGGCCTTGCCGACGGCACGATCGCCGACTGCGACTACACCGTGCGCATCCCCATGTCCCACGGGGTCGATTCGCTCAACGTCGCGGCGGCCAGCGCCGTGGCCTTCTGGCAGTTGAGCCGGAGGTACGCGGAATGATCCGGCCGGACTTTTATGGGCGCTTTGCCTGCCGCGCCGGCGCCTGCGGGCACTCCTGCTGCCGCGGCTGGGAGATCGACGTGGATGAGGAGAGCGCCGCGTATTATGAGACGCTGCCGGGGGCGCTGGGCGAGAAGCTGCGCCGCAGCGTCGTCCGGGACGGCGAGGGCGCGCATTTTCACCTGACGGCGGACGGGCGCTGCCCTTTTCTGCGCCGCGACGGGCTCTGCGAGCTGATCGCCGCGCTGGGCGAGGACGCCCTCTGCGAGATCTGCGCCCTGCACCCCCGCTTTTACGAGGACGTGGGGGACGCTGTGCTCTGCGGTCTCGGCCTGAGCTGCGAGGCGGCCTGCGCCCTGCTGCTGGAAACGGAGGCGCCGCTGCGCTTTTATGACGACGGGAGCGGGGAAGCGTTTTCCATGGCCGGGCTGCTCGCGCGGCTCGGATTCCCCGCAGAACCCTCGCGGCTCTGCTTCGACGGGGAGCGGCCGGGCGCCGCCTACCTTGCCCGCATGGCGGAAACGGAGGCCATCGACGACCGCTGGCCGGGGGAGCTTGCGGCGCTGCGGGAAGCGCTGCCCGCTCTGACGCTGCCCAAAGGCCCGCGCTACGACCGAATCCTCCAGTACCTGCTCTACCGGCAGCTTGACCGGGCGGAGGACGCCGGCCCGGAAGCCCTGCTGCGCTACGCGCGGGAGAGCACGGCCTTCATCGCTGCCCAGGACGCGCTGGCCGGCTTTGACGGCGGGCATCTGCGCCGCTTTTCCGAGCAGATCGAGTACAGCACGGAGAATGTCGGGATCCTGCTCGGCGCTGCGCGTTAATAAAAACCACGCGGAATGTTAAAAAATTCTTGGGACTTTGTTCATGACACGGTCATAAATTCGGGATATATTACAATCACTCCAAAAAAAGAGGTAAGTCAAATGTTCGAGCCTGAAGAAGAGGCCGGCGAGGTCCGCGAGGAAAACAGCGGCGAGCCCATCAGCGAAACCGTTTCCGAACCCGTTAGCGAGACCGAGCCTGAAGCGATCAACGATACGCAGTCCGAAGCGCAGCCGGAAGCGCAGAGCGAGCCGGAAGCCGCCGCCCCCGAGGCGGAGGCCGGAAGCGCGCAGAGCGACGAAGCGCAGAAACTGCGGGAGGAATATCCCGAGCAGGTCTATGCCGACGCCCGCTATGAACCCGAGGGCGAGAGCACCGTGCCGCCCCGTTATTACTGCCCTCCCGAGCGCCCCGCGAAGGAGGCCAGGGAGAAGAAGTCCGGGAGATCCCACGTCTTTCTCAAGGCCGCGTGCCTTGCGCTGGCGTGCGCGCTGCTGGGCGGCCTCGCGGGGGCGAGCCTGACGGCGAACAGCCTGAAAGGCCGCATCGACGCGATGGAGACCCGCCTCAGCCAGAACGAAACGGCGGTCGCCGCCGTATCCAGCGTCCAGAACGTGGTGGCTGCGAGCCCCGTGGCCAGCGCCGGCGAGTCCGGCTCCCTGTCGGCCGCGCAGGTCTATGAGCTGGCCTGCAGGCAGGTGGTCGGCATCAACACCGACGTGACCTTTACCAACTACTTCGGCATGAAGAGCTCCTCCGCCGTGAGCGGCTCCGGCTTCATCATTTCGGCGGACGGCTACATCGTCACCAACTACCATGTCATTGAATATGCCGTACAGCAGAAGTCCCCGATCACGGTGATCACCTACGACGGTACGAAGTATACCGCCGCGATCGTCGGCACGGAGCAGTCGAACGACATCGCCGTGCTGAAGATCGACGCGACGGGCCTGACCCCGGCCGTCTTCGGCAGCAGCGAGAGCCTGCACGTGGGCGACACGGTCTACGCCGTGGGCAATCCGCTCGGCGAGCTTGAATTCTCCATGTCCACCGGGCACGTGAGCGCGCTCGACCGCGTGATCACGACACAGGAAAACGAATCCATCAACATGTTCCAGATCGATGCGGCGGTCAACCCCGGCAACTCCGGCGGCCCGGTGTATAACAGCCTCGGCCAGGTGGTCGGCGTGGTCACCGCCAAGTATAAAGACTCCGGCGTGGAGGGCCTCGGCTTCGCGATCCCCGCGAACGACGTGGCTGGCATCGCAAACGACCTGATCACCAAGGGCTATGTGACCGGCAAGGCCTACATGGGCGTCTGGCTGGACGAGCGTTACAGCGCCATGTACGCGCAGTACTACAATATGCCTCTGGGCGCTTACGTCTCCAATGTGTCGAGCGGAAGCTGCGCGGAGAAGGCCGGCATCCAGAAGGGCGACGTCATCACGAAGCTCGGGGATACTGAGATCACGAGCTACACCGAGCTGAAGGCCGCCGTCAAGCAGTACTCTGCGGGCGACGAGGCGGTGATCGAGCTTTACCGTGCCGGCGAGAGCATGACCGTCACCCTCACCTTTGACGAAGCCAAGCCCGAATCCGCGTGAACCCCTGCTTGACGGAACACGCAGCTTCCCGCGGCGGTCAGCGCGGAGACCCCCTTGCGAAAGAACGCTCGCAAGGCTGAACCTGATACTTTTCTACTCCTATACATCCTCTCTTTTCTCCCAAACGAAGGGCCGCAGGGTATCCCCCTGCGGTTCTTTGTCGTTTCCGGCCCGTGCGGGGGGAGGAAGGCCGGCGCGGGGCAGGGCGACTATTTTTTGTGTGACCCCTTGATTTTCGCGGGAATTGCTGTAAAATAGAACAGTCCTAAATTTGTGACTGTTCTGGAGGAATGAACCAATGACTTACGAAATGGACATTGCCGGCTTAAAACGTCAGCTTCCCCTGTGCAAGGTGAGCGACGACCTGTACATCGGCGCTTTCGTCATGTTCGGCGATGTGGAACTGACTGTGCACTGCGCGGCTGAGCTGCTCAAGCGCGCGCCCGAGTACGATTACCTGCTGGCTCCCGAGGCCAAGTCCATCCCCCTGCTGTACGAGATGGCCCGCCAGAGCGGCGCCGACGAGTACTTTCTCGCCCGCAAGGGCCCCAAGGCCTATATGTCCGGCGTGTTCGAAGTCAACGTGAAGTCCATCACCACCATGGGCGTGCAGAAGCTGGTCATCGACACCGCCGACGCGGAGAAGATCAAGGGCAAGCGCATCCTGATCCTGGACGACGTGATCTCCACCGGCGAGTCCCTGCGCGCGACCGAGGAGCTGGTCCGTCAGGCCGGCGGTATCGTGGCGGGCAAGATGGCGGTCCTTGCCGAGGGCGACGCCATCAAGCGGGACGACATCATCGTTCTGGGCCATCTGCCCCTCTTCAACCCCGACGGGACGGAGAAGGTCTGATTTCCGATCCCCTGAGAGCCAATGCCTTTCCGCCGGCCGGGAACCCCGGCCGGCGGCATGGTCCTGCAGCAAGCAGCGATCCTGCTCTCTCCCGGCGCCTGCGCCGGGCTTCCCGAGTCCCCCCGGGGGATAAAAACTGAAAACAGGTGTCTCTTGCCAACCACCTGATGGCGATCCCGCACGATCCGTTTCCCGTACCTGCCGGCGCGTGCGGTTGCCGAAAAAAAACAAGGAGTCGTATTCCCATGAAAAAAACATATCTGGAATTCCGCCGTCTTTTGCAAACCGTGCCGCCGCTGATCGCCGCGCTGCTGATCCTCTCCGTCGTGGGGATGAATCTGCTGGCCAACAAGAGCATCAACACCGGGCTGGACTGGCTTGCGCTGGACTGCGGGATTTTGTTTTCCTGGCTGACCTTCCTGTCGATGGACGTGCTGACGCACTGCTACGGCCCGCGCGCCGCCACGAGCCTCTCCGTCGCAGCACTGGGACTGAATCTGCTGATGGCGGTGATTTTTTTTCTTGCAAGCCGCATCCCCGGCGTCTGGGGCGAGAGCTTTGTCGACGGGAGCGAGGCCGTCGTCAATGCCGCGCTGGACAACACCTTCGGCGGCACCTGGTACGTCATCCTCGGCAGCTCCGTCGCCTTCCTCAGCTCCGCCGTGCTGAACAATTTTCTGCACTACGGCATCGGAAAGCTCGTGAAGGGGCGGGAGGGCTTCGGCTCCTTCGCGCTGCAGTCCTACGTCTCCACCTTCCTCGCCCAGTTCGCGGACAACCTGATCTTCGCGCTGCTTGTGAGCAAGCTCTTCTTCGGCTGGACGCTGCTGCAGTGCTTCACCTGCGCGCTCACGGGCGCATGCATGGAGCTGCTGTTCGAGGTGGTCTTTTCCCCGCTGGGCTATCGGATCGCGAAAAACATCATGGACGGGCGCGAGAGCGCGGGAGGCTGAAATGAACGTCGTCGTCAGCGGCACGGCCAGGGGCATCGGCCGGGCCATCGCCGAAAAATTCCTGCGGGAGGGGCATCGGGTCTTCGGCTTCGATCTGCGCGAGAGCACGATCGGGCATCCCGCCTACCGCCATATCGTCTGCGACATCCGGGAGGAGAAGCTGCCGGAGCTGCCGGAGGCCGAGATCCTCATCAACAATGCCGGCACCCTCGACGAGGACGAGGCCATCGACGTGAATCTCGTCGGAACGATCCGTTTCACCGAGCAGTTCCTCCCCGGCGCGTCTCTGCGCTCGGTGCTGTTCATCGCCTCGGCCTCCGCCCGCAACGGCGCGGAGTTTCCCCGCTATGTGGCGAGCAAGGCCGGCGTCGTCGGCTACATGAAAAACCTCGCCCTCTCGCTCGCCGCGCGCGGCGTGACCTGCAACAGCATTTCCCCCGGCGGCGTCATCACCCCGGCCAACCGCCACATTCTCGAGGACGAGAAGCTCTACCGCGCCGTGCTGGACGAGACCCTGCTCGGCAAATGGGCCGAGGCGGAGGAGATCGCGGAGCTGGCCTATTTCCTCACGGCGGTGAACCGCTCCATGACCGGCGAGGATTTGCTGATCGACAACGGCGAGATGCTCAAATCGAATTTCATCTGGTAATACCAATCTTGAGCAAAGCATCTGCTTTGCTCAAGATTGGTATTGCACGGTTTCTTCAAGGGCGCAATGCGCCTTTCTCTGTGCGCCTTTGCGCTCACAGAGAATAAAACGATGGAATCGTTTTTTGGAAGAAGCGTATAAAAAAGTCCCCGTCATCCTGCACGCAGGATGACGGGGACTTTTTTGGGGGGCGTTCACCGGATCAGCCGATCGAGCGCCTGTGCGGCCACGTCCAGATCGTCGCTGCGGATGCGCGCGTCGCAGAAGCCGGAGAGCGCGCGCTGCCGCTCCGCGGTCTGCAGGCGCACGGCGGTTTCGAAGGGGCTGCGCGCGATGGCCTCATAGCGTGAGCGCAGCACGTCCGGGGAGGGCTCGACGTAGACGCAGACGGCCTCGGGCATGTTCCGCTTGACCTGCGCGGCGCGCTCAACTTCGAGCGTGAGCAGCACATGCTGCCCGGCGGCGAGCTTCTCCTCCACGAGCGCGCGCGAGGTGCCGTAGTCATTGCCGGCAAATTCCGTGCACTCGAGCAGCCCGCCCGCTTCCTTCAGCGACTTCCAGCCGTCCAGATCGTAAAAGTAAAAGCCCACGCCGTTGACTTCGCCGGCGCGCATCTTCCGCGCGGTAACGGGGGTCACGGCGCTCACGTCGTCGCGCTTTGCGAAGACCGCCGCCGCGATGTCGGAGATCCCTGCGCCGGAGGGGCCGGAGACGACGTACAGTTTCCTGCTCATAAATCGCTTGCTTCCTTCTTTGTAGAGTATACTCATATCTAATAGAAATCTTTGATTCTTTCCGGCCGGAACTGTGCCAACCTTCGTTGACGGCCTTGCCCATATATCTCCATTATACTCTGCGGCCGCCGCCTCGTCTGGCGCAATTCTGTCTCGGAAATCTTTCTAAAGCTTTCTATCAGAAATTAGTATTACGTCCTCTATGATACTAAAAAACCGAAATGATTGCAAGTAAAAACGCTTCGAGTGAAAAATAGTGAAAAATAGTGAAAAATAGACGCAGCTTTGTCAGGCATGAAGATTTTGGGGAATACGACAGTGACAAGCGAAGCGCAGAATGAAGCACGACGCATTTTTGAATATGAGATAGAGTTTTAACGAAAAACGATCAACCCCCGCCCTGTCAGACGGAACAGGGCGGGGGTTACGGTTTACATGAACGGTTTACATGATGGGGATCTTGATCTTCAGATCGCTCAGCGGCCAGGAGGAGCAGGCGTGGAACCAGCCCATCTCCTTGTCCATGCGCCGTCTGCCGTCGCCGATGGGCGAGACGAAGATCTCGCCCTCGAGCAGGTGGCTGCGGCAGAAGCCGCACTCGCCGTTGCGGCAGTGGGTGTCGATGGCGATGCCGCTGCGCTCGAGCGCCACGGCCACGGGCTCGGAGGCCTTCGCCTCGATCACGTCCTCGCGGATGCCGCGCAGGACCGTGATCCTGAAGGTCTTTTTCTCGGTGCCCTTGGGGTAGCCGGGCAGGGTGGAGACGTCGGCGGGGTTGTTCACCACATCGTGGCGGAAACGCCGCACGGGCACGCCCATCTCGTCCAGCGCCTTCTTGACAAAGCGGAACATCGGCAGCGGGCCACAGAACAGATAGGTGCAGCCGGGCGTGGAATACTTCTCGATGATCTCGCGGGTGAGGAAGCCCTTCTCGCCGTCCCAGTCGGGCTCGTCGGACAGCACGTGCACGACCTTCACGTCGGGGCAGGCCTTTTCGATCGCGTCGAGCTCGTTTTTCAGCACGATGTCGTTGGCCTTAACCGAGCCGTAGAGGATCGTGAGCTTCACGCCCTTGAGCTTGCCGTAAGCGATTTCCTTGGCCATGGAGTGGAAGGGGGTGATGCCGGAGCCGCCGGCCAGCGCGACGAGCTCGCGGCTGTCGCGCATCGGCTCGTAGTAGAAGAAGCCGAAGGGCAGCGCGCCCTCGAGCGTGTCGCCGACCTTGACGTTCTCGAAGAGGTAGTCGGGCACGAGGTAGGGGACGTTGCGGCGCACGGTGATCTCGAAGAAGGGATGCTCGCCTCTGGCCTCATAGGGGGCGGAGGAGATCGTATAGGGGCGGGAGAGCAGGCTCTCGCCGATCTTCAGCCGGAAGTTCACGTACTGGCCGGACTGGAACACGGGGATGTGCCCGTCGGCCGATTCGAAACGGAAGATGCGGGAGGAGGGGGAAGCCTCGCGTATGTCCGCGACCTTGAAGACCATGTGTTTGGGGTGCAGCTTGTCCGCCAGCTCCCGGATCGGGTCATGCGGATCGGGGATCGGAGAACCCTTGGCAAAATTCTCCTCTCTCAGCTTGGTGACGCGGGAGGCTCCGCCGACGTCCTGCAGGAATCCTCTGACTTTGATGCTCATGTTCACAGCCTCCCTTTCTTTTCCATATCTTCCTTCACGCCCTTGGCGGCCGCGCGGCCGTTGGTGATCTGCGGGCCCATGCCGTCACCGCTCATGCCGTGCGCGCCGGCGAATTCCAGCCCCTCGATGAAGTGGTCCTTCTCCTTCATCTGCAGTCTCGCCACCGCGTGGTCCTCCATGGAGTGCAGGTAGCCGTAGATGTTGCCCTTCCACGCGCCCACATAGTGGGAGACGGTCATGGGCGTCGTGACCTCGATCTCGGTGATGCGGCTGCGGAAGTCGACCTTCGTGATCTTGAGGCACTCCTCGATCATCTCGTTGGCAAGGCGGCGCTTGAGATCGTGATACTCCTCTTCCCTGACGTCCTCAAAGGGCTTGGAGGGCACCAGCGCCGTGATGGAAAGCTGGGTATAGCCCTCGGGCAGGGTGGGGTTGGCGTAGTTGAGGCAGATGGTGGTGATGTAATTGTAGGGCTCGGTGATGTTGGCGTAGTTTCTCCAGATCTCGTTGGTGTCCATCGTGGTGCCGGAGAAGGTGGAGTAGTCGGTGATGCCGTTTTCCTCGGGCGTGCCCTCGATGAGCATGATGACGGACACGGGCACCACGGAGAGCTTGCGGTTGTTGATCATCCGGATCGCGCCGACGGGCACCTCGCTCAGCGGCTCGATCATCTGGGTGTAGACCTTGTTGGGATAGGGGCCGGAGATCACGTAGTCGCAGTGGATCTCGTCGCCGCGCGCGGTGCGCACGCCGTAGACCTTGCCGTCCCGGACGAGGATCTTCTCGACCTCCTGGTTGAACTCGTACTGCGCGCCGTTCTCCTCGCACTTCGCCTGCAGCTTCATGCTCATCTCGTGGCTGAAGCCGCGGCAGACGTAGGAGCCGGTGAAGTAGTCGGCCATCAGGAAGGCGTAGATCGTAAAGGGCAGGTCGTCCATGCGGTTGCCGACGTAGATCCAGTAGGGCGTCAGCATCTCCACGGCCTTCTTGGGCAACTGGAAGGTGTTGATGACCTCGGTCGCGGAATAACCGACGGTCTTGACGAAGTCGGGGTGCTTGAGGAGCATCTGAACCTTCGACATCGGGGTGACGGAGAGGATGTTCATGCTGTCGTAGACGCGGCGGCAGAGGAGCATCAGCTCGTGCACCTTGTCGTAGGTGCCGGGGCAGACCTCGTCGATCTCCCTGGCGACGGTCGTATAGCTGTCGTCATAGTCGGGGTGCAGCACCTTGTCGATGCCGGAGTTGGGCAGGGCCACACGATAACATTCGGGCACGGGCAGCCAGTCGATGTCGACGCCCATATCGTCGAAGAACCTGCCGACCTTGAGGCGCTTGCCGGGCTGGCCGATGGACATCATCTCATGCAGCGTCGCCTCGATCTCGAAGCCGTTGCGCACAAAGTCGGTGGCGAGGCCGCCGGGCATGTTGTGCTTTTCAAGGATCAGAATGTCCTTGACGCCCCAGGCCTGCAGCTGCAGACAGGCGGACATGCCGGCCAGCGCGCCGCCGACGATGACGACGTCGTAATGGTCTTTGTAGAATTTCATCAAATCTTCCTTTCAAAAAACAGGGGGCAAAGGCTTGCCCCCTATTCAAAGAATCGTGCGGTTCAAAGAGGCCAAGCAATCGGGAAGCCTCGCAGAGTTTTTCACCCGCGGGCGAAAAATCATGGGAAGTGTTTTTTGCGGGGGCGTGTCCCTCGCAAAAAACACTTCCCAGCCCGAACGTGTGCGAGCGTCTCACGCAAGCGAGTGCGCGCATCGGGCTGAAGCCCCTCTAAACGAAAGGCGTGCCTTTCGTTTTGAATTTAGAAGAAACGCTCCACCAGCTCGCGGGAGTACTCGGCGGTCTCGTCCATGTCGCCGAAGCTCATGACCTCGCCGGCATAGAAGGTGTCGTACTTGTCCTGCATGGCTTCGACCTTGTCGTACCAGCCGGCGGCATAGTCCTCGGAGAAGACATGGGGGAAGTAGTACACGCTCCACTCGTTGATGACTTCCTTGGCGGGATTCTTCATGATCTTGAGGTCGTCCTGCACCATCTGGCGGCACTTCTCGTAGGGGATCTCCTCCATGTCCTTGTGCTTGCGCAGCGCGTAGGTGGTGATGACCTGGTCGATCTCATCCCTCCAGCGGCGGTAGTAGACCATCAGATGGCCCAGCTTTTCCTTGACCATGTTGTCAAACACATAGTAGGAGATCTCCGGGTGATCCTCGGGCTTGGTCAGGAAGGCCTGCACGTCGTAGCGCTCGTAGTCGATCTTGGAGAAGAGCTCCTTCTCGTCGTCGCGCACGTCGAAGTACTCGTCCATGCCCTTCTGGCCGTCGGCGCGCTTGCCGGGGATGTGCAGGGGCGCGGTGACGATGATCTTGTCATACTCTTCGACCTCGCCGTTGACCGTGACGAAGACCTTGCCGTCCTTGCGCTCGACCTTCTCGATGGCGGAGTTGAGGCGGGCGGGGTTCTTCAGATGGGCGTTGAGCTGCTCCCAGATGTACTGCGTGCCTTCCTTCCAGGTCCAGAGGTTGACCTTGACGAAGTTCATCGTGGTCTGGAAGTCCAGATACTTCAGGACGTAGCCGGCGGGGATCTCGTCAAAGTAGCCGTAGCCGAAGGAGGTGTAGGGCCCGATCCACACGTCCTGCACCAGCTCCACGCCGTTCTTGGCGCAGAACTCCTTGAAGGGCAGGGCGAGGTCCTTCAGGTTCTCGTTGACGCCCTGGACTCTCTCGCGGCCGGGCGTTACGGCAAAGCCGTCGTAACGGCCTTCGGCGACGCCGCGGTGGCCGTTGAGGTCGTAGCCCTTGTACTTGGTCTCCAGGAGCTCCCCGAGCTTCTTGATCTGCTTTTTCATCTTCAGCAGGCGGGGGATCTTGAGAATGTTCTTCTTGGGCTCGAAGGGCTCGATGACTTCGCCCCTGGCGTTCTTGTAGTTGCGGTTGAGCTTGGGGCCGTCGTGCGTGATGCCGCAGAATTTCTCCACGTCTTCCACGGCATAGTAGGAGGGCACGCCCATGATGGCGCCCATCTCGTAGCGTCTGCCGTTGTAGTACGGGGACCAGCACTTGCCGCCGACACGGTCCAGACGCTCAAGGATCGTGTAGTTGGTGTAGCCCTTCTGCTCGAGGTACATGCCGGCGGAGAGACCCGCAGGGCCGCCGCCGATGATGCAGATACGGATGTTTTTGTCCATAGTGATTCCTCCAAGAAATAGATTGTTCGAGTGCACGTTATGCTGAATCAATTTTACAACAAAGCTCGCCGCTTTTCACTATATATTTTTCCCCGTATGTCAAAATATTTTCAAATCCGTCCGTTCTCCCTTTTCAATGGCGGGCGTGTGTGTTATATTGTTTACAACAGATCAAGTGGGAAGGGGGTACCTTATGCGATTTGATTCTTTTCGCCAAATGCTCTCTTACTGGGCGCGGCAGCGGCCCGACGCGCCCGCCCTGCGCTTCGGGCGCGAGACGCGCAGCTTCTCCGGGCTCTGGGAGGACGTCAGCCGCCGCGCGCGGGAGCTGAAGGCGAGCGGCAGGACCTGCGTCGGCATCCTCTCCGACGGGAGCCTTGCCTGCGTGACGGAGATCTTCGCGGCAAACCTCGCGGGACTGCAGATCGTCATGCTGGACGCGATGGCGCCCGAGGGGCTTCTCAAGACCCTGATCCGCTACACGGACGTCGACCTCCTGTGGGGGGACGGGGAGCTCTGCGAGGAGCTGTCGATCTCCCTGATGGGCGGCGTTAAGGACGGCGCGGGGAAACTCCTGTTCTTCACCTCCGGCACCACGGAGCGGGCCAAGGCCGTGGTGCTGACGGATCACTCCCTCTGCCAGAGCGCGTACAACGGCTCGGAAAAGCTCCCCCTCGCCCCGGAGGATACGCTGCTGTGCCTGCTGCCGCTGGGCCATGTGTTCGGCTTTGTGTGCGGGCTGCTGTGGGGGCTGAGCTGCGGGGCCTGCGTCGCCCTCGGCCGCGGCGCGCGGCATTACGGGGACGACTGTGATTTCTACCGGCCCACGGCGGTTTCCGTGGTGCCGATGCTGCTGGGCTTCCTGCTCAGGCAGGGCTGCGTCAATCCCGAGCTGGGGCTTGTCCTCGTCGGCGCGGGGGACTGCCCGCCGCGGCTGCTGCAGGCGGCCGCCGCCCGGGGCATCCGCGTCAGCTTCGGCTACGGGCTGACCGAGACCAGCTCCGGCGTCGCCATCAGCGTGGAGGGCGACCCCTACGCGATGGAGGTCTGCCCGGACGATACGATCACCCTCGCGGAGGACGGGGAGATCCTGATTGAGGCGCCGACCTGCATGATGCAGGGCTACTACAAGCTGCCGGACGCGACGCGGGCGGTGCTGAAGGACGGCGTGCTGCGCACCGGCGACCTCGGGCGCTTCGATGAGGAGGGGAAGCTCCATATCACGGGGCGCAAGAAGGACGTGCTCGTGCTGCCGGACGGGACGAAGATCTTCCTGCCGGAGTATGAGGCGCGGCTGATGTCGGCGCTGGGGCATACGGAGCTTGCGGTCACGCTGAAAAACGACCGGCCGCTGCTCGTGTTCGTCGGGCAGGCGGAGGAGGCGGCGCTGCGCGAGAAGCTGAAGGACGTCATGCGCGAGCTTCCGAGAGGACAGCAGCTCGGGGGCATCCTGATCAGCGGCGAGCCCCTGCCGCGCACGGCGACGGGAAAAATAAAACGCTGGGAGCTCCAGCAGAAAGTGGGATAAAGGAAATGACCAGACAGGAAGTTCTCGAAAAAACCAAAAAAGTGATCCATGACTGCTTCCCCGACATGGACGTGGAGGCCCTGCGGGAGGAAAGCGTCATCAATACCGAGACCGCCATCGACTCCATGGGCTTCGTGCTCGTCATCTGCAAGCTGGAGGCTCTGTTCGACGTGCGCATCCCCGAACGACAGTGGAGCAAGCTCTCGACGCTCGGCGACGTGGTGGACGCCCTGTACAAGCGGGTCGAGAAGCGATGAGCGTCTACCGCGAGGAGCTGCTGCTGCGCAGCAAGGACGTGGATATGTTCCGCCGCCTGCGCACCTCGGAGCTCTTTAAGCTGCTGCAGGAGGCCTCCATCCGCCACACCGAGGAGCTCGGCATGGGGCGGGACAAGACGCTCGACAAGGGCGTACTCTGGGTGCTCCTGCTGCAGACGGCCGAGATCGCGCGCATGCCGGTCTATGACGAACAGATCGTGCTCAAGAGCTGGCCCGGGCACACGATGCACCTGCTCTTTCCCCGCTTTTACCGGCTGGAGACCGCGGCGGGGGAGCACCTGCTCTCGGCCAGCGCCCTCTGGGGCCTCGTGGACCAGCAGACGCGCAAGATGGTCTTTCCCGAGCGCTTCGGCGTGGAGATCGGGGGCACCGTCACCGGCGAGGAGATCGCCCTGCCCTCCGCCCCGAAGCGTATGGACTGCACGGAAAGCCGGCCCTTCACGGTGCCTTACAGCTATGTGGACATCAACGGCCACATGAACAACACCCGCTACTTTGACCTTGCGGAGGACTGCATCCCCGCCGCGGCGGCGGGACGGGCGCTGAAGAAGATCCAGACCGAATACGTGAGCGAGGCCCGCTTCGGCGAGACCTTTACGGTCTCCTGGGCCGGGGAGGACGGCGTATTCTTCCTCCAGGGCGAGGGGGAAAAGCCGGTGTTTCGGATGCGGATGGAATATGCCTAAGAACTCCCCGGACGGAGAAGCGAGCTTCTCCGTCCGGGGAGTTCTTGGTTTTGCGTTTTGCGCGTTGCGTTATGAGGAGATGCGGCGGAAAATGCTTTCTCGTCTCCTCAAAACGCAGAACTCACGCCTCAAAACCTTATTGCAGCCCATACAGCTTTGTGAACTTCTCCTCCAGATAATCCAGATAGTAGTTTACGTTCAGGCCCTCGCCGGTGATCGCGCGGATCCATTCGTCCGGCGTTTTCAGCGAGGCGATGGCGAACACGTGTTCGGTGAGCCAGTCGCGGAGCTTCGTCAGCTCGCCCGCGGCGATCGCGGCGTATACGTCGAAGTCCTTCTCCATCGTGCGCAGGATCTGCGCGCCGTAGGCGTTGCCGAGGGCGTAGGAGGGGAAGTAGCCGTAGCTCATCGTCCAGTGCACGTCCTGCAGGCAGCCGCGCGCGTCGTCGGGCACCTCCACGCCCAGATACTCGCCGTACTTGGCCTTCCACAGCGCAGGAATCTCGTCCACGGTGATCTCGCCGTTGATGAAGGCCTTCTCCAGCTCGTAGCGCACGAGGATGTGCAGGCAGTAGCTCAGCTCGTCGGCCTCCATGCGGATGAGGCCGGGGCGGGCGAGGTTCACCGCCTCGTACAGCTCCCGCTCGCTCACGTCGTCAAAAACGCCGCCGGAGAGCTCGCGGAGCTTCGGCGCGACGAAGTGGATGAAGGCCTCGCTGCGGCCGACGATGTTCTCGTAGAAGCGGGAGATGCACTCGTGCATGGCGCAGCTCATGTTGTCCGCGCAGTGCTCGTCGTAAAGCTCCTTCGGCTCGTTCTGCATGAACAGCGCGTGGCCGCCCTCGTGGAGCGTGGAGAAGATGTTGGAGATGAAGTTCTCCTCGTAGTAGTGGGTGGTGACGCGCACGTCGTGCGGCCCGTAGTGGTCGGTGAAGGGGTGCTCGGTGGTCATGAGCACGAGCGCGCTCTTCCGCAGACCCTCCAGCTCCAGCAGGTAGCGGGACATGGCCTCCTGCTGCGCGACGGGCACCGGGCGGTTCAGGAAATCCTCCCGGATGGGCTTGCCCTCCTGCGCGATGCGCCGCAGGAGCGGGATGATGCGCGCCTTCAGCGCGTCGAAGAAGGCGTCGAGCTGCGCGATGCCGCCGCCCTTCTCATAGTCGTCGAGACAGGTGTCGTAATACGTGGCCTTCTTCTCGTCGCGCAGGTCGATCTCCTTGCGGGTATAGCCGATGAGCGTGGCAAAGGAGTCCCGGAACAGGGAGAAGTCGTCCGCCTTCTTGGCACTCAGCCAGTCGCCGTAGGCGCGGCTCGCGGCCAGATCGATCTCGAAGGAGAGCGCGGCGGAGATGTTCTTCGTGCGCGCGTAGCTGTCGTAGAGGTGCTCGACGGCCTTCTTCTGTACCGGCGTCAGACCCTCGGCGTCCGCGTGCAGCTCGACGATCAGCTTCTCGTAGGGTTTCGCGTGGGTCAGCCTGTGCACTTGCTTGCCGAGGATCGCGATGTCCTCCCCGGCGGGGGCGATGCCCTCTTCGGGCGCGCAGCACTCCATATCGAACTGCATTTTGCCGAGACAGCGGTGGTAGACCTCGATCTCCTCCAGAAGCCCGGCGAGCTTTTTCCATTTCTGCTGGTTGGTCATTTCCAATCTCCTTCCTGAATGGGCTCCCCTGCCGGGGGAGCCGGTTCGGCGCCGCTTCCGCGCTCGCCGTGACGGAGGGGCCTGCGGCCCTCCGGGCGGAATCACCCTGAAAAATGCCGGCACAGATGCCGCACGCAGCAGCGCTCGCAGGCGGGCTTGCGCGCGTCGCACACGGCGCGGCCGTGCAGCACGAGACAGTGGCAGAAGTCGGAGGATTTCTCCGGCGGCAGAAGCCTGCGCAGCGCCATCTCGATCTTCACCGGATCCTTTACGTCGTCCACCAGCCCCATCCGGTTCGAGAGCCGGATGCAGTGGGTGTCCACCACCGTGGAGCCGGGCACGCGGTACACGTCGCCGAGGATCAGGTTTGCGGTTTTGCGCCCGACGCCGGGCAGCGCCGTCAGCTCCTCCATCGTGTCCGGCACCCTGCCGCCGTGCTTCTCCAGCAGCATCTGCGCGCAGGCCACGATGTCCCGCGCCTTGGCGCGGAAAAAGCCGCAGGCGTGAACATAGCGCTCGACCTCCTCCACGTCCGCCTCCGCGAAGGCCTCCAGCGTGGGGAAGCGCGCGAAAAGGGCGGGCGTGATGAGGTTTACACGCTCGTCGGTGCACTGGGCGGCGAGCCGGACGGAGAACAGCAGCTCGTACGCCTTGTCGTAATCCAGCGTGCAGCCTGCCTCCGGGTACTCCGCCAGCAGCAGGCGGACGATCTCGCCGACCTGTTCCTGCGTTCTCATATCGGATGATCTCCTTCCTCATTCTTTCTTTTTTATTTTACAGGATGGAAGCCTTTTTTTCAACCGGGGACGCCGCATTGTTTACAATTCGTACTTGATTTGTGAACAACAGGGAATATAATAGGCATAAGCAAATCAGGAAAGGAGATTTACAGTATGAGCAACAGCGTTTCCAATGTGGTCGAAAAGATCAAGGAGCTCGTCGCCAAGGGCAACGTCTCCCGTGTTCTCGTCCGCAAGGAGGAGAAGGTCATTCTCGATATCCCCGTGACCGTCGGCGTCGTCGGCGCCGTGGTGGGTATCACCGCCGCCAAGTGGGCGATGCTGGGCGCCGCCCTGGCTACGGTCGGCTTCGGCTGCACCGTCGAGATCATCAAGGACAGCGGCGAGATCGTCAACGTCCTCAGCGAGGAAGACAACCAGAAGATCCATGACAAGGCCTCCGACATCGTAGGCGACGTCAAGGAAGCCCTGAACGACACCTTCAAGAAGGACGAGTAAGTCCGGACCGAAAGAGGAGTGAACCGGCGTTCACTCCTCTTTTTTTGCGCTTTTTTCACTTCCCGCGAGACGGTAGGCAAAAACCACCGTCAGAAGCGACAGGGAGATCGCCGCGGCGATGAGCATCGGCTCATAGGGGAAGGGCAGCAGCCCCCGCGCGAGGAACACCGCGCCGAGCGCCGCCAGATCCACGGCCGTCCGGCCGATATTGGCCGCCATCAGCGCGTTGGTGCTGCTCTTTTCCAACGCTTTTTTGTTGATCAGCCGGTTCAGTACGGCCGCGAGCGCACCCCAGGCGAGCCCGGCCAGCACAGCGATCACAATACCCATGAATATCACCCGTTCTCTTGTTTTTTTGAAATTTTACCACAGTTCTCCCGCTTTGCCAATCCGCGGCAGGAAAGTTTTTGCCCGTTTTTTTTCGCGCCCGCCGCGCAAACTAAGCGTGAACACAAGGCGACTTGAGCCGCGTGTATCACGGATATGAGGTGAAGCATATGAGTCCCAAAGAACTGCTCTATATCGAGGACGCGCTGGGGCACACCCAGTTTCTGATGGTCCAGTGCCGCACGGCCGCCTCTCAGCTGAGCGATCCCGCGCTGCAGCAGCAGGCGCAGCAGCTGCTCGACGAC
The DNA here is from genome assembly GCA_900319465.1 of uncultured Eubacteriales bacterium. Classification (GTDB taxonomy): domain Bacteria; phylum Bacillota; class Clostridia; order Oscillospirales; family Oscillospiraceae; genus Limivicinus. The sequence goes on along the minus strand of ONOL01000013.1, from coordinate 1,147 downwards.
AACCGGAAGCTGTTCGACGCGTTCTACAAGCTGGTGTAAGGAGGAAAGACGATGAACGACAAGGAGATCATGGAAAATCTGCTCTTGACCACCAAGGGCGTATGCGATCTGTATCTGCACGGCTCGATCGAGTCGGCGACCCCCGCTGTGCACCAGGCCTTCCATTCCGCGCTCGACAGCGCCCTGTGCATGCAGAGCGGCATTTATCAGAAGATGTCCGAACACGGGTGGTATCCCGCGCAGCAGGCACAGCAGCAGAGCATCCAGCAGGTCAAGCAGAAATACGCCGCCGTCGGCTGAGCGGCGGGAAAAGACAGGATACAGAAGCAGAGCGGAAACGGCCCAGGGAAGCGATTCCCGGGGCCGTTTCCGCGTTTTGTCCCCTGCGCTTTCTCTATCCGCGGCCGGGCCGGCAGCCTGTCCTTCCCGCCGCCGGCTCCGGCTGAGCGGCGGCAAAGACCGAGTATGACGAAACGGCGGGAGAAAGCGAGACAGAAGCGTAACACACAAATTATATATTAACAAATAATATAAAATGAAAAAAAGAAATTAATCACGCTAATGACGCTCAAAATTGTTCGTAAACTTCGCAATATTTGCAATTTGTAACCAATTTGTTGATATAATTTCGTTGATTCCCAGAATTTTAATGCTATAATAAAAGGGTATATTATTATGGTTGCCCCTATCAAAATGATAGGGATAATGAGCCTGGCGGCCCTGCGGCGGGCGACGGGAGAGAGCTGTGAGCGATCCGGGGATTCCCGAAGCGGATCCGCGCTCTCTTTGAACGATCGGAACGGGAGGAAACGGAATGAAGAATAATACGATCAAAAAGCTGACGGCGCTCCTGCTGGCGCTGCTCCTGCTTGCCGGTTTGATGCCGGCGGCGGGCTATGCGGACGAGCTGCCCGCAGCGCAGACGGAGGCTGCGGCCGGGGCTTCCCAAGCAAGCGCCGCACCGGACGCAGACGAAACGGACGAAGCGGAGGACGTCTCAGCGGAGCCCGACGAGGAACCCGCCGCCGAAACGGACGGGGGTTCCGGGCAGCCCGCGGCTGAGCCGCAGACTGATGAACGCATCCGCGTTGTGGTCGTCAGTGAGATCGAAGATCTGCGCGTGACGGTCTATCCCGCACCGACGGAA
>ONOL01000008.1 GCA_900319465.1 uncultured Eubacteriales bacterium | reverse complement strand
TTTGGTCCGAGTGACTGGATTTGAACCAGCGGCCTCTTGAACCCCATTCAAGCGCGCTACCATCTGCGCTACACCCGGTCATACTCAGAAGAAACGACCGTTTCGGCGTCTCCTCTGTATCAAAAGCCAAAGCCTTTCGCCTTGGCGCTTGACTATATTAGCACAAAGATGTTCCGAGGTCAAGACTAATTTTTCTTTTTTCGCTTTTTTCGCAGTTTTCGCTGTTTGGCTGAGAAATCCGCGCAGCAGGGGTCTGTCCGACCGCCGCTGCGCGGCGTGTTTACTCGGTAAAGTGGATATGGTTGTTGATGTGCTCCGGGCAGAAGCAGTGGTAACCCGCGCAGCGGGAGCAGTAACGGAACTCCAGCTCCGGATTCGTCACGTCCGTGCGGCCGCAGACGGCGCACTTGTGGTGGTAGAGCTGGTCGCGCTGCTCGCGGCGGATGCGCCGGGATTCGCGCCGGAAGTTGACGGTGTTCGCGCTCGCGCGCCTCGGGATCATGTGCCAGAGCTCCCCGCCGCAGAAGAGGAAGAAGTTCAGGATCGCAACGATCGGCAGCAGGTTCACCGGGAAAGGCGAGGTCAGCACCCCGGCGAGGAAAAACGCCGCGTTAAGCAGCGCCAGCCACTTCATTTTGACCGGGATGATGAAAAACAGCAGCACCTGCATATCGGGGAAAAGCGTGGCAAAGGCGAAGAACATGGACAGGTACACGTACTGCGCCGTGAGCTGCACGCTGACGCCCGTGATGAAATAGACCAAAAAACCGTACAGCAGCGTCAGGAGCAGGCCGGAGAAAAAGAAGATGTTGAACTGCGGCGTACCCCAGTACTGCTCAAGCGTGGTCCCGATCCAGTAGTAGAAATAGAACATAAGGAAGGCGAAAAGCCCTCCGTCGGGCGGATAGAGCGCAAAGGTAACGAGCCGCCAGACCTGCCCGTGCAGCACGAGATAGGGATTGAAGGTCAGGTAGCCGAGGATACGGCTGTTCACCGCGCCCAGGATCCACATCGCCACGTTGGCAAGGGAAACATACAGCATCAGGCGCGAGACGCCGAAGCCGGGATGTCGGTAGCAGAAGCGTTCGATTGCTTTTCTCGGATCTTTCATAGGGAGCTTCCTCCAGTATCGTTGCGCGGGACGGAACCGCCCGCCGGGTCTCTCATCCCGGACGCTTTCGCGGCCGCGGAATGATCCGTCACGCCCCCGGCGGCCCGAAGGGCGGCGCGGGCTCATGCGTCACGGGATAAGCGCTTTTGGCTTATCATACCCGATGCGGGCGGCAAAATCATGGCTTTTTTGTAACTTCTGCGCCGATCATCCGGCAATCACGACTTCCCCCTCGTCCTCCTCGGGGCCGGGATCGGGAGGAGGCGGGTCGGTGGGCGCAGGCGTGGCCGGCGCAGGCGTGGCCGGTGCAGGAGTAGCCGGGGCGGGCGTAGAAGGTGCGGGTGTAGAAGGCGCAGGCGTAGCCGGTGCAGGTGTGGCCGGGGTATTGTTCTGGGCCGGCGTGTAATTCTGCGCGGGCGTATAGTTCTGCGTCGTGCTGCCGGCGTTCTCGGCGGGCGCCTTGGTCGGCTCCGGCGTCGGCTCGGGCTTCTGATCGCTCTCGGCCTTCGTGTAGCCGTACTGGTTGCGGATGCCGTCGTCCTGCATATAGAAGCTGTCATCCTGGTACCAGTAAGCCACGACAGCCTGCATGTCCGGGTCGAAAATATAGGTCTGGCCGTCGATCTCGATCTCTACCCAGCCGTGGGGACGATCGGGCGGGCGGGTCTGCCCCGGCTCCGCGCGGCCGTAGATCGTGCCGCTGTATGCCTCCGCATCGTAGCCGATGCAGCGTGCCAGCAGGCAGAAGGTGGCGGCAAAGTTGTAGCAGTTGCCGTTGCGCTCGGTCAGCATGGTCTTGGCTTCCTCATTGAGCCAGTCATGCTCGCCGGGCTCGTAGTAATTCCGGCGCAGATAGCCGAAGCTCCCGGAGACGTACTCGTAGAGCGCGTGGAGCTTCTCCTCGTCGCTCATGCTCTCGTCCGTCTTCTCGGCAATCACGGCGTACAGGAGCTGGTCCAACTCCGCATCGCCCGTGTGGTAGAGTCCGTCGGGCGTAGGCTCCGGCGTCGGGGTCGGGGTCGGGGCGGGCGTCGGAGACGGGGTTGGGGTCGGCTCCGGTGTGGGCTCGGCGGTAACCTCGGGCGCGGCCGTGGGTTCAGCCGCCTGCATCTGGCGGTTCAGGCGGATTTTCGCAAGCAGCAGGATCCCCGCCAGCAGCAGCGCCAGCAGCAGGAATACCACGATCTGCCAGAGGGAACGGCGCTTTCTCTTCGGGCGGCTCATTTGCTCACCTCCGCGTCGACTACGATCTGGGAGTCTCCATCCTTATAGGTGTAGACCGTAAAGCCGTCGTAATACAGATTGACGTCCTCGCCGGGACCCATGCAGCTCGGCGCGGCATCCTCGGAAACAGGCTCGCCGATCACGGCGAAGAGCTCAGACACCGGGCGATCCTTCAGCTTGCGGGCAGCCAGCACCGCTTCCTCCGCCGCGCTGTCGCCCTCGGCGGCAGGCTCGGCGCTCTCTTCCGGTTCCTCCGCGGCGGAGGAAGTGCCGGGCAGACTGGACTGCATATTGGCAGGCTTCTCGCTCTCCTTCGCAGGCGCGGACCCGCAGGCGCAGAGCGTCAGCGCAAGCGCAAGCAAAACCAGCAGACTGATGACTCGTTTCATGACGGGAATCCCCTTCTCTCTCAAAATCCCTTATACTTTATCACAGTTTTCCGTAAATTACAATACGGTAACGAACAAAGGCGGCGTCCGGGACGAAAAAGGCCGGGACGAAAAATGCGTTTTTTCCGGCCGCGAGGCTTTCTTTTTGCGCTCGGTTGTGCTATGATTATTTTGAATTATTATAAAATGGAGTAATAGGGCCGTGGAGTACAACAAGCAGGGCATTCAAAATGAGATCATCGAAGGGCGCAACGCCGTCATGGAGGCGCTGCGCGCCGGACGCGCCATTGACAAGCTTTTCATCAACAAGGGCGAGGTCGACAAAACGCTGGGGCACATCGCCTCCGCCGCCCGGGACAAGGGCGTCGTCGTGGTGGAGTGCGACCGGCGCAAGCTGGACTTCATGAGCCAGACCCACGCCCACCAGGGCGTGATCGCCGTGTGCGCCGTGCGGGAATACTGCACGGTGGACGACATCTTCGCCATCGCCGAGGGCCGGGGCGAGACGCCCTTCGTCATCGTCTGCGACGAGATCAGCGACGGGCACAACCTCGGCGCCATCATCCGCTCCGCCGAATGTGCCGGCGCCCACGGGATCATCATCCCCAAGCGCCGCAGCGCGGGGCTGACCGCCATCGTGGACAAGGCCAGCGCCGGCGCCGCCGAGCACATGGCCATTGCGAGGGTCCCCAACCTCCCGGCGGTGATCCGGGAGCTGAAGGAGCGGGGCCTGTGGATCTACGGCACCGCCGCCGACGGGCAGTCCGACCTCTGGCACACCGACTTCACCGGGCCGCTCGCGCTGGTGATCGGCTCCGAGGGGGACGGGATGGGCCGTCTGGTTTCCGAGAGCTGCGACTTTATCGTGAGCCTACCCATGAAGGGGCAGGTCAGCTCCCTCAACGCCTCCGCCGCAGCCGCCATCACGATGTACGAGATCCTGCGCCAGAGAAGCGGAAGCTGAAGGCGCACGCACCCGAACGAGATAAAGGGGTATTCGCATGGATCAGGATTTCTACAAGGGAATAGAGCCCTCGTCCATGAGTGTGGATGACATCCTGCGGGAATTTTACGCGCAGGAGGAGGGCGCCGCAGCGCCGGGGCCGGAGGTACGGCGCGCGGAGCGCCCGCCGCAGTCCCGCCGGGAGCGGTCGGCGCCGCCGCGTCACAGCGCCCCGCCGCAGCGCCGGAGCGACGCGACGGCAAAGAAGCGCGAAACGCCGCGCTCCCCCATTGCGTCTCTGCGCTCGCGCATCCCTTCCCGCGAAAGCCCCGCAAACAACAGCCGCGCCGCGCGCGCGGAGACGGAGAAACCTATGGATTTTGAATCGGAAAAACAGCAGACAGGCGCCGGCGAGGGCAAGGACGGGCTCGACGTCTTCGGCGATCTCTTCCGGAGCGCGCCGGAGGAACTCTCCCCGCTTGAAACGCCTGCCGACGGGCTTCCGTCCCAGCCGGCGGAGGAGGCGGTCAGCCTCTCCCTGGAGGATATTTTAAAGGAATACGACAAGGTTTTCGCCGAGAAGCCCGTGGAGGCTGCCGCGAAAGCCGATCCTGAGAAGACGCAGTTCTTCACGCCGAAGAAGCCCGACCGGGACGCCGCGCCCAGGGCCAGCGCCGAGGATTACGCGGCCTTTGCCGCCGGGACCAGCGCCGTCGCCTCCTCAAAGGAAAAGATCAGCGCCCTCTCCGCCATGGCGGACGAGGCCATGCGCTATATGAACTCCCTGACGGACGAGGATTACGACCGGATGGCCGCCGCGCCGAAGCCCGCCGCCCCCGCGAAGCGGGACGCCGGGGTCGAGCGCTACAATCTCAGCGGCCACGAGGAGAAGATGGTCTTCGGCGATAAGGAGCTGGACCTGAGCGCGGACGAGAGCTATGTGCCGCCCGTGCAGAAGAGCGAGCCGATCTACCACTGGACCGCCGGGGAGGAGGATCTGCCCGACGCGCCGACGGAGAAGCCCGGTCTGCTCCAGCGGATCATGAGCTTCAACGGCAGCCGCCGCGGCGAGAAGAAGCGCCCGCTCAATGCCCCGGCCAGGCGCTCCCGCAGCGCCTATCCCACCACGCTGACCGAGGCCGAGCAGGACGCCGTGCCTGCCGGGGCGCAGGATTCCTCCGGTGGGAAGGAGGCCGACGCCGACGACACGGTGGTTTTCGCCGTGCCCGCTGAAAAGGCCGACGCCCCCGCCGCGGACGATTTCAGCTTCGATTTTACCTTTGACGACAGCGCCGCCGCGCCTGCCGCCTACGCTCCCGGGAAGGACTACGCCCCCCCGGAAGACGCGGAGGAGCGCGACGGGACGACGGAGGACGCGGAGGAGGACGCCCCCGCCGCGGCACAAAGGCCGGAAAAGGCCCGCCGCCGTTTGGAGGAAGCGCTGCCGCTGGACGAGAACGGGGAGTTCCCGAGCTTTGCCCAGTACGTCTCCAGCCTCATTACCGGCACGCTCTACCGCCTGCGCGGCTTCTCCTCGAACCCCAACTCCGTCACCATGGATACCGACGGGGAGGACCTGGGGCCGGAGGTCGCGCCCGCCGCCGCCTCGAAATACTATGGCTCCGCCGTGCCTTCGCTGCGGATGCGCTTCCGCATCGGGCTCGGCCTGCTGGCGATCCTCGCGTGGATCAGTCTGGGCCTTCCCGTCTCCGGCATGCTGCGCACGGTGAAGGTCGCGGCCGGGATGTGCCTTGCGCTGCAGCTCGTCATCATGCTGCTGAGCCTCGATGTGATCACGACCGCCGCCGTCAACATGGCGCGGCTCCGCTTCGGGGCGGATTCGCTCGCGGCGCTGACCTGCGTGCTCACAAGCTTTGACGCGCTGGCCGTCGCGCTGGACGCCTTCGGTACGCCGCATATGCCTCTCTGCCTGCTCTCGAGCCTGTCGCTCCTGGGCGTGCTGTATTCCTCGCTGCTCGCCGCCCGCGGCCTGCGCAAGGCCCTGCGGGTGCCCTCCATCGCCAAGCGCTGTTACAGCGTGACCGGGGAGAGCGAGCTCAAGGGCAAGGGGATCACCCTGCTCAAGACCGACCGGCCCATCGTGGGCTTTGTGCGCCGCACGGAGGAGGCCGGGCCGGACGAGACCGCTTTCCTGCGGGCCGCCCCGGCGCTGCTGATCCTGAGCCTCATCTTCGCCGTCGTCATCGCCGCCGCGCGGCACGCGGGGGGCGACTTCCTGTATATCCTCACCGCGCTGCTGAGCCCCGCCGTCCCGGTAACGGCCCTGCTCTGCTTCTCGCTCCCCTATTTTCTCGGCTCCAACCGCATCTTTTACAGCGGCGCCGCCGTGGCCGGATGGTCCGGCCTGAGCGACGTCGGCCGGAGCCAGAACCTCATCATCACCGACCGGGATCTCTTCCCCGAGGGCAGCGTGGAGGTCGACACGGTGCGTATCTTTGCCGACGCCGAGCCCGAGAAGATCCTCTCCTACGCCGGCACCATGATCCTTGCCTCCGGCTCCGGCATCGCCCCCTGCTTTGCCGAGCTGATGAACCGCAACGGCGGCACCATGCGCCATGTGGACAACTTCGAGTTCCTCCCCGGCGGCGGCATGAAGGGCGTCATCGACGGCAGCACGGTGCTCTGCGGCGGCACGGAGCTGATGCGGCTGATGAACGTCCGCATCCCCTACCGCCTGGTGGACAAGACCACGGTGCTGCTCGCGGTGGACGGCGTGCTCTACGGCATCTTCAACATGAAGTATCTGCCCCAGCCGCAGGTGCGCAAGGCGCTGATCGGTCTGATCCGTTCCAGCCGCCATCCGGTCTTCGCCGTGCGCGATTTCAACGTCAATCCCGAAATGCTGCGGGAGCTGTTCGAGGTCGCCACCGACGGCTACGACTTCCCGCCCTATATGGAGCGCTTCAAGCTCTCCGAGGCGCCGGCGGATTCGGAGGCGCCCATCGCCGCCGTGATCTGCCGCGAGGGGCTCGGCCCCCTGTCGCTGATGGCGGATACCGGTCGGAGCATGTATCTGGCCACGCGCCTGAATCTGATCGTGACGCTGATCGCGGCGGTCGCGGGTGTGTTCACGGTCTTCATCCGCTTCCTCACTGTGGGGCAGGTCGGCGTGCCCTTCCTGTTCGCGTTCCTGGTGCTCTGGGCCCTGCCCGTCGCGGCCGCAAGCCTGTTTCTGAAATTCTGATTTGGGACAGGACGAAAAAAACTCCCGCCCGCGGCGGGAGTTTTTTTCCGGCCTTCGCCGGGGCGAGGGCGGCCGGGAAAACACGGTGAAACGCTTATCGGCCCTTCGCCGTCAAGGTATCATGATATGGCTCCGCCGCGCGGACGGTATTGCACAGGAAGCGCATGACCTCCGTCGGGTACTCGCCCACGGCGGTCTCCCCCGTCACCATGACGGAGGCCGCGCCGTCGAGCACCGCGTTGCAGATATCGCTGACCTCCGCCCGCGTGGGGACGGGGCTGTGCTCCATCGAGGCGAGCATCTGTGTGACAACCATGAAGGGCACGCCCCTTGCCCGGCAGGCGGCGCTGATGCGCTTCTGCAGCACCGGCAGCTCCCAGAGAGGAACGGCGTTGCCCAGATCCCCGCGGGCGATGACGATCTCGTCGGCCTCGTCCATGAGCTCCTCCAGACGCTCGACCCCCGCCAGGCTCTCGACCTTGGCAAACAGGCGGATCCCTGCGGGCAGCGCTTCGCGCACCGCCTCCAGATCCGCCCGGCCGCGCACGAAGGGCTGCATGACCCCCGTCACGCCGTAGTCCCTCGCCAGCGCGAGATTGGCCCGGTCGGCCCCGGTCAGGGCGGGGAGCCGGATCTCCTTGCCCGGCAGGGCCGCGCTCTTGCGGCTGTGCAGCACGCCGCCGCGAAGGACCTTTGCGCGCGCCGCCGTTTCGCAGCAGAGCAGCAGCTTCCCGTCGTCCAGCAGCAGCTCCTGCCCCGGCTCCAGCGCCTGCCGCACGGCCTCCGGCAGGCAGAGCCGGTCGAGCCGGACCGTGTCGCCTGTCCGCAGCGCGAGAGGCTCCGGGAGCTTCCCTACGCGCACTTCCGGCCCCTGCATATCGATCAGCAGCCGGGGCGAGACGCCCGCCCGCGCCGCCGCGCTGTGCAGCGCCTCCACCAGCGGCGCCGCCTCCGGCAGCGTCACATGGCTCAGGTTCAGCCGCAGTCCCGTCATGCCGAGGCGGAACATCTCCTCGAGCGTCCCGCTTTCCGCGCAGGCGGGACCAAGGGTGCCGTAAATGTCGATCATAGCTTTCTCCTTAAGGCAACGCCGGGCGTGACCGCCCGGCGTGATCTTTTTTCGTATTACGCGCCGATCATGGACATCGCGGCGGCGTACCAGTACTGGCCGCGGCGTACGAAGACCAGCTGCTCGGCGTTGCGTTCGCTGGAGCTCACGTCCTCGACCCAGGTGCTCGCGGTCTTGTCCAGCGCAAACTCCACCGTGCAGGTGTAGCAGCTCTCGCCGATGCGGTGCAGGTTGTCGCAGCGAAGCTCCATGTTCTCCACCGTGCTGCTGGCCGCCCACTTCATGGCGGCGTTGGACTGGGCGATGTAGACCTGAAGCTGGGTGCCGCTCAGCGTCGCGGTCAGCAGCTTGTAATAGATGCCGCCGTCGAAGGGCTTGGTGGTGTAGTCCACGTAGGCCCGGAAATAGCCGTCAGCCAGCTCCCACAGATGGTCGAGCTGCTTCCTGTCCTCCTCGTCCGCCGCCGTGTCTGACGGATGGAAGAAGTGATACACGTTCTCGCCGCTCATGATCGGCGTCAGCTTGCCGCCCTTCGCGTCGTAGGCCAGCACCTCGGGCTCGGAGTAGAGGCCGGAAATGCGGTAGACGTTGGTCAGATAGGCCGCGTCCCCGGTATACTCCTCCAGGCCCGCGAGCAGGCCGGGGGAGCTCTCGCTCACGTCCTTCTTCCCCAGCTCCGCGCCGCCGACCGTCACGCGGATATCCTCCGGTGCGATGATCGTGAGGCTGCCGGCGCCGTCGGAAACGGCGGTGTAGCGCAGGGTCTTCCCCTTCTTCTCGGCGGCGAGCTCGCGCCCGTCGGCGGTGACGTGGATCTCCCCGTATACGGGGCCGACGCGGTAGCGCGTCAGCTTCGGCACCACGTCCATCCGGCTCTCCAGCTCGCTCAGGTTCTCAATGGGCACCGCCTTGTCGACCGCGTAGGCCGCGCCGACCTCCCTGCCGTTCAGGCAGATCGTCTGTCCGGCCAGGGCGGTGATCTCGACCTCGGCGGTCTTCAGATTCTTCGTCACATCGCCGCTGCTGATCCGCTCCAGCTTCCAGCCGTGGCGGCCGAAGGGCAGCTTCTGCCCGTTGCTCACCAGCTCCACCCGGCAGAGGTTGGAGGGGCCGCTGCGCACGTAAAAGACCGCGTGGTCCCTGTCGGTGCCGCTCTTCTCGCTGCGGTAGCTCAACGGCAGGTCGGTCGTCAGCGAGCTGCGGTATCCGGCGTAGAGCGCCTGCGCGTCCTCAAACTCGCTCAGTTCAAAGTCCAGATTTTCCGCCGCCCGGTCCAGCCAGTCCTGCGCGCTCATCAGCTCCATCAGCTCGTCCATGCGCGTCTCGGGCCGGGTGACCTCGAAAAAGCCCAGATACTGATAAAACAGGAAGCAGCCGATCAGGCCGGCGGCCAGCAGCACGAGCGCCCAGCAGGTGAGAAACAGCGGCCAGACTTTTTTCTTTTCCGGCGTCTCTCCGGTGACGGATGCGGTCGTTTTCTTTCCCTCAGCCATCCACGTCACCCTCTTTCATCAGTAAAAACGCCGTGGGGATGCGGCGCGGCCCCACTACGGAGGCGCAGTTGTTGATGATCTTGCCCTCGTAGACCATGACGGACGAGGAGCCGCCGTCCAGATTGCCGGCGTTCACCGCGCCGTACTCCAGCATGATGTCGCAGAGATCCTGCATGGTGGCGCCGAGGGTGCTGATGCTGCGCCCGTCCAGCACGAGCAGCAGCAGCGCGCCGTCCTCCCGCTGGCCGATGGCCGTGCGGGGATTCACGCCGCCGCCGAGGTTGTTCTTCTGAACCTCGCCGTTGAGGATCAGCGCGGAGGCCAGCCCGTCGTAGGTCTCAAAGCTGACCGCCCAGCGCATATGCGCGTCCAGCGCCTGCTGTACGGTCATGAAGCCCACGTGCAGGATGCCGTCCTCATCGAGGCCGACCACGTGGAAGCCGCCGACGTGGTTGGCGCCCCAGGTGACCTTGCCGTCGTCGATGACGAGTCCCTGGGGCGTGCTGCCGTTGCCGCGGCCGCCCTCGTCGTTGAAGCCGCCGGCGTTGATGCCCGCAACGGCGCCGTAGCGCTCCACCATCTCGGTCAGCTCCCAGCCGGGCGCCTGCCCGAAGTCGTCGGAGGTGCCGAGGATGACCCGCTTCGGATCGTCCACGATCAGGAGCTTGCCCTTGCAGGTGCCCTCGGAGATGTCGAGGATCTCAAAGCCGGGGCCGTCGTCCTCCGCCTCCTCCACGCTCTCCGCCATGTGGATGAGCGAGGTGTTGATGCTCTGTCCCTCCTCGATGGGAGAGCTGACGGACTTGTACCGCTCCAGCTCCTCCTCGCTCAGGAAGATGCGGGACACCCAGCGCAGCGCGCTGGTCTCGCGGACGGAGCGGGTAAAGATCTCGGTCGCGGTGGGCGAGGGGCCCTTTTCCAGCACCCAGATCACGCCCAGCAGGGTCACAAGCGCGCACAGAAGCGTCACACCCAGAAAGCTGAGGGTGCGCGCAAGCGGCTTCGGCATTCTCTTTTTCGCTTTGGTCTCTGCGACCGGGAGGTTTTCCGTTTCCATGGCGGCTCCTGTGAAATAGCATTTCATAACTTATTCAATCTATCATTCTTCCCCCTGCTTGTCAAGGCGGGGCGCCCGGCCCGCTCCCCTTTTTCGGGCTTTTCCGTACTGCGCCCTGCGGGAGAGGCAAAACACGCCCCGGGCAGCAGCCCGGAGCGTGTCTGTCATTCCGATCCCTTCTCTTTTGTATCGGCCCTGAGCCGCGGGAGTGCGCTCAGGCGCGTCTGCGTCTGCGGCGGGAGGCGGCCAGAACCGTCAGGCAGCCCGCAGCGAGCGCCGACAGCGCCAGCGCCGCGGCGGCGCCGGTCTCAACGCCGGTGGGGATCACGATGCCAAGCCTGTTGGTGACCTTCAGCGTGCCGTCTGTGTTCGGCATGGTGAAGCTCGCCTCCTTGCCGCTGCCGGAGGCGGCCGCCGTATCGGGGGCGGCGGTGAGCGTCCAGCCCGTCGTGTAGGAAACGCCCGTCAGCTCCCGGACCGTCACCGCGACACCGCCGGGCACGCCGGGGATCGTCACGGACTCGCCGTCGCGGAGGGAGAAGCGGGCAAGGCCGCTGCCGTCAAACGTCACGGGGCTGCCGTCCGCACCGGGAAAGCTTTTCCCGCTCATGGCGTCGATCTGAACCGTGAAGTCAAAGCTTGCCGCGCGGCTTCCCATATTGCCCGTGACCGCCTTCCGGATCGTCAGCGACAGCAGCTCCCGGTTCGAGATCACGAAGCCGTCCTCCATGCTGCCGTTCAGATCGGAAACGTAGTGCACGTCCCCGAGGTCGGTCTCCTCCGGGCGGTAGTCGAAGGGGCTGCCGACGTCCGCGCCGTATTTTTCAAGAAGCGCGAAGCAGTGCTTCCAGCCGCAGGCCGCGTCAAGCTGCACGGTTTCGCATTCCTCGCCGTTGCGCAGAAGGACGACGCTGATGCTGTTCTTCGGGGTACCGAACCACTTTTTCTCCACCTCGACGTTCACCACGGCGGCGAGATGGTAGGTAGTCTCGCTCTGCAGATCCTGCGGGATGCCGTTTGCGGAAGTGAGATACGCGGTGTTCACATAGCGGCGCTCTCCCGGCTGCTGCAGCGCATCGACGCTCGTGCTGATGAAAAAGCGGGTCTGTTTGTCCTCGCCGGGGTGCTGCTGCGCGATCACGAAGCGGAGCGCGTTGCCGTCTCTCGTCATCGTGACGCCGGAGACGCTCCCGATCTCCCCCGGCTCCGCGCCGTTGAGGGAGACCTTGATCCCGGTGATCGTCAATCCTTCCGGAATGGTATCCGTCACCGTGACCTCGCGCGCGTCGTAGCTTCCCTTGTTCTCGACGCTGACGGTATAGTCGATCGTCCCGCCGCCGCGCACGAGGCAGGGCGCCTCATCGGTACCCGAGGCGGGATCGGACTGCTTGTGGATCGCCAGCACCAGCGGGCAGAGCGTCACAGCGGAATCCGACATCATTTTCGCGTTCGGCCCGTTGTATTCCAGCGGCACTTCGTTTTCAAAGGCTCTTGCCCGGGCCACCGCGCCGTTCACCGTCTTCCCCTCCACGTAGGTCTTGGGAGAATCCATGAGCAGATAGGCGGTGAGCGTCTGTTCGCGCCCCAGGATAAAGCTGCTGCCGTCGCTCGCCCTGCTGCAGTCGATCGCGATCGCGGTGATCCGGCTCCTGTCCTCGGGCATGGTCGTCGACCACAGGGAGGGATCCGTGAGGTCGCCGAAATCGGCTTCGGGCTCGACCGGCGTGACGACTGCGGTCGAGTAGTACACCACCGGATCGCAGACGGCCGTGCCGCCGTCGGTCGGAGTCTGCCGGATCGTGCTCAGATCCACGCCGCGGAGAACGCCGCGCCATGCCGATTCAGGCCGGTCGACCGTCCCCCGTTCCAGAACGTCATAGAAGACGATGTGGTCCGCCTTCGTCTTGGGATTGTTGGAGATCTTCAGCCGGTAGGAGTACGCGTTGCCGGTCGTGACGCGGGTCTCGGAGCTGTAAGCGTTGTCCGCGGGAAGGCCGTTCAGGCTCTCCTGATTGCCGACCGCTTTCTTGAAGCCCGCCTCCAGCACGCGCACCGCGTTCCAGTTGATGTTGGCCTGCGTATAGGCCGCGTACCTGCCGGAGCTGTGGACGTCCGCAAACGCGCTCGCCCGCTCGCCCATTTCCGCGGCTTCAAACTCGTTGGACGGGGCGATCTTGACGCTTGCCGGCTTGGTCGGGATCTCGAAGGACGCCGCAAGCGGCGTCTGGGTGCCGCGGTCCTGGACGTTGTCAAAGCTGTTTTCCAGTGTGAGGACTATGTGCATCCGGTTAAACCAGCATCCGTCATACTGCCACAGGTCCGGATCGGCAAACTTATAGTGGATAGCCAGCATGGTCTGCCCCGTCGCTTCGTCGACATAGCTGGAGCAGTCGATGTTGTCCGGCGAAATGATGGTGCTGGAGCTGGTGTTGTAGAATCTGCATCCTCTGGCGACATAGTCATTGATCGTGGTAGGGAAGCCCTGCCGATAGCGGTCGTAATAACCGATGATCGAACCCTCCTGGACCGTCGTGCCCTTCGGCAGCAGCGCATGGAAGGTCCCTTCGAGGATCTTGTAGGGCTCCTCCGCCGAGGTGTGCCTGGCGTCCTCCGGAGTCAGGTTGACGACCATGGAGCCGGTGAGCATCACATGGGAGATCTCCTTATCCTGTGCGGCGGCGGCTTTCTGCCGCTCATCCGTGTCGTCGGGGGTCAGGCTCGTCACCTGAACGCCGAGGTTGGCAATCAACGGCGTCAAGACGATGCGGTACAATGTGTCCTTGTTATCGGTTGTAAAATAGACTGTGCCTCCGGGCTCTGAAACCTCGCAGGTCGCATAGTTCCATACGAAAGTTGAGGCGTCATTGTCCACGTGCGTCTGCACGATCTGCTGAAAATTGGCGGTCGGCATCAGGCGGACGCCAAGGAGGATGTTCACGGCGCAGCGGAAGAACGCACTGGTATGGACCGGCTTGAGCGCCACCGTGTTTTCCGGCAGCGGATAGCCGGAGGAGGGCAGCGACGCCGGAATCACGTCTCCCAGGTTTTCCCCGTCCCAAAGGCGCACCTCATAGCTGCTGTCTCCGGTGCGCTTCACCGCGCAGTACGGTACATAATCCGAAGTCACATTCTCGCTGACCGTCTTGATGTAGAGGTAGAGCGGCTCGTAGGCGTCATAATCCTTGCTTACCGCCGCATCCTCAACCCAGTAGCCGTGGGTATACTGTCCGCCGATCTCGGCCAGGTTATTGATCCAGAAGCCCCGGAACCGGTAGTCGCTCGGTTCCAGATCTATTTTATCCGAGGGAGACCAGGTGTTGCAGTTGTCCGCCTTGCTTGAGGAGGCCCACATGGACTCGTCGCTTATCACGATTTTCTGCCCGAGCAGCCGGTCTCCCTGGCGGCGGGAGTAGCCGTTGTAATTCAGACTGAAGATCCAGTACTGGGTTCCGTCCACATACTCGCCGTTGAGCAGCAGGGTCTGGCCGCCGTCGATCTGGAGGCCGCCCGTCTTGGAAAAGGTGCTGCCGCTGCCGCCGTCTTTCAGAAAAACGAGCGTGGAATCCTGCGAGGGTAAATCTCGCTGATATCCGCTGTCCCAGGTCTCCTTTGTGTGGAATTTGCCGGTGACGGGGAGCCCTGCTTCCGCGAGATTGATCCCCGCCTCCCTTGCGGCATCAAGCGCCGCCCAGGGATAGCGCAGGAGCACGGCGTAATGCGTCGCTCTCAGTTCCTGGGAGACAGAGCATTCATAACCCAGATTGTTATAGGAAGAGAAGACGAGCCGACATCCCGGAGCGGTAACCCCGGCAATGCCCGCCGGCGCGCCTTTGTGTCTGTAATACGTGAATGTGCCCCGGGAGTACTCCATTGCGCCATGCACATTGTCGCCGGTTTTCAGCGTGCCGACGACGCTGGGAACAAAGCGCTGACCGTTGATCGTGATCGCGTTTTCCTCATCATCAACAAAAAGCACGCTCTGCATCGGCTGGGTGACACGTCTTGCGGAATCTTTGCCGTATTCCACGTTCCACAGGATATAGAAGAATTGATCGGCGTCGTCGGGCCGCTCTCCCCAGACGCTCTGCCAGGCAAGATAGACACCCTTGTTGGCGTCCGGCATCACGACGCAGTTGGCCTGGGAAATAACACGCGTCATGAGGCGGAGGGAGAAGGGCTTTGTCCCGCCCTTGCTCTCGTTGCCGTCCGTGATGGAAAAGGCGGCCTCAAAGGTCTTGCGATAGCCTCCCAGATAGTTGTCCCACCAGTTCGTGTGTTCCTTGCTGTCGTCCGGATAGCCGCCGTCCACGTCGAGAGGATTGGCGATATAGGCAAAGTCGGCCGTGAAGTAGGTACCGCCCTCCAGCGGCTCAAAGTTGCTGATCACGATCTCCTCGCCCTCGATGCGGTAGATAAAGGAGACCTTGTTGTTCGCGGCCGCGGCCGGATCCGTGGGAACCTGCGTGGACAGGACGTCCGCCGCATTGTCGTTCCAGCCGTAGAACAGATGCGCGGGGATGCGGAACTCCACCGCCCCGGCAGGGATCGTCTCCTGCGTCTCGGAATCACCCGCGGACACGTCCAGCTCCACGGAGATGGAGGCGTTGAGCGAGGAACGGTCGTAGGGATGGAGCAGCAGGCAGCCGTCCGCGTCATAGGTATAGTTGGTGCCGTCCGCGACGGTATTCCAGCGGATATTCCAGGAATAATACAGTTCGCCGTAGCTGTCGTTCGTCAGCCCGCCCGAAGTCCGCTGCGGGGTCTCACGCAGCAGGGCGGCGTCTTCCCGCGTCCCGTCGGCAGCCTCCGCCGCAGGCGCAAAACGGACCAGGATAAATTGCGCCAGCTCTTCCGTTCGGAAGCTGAGCCTGCCCTCGCTCTGATCCAGCGCGGAATCCAGCTTTGTCGCCGTGCCGCCCCGGATTCGGAAGAGGACGGGCTGTGAGGAGGGCTGCGGATCGCGCAGAAGCCCGCTCTCGACCGTGACGGCGAGCGCGCCCTCGCTCTCCGGGCTGAGCCGGAGCGCCAGCGCCAGCAGGACCTCCGCGACCTTCGCGCCGCCGGCAGCCTCCGCCGCCTCGACGGCGGCCGTGTATGCCTCGCCGTCCGGGATCTGCTCCGCCAGGAGTTCCCGGCCCTCAGTCCCGCCGTCGACGGAGATGCGGATCTCGTCCTCTCCGCCCTCGTTCAGGACGACGGGCGCGGCCTTTTCCGCAACGGTAAGGCTCCCGCCCTTTTCCCCGCCGTCTGCTTTTCCGCTTTCGGCTTTTCCGTTCTCGTCGGAGGGCGCTCCTCTCTCCGATGCGCCGCTATCGGCGGACAGGAATACGCCCGTCGTGGCTTCCTCTTTCACCTCTTCCGGCAGCGCGGCGGCTTTGATCGGCGCTGCCGCTCCGCCTTCCTCCGCCGGGACAGGATCAGCTCCGTTCCCGTCCGAAAGCGCTTCCGTTTCGTCCTCCCGCTCCGGGCCGGCAAGCCCAGGAGAAGAGAGCGCGGCTTCCTCCGCCGCCTGCTCCGTCTCCTGCGCCGCCGTCTCATTCATGGCGTAAACCCCCGGCGCAAAGCTGAACAGCACCGCCGCCGTCAGCAGCAATGCCAAAAGTCTGATCTTCCCATTCCGCACGCTGAGTTCCTCCCTGTCTTGTCAGGCGTGTGCCCGACCGCAAAAAACCTTCTTCCCTTCTGATCGGTTCCCTTCCCCAACCGCAAAGCGATCCCGCTCCTGCGCCCCGGAATCCGGCGCAGCGGCAAACCGGTCTGTCCCTGTGTGATCCCGATTCTGTTTCACATATATAAAAATACATTATAATTGTATGATTTCTGGCCGCTTTTGTCAAGGAAAAATGCCTGCCTCTCGCTGCCTCTCGTGCCTCTCGTGCTGCCTCTCGTGCCCCGCGTGCCTCGCTTGCCTGCCCCGCTTCGGCCGGCTCCCCTGTGCGGCAAAGCCCCTTCCCGCCGCAAAAAGATACCCTCCCGGTTCTTAAGAACCAAGAGGGTATCGGTAAGCTTTGTTTAAGTTCGCGCTCAGGCGGCAGCCTCGAAGCGGTTCAGCACGGTGTCGATGCTGCTTTCCTGCAGGGAGAAGGCGGTGATCGTGGCCATGTACTTGCCGGACTTGATCAGCACCATGCGCTCATAGATCGTCATGCCGTTCGTCTCGCCCGTGATCTGCAGGGAGACGCGGTCCTTGCCCGCAAAGGAATAGGTGCCGGTCTCGATCTTTATGTTGCTCACGCCCATCTGCCCAAAGGCCTTCTCCAGCTGGGGCGCGGCGAGCTCCGCGTACTTCTGCTCGTTGAGCGCGATGCCGTAGATGATGCCCAGATCCTCAAGCTGAATGTTCACGTTGTCGCCGCTCTGGTCGTTCGCCATCGCGTACAGGTCGCAGGTGGAGCCGCTGTTGCGCAGAAGCTCGGCAAGATCCTTGTCGCTGATGCTGTCCGCGGTGTAGCCCATCACCTGGGCGACCTCTTCGTCGCTGAGAATGGTCCAGTCGTCGCCGAAGTCGGCGCGGATGCCCAGCATCCCGCTGGCATAGACGTTATCGACCTTGGTGCCGAGCGCATCCTCCGCGGAGACCTCCGCTTCTTCCTGCGCGGCAGGGGCTTCGGCCGCTTCCTCCGCGGCAGGGGCTTCCACAGCGCTCTCAACGGCAGTCTCCGTCGCCGCCTGCGCGCCGCAGGCCGTCATGCTCAGCAGAACGAGCGCCAGCAGGAGCGCGATCCATTTTTTCATCCGTTTGTCCTCACTTTATTCAATATTTGGGGAAATGCTATGCCAAGTATATCCTTCTCGCTCCGCCCTGTCAAGGGCGGCGTTCACTCGTCCAGCTTCAAAACCGCCAGGAACGCCTCCGTCGGGATCTGCACCGTGCCGAGCTGGCGCATCTTCTTTTTCCCTTCCTTTTGCTTCTCGAGCAGCTTCTTCTTGCGCGTGATGTCGCCGCCGTAGCACTTGGCCAGCACGTCCTTGCGCATGGCCTTGACCGTCTCGCGGGCGATGATCTTGCCGCCGATGGCCGCCTGGATGGGCACCTCGAAGAGCTGGCGGGGGATGTTCTCCTTGAGCTTCTCGCAGAGCCTGCGGGCGCGGGGATAGGCCTTCTCCCGGTGGGCGATGAAGCTCAGCGCGTCCACCTGATCGCCGTTCAGGAGCATATCCACCTTCACGAGATCGCTCGGCTTGTACTCGGAGAACTCATAGTCCAGCGAGGCGTAGCCCTTCGTGCGGGCCTTGAGCGTGTCAAAAAAGTCGTAGATGATCTCGTTGAGCGGCATCTCGTAGTGCAGCTCCACAAGGCGCTGGTCGAGATACTGCATATTCTTGTACTCGCCGCGCCGGTCCTGGCAGAGCGGCATGATGTTGCCCACGAACTCGTTTGGCGTGATGATGGAGACCTTGACGTAGGGCTCGTAGGCCTCCGCGATGGAGGCGACGTCCGGGTAGTTGTGGGGGTTGTCGACCATGACCGTGCTGCCGTCGGTCTTGACGACCTTGTAGATGACGGAGGGCAGCGTGGTCACAAGCTCGAGGTCGAACTCGCGCTCCAGCCGCTCCTGGATGATCTCCATGTGCAGCATCCCGAGGAAGCCGCAGCGGAAACCGAAGCCCAGCGCCACCGAGCTCTCCGGCTCGTAGCTCAGGGAGGCGTCGTTCAGCTTGAGCTTCTCGAGCGCGTCCCGCAGATCGGGGTATTTGGAGCCGTCCTCGGTGTAGATGCCGCAGTAGACCATGGGGCGCGCGGGGCGGTAGCCGGGCAGCGGCTGCGCCGTGGGGCGGTTGGCCTCGGTGACGGTGTCGCCGACCTGCGTGTCCGCCACGTTCTTGATCGAGGCGGTGAAGTAACCCACGTCGCCCGCAGCGAGCTCCTCGCAGGGGTCGAGGCCGATGGGGCGCAGATGCCCGAGCTCGAGGACGCTGTACCTCGCGCCGGTGGACATGAGCCGCAGCTCGGTGCCCTTGCGGATGCGCCCGTCGAAGACGCGCAGAAAAACGATGACGCCGCGGTAGTTGTCGTACTGGCTGTCGAAGATCAGCGCCTTGAACGGCGCGTCCGGGTCACCGGCAGGGGCGGGGACGTTCGCCACGACGTCCTCCAGCACGGCGTCAATGTTGATCCCGGCCTTCGCGGAGATCTCCGGCGCGTCCTGCGCGGGAATGCCGATGATCTCCTCGATCTCGTCCTTGACCCGCTGCGGCTCCGCGGCAGGCAGGTCGATTTTGTTGACAACGGGTAATATTTCCAGGTTGTTGTCCAGCGCGAGATAGGTGTTCGAGAGGGTCTGCGCCTCGACGCCCTGGCTTGCGTCCACCACCAGCACCGCCCCCTCGCAGGCGGCGAGGGACCGGCTGACCTCGTAGTTGAAGTCCACATGGCCCGGGGTGTCGATAAGATTGAGCGTATAGCTCTCCCCGTCGGCCGCCTGGTACGTCAGCCCCACGGCGCGCGCCTTGATCGTGATGCCGCGCTCCTTTTCCAGCTCCATGTTGTCGAGGATCTGGTCCTCCATGATCCGCTGCTCCACTGCGCCGCACTTCTCGATCAGCCGGTCGGAGAGCGTAGATTTGCCGTGGTCGATGTGCGCGATGATGGAAAAATTCCGGATATGCTTCTGGTCGATCATGGTTTTTCCCCCTCGATGCTGTTGAGCGCCGCCTCCGCCCGGTCCAGCGCGCCGCGCAGCCCCGCCAGAAAGGCGCGGGACTCGCGCAGGCTCACGTCTCCGGGATGGGAGGCCCGGCCCAGCAGGTAGTCCGCCGTGACCCCGTAATAGTCGCAGGCGCGGCAGACGAAATGCAGCCCCGGTTCCCGGGTGCCCTTCTCATAATGGCTCAGCAGGGGCTGGCTGATCCCCAGATCCGCCGCCGCCGCACGCTGGCTCAGATTGCGGCCCTGACGCAGGGCCAGCAGGGTTTCCGCAAAGCTTCTGTCCATGGTGATCGCTTCTTCTCCCCATTCGATCGTGATAACAGGCTGTATTATACAGAGCATTTTTGCTTTTGTAAAGAAGAAATCCTGCGCTTGTCCTTGAAAAATGCGGCGAGTAGTGTTAGAGTATAGCTGTTGGACACAACATCTGGGAAAACAGAGATCATAATACGATTTGGAGGGTTTTGAAAATGTTTGAAAATCTGATCGAGATCCTGAAGGCCAATCCCCGCAAGATCGTCTTTACCGAAGGCCCCGACGCCCGCATCCTCTCCGCCGCCGCCCGTCTGAAGAAGGAAGGCTTCCTCACGCCCGTGCTGGTCGGCAACGTGGACGAGGTCAAGGCCGCGGCCGCCAAGGGCGGCTTCGACATCGACGGGCTGGAGATCCTCGATCCTCTGACCTATGACAAGATGGACGAGATGGTCGACACCATGGTCGCCCTGCGCAAGGGCAAGATGAGCGCGGAGGACTGCCGCGCCGCGCTGCAGAAGGGCAACTACTTCGGCACCATGCTCGTGAAGATGGGCGTGGCCGACGCGCTGCTCGGCGGCGCGACCTACTCCACGGCCGACACCGTGCGTCCCGCGCTGCAGCTCGTCAAGACGAAGAAGGGCGCAAACCTCGTTTCCTCCTGCTTTATTCTGGTCAAAGAGGGCGCGGACATGCTCTGCATGGGCGACTGCGCCATCAACATCGACTACCAGGACCGCCTCGACAAGGAGGGCAACGTCGTCCTCTCCGCCGCCCAGCAGCTTGCTGAGGTCGCCGTCGCCACCGCGCACACCGCCAAGGTCTTCGGCATGGATCCGAAGGTCGCCATGCTGAGCTACTCCACCAAGGGCTCCGGCAAGGGCGCGAACGTCGATCTCGTGCGCAACGCCACCGCGATCGCCAAGGAGGCCGCGCCCGAGCTGAACATCGACGGCGAGATGCAGTTCGACGCCGCTGTTTCCCCCGTCGTCGGCCAGCTCAAGTTCCCCGGCAGCAAGGTCGCCGGCTATGCCAACACCTTCATCTTCCCGGAGATCCAGTCCGGCAACATCGGCTACAAGATCGCCCAGCGTCTCGGCGGCTACGCCGCGTACGGCCCCATCCTGCAGGGTCTGAACGCGCCGATCAACGACCTCAGCCGCGGCTGCGACGCCGAAGAGGTCTACCAGATGTCCATCATCACCGCGGCGCTGGCCTGACGGCAGAAGAAACCTGATCCCTTCCGCTTCCCCGGTTTCCGTAAAGAGCCGGGGAAGCTTCCTATCCTCAGGCTCCTTCTTCCTTTCAAAATCGGGCCCGCTTCGCCGGGCCTCGATTTTGCATTTCGCCGACCAGGGGTCGGCGCTGCGAAAGGGGAACATCTATGGACTTTGAACCCTATATGCGCGAGGCGCTGTCTCTCGCGGAAGAGGCCGCCGGCGCGGGCGAGGTGCCCGTGGGCTGCGTCGTCGTCGGGCCGGACGGGAGCATCCTCGGCCGCGGCCGCAACCGGCGGCAGGAGGCGCATGACGCCACCGCCCACGCCGAGATCGAAGCCATCCGGCAGGCCTGCGCGGCGCTCGGCGACTGGCGGCTCGAGGGCTGCACGATTTTTGTCACGCTCGAGCCCTGCCCGATGTGCGCCGGGGCCATCATCAACAGCCGCGTCCCCGTCGTCGTCTACGGCGCGCGCGAGGCAGTCTCCGGTTCCTGCGGCAGCGTGATCGACCTGTTTATGGAGCGGTACGGCCACCACCCGAGGGTCTATCCCCGTGTCCTTGCCGCGGAGAGCGCCGCCTTGATGCAAGCGTTTTTCCAAAGCAGACGGCAGGAGCAAAACAAGGAAGAATAACGGCGTCCGCCTCCGGCGGGCGCCGTTATTCTTCCTTCATCCTTCTTGTTATGCCAGCAGCGCGCTTGTCGCCTCGTCCTCATACTGGCGGGTGTAAAGCCGGTAGTAGTGGCCGCGCAGGCGCATGAGCTCCTCGTGCCGTCCCTGCTCGACGATCTTGCCGTCCCGCACGACCAGGATCACGTCGGCGTTTTTCACGGTGGAGAGCCGGTGGGCGATGACGATGGAGGTGCGGCCGCGGATGATCGTGTCGATGGCGGCCTGGATCTTCTGCTCGGTGATCGTGTCCACGGAGGCGGTGGCCTCGTCCAGCACGAGGATCTTCGGCTCGGCAAGGATCGCGCGCGCAAAGCTCAGAAGCTGCTTTTCACCGGTGGAGAGCATGTCGCCCCCCTCGCCCACGTCGGTATCCAGCCCCTTTTCGAGCTTCTCGATCACGCTCTTCGCGCTCACAAGCGCGAGCGCGCGGTCGATGTCCGCGTCCGTCGCGTCGGGCTTGCCGTAGAGCAGGTTGTCGCGTACGGAGCCGGAGAACAGATGCGGCGTCTGCAGCACGTAGCCGATCGCGGCGTGCAGCCAGAGCTGGGAGCGCTCGCGCGCGTCCCGCCCGTCGATCAGCACACGGCCCGCTGTCGGCTCGTAGAAGCGGCAGATGAGGTTGGCCAGCGTCGATTTGCCCGCGCCGGTCTCCCCCACGATGGCCACGTTGGTGCCGAAGGGGATCTTGAGGTTGAAGTGCTCGAGGATCGTCTCATCCCCGTCGGGGTAGCGGAAGCTCACGTCCTCGAACGCGATGTCGCCGTGCAGCTCCTCCCAGTTTTCCTTTTTGGGCTCGAAGCTGTCGCCGTAGATTGCCGTGACCTCGTCGGAATCCTTCACGTCCGGCTCGGTCTCGAGCAGGCGGGTCAGGCGCTCGATGTTGACCTGGGTCGTAATGAGGTCGGAGATCGCGTCCACGATCCAGCGCACCGGTTCCATCATGCCCTGCGCGTAGGACATGAACAGCGAGAAGGTACCGATCTGGGTCCTGGCGATATAGCCGCCCTTCCAGAGCACCAGCGCGAGCGCGAGCGAGGAGGCCAAGTTCATCGTCACGGCAAAGAAGCCGCGCAGCCGCGCGCCCTGCACGGCCTTGCGGCGCATCTGCGCCGTGTCGGAGACGAAGGCGCGCGCCATCGTGTTCTCGATAACCAGCGTCTTGACCGTGCGCGCGCCGGTGATGCCCTCGTTGAAATCCCCGGTGATCTGGGAGTTGAGCTCCCGGATCTCGCGGTTGACGCGGGTGAGCCTGCCCTGGAAAATCGCGTAGAACAGCACGGCCAGCGGCAGCACCGCCACCACCAGCAGCGCAAGGCGGGCGTTGATGGCGAACATGACCACCACCGCGCCGATCACGTAGCCGAGCTGCCAGATGCTGCCCAGCACCGTCCAGCTCACGAGCTGGCCGATGCGCCCGGTATCGGACATGACGCGGGAGTGGATGTAGCCCACGCTGTTCTGGTTGAAATAGGAGAAGCTCAGGGTCTGCATATGGGCGAAGGCCTCGTTTCGCAGATCCTTGTCCACGCTCACCTCGATCCTCGTGCCCATGAGGGCGGCGGCGTAGTTGGCCAGCGCCGCGAGCACGATCGCGGCGAAATAGAGGACAATGTAGAGCGGCAGCCCCTCCAGCGTGCCCGGCGTGATGAAGTGGTCGAGGGCGTAGCGCTGGAATACGGGGATGACGACGTCGTAAACGCTGCCCACAGCGCCGCCGAGGATCATGACGGCCATGACCTTTTTATACTTTTTCAGATACGGCAGGACCTTGCCGATGCCGAAAAAGGGCAGCTTTGGGATCCGGGAATCGTTTTTCTTGTTCATATCAAAGCACCTTACGAAGCCCGGTGTCAGAGGCTTCGTGTTTGAGAGGAAGAGCGCTCCTGCGGGAGCGGCGTGGAGACGGCTTCTTCTGGCGCCCCCTCTTCTTCCGCCGAGGACGATTGAATATCGCAGATCTGCTGGTAGATCCCGCCGCCGCGGCGAAGCTCCTCGTGGCTCCCCTGTTCCACGATGCGCCCCTTGTCGAGCACGAGGATCTGATCGGCCTTGGAGAGCGTGGTGATGCGGTGAGAGATGAGGAGAATGCTCGCCGAACCGAAGCGGCGCTCCAGCGCGGCGCGGATCTTCGCGTCCGTCTCGGTGTCGACGGCGGAGAGCGAATCGTCAAAAATCATGATGGGCGTGTTCTGCGTCAGCATCCGGGCAATCGCGGCCCGCTGCTTCTGCCCGCCGGAGAGCGTCACGCCCCGCTCGCCCACAAAGGTGTCGTAGCCCTTGGAAAAGCCCTCGATCGTCTCGTCGAGGCAGGCGGCGCGGGCGGCCTCCCGGATCGCCTCCATGGGCATCTGCTCGTTCGTGATGGCGATGTTTTCCCGCAGGGTACGGGAGAAGAGATAGGGCTCCTGCAGGACCATGCCGATATTCTGCCGCAGCCACGCGGTCTCGATGTCGCGGATATCGGTGCCGCCGACGAGGATGCTCCCGCAACCCTCGGGAAGCTCATAGAGCTTGTCGAGCAGCAGCATCATCGTGGATTTGCCGCTGCCGGTGCCGCCGAGGATGCCGAGCGTCGTGCCGGCTTTCATGGTAAAGCTGACGTCGCGCAGGATCTCCGGACCGCCGTCGTAGGCAAAGCTCACGTGCTCGAAGCGAATATCCCCGTCCATGGCGGGACGCAGGGCCAAGCCCTTCTCCTGCTCCTCCTCGCAGCGCATGATATAGGCGATGCGGTCCACCGACACGCCCGCCTTGCTCATCTCCGAGATCATGCGGCCGAGCATGCGCACAGGCCAGGTCATCATCGCGCCGTAGGACAGGAAAGCGATGTAGGCGCCGGGGAGCATCTCCCCCCGGATGCAGTAGACCGAGCCGAACACGACCATGAGCAGGATCTGCACACCGGAGAGCACGTCGCTCACGCTCCAGAACTGGGCCAGCGGCTGGGCGAGCTTCATCCAGAGGCCGGTGTAATACTCGTTCTGCCGAAAGAAGCGGTCCCGCTCGCTGCGCTCGGCCCCGAAGGCGCGCACGACCCGCACGCCGGTCAGGTTCTCCTGCGCCATGGAGGAGAGGATGCCCTCGTTTTCGTCGGCCTTGAGGAAGGCTTCGCCGATCTTGCGGTAGAAATGGAAGGAGCGCACGATGATGTAGGGCACGGGCAGCACGGCGATCAGCGTCAGCTTCCAGCTCATGGAGAGCATGAAGCCCAGCGACAGAGCCAGCAGGATCACGATGCGGATGATGTTGGTCATCTGCTCGGCCACAAAGTTCTTCATCGTGTCGATGTCCGAGGTGCAGCGCTGGATGATGTCGCCGGTGTGGTGCTTCATGTGCCAGGCGAAGGGCAGGCGCTCGATGTGGGAAAAAAGGCTGTCCCGCATGGTCTTGACCAGTGTCTCGGCGGCCTTGGTCTTGGAAACGTTGTAGCCGAAGACGGAGACCGCCTTCAGCAGCGCAACCGCGAGCAGCGCGAGCACCATGATCCAGATATGCTCCGCCAGATAGGAAAAACCGCCCGCGCGCTCGATGGCGCGCAGGACGAAGGCGGGAAGCTGCGCGTCCTTGCCGCCCAGCACGTTGTCCACCGCGACGCGAATGATCTGGGGCGAGAGCAGGTCCGCCAGCGCCGAGAGCGCGGCGCAGACCATGCTCAGCACAAACAGCGCCTTGCTGCCCTTCAGAAAGCGCCGGATCAGCTGCCGCTTGTATTCTTTTGGGATCTTGTTGTTTTCCATGGGGGCGTTCCTCAAAACAGTTGTGTGCAAAGGATTCTACCATAGAAATGCCAAAAAGAAAAGGGGCTGTGAAAAAACCGTGTTTTTCCACAGCCCCTTTGGTACGGACTCCGATCCTTGTCAATCCTGGATCATGCTCATCAGGATCTGCACGGCGTTGCTGGCCGCGCCCTTGCGGATCTGGTCGCCGCAGCACCAGAGCGTCAGCCCCTTGTCGTCGGTCAGATCGTCGCGGATACGGCCGACCCACACGAGATCCTGGTCGGAGGTGTCCAGCGGCGTGGGATAGCAGCGTCCCTCGTAGTCCTCGATGAGCCGCACGCCGGGGTAGGCGGCCACCGCGGCCTTGGCCTCCTCAACGCTGACCTTGCGCTCGGTGCGCAGCGTCACGGCGATGGAGTGGGAGCGCATGACGGGCACGCGCACGCAGGTGCAGTTGACCTTGAGCTCGGGCGCGTGCAGGATGCGGCGGCCCTCGTTCTGCATCTTCATCTCTTCCTTGGTGTAGTCGTTGCCGTAGGGCGCGTCGATGAAGGGGATCACGTTCATGGCGATCTGGGTGGCGAAGGTCTTGACCACGGGCTTCTCGCCGGCGGCAAGGGAAGCCATCTGGCTCTCCAGCTCCGCGATGCCCGCCTGCCCCGCGCCGGAGACGGCCTGGTAGGTGCAGACCACCATGCTCTGGATGGGGCTGAGCTTCGCGATGCCCGCCACCGCCATCAGCGCGATGATCGTGCAGCAGTTGGGGTTGGCGATGATGCCGTGATTCTCGAATGCGTCCGCGCCGTTGATCTCGGGCACGACGAGCGGTACGTCGGGCTCGAGGCGGAAGGCCGAGCTGTTGTCGATGTATACGGCGCCGCTCTTCTTGATGGCCGGGGCAAAGCGGCGGGACATCTCGCCCTCCACCGCGCCGAGAACGAAGTCCATGCCCTCGAAGCTGTCCTCGGTGGTCTCCTGAATGGCGACCTCGCGCCCCTGGAAGGGCACCTTGGTCCCGGCGCTTCTGGCGCTCGCGAGCAGTCTCAGTTCGCCGACGGGAATGTTGTACTCCTCGAGCACCTTGCGCATTTCACAGCCGACGGCGCCCGTGGCGCCCAGGATCGCAATATTGACCTTTTTCATTTTGATCTCCTTTCCATATGGGCTCCCCTGTAAGGGGAGCTGGCATCCGCCGTCTCACGCAAGGCGGATGACTGAGGGGTCTGTTCGTCTCTCCGCAAGCTGTTGTTTCCGCAGCTCCTTCGGAAACCGCGGAAACGGAGCGGAGCAAGCTTCTTTTGATGTTAGCCTGCGAATCCGTCGTACATGACGCGGATCGCGGTCTCAAATTTCTCGTTCTCCACGCCCACGATGATCGCCAGCTCATCCGCGCCCTGGGCGATGGTGCGGATGTTGACGCCGTTTTTGCCCAGCGCCGCGAAGAGGCGGCCGGATACGCCGGGGCGGGACGACATCTTGCGCCCTACCGCGGCCACCAGCGAGATCCCCTCCTGCAGCTGCACGTCGTCGGGACGGCAGGTCTTGCGCAGGTCGGCGATCACGTCGTACACGCTGTCCCCCAGCGCCGCGGTGGAGGCCACCAGCGCGAAGGAGTCGAGGCCGAGGGTGATGTGCTCCACGGCGACGCCGTAGCGGTCGAAGATCTCCAGCGCGTTTCGCAGCGTGCTCGAGAGCTTCATGTTGTGCTTCACGAGCGTCAGGATGCTGAAGTTCTTCCGCCCGGCGATGCCGGTGATGAAGCGCTCCTGCTCTTCCTCCTCGGTGATGCTGTCGACGATCATGGTGCCGGGATCCTCGGGGCGGTTGGTGTTGCGGATGTTGAGGGGGATCCCCTTGTCCTTGACCGGCTGGATCGACTCCTCATGCAGCACCGAGGCGCCCATGAAGGCCAGCTCCCGCAGCTCGCCGAAGGTGATGCTGGTAATGGGCTTCGGGTCCTTGACGATGCGGGGATCCGCCATCAGGATGCCGGAGACGTCCGTCCAGTTCTCGTACACGTCGGCGTCCACCGCCGCCGCGGCGAGCGCGCCGGAGATGTCGCTGCCGCCCCGGCTCATGACCTTGACGCGCCCGGTCGGGAGCCGCCCGTAAAAGCCGGGGATCAGGATCCTGCCGTTGGCCTTCAGCGCGGAGGCGATGGCGGGATAGGTCTTTTCCCGGTCTACCTGGCCGTCCATCCCGAAAAACACGCAGCCCGCAGCGTCCACGAAGGTGAAGCCCAGATACTCGGCCAGCAGCTTCGAGGTGAAATACTCGCCCCGGCTCACCAGCTCGTCGACGGAGAGCTCCTTCGTCAGCCGTTTGCGGTAGGCGCGCAGCTCCTCCTCGATGGGGAGCTTCAGCCCCAGCTCGTCCCGGATGCCGATCAGCCGCTCTTCTATCGTATGCCAGATCTCATCGCAGGATACCCCGTAGGTCAGATGCGCGTGGCAGAGATAAAGGAGATCCGTCATCTTGTGGTCGTCCCCTCCGCGTTTGCCGGCGGCAGAGGAGACCACGACCCGCCTTGTCGGGTCCGCATCCACGATGGCCTTGACTTTCCTGAACTGTTCGGCTCCCGCCACGGAGGAGCCGCCGAATTTGGCTACCTTTAACATACAATTCCTTTCCTTGTCGGCTCCCCTGCGCAGGGGAGCCGATCCCTCCCCTTTCATTCCCTCAGCGCCGCGAAGAACACTTCCGCGCCGCTCTCGCGCAGGCGCTCGGCCGCAAAGTGCATCTGGGAGACGGACAGGGGCTCCGTGATCACGCGGGCGATCTCGCCCTCAAGCTCCGCGGAGACCGTGGGCAGCTCGCCCGCCAGCGCCGCGGGGAGGCGCACGTAATAGCTGTGGCGGCAGACGCTGTTGTCCACTTCGCCGCGCCGTACCCCTTCGGGGAACATATCCCGCTCGCCGCGCAGGATGCCGCTCAGGTCGCGCAGCACCGCGGAGGCGGTCGGCCAGCGGCCGGCGCCCTGGCCCATCAGCACGATGGGGCCGGCGCAGGCGCCCTCATAGCGGGCCATGTTGAAATTCTGCTGCACGGAGCACTCCGCCGCGCCGTCCCGCACCAGGACGGGCTCCACGTAGGCGTAGACCCCGTCCTCGGTGCTGCCGCCGCTTGCGATCAGGCGGCAGGTGTAGCCGCGGCCCTGGAAATGCGCCACGTCGGCCGCGGTGACCGACTCGATGCCCTCGTTCAGAAGCCCGTCCGTCGGCAGCGTCCCGTAGGCCACCGCGCAGGCCAGCATGATCTTTCTGAGCGCGTCAAGACCCGACACGTCCGCCGTGGGGTCGGCCTCGGCATAGCCGAGGCGCTGGGCGTCGGCCAGTACGTCGGCATAATCCAGATGCAGGCGCTGCATCGCGTCAAGCATGTAGTTGGTGGTGCCGTTGAGGATGCCGCCCAGGGAACGGATGACGTCGCTCCGGCGGGCGATGGCGAGGTTGTGCAGGAAGGGCACGCCGCCGCCGCAGGCCGCGCTGAACAGGAAGGCCACGCCCTTTTCGCGGGCGATCGCGTCCAGCTCCGGGCCCTTGGCCGCCACCAGTGCCTTGTTGGAGGTGACGAAGTGCTTCCCCGCGCGCAGGGCCGCCGCCGCGTAGGTAAAGGCAGGCTCCACGCCGCCCATGACCTCCGCCACCGCGCCCACGGAGGGATCGTCCACGATCTCCTCGATGCTCGTCACCTTGAAGGGCTTGTCGTTCTTCCCGGGGCGCACCAGCACCGGCCCCTGCTCGAGTCCCCCGGCCTTCGCCAGCATCTCATATACGCCGACGCCGACGGTCCCGAATCCCAATACCGCAACTTTCATGCTTTCACTTTCCTTCTGAAAAATTTTATGTGTCCGCGAAATAAAAACACTTGTTTTTTTGATGGAGACAGTGTATCATAGAGGTGCACAAATTGCAAGCCCCTTTTTTGTGAAAATCTTCCGAGGAGAGGAAGCTGCGAGATGCTGGAAAACTATTTGATCGTCCACAAGAGCATCCTGCCGGATTACTATGAGACCGTGCTGGCCGTGCGCCGCCGGCTCGAGAGCGGGCAGGGGAAGGACGTGAGCCAGGCCTGCCGGGAGGCGGGCATCTCCCGCAGCACCTATTACAAATACAAAGACTTCATCTTTGAACCCTCGGACGTGGAGGGAGGCCGAAGGGCCGTGCTGTCCATGCTGCTGGAACACGAGCCGGGCGTGCTCAGCGCCCTGCTGCAGTGCGTGTCCGCAGCCGGGGCGAGCGTCCTGACCATCGACCAGAGCCTGCCCATCCACGAAAAGGCCAGCGTCACGCTGGCGCTGGATCTGGGCAGCATGACCGTGCCCCTGCAGAAGCTGACGGACGGGATCGAGGCCGTGAACGGCGTTGAGAACGTCCGCCTGATCGCCATCGAGTAACCCCCCATAAGAAAAGGAGAACAAGCCATGTTTTATCAGAGCACCCGCAGCGACCGCCGCGTGACCGACACCGCCGCCATCCTTGAGGGCATCGCACCCGACGGAGGGCTGTACATCGACCCCTCCCTCTCCGACCGTCCCTTCGACTGGAAAGGCTGCCTCGCCCTCTCCCCGCTGGGGATGGCGGAGGCGATCCTCTCCCACCTGCTGCCCGGCTTCGCGGACATGGGCGGGCTCGTGCGCCGCGCCTACGACGGAAAATTTGACAGCGATGAGCTGACGCCCCTCATGCAGGTCGGGGACGACTATGTGCTGGAGCTGTTTCACGGCCCCACCGCCGCGTTCAAGGACGTGGCGCTCTCGATGCTGCCGCAGCTCGTTACCGCCGCGAGGGTGCAGGAGGGCGTGAAGGATAAAATCGTGATCCTCACCGCGACCTCGGGCGACACCGGCAAGGCCGCGCTTGAGGGCTTCCACGACGTGGAGGGCACCGGCATCCTCGTCTTTTACCCGGACGCGGGCGTCTCGCCGGTGCAGAAGGCGCAGATGGTGACGCAGGTCGGCGCGAACGTGAAGGTCTGCGCCGTGCGCGGCAATTTTGACGACTGCCAGACCGGCGTCAAGCGCGCCTTCGCCGCCCTGAAGGGGGATGCGCTGCCCGCCGGCTGCCGCCTCTCCTCGGCAAACTCCATCAACATCGGCAGGCTCGCCCCGCAGGTCGTGTACTATTTTATCGCCTACGCCGCGCTCCTGCGCCGCGGCGCGATCCGGATGGGCGAGGCGGTCGATTACGTGGTGCCCACCGGCAACTTCGGCGACATTCTGGCCGGATACTTCGCCAAGCTCATGGGTCTGCCCGTCGGGACGCTCGTTTGCGCGAGCAACGCCAACCGCGTGCTGACCGATTTCCTTGAGACCGGCGTCTACGACAAGCGCCGCGACTTTCTGAAAACCGCCTCTCCCTCGATGGACATCCTCGTGTCCTCGAATCTGGAGCGGCTGCTGTTCCTCGCCTCCGGCGGCGACACGGCGCTCGTGGCCGACTGCATGAAGAAGCTCGGCAGCGAGGGCGTCTACCGCTTCCCGGAGGAGGCCATGGCGCGTATCCGCGAGGACTTCGCGGCAGGCTGCTGCGGCGAGGAGGACTGCCTTAGGACCATCGGGCGCGTCTGGCGGGAGCAGGGCTATCTCTGCGACACGCACACCGCCGTGGCCATGCAGGTCGCGCAGGAATACAAGGCCGCGCGGCCGGAGGGAAGAAAGACCGTCGTGCTCTCGACCGCCTCGCCCTACAAGTTCCCCGCGGCGGTGCTGAAGGCCATCGGCGGCGATCTGAGCGGCGACGAGTTTGAACAGATGGAACGCCTCGCCGCGATCGCGAAGGTGCCTGTCCCCCGCGGTCTGCAGGGCCTCCGGGAGCGCCCCGTCCTGCATACGGACGTCATCGGCGCCGACGAGCTGGTGGACTACGTCGCCCGTCAGCTCGGATGATCGGAGCCTGACGGAAAAGGCGGGGCTGTGCACGCACAGCCCCGTCTTTTTTCCTCTGCGGTCTATTCGTATCCGCCGAGCTTGACCACGATCACGTCGTCCACCCTCTGCACCGAACCGTAGTAGGGGCAGCAGGGCATCGCCTGTACGCGGGGATCGAAGCTCAGCTCCCAGGCCTCCTCCCAGCTCAGGAACTCCGCGTCAAAGCCCAGATAGTAGCGGATCAGGTATTCCCGGGAATAGATGTTCACGAGATCCCCGGTCGGGCCGAGGAGCCCGCCGGTATCCAGCTCGTCCGGCCGGTACAGGAGCGTGTCGCTCTTGCCGACGATCGCGATCCTGCAGTTTTCGTCAAAGCCCTCGGTCTGCCGGATCTGCGCGACCGTCTCGGACCAGGTCGCGAACGCGTTTTCATATTCCAGATAGAGCTTGAGATAGACCTCGTTGGCAAAGTAGACGTTTACGATCACGAGCAGCAGCATCCCGGTGACCGCAGCGTCCCGGGCGATCCGGCCCGCCTTTCCCTCCAGGCGCTCCGCGACGAGGACCGCCAGCACGTAGACGCACACAAAGCTGAACAGGGAGATGCTGTGGATCACCTCTACGCTCGCCGCAAGGAAGATCCCGTTCATGCTCAGCGGCAGCAGGAGCAGGCACAGAGCCAGCAGCAGGCCGCGGCGCAGGTCCCGGTTTTTGACGAACCAGCAGATGAAATACAGCAGCACCGCCGCCGCGCCGAGGATATGCACCAGCCGGGACAGCGGCCGCGGCGCGAAGCCGAAATAGCCCTTCACGATCGCCTTGAACAGGCCGTTGTAGGCCAGCGCCGCCTTGTAGAGCAGGCCGTAGTCGCTCACCGTGTATTCCACGGTGCTCAGCCCCGTGGCGAAGAGCACAAGCCGGTCGATGCCGTAATAGAGCAGCACCGCCGCCGCGAGGAGCCCGATCGCGCGCAGGCCGAAGAGGAACACGCCCTTTTCCTCCTCCCCGCGAAGCAGGGAGCGGATCATCAGCAGCAGATAGTAGGTGGAGGCGACCGCGACGTAGGCCTGGTAGATCCCGAGGCTCATCACCAGCAGCACAACGCTGACCGCCGCCGGCAGCCAGCCCTTCCGCCGCCCGACGCACACGGAGCCGACCGCCAGCAGCAGGGCGAGCACATAGGGGATGCAGGTAAAGAAATAACAGTAGAGGCTCGTGACCGAGGGGAAGCTGACGAACAGCGCGGCCAGCAGCCCCTGGAGGAAGGGGTTCCGGACGGAGAAGAGCCGGATCGTCAGACAGGCGGCGACGGTATAGCCGAACAGGCTCAGGAGGCCGTAGATCCACGGCATACTGGCGTCGGGGAAAAGCAGGCCCGTAAAGCCGATCAGCCAGCGGCCGAAGATGAAGTCCCCTCCCTTGCTGAACAGCGCCGTGAGCTCATCGGCGCAGACCAGCTTGTTGGTATAGACGAAGCCGTGAGCCAGAAGCCCCGCGGCAAGCCCCGCCAGCAGCGGGACCCTGTATTCTCTCAGCAGCGCGGCGCAGCGGTGCAGGAGGCGCTCCGCCAGGCCGTATTCTTCTCGTTCCATTTTGTTCTCTCCTGTCAGGTTTTCCCTACAAACTATAGCAAGATTTCATGAAATTGCAAGGGGTGCTTGACAAAATCCCCGGTATGTTGTTAACTGTGAACAAGCGTTTGTCCATGATTCTGCAAAGCGAGGGTTGACTATGAATATTGTCTGTTTGGATATGGAGGGCGTGCTGGTTCCCGAGATCTGGATCGCCTTCTCGGAAGCGAGCGGCATCCCGGAGCTGCGCCGCACCACACGGGACGAGCCGGATTACGACAAGCTCATGCGCTGGCGCCTCGGCATCCTCAGGGAACACGGGCTCGGCCTGAAGGAGATCCAGGATACCATCGCGGCGATCGATCCCCTGCCCGGCGCGAAGGAATTTATGGACGAGCTTCGCTCGATCACGCAGGCCGTCATCCTCAGCGACACCTTCAGCCAGTTCGCCCAGCCGCTGATGAAAAAGCTCGGCTGGCCGACCCTGCTGTGCAACGAGCTGGTCGTCGCCCCCGACGGGGAAATCGTCGACTACAAGCTCCGCTGCAGGAACACGAAGCTCTCCACCGTGAAGGCTTTCCAGTCCGTCGGCTTCGACACCATCGCCGCGGGCGACAGCTTCAACGACCTGGCCATGATCCGCGCGAGCAAGGCGGGCATCCTCTTCCGCTCCACCGAGGCCATCAAGGCCGACAATCCCGACCTGCCCGCCGTGGAGGAGTTCGACGATCTGCTGCGGATCATCAAAGAGAATCTGTGAACACCGAAGAGCCGGGGCGCCGCCCCGGCTCTTTCCCTTTACTCCAGGCCGTACGGCCAACCGACGAGGCTGCCGAGATCGTACACGCGCGTGTAGCCGAGGCTCTCCAGCCTGTGCGCCGCCGCGCAGCTGCGGATGCCGGAGCGGCAGTAGCAGAGCACCGGCGTGTCGAGCGAGGGGATCGCGTCCAGCGCCGTCTCGTCCGTCAGCTCGTCCACCGGCAGCAGCACCGCGTCCGCCGCGTGGCCGGTAATGTACTCTTCCTCCTCCCGCACGTCGAGCATCACGCAGGAGGGCTCGCGGTCCATCAGTGCCTTCGCTTCGGCGAAGGATATTTTTTTCACCATCGTATCAATCCCCGTACAAGTGCTTTTCCAGGATCGCGGCAAAGGCCTCCAGCCCCGCCCGGTCGTCCCCGGTAAACCGCCCGATCCGCGGGCTGTCGACGTCCAGCACGGCGGCCGGCCTGCCGCCCCGGCGCAGGGGCACCACGATCTCGGAACGGGAGGCGCTGTCGCAGGCGATATGCCCCGGAAAGGCGTGCACGTCATAAACAAGCTGTGTGCAATCCTCCCGGACCGCCGTGCCGCAGACGCCCCGGCCCACCGGGATCTCGATGCAGGCGGGCTTGCCCTGAAAGGGTCCCAGCACCAGCGTATCGCCCTCGAGCAGGTAGAAGCCCGCCCAGTTGATCCCCTCCAGGCTCTCCCAGAGGAGGGCGGAGGCGTTGGCGAGGTTCGCGATCTCGTGCGGAACGCCCGCGATCAGGCTCTCCAGCTTCTCATTGAGTCGTTTATATTGCTGCATTCGATCGCTCTCCTTCCGAACTGTGTTGACGAACCGGAATGCCGTCTGCTAAGATAGAAGCATTCAAACATACAAACGGGAAAGGCCGGACGAATCGTCGTCCTTAAACAAACTGCCATGAAGAACAAATGGAACAAAATAAAAAACCGCTTTCAAAGGATCAATCCGCGAGTACTGATCGTTCAGATCATCATCACTCTGACTTATCCGGCTGCAAAGGCAATGATCTCTTCCTTCAACCGGCTGCTGATCTTTACGGACGCCATGACGATCATCGCATTTCTTCTTCTGATCGCAGGTATCTTTTACAGTCTCTACCTGCACGGGGACTTTGATATCTCCGGCTTTCTGCTCAGACGCAGTATAAGCCGACGGGAAGCGCCCAAAAGCTTCCATGCGTACATGGAGGACAAAAAATGCGAAAGAGAGGATGCCTTCAACTATCCTCTCTTCCTCGGGATCGTATATCTTCTCGCGGCGATATTTCTTGCTTACACGATCCTCTGACACTTCAGAGGATCACATACTCTGGAGCTTGTACTCGTAGTCCGCGTATTCCCTGCTTGTGGCCAGGATGAAGTGGCCGGGGCGGATCTCCCGCAGCTCGCGCTTCTCGCCCGATTGATCCAGCACAGACGGATCGTAGTCGATATGCCGCCGTGTGCGCTCCACGATCGGGTCCGGCATGGGGACCGAGGAGAGCAGCGAGATCGTGTAGGGGTGCAGAGGATAGCGGAACAGCGTCTCCGAATCCGCAATCTCCACGATCTCACCCAGATGGATGACCGCGATACGGTCCGCAATGAAGCGCACCACGGACAGGTCATGCGCGATGAACAGGTAGGTCAGATCCTTCTCCGCCTTGAGCTTGTTCATCAGGTTCAGCACCTGCGCGCGGATCGACACATCCAGTGCGGAGATCGGCTCGTCCGCCACGATGAACTTCGGGTCCATGATCATGGCGCGGGCGATGCCGACGCGCTGACGCTGACCGCCAGAGAACTCATGCGGGTAGCGGGACTTGTGTTCGGGGAGCAGGCCCACGTCCTTCAGGGCCTTGTCGACCTTGGCGACTCTGTCCTCTTCGTTTTCATACAGATGGAAGTTGTACAGGCCCTCGGAGACACAGTATTCAATGGTGGCACGCTCGTTGAGGGAGGCGGCAGGGTCCTGGAAGATCATCTGGATATTCCGGACCACGTTGCGGTCCTCCTCGCGGGAGATCTTGCCGGAGATGCGCTTTCCCTCGAAGAGGATCTCGCCGGCGCTGCAGGGGTTGATGCGAAGGATCGCGCGGCCCAGCGTGGTCTTGCCGGAGCCGGATTCGCCCACCAGCGCGAAGGTCTCACCCTTATAGATGTCGAAATTAGCGTCTTTTACGGCGACTAATTTCTTTTTATTGCCTGTTTCGAAGGTGATGTCCACATGCTTGATGGACAGGATCACTTCTCTGTTTTCATTCGACATGGAAGGCTCCTCCCTTGTCTGTCATCTTCTGGATCTTCTCATGCAGGTTTTGAATAACCTCCGGCTTCTCGAGCTTCGGCGCGCGCGGGTCCAGCAGCCAAGTCTTGGCGTAGTGCGTATCACTGACCCGGTAGAAGGGCGGCTCCTGCACAAAGTCGATCTTGAGGGCATGCTCGTTGCGGGGCGCGAATGCATCGCCCTTGATCTCATTGAACAGAGAAGGCGGTGTGCCTGCAATAAAGAACAGATCCTCACCCTTGACGCCGAGCTGCGGCAGCGAGCTGAGCAGCGCCCAGGTATAGGGATGGCGGGGATCGAAAAAGACCTCCTCCACGTTACCGTATTCGATGATCTGGCCGCCGTACATGACGCCGACGCGGTCGGCCACATTGGCCACGACACCGAGGTCGTGCGTGATGTAGAGCGTGGTGAACTTGAGTTCCTTCTGCAGATCGCGGATCAGCGAGATGATCTGCGCCTGGATCGTCACGTCCAGCGCAGTGGTCGGCTCGTCGCAGATCAGGATCTCCGGGTGGCAGGAGAGCGCGATCGCGATGACGATGCGCTGGCGCATGCCGCCGGAATACTGGAAGGGATACTCGTCAAAGCGGTCGGCCGCGTTCTTGATGCCGACGCGCTCCATCATCTCGATCGCCTGCTTCTTGGCCTCGGACGCGGAGACGCCCTGATGCTTTTCAATGACCTCGGTGATCTGGGAGCCGATCGTGCGGATCGGGTTGAGCGAGGTCATCGGGTCCTGGAAGATCGTGGAGATCTTCGCGCCGCGGATGCCCTCCCAGTCCTTGTCGGTTTTAAGCTTGGTCAGATCCTTGCCGTGGAACATGACGGAGCCGTTGGAGATCGTGCCGTTGGATTCGAGCATGCCGGTAAAGGTCTTGGTAAATACAGACTTGCCCGAGCCGGACTCGCCGACGATGGCAAAGGTCTCGCCCTCGTACAGATCGAGGGAAACATTGCGGATCGCCGTCAGATATCTGTCGCGAACGCGGAATTTGACCTCCACATCCTTCGCAGAGATGATAATATTTCTGTTTTCGTCCATTGTTCCGCCCCCTTACATATGCGTCCGCGGGTCAGCGGCGTCCGCGAGCTTCTGGCCGACGATATAGAGCGAAATGGACAGAATAGCGAGCACGGTGACCGGGATCCAGAACAGATGCGGATAGCCGTTCATGTACGAGGTGTAGATCGAGATCATCCTGCCGAGAGACGCTTTGGTAACACCCAGACCGAGTCCCATATACGAAAGGAACACCTCATAAGAGATGAGGGACGGAACCATTCTGGAGACATAGGTCATAATGACGGAGATCAGATACGGAAGGATATTGTTCTTGATCATGGTCCAGTTGCTTGTGCCGAGGCACTTGGAGGCAAGGTTGTACTCCCTGTCGCGGATGATCATGACCTGCGTGCGGATAAAGAAGGCGACGAACACCCACTCAGTTACGCACATGACAAAGATCAGCGTGCCCATGCCGGCACCGAGAACGTAGGAAAGGATCATCGCCAGAAGCAGGAACGGGACGTTGGCCACGACATTGTAGACCTCAAGCATCCACTTGTCTATCTTCTTGGAAAAGCCCCAGACCGCGCCGATGACAACGCCGAGGACCATCGTGATGAAAGTGCAGACGAAGCTGATGATGATGGAGTTTTTCGCGCCGGCCCACACCACGTCGAACACCTCGTTGCCGACGTTGTCGGTACCGAAGATATGCTCGGCGCAGGGCTTGATGAACCTCATCTCCGAATTGTTGATGTTCGGGGCGATGAGCGGATCGTAACCGGAAACGGACGGCTGGATCAGCGCGAAGAGGATCAGGATCAGCAGCAGGATGGCGACACCAACCGTAAACTTATCCTTCACGAAGGTGCGCCAGACCGACTTCCAGTAGGAGTACTTCGGGGCGGCGATATGTTCGGATTCGTCTTTGTCGTAGGAAGCAAACTCGAAGAGATCGCTGTCGTATTTCACACTATTCTCTTCCATTATGATCTCCCTGCCTTTTCTGTGAGCGAAATACGCGGATCGACTTTCGTCAGGATGATGTCGCCGGCCAACACGGACAGCACCGAAATGGTGGCGAACAGGAACGCCAGCGCCACGACCATCACGTTGTTGTGCTGCTGGATGGCGTCGGGAAGCATCTTGCCCATGCCGCCGACGGCGTAGATGGATTCGGTAATGATCGCGCCGGCGATGCACCCCGCAAGAGACGCCGGGATGCCCTGCGCGATCGGGATGATCGCGTTTTTAAAGATATGGCCGTTGAAGATCTCTCTCTGGTTCAGGCCCTTCGCCTTGGCGAATTTCACATAGTCCTGACTCATCTGATCGACAACGTATCTTCTCGTCCAAAGCATGAGACCGGCAATGGACGGAAGCGCAAGGGAAACGGTAGGCAGTATCCACGATCTGATGTCCGAGGCGCCGTAGGTTGTGAACACGCTCGGCAGATCGAAGGCCGCAGTGGCTAAATACCTGAAGAGGTAGATGTATGCAAGGGAAGGTACCGCGATAATAAAGATGATATAGACCATGCCGAGCTTGTCGGCAAGCTTGTCCTTCTGTCTCGCCATCAGAACGCCGATGGGAAGGCCGAGGCCGTAAGCGATGAGCAAGGAGAAAACGCCGATGATAAAGGAAGTGCCGATCATGGAGGGTTGATTCTTCGCCGTACGGAAGGTAGCGTAGTTGTCGGTGAACTTCTGCCTGTCCATGCGGTCGAGGATCGTCTTGTAGGTGAGGGTACCGAAGATGATGCCGGACTCGCCCTCTTTGCCGGTAGCATAAGTAACGGGCCGCTTGACCTCTGTCCCCTGTGTCTGGAACAGGACGGTCATCACGTCAAGGCCCTGATAGGTGGGATAGGAATCACCGAAGTTGAGCTTGATGATGTTCTGGTGCAGCCAGGGGAAGTGGCTGTCGGTATAAAGCAGATACTTATGAGTCGTACCGCTGCCGATGAGCGCAACGCCGCCGGATTCAGTCAGGCCGAAGGAGAGGCCGCGCTTCAGATCGGGATTGTTTTCATCCTTGACGGACCACGGCGTGTCGATCTTGATCAGGTTCGCAAACCAAATCGCAACATGCTTGATGATCGGAACGTCCTTATAGGCGTAGTAGCGGCCGCTTTTGGTGTACGCTTCGACCGTATAGCCATCCGCCTCGTACTTGGCCTTGAACTGCTCGGCCGCTTCCGATCCGGGCTGCAGCGCTTCCGCCATTTCCGGAGAATCGACGGCATAGAGCGTCTGGAAGTAGTCGGAAGAGCGGACAAACGTCAGATATCCGAGCTTCTGCCAGATATTGTATACGTAGTCGGTCTTGTCGTCCGGCTTTGCGGCCAGCTTCCTGTATCCGTCGTCGCCGGAGAAAATGCTGTTGCGCGGGACGAGCGAATAGACCAGGGTAAAGACGATCAGCATGATGATCAGGATGGAGATGACTGATCTGAGCAGTCTATTACGGATATAACCCTTACTCATGGGAACAACTCCTAACAAGAGAAACTAAGAGCTAGAGGAGCGAGCTCTTCTAGCTCTTAATTTCTGATTTCTTATGCGGGTTCTTTACCGGGAAGAGGCTTCGAGGCGATTATTCGCCGGCGAGCCAGGCTTCCTTGGCGGCGTAGTACTCGTCAGCGGTAATGGGCTGATCGTACACGACCATGTACTTGAAGTAAGGAACGATGTTGGTCGAAGCCTGACCGTAGAGGCCGTAGCCGGCGGAGAAGGGCTTGACCTTGGAGACGCCGAGGCCGGCGCCGCGGGTGGCGAAGGGTCTGAGGATGCCGTTGGCAAGCAGCTTGGCCTCGACCTGCGCGAAGAGGTCGATGCGCTTGTCGCCGGTGGAGGCGTTGGCCTCATCCATGAGCGCCTTGAGGTCGGCAAGGCCGATGGCCTCGAGGGCCTCGGTCTGGGACTCGGGACGCTCGGTGTCGGCGGTGATGATCGGGGTAATGCCGGAGTAGAGCATCATGTCGCCGTCAACCGGATCGAAGCAGTGGATGTAGGTGTAGGGATCGCCGTAGTCGGGGCCCCAGCCGGCCGCGAAGGCGAGGTCGACGGAGTTGTCTTCGCCGCGCACGTTGGTGTAGAAAGCGTCGTTGACCTGCTCGTCGTTATCGAGGAAGATGAGGTCGATCTTGACGTAATCGCCGATCGCGCTCTCAATGCAGTTCTGCATGGCAATAGCCATGTTCTTGGTCTGCTCGTCGGTGCCGTTCTCGACCATGTCGAGGTGCACGGGCCAAGAGGAGACGGAGTCGCCGAGCTCTTCCTTGGCCTTCTCCATGAAGGCGACAGCTCTCTCAGGATTGTACCAGGCGTCCTGGCCGTCGTTCAGGTCGATGCCGGCAAAGGCTTCGTTCTCCTGCTCGAGGTACTTGGTGACGAGGGAACCGTAGGACTCGCCGGTGCTCAGAGCGGCGAAGGTGTAAGGAGTCAGGGTGTTTCTGCATCTGTCGATCGCGATGTCGCCCAGGACCACTTCGTAGTAGGCCTGCATGGAGAACGCGGCGTAGACGCCGAGACGGAAGTTCTTGTTGAGGATGGCGGCATGGGCGTCGGCCTTCTGCTCGTCAGAGGTCTTGGCAGTGGTGCTGACGTTCTCGTCGGTCCACAGGGCGAAGGACTGTCTGTCCCAGTTGAAGGCGCCCCAGAAGGAGGTGGAGGTGGTCATGCCCTTGAACTGGTTGTTCGGGAAGAGCTCGTTGGCCTTCGCGACCATCTCGGGCTGGCCGAGCTGGATGGCGGTGGTGGTCACTTCGCCGTTGACGAACATGTTGAAGTTCTGCATCGGGTCCTTGCCGTCGGTGTAGGTGACGTTGACGTGCTGGACATGGACGTTGTCCTTGTCATAGTAGTTGGGGTTGGCGTCGAACCTGACTTCCTGGCCGGGAACGACGGAGGTGAGGATGTAGCAGCCGTTGTACAGGATGGAGGAAGGATCGACAGCGCCGAAGTTCT
The DNA here is from genome assembly GCA_900319465.1 of uncultured Eubacteriales bacterium. Lineage (GTDB taxonomy): Bacteria > Bacillota > Clostridia > Oscillospirales > Oscillospiraceae > Limivicinus. The sequence goes on along the minus strand of ONOL01000008.1, from coordinate 19,606 downwards.
CGCCCTGGGATTCGAGGAACTCAGCGTTCACGGGTCTGAGGACGTTGTAGGTGGTCAGGCCGTCGAAGTAGCCGCAGGGGGCGGTCAGGGTGTAGGTCAGCTTGTTGCCGTCAGCCTTGATGCCGACGTCGTCCCAGCTGCCGGTGCCGTCGGCGTAATCAGCCAGGCCGACGATCAGGTTCTTGACAAGGCCAAGCACCAGGCTGTTGGAGTCAGCGGCGTGCTTGAGGCCGGTGACGAAGTCTTCCGCGGTGACGTAGTCGTACACTTCGCCGTCGCTGGTGGACCACACCGCGTCGTCGCGGATGGTGAAGGTCCACTCGGAAGCGTCATCATTGGGGGCCCACTCGATGGCCATGCCCGGAACGAGAACGCCGTGGTTGTCCTGGGTCAGCAGGCCTTCGGTGAAGTTCGCGGTGAAGTCGCCGTTGGTGCTGTGGTTGTCGTACAGATAGTCCAGCGTGGTGATGTTGAACGCATAAAGCATGTTATACGTGTCAACTTCATTTCTGGTCTCTTCCGCAGCGGTTTCCTCAGCGGGAGCGGCTTCCTCGGCAGCGGAGGCCTCGGCATCGGGCTCTTCCGCAGCGGGAGCCTCAGCGGCGGGAGCCTCGGTCGCGGGAGCTTCCGCAGCAGGGGCGCTGGTTTCATTGCTACTGCCGCAGGCGGCCAGGCTCAGAACCATGGCAACAGCCATCAGCAATGCGATGAACTTCTTCATTTTGTTTCCTCCTTGTTGGATTGTGTATTTTGAACAGGCCCCTCGGGGGCGGAGTTCACAGGTCGGAAAGCGCGGCTTTCCGCGCAGTCATCGTGCTTTTCCATAAAATGAAAGCCCGAAATTTATGCAATATTACCCCATCGTCTCTATTGGATAGCTTAGATTTTATCATACCGTTTTTGAAAGTGCAAGCCCTTTTACCGGACTAAATCGAAATTACATCAATTCCGCAAATTTCCGGGCTTTTGCAAAATTTTTTTGTGGAAAACCAACGAAAGCGGGAGAAGCACAGCTCCTCCCGCTTTCCTGATACCGTATCCTCTTCCGGCGTGTTTGACCGCTTCCGCGGCTATGGCGCCAGGATCTCCTTGAGCGTCAGATCCCGGCCCGTGAGCGGCATGAGCTTGTTCCCGCGGCATTTCGGGCACCGGAGGTCGTTGAGGTCGGCGGTGAACTCCGCGCCGCAGTCCATGCAGGAGGCGGTGCCGGCGAGCTCCTCGATCACGAACTCCGTCTCCTGCAGCTCGGTGCCGTCGGCGACGGCGACCCAGCAGTCGGCCAGGAAGCTCGGCATGACCCCGCTGAGCGAGCCGACCTCGACGGTGATGCTCTCAATCTCCGTCAGCTCCTCGTCCTTCATGATGCCGCGCACCATTTTCAGCAGCGCGTCGCAGATCCCCAGCTCGTGCATTACTTCTTGACCGCCCTCTTGATGATGCCGCCGGTCTTGCGCACGATGTTGGCGGCCGCCTTGATCGGCATCGTCTCGAAGGTGCCGGCGTGCCAGTCGCGCACCTTCTTGAGGTGGATGGCGTCGAACTTGCAGCGGGTGGTGCAGATGCCGCAGCCGATGCAGAGGTAGGGATCGACCTTCGTCGCGCCGCAGCCCAGGCAGCGGGAGCACTCCTTGCGCACCTGCTCCTCGGTGAAGGTGACGCGGGCGTCGGAGAAGGTTTTGGCCTTCTCTGCGTTGTAGCCGCGCACCTGACGGTGCCCGCTGTCGAAGCCGGCCACGTCGAGCTGCACATGCTCCTTGTCCAGCGCGCGGTAGACGCGGCGGTCGCGGCCCATGGTCAGGGTCTGGCCGGGGTGGACGTAGCGGTGCAGGGAGATGGCGGCCTCCTTGCCGGCCGCGATGGCGTTGATGGCAAAGCTCGGGCCGGTGTACACGTCGCCGCCGACGAAGATATCGCTCTCGCCGCTCTGGTAGGTGAGGGCGTCGGCCTCGACGGTCCCCTTCTTCGTCGTGACCGCATGGCCGAGATCGAGCGCGCCGAGATCGACCTTCTGGCCGATCGCGCCGATGACGGAATCGACCTCGATCGTCTCGAATTTCCCGGTGCCGACGGGCTTGCGGCGGCCCTTTTCGTCGGGCTCGCCGAGCGCCATGATCTCCACCTTGAGTCCGGTGACTTTGCCGTTTTCGCCGAGGATCTCGACGGGGGCGTTGAGGAAGCGGAACTGCACGCCCTCCTCCATGGCCTCTTCGGCTTCCTCGGGGTCGGCGGGCATCTCGGCCTGCGAACGGCGGTAGACGATATATGTTTCCTCCGCGCCGAGGCGCACGGCGGTGCGGCAGACGTCCATCGCGACGTTGCCCGCGCCGACGACGGCGCAGCGCTTGCCGATCCCGGGCGTCTTGCCGAGGTTGACCTCGCGCAGGAAATCCACGCCGCCGAACACGCCCTCGAGCTCTTCGCCGGGCAGGTTCATCGGGGCGGACTTCTGCGCGCCGATGGCGAGGTAGAAGCCCTTGTAGCCCTGCTCGCGCAGCTGCGCGAGCGTCACGTCCTTCCCAACCTCGACGCCGCACTTGAACTCCACGCCCATCTGGCGGATCACGTCGATCTCGGCGTTGAGCACGTCCTTTTCGAGGCGGAAGTTGGGGATGCCCATCGTGAGCATGCCGCCGGGGACCGGGTTGCGGTCGAAGACCGTGACGGGATAGCCCTTCTTTGCCAGGAAGTAGGCGCAGCTCAGGCCCGCGGGGCCGGCGCCGATGACGGCGATCTTCTCGGTGAAGGGCTTGCCGGTCTGGTTGACCATCTTGGGGATGCGGCGGTTTTCGCTGTTGAGGTCGTGGTCGGCGATGAAGCGCTTGACCTCGTCGATGGCGACGGCCTCGTCCACGCCGCCGCGGGTGCATTCCTGCTCGCACTTCTTGTTGCAGATGCGGCCGCAGACGGCGGGCAGCGGGTTCTCGGTGCGGATCAGCTCGAGCGCGTCCTCATAGCGGCCCTGGGCGGCAAGCTTGAGATAGCCCTGCACGGGGATGTGGGCCGGGCAGGCCACCTTGCACGGCGCGGTGCCGGAGGGCAGCACGTCCTCGCGGTTTTCGCGGTAGTCGGGGTTCCAGGCCGCCTTGGAGACGATGTGCTCGGAGAGCTTGACGTAGCTGGCCGGGGCGATGTTCACGGTGGAGCAGAGCTTCTGGCCGAGCTTCAGGGCGTTGGCGGGGCAGACCTCGACGCACTGGGCGCAGGCCACGCATTTCGCCTCGTCGACCTCCGCCTGGAAGTTGGAGCGGATCGCGTCGCGCGCGCCGAACATCAGGCCGACGCGCAGGCCGAAGCAGGCGCAGGCGCAGCAGTTGCAGATGGCGGCGCTCTCGCCGGCCTCCTCGATGTTGGGGATGTCGTGCATCAGGCCGTTTTCCTCGGCGCGGGTGATGATCTCCAGCGCCTCCTCGCGCGTGATCTGACGGGCGCGGCCGGTGCGGATGTAGTGCTCCGCGCCCTTGCCCATCTGCACGCACATCTCCTCGGCCAGGTGGCCGCAGCCGTCGTTGATGGAGCTGCGGGAGGCGCGGCAGGAGCAGGGGGAAACGCAGAAGGTGTCGTATTTGTTGAGATAGTAGCTGAGCTTTTCGTAATCGCTGACGCCGGGCAGATCCTTGATCGCGCTCTCGACGGGCACGACGCGCATCAGGCCGTAGCCGTCGGGGATCAGCGGGGACATGGTCTGCATGCGGATGCGGGTGTACTCCTCGAAGGCGCGGCCGACCTCGGGGTGTGTATCGAGCAGCTCCTGGTTGTTAACCAGCATCTCCATGATGCCGGGGGCAAAGATCTGCATGAAGTATTCGTCCACGCCGAGCTCCTTGTTGTAGGTGCAGCGGAAGACGCCGATCCACGCGAGGTGCTTGGCGAGCTTCTCCACCTCCTCCACGGGCTTGCCGACCTTTTTGGCCAGCCACGCGGCGGTGCGGACCTTGCGCAGGCCCGCGGCGATGGCGACGTCGGCCTCATCGTCGGTGACGATGCCGGCCAGACTGTAATACTCGGGAGCGTTCTCGTCGATCTTGTTCACAACGCCGGTCAAACCGCCGACGACCTGACACAGCTTGACGATTTTGGGTCTGAGTTCTGCCATTCGTTCTCTCTCCTTCAACGTTATTTCTGTGGGGATACTCTTCTTTTCGATCGTATATCCTGCTATTTTTCAGTATAGCGCAAGCCTCGGTTTTTTGCAAGCCGCCGGCGCCCGCTCGGCCGCCGCCGAAAATTTTTTCTCCGCCGCCCTTTCCTAAGTTTGCTCTAAGCTTGCCGGTTTATCATGGGGGCACAGCAAAGGAAGGAGGATACAGAAATGGATCACGGAATTTTTCAGCGCCGGGAGATCAAGTTCCTGGTGGACAGCCGCCAGCGCGCGATCCTCGAGCAGGCCTTCCGCGGCCGCATGGTCCCGGACCCGCACGGGGAGAGCACGATCTGCAACGTCTACTTCGACACCCCCGATTACCGGCTGGTGCGCGCGTCCATGGAAAAGCCGGTCTACAAGGAGAAGCTGCGCATGCGCTCCTACGGCCGCGTGTCCCCCGAGGGCAGCGTGTTTCTGGAGCTCAAGAAGAAATACAAAGGCGTCGTTTACAAGCGCCGCATCGCCCTGAGCGAGCGCGAGGCCATGGACTATATGGAGGGGCTCGCCGGCCTGCCCGGCGACAGCCAGATCGGCCGGGAGATCGATTACTTCAGGCACTTTTACGCGAACATCCGCCCCGCCGTCTACCTCTGCTACGACCGCAGCCCCTGGTACGCGGCCGACGACCCCGATTTCCGGGCGACCTTCGACAAGCGCATCCGCTTCCGGACGGAGGATATGACGCTGACGGCGGCGCCCGGCGGACAGCATCTGCTGCTGCCGCAGCAGAGCCTGTTCGAGGTCAAGACCGCGGACGCCGTCCCCCTCTGGCTGGTGGAGGCCCTCGAGGCCGGCGGCGTGAGGCAGGCGAGCTTCTCCAAATACGGCGAAGCCTATAAAACGATATTAAAAGAAAGGTCAGGTGTTCTCTGTGCTTGATTCCGTCTTCTCAACCTTATATAATAGTTCCGCCGAAATCACCGTTCCCCTGTTCCTGATCATCATGGCCTCGGCCCTGCTGCTCGGCGCGCTGGAGGCCTTCGTCTACCGCAGGAACAACCCCTGCACGCGCAGCTTCGCCGTTACGCTCGCGATGCTCCCCGCCGTCGTCAGCGTCATCATTCTGATGGTCAGCGGCAGCATCGGCGCGGGCGTCGCCGTGGCGGGCACCTTCTCGCTGGTGCGCTTCCGCTCCGCGCCCGGCTCCGCCAAGGAGATCGCCGCCGTGTTCATTGCAATGGCCATCGGCCTTGCCTGCGGCATGGGCTGCCCGGGTCTCGCCGCCCTGTTCACGCTGATCATGTGCGGCGCGGAGCTTCTTTACAGCAGGGTCGGCTTCGGCCGGGACCCCTTTGAAGCCCGCAAGACCCTGTCCGTCACCGTCCCCGAGAGTCTGGAATACAGCGGCATCTTCGACGACCTGTTCGCCGCGTATACGACCGAGGCGAAGATGACCCGCGTCAAGACCACGAACCTCGGCAGCCTTAACCGCCTCAGCTACGAGATCACCCTGCGCGAGCCGGGCACCGAAAAGGCCCTGATCGACGCCATCCGCTGCCGCAACGGCAATCTGGAGATCTCCCTCGGCTGCCGTGCGGCGGAAACCAACGAGTTATGACCGTCATCCCGAGCCGGGCGAAGGATGACCGGAGCTTCCACAGAAAGGAGAATCCCATGAAAAAGAATCCCGCGGGCGGACTGCTCGCTCTGATCCTCTGCGCTTCCCTGCTGACCGGATGCGGCGCGGCGCAGGCCGCCGCCCTCGACGCCGGCGCTTCGGTCCTGCCGGACCTGACCGGCGCGGTCACAGCCGGCAGCGAAAAGCCCGCGGCCGGCGAGATCCTCATCACCCTCTCCGACGAGGGCACGAGCTGCGATTCCGACGCCGTGCGCGTCGAGGGCGGCACCGTCACCGTCACGGCCGAAGGCACTTACCGCCTGAGCGGCACGCTCTCCGACGGCCAGATCGTCGTCAGCGCGCCGGAGGACGCGAAGGTCAGGCTCATCCTCGACGGCGCGGAGATCACGAAGACGGGCTCCGCCGCGATCTGCGCCCTGAGCGCCGACAAGCTCATCCTCTCAAGCGCCGCGGGCAGCGTCAACAGGCTCGCGTCCGCCGGGGACTTCGCGCAGACGGACGGAGACAACACAGACGCGGCCGTGTTCGCCAAGTGCGACCTGAGCCTCGGCGGCGACGGCACGATCCTCGTCTCCTGCGAGACCGGCCATGGCCTCGTGAGCAAGGACGATCTGAAGGTCAGGGGCGGCACCGTGTCCGTCACCGCCGCGAAGAAGGGCCTTGAGGGCAAGGACAGCCTCACGGTCGAGGGCGGCACGCTCCTCATCGACGCGGGCACCAAGGGCCTCGTCTCCTCCAACGACGAAAGCGACGAAGTCGGCGTCATTGAAATCCTCGACGGGAACCTCACCGTCCGCTCCGGCGACGACAGCGTCCACGCCGCGGGCCGCGTGCAGATCGCGGGCGGTACGCTGACGCTCTCAAGCGGCGACGACGGCATCCATGCGGGCAACCGCATCGAAGTGAGCGGCGGCAGCATCACCGTGCTTGAGAGCTACGAGGGGCTGGAGGCGCAGGTCATCGAGGTCTCCGGCGGCGAGATCGACGTGACCGCGAGCGACGACGGCTTCAACGCGGCGGGTGGCAGCGACGGCTCCAACGGCTTCGGCCGCTTCGGCGGCGACCCCTTCCAGAGCGACGCGAACGCCTCGATCACGATCTCCGGCGGCAGCGTCCATGTGGACGCGGGCGGCGACGGGCTGGACTCCAACGGCAGTTTGAACGTCTCCGGCGGCGTCATCACCGTCAGCGGCCCCACCAACAACGGCAACGGCGCGCTGGACTACGGGACGAGCGCCTCCATCACCGGCGGCACCGTCATCGCGGCGGGAGCCTCCGGTATGGCTGAAAACTTCGGCGGCGATTCCACCCAGGGCAGCATCCTCCTGTCCTTCGAGACGCAGGAGGCCGGCAGCACCGTCTCCGTCAGCGACGAGAGCGGCCGGGTGCTCGCGAGCTTCACGCCGTCCAAGCCCTTCAGCTCCGTGGTCGTCTCCGTGGAGGGTCTGGAGGTCGGCGGCAGCTACACCGTCACCGCGGGCACTTACAGCGAGACCGTCACCCTCACTTCCGCCGTCTACGGCAGCGGCATGGGCATGGGCGGCAGGATGGGCGGGCAGCCCGGCGGGACGCCTCCCGGCTTTGGAAGCGATCAGACGGACGGGCGGCCCGGCGGAACGCCTCCCGGCTTCGGAAGCGATCAGACGGACGGGCGGCCCGGCGGAACGCCTCCCGGCTTCGGAAGCGATCAGACGGACGGGCGGCCCGGCGGGACGCCTCCCGGCTTCGGAAGCGATCAGACGGACGGACGGCCCGGCGGTTTCGGAAAAGGCCGGACAGACAGGCAGTCCGGCGGCTTCGGAAGCGACCAGACGAATGGCCGGTCCGGCGGGCAAGATGCCGAATCGTGATGCGGCCTGCGCGCCGCGCCCGTGGAAAAAGCCCGCATCGGCCGCCGGCGCGGCGGAATGACAGCGAAAAACGGACGTTCCCGGCGGCAGGCGGGGCGTCCGCTTTTCTGTGCAAAACCGGGGCTCCTCATTATTGACCCGGTCGGTAAAGTATGATATTTTGTGAGAGAGAATCCACACAGGAGGAAACCGGTATGTACGAAGCGCTCAAAGAAAAGTTTTTCGAGACCTTTGGCAGGCAAGCGCAGTATCTTTTCTCCGCACCGGGGCGCACGGAGATCGGCGGCAACCATACCGACCATCAGCTCGGACGGGTGCTGGCCGGGGCCGTGAGTCTGGAGACCGTGGCGGCCGTCGCGGAAAACGGCGGGAACGTCGTCCGTGTGCTCTCCGAGGGCTATCCCCTCTGCGAGATCGACCTTGACGACCTCTCGATCCGCCCGGAGGAATTCGGCACGACCGCCGCGCTGATCCGGGGCGTCGCCGCCGGGACCGGGCTCAGAAAGGGCTTTGACGCCTGTGTCAGCTCCACCGTGCTGCCGGGCAGCGGGCTCTCCTCCTCCGCGGCCTTCGAGGTGCTGCTCGGCACCGTCGCAAGCCATCTGAGCGGCGCGGGGCTGAACGCCGTGGAGATCGCGCAGCTCGGCCAGCGTGTGGAGAACGAATATTTCGGCAAGCCCTGCGGCCTGATGGATCAGATGGCCTCCTCCGTGGGCGGCGTCATCACGATCGACTTCGCCGATCCCGGCCGGCCGCTGGTGGAGCCGCTGGACTTCGACTTCGCCGCCTGCGGCCACGCCCTGTGCATCGTCGACAGCGGGGCCGACCATGCGGATCTGACCGATGAGTACGCCGCGATCCCGCGGGAGATGAAGGCCGTTGCGGCCGTGTTCGGCAAGCAGGTGCTCCGGCAGGTGGAGGCTACGGATTTCTACGCGCGTCTGCCTGAGGTGCGCGAGGCGGCGGGTGACCGCGCGGCGCTGCGCGCGATGCACTTTTTCGATGAAAACCGCCGCGTGGGCGAGCAGGTCGCTGCGCTGCGCGCGGGCGATTTTGAGCGCTTTCTCGCGCTGGTGAACGAGTCCGGCAACTCCTCGTGGCTGTATCTGCAGAATGTGACCCCCACCGGGGCAACACAGCATCAGGAGCTCGCCGCCGCGCTCGCGCTCGCGCGGCATCTTCTGGCGGGTCGCGGCGCCTGCCGGGTACACGGCGGCGGCTTTGCCGGTACGATCCAGGCCTTCGTGCCGCTGGATCTGCTGGAACGCTTCCGCCGCGGCATGGAGGCGGTGCTCGGCGAGGGCAGCTGCCATGTGCTCTCCATCCGCCCCGAGGGCGGGATCCTGCTGGAGGAGGTCGAAGCATGAAGGGCTGGATCGACGCGCTGGTAAACTACGCGCTGGACAAGGGCCTCCTTCAGGAGGACGACGCGACCTATGCCTTCAACCGCATCCTTGAGATCCTGGAGCTGGACGAGCCCGGCGAGGGCGGCGAGGGCGAGGCGGCGCTGCCGGAGATCCTCGGCGCGCTCACCGACGACGCGGTGCGCCGCGGCCTGCTTGACGACAACATCACCGCCCGCGACCTCTTCGACACGAAGCTCATGGGCGCGGTGACGCCCTTCCCCCACGAGGTGCGCGCGATCTTCGCGGGGCTGTACGAGAGCTCCCCGCAGCTTGCCACCGACTGGTATTACAGATTCTCCTGCGACACCAACTACATCCGCCGCGACCGCATCGCGAAGGACGTCAAGTGGGTCTATCCCTGCGAGTACGGCGCGCTCGACATCACGATCAACCTCTCCAAGCCCGAGAAGGACCCCCGCGCCATCGCGGCCGCACGCCTCGCGCCGCAGGCGGGCTACCCCAAGTGCCAGCTCTGCAGCGAGAACGAGGGCTACGCCGGGCGCATGAACCACCCGGCCAGGCAGAACCACCGCATCCTGCCGCTGACCATCGCGGGCACGCCCTGGTTCTGGCAGTACTCCCCCTACGTCTACTACAACGAGCACTGCATCGTGTTCAACTCGCAGCACACCCCCATGAAGGTGGACCGGGCGGCCTTCCGCAAGCTCTTCGATTTCGTGACGCTCATGCCCCATTACTTTGTCGGCTCCAACGCCGACCTGCCCATCGTGGGCGGCTCGATCCTGAGCCACGACCACTTCCAGGGCGGACACTATGAGTTCGCGATGGCCAAGGCCCCGGTCGAGACCCCGCTCGTTTTCAAGGGCTTTGAGGACGTCGAGGCCGGGATCGTCAAGTGGCCGATGTCCGTGCTCCGCCTGACCGGGCCGGATTCCGCGCGTATCGTGGATCTGGCCGACAGGATCCTCGGCTGCTGGCGCGGCTACACGGACGAGGCGGCCGTGATCCTCGCGGAGACCGACGGCGTGCCGCACAACACCATTACGCCGATCGCCCGCCGCCGCGGCGCAAGCTACCAGCTCGATCTCGTGCTTCGCAACAACCTCACCACCGACGAGCACCCGCTCGGGCTCTACCATCCCCACGCGCCGCTGCACCACATCAAGAAGGAGAATATCGGCCTGATCGAGGTCATGGGCCTTGCCGTGCTCCCCTCCCGGCTCAAGGCGGAGCTGGAGGAGCTCAGGGCCGCGCTCATCGCGGGCGGCGACCTGCGCGACACCGCGAGCCTCGCCTCCCACGCGGCGTGGGCTGAGGCGCTGAAAAAGCAGTATGTCTTCACCGCCGAGAACGCCGAGGCGATCCTCCGGCAGGAGGTTGGCAGGGTCTTCCTGCAGGTGCTCTGCGACGCGGGCGTGTACAAGCGCGACGAAGCGGGCAAGGCCGCCTTCCTGCGCTTTATCGACGCGGTAAACGCCCTCTGATCCGATCTGATCCGAAAAAACGACGCCCCGAAGCGCTGCGCTTCGGGGCGTATAAATGTACGATTCTCTTACTGTTCTTAGGTATCCTCCATGGATCAAAGGATTCCGGGCGGCAGAAGCCGAGGCCTCTATTTTTCCTCCGCCTTCACGAAGGTGGCGCCCTTGGTGTTCACGCCCTGATAGATGGGATTGTCGATGTCCTTGCTGTTGCGCTCGAAGGTGCAGCCCGGGAAGCTCAGCACCACCCGGCTCGGGGTCTTGAGGATCTGAAAGCCGATGCCGTTGCCCACAAAGCGGTCGCCCGAATAGGTGGGTGAGGAGAGCGTGGAGCGGCCGGAATTGAAGCGGAAGCCCACGCCGTTTGCGATAAATTCACAGTCAAAGGCCGCGACCCAGGAGCCGTCCCGCGCGTCCACGCCGACGTCCCAGCCCTCAAAGCTGCAGCCGCGCAGGATCGCGCCCTCCTCGGCCGAGAGGCCGGTGCCGCCCGCGCCGAGGAAACGGACGCCCACGAACTCCGCGATCTGGGGCGTACGCACCCCCACGAATACCGTGTCGGTAAAGGTGGTGCACTGCTCGCCCTCCGTGCTGCCGACGAACACAAACGCGCGCGTATCCAGCCGCAAGCCGCCCTCATACTGCACCGGCGGCAGGTACACCGTCGCCACCGTGTCGGCGTTGACGCCGCTCTGCACCTGCGCGAGGAAGGCCTCCAGCTTCTCGAGCGTGCTCATGTCGTAATCCCGATAGGAATAGCTCATCGTGCGCTGCCTGACCGCCCGCAGGGCGTGGCGGAGCGTGATGGTGTCGCCGTTTTTCATGGAGATCGTCCAGATGACGTCGCTGGTGCCGCTCGCGGCGGTGTAGCTGAGCGGGACGCCGCGCACCGCGCCGCCGTCCGCCCCCGGTTCGCCGAGGCTCACGCCCTCGCTCCCCGCGCGCGGGACAGCCTGCACCGATACGTTCGCCATGCGGCGCAGGAAGGCCGCCCTACGGTCCTCCCCCGTTTCGGCGTCATAGGCGTACAGCAGGCTCACGGCGCTGCCCTCCTGCCCCTCGGAGATGACCCGGGACACGAGGTCGCCGGCCTCGCCGTTATCCCAGCGCAGGTTCAGCACGTAGCTCCCGCTGCGGTCGGTGTAGTTGATCGCGGCGGACTGGGACGTATAGTCGGACGGCGTATAGCGCAGGCTTGAGAGGAGCGCGGCGGCGCCCCACACAAGCAGCGCCAGCACCACGACCGCGCCGATGGCCATCAGCTTGCCCCAGGGACGTCTGCGGGCCGCGCGCTCGTCCTCCTCCTTCTGCCGGCGGCGGCAGTAGGGACAGAAGCCGGCGGTATCGGGAAGCTGCGCTCCGCAATGGATGCATTTTTTCATGCCCTGTCCTCCTGCCGTTTTTTTCAAGTATACTCGCCTTGCCCGGATTTGTAAAGCGCCGGGGCAGGCGCGTCCGGGCGCGCTGCGCGCGTTTTTCCGTTTTGTTTGACAAGAGGCGCTTTTCCATTATAATGGAGGTATCTTCTGAAGGCCGCGCCGCCCGGCAGCGCCGCGGTCCGCTGTAAAGGAGAGCAACATGGAACTGACGAAAGACGGGCAGAGCGTCCTGCTGGACTGTATGCTGGAAATGGGCGACCTGCTGCTGGACGCGGGCGCGGAGATCAGCCGCGTGGAGGACACGCTCTCCCGCATGGGGCGGGCGTACGGGGCGCTGCGGACGGACGTGTTCGTGATCCCCTCCCTCATCAGCATCAGCATGGAGTTTGTCGAGGGCGAGGCGACCACGCAGACCCGCCGCATCCACTCCAACGGGCTGACGGATTTCTACCGGCTCGAGAAGCTCAACGCCCTGAGCCGGAGCTGCTGCGCCGAGCCGCTGCCCACGCCGGAGCTGCGCGCGCAGCTTGACCACGTGGCCGCAGGGCGCAAGCCCTTCGCCGTGATCCTCGGCGGCAGCGTGCTGGCGGCCTTCAGCTTTGCGATCTTTTTCGGCGGCAGCATCTGGGACGGGCTCGCCTCGGCCGTCTTCGCCGTGGCGGTCGTGCTGCTGCAGGAGCGGCTGGGGCGCACGGAGCTCAACACCGTGGCCTTCAACCTGCTCGTATCCCTGCTCATCGGTCTGGGCGTGGGGGTCTTCGCGGCCATTCTGCCCGTGCTGCACATGGACAAGATCCTCATCGGGGACATCATGCTGCTGATCCCGGGCCTGGCCATGACGAACGCCGTGCGCAACATGCTGGTCGGCAACACCATTTCGGGCGCGGTGCGCCTCGCGGAGAGCCTGATCTGGGCGGGCGCGCTCGCAGGCGGCTTCATGGTCGCGCTGCTGGTGGTCGGCGCGGTGTTTTGACATTCCTCCGCGCCTGTGCTTCGCAGGCTTCGGGCTCCTATTTCTTCTCATTTTTTGGGGGTAACGATGAACCTTTTCCTTCAGCTCGTCACGGCCTTCTGCGGCTCGCTTGGCTTTGCGCTGCTCTTCGGGCTGCGCCGCCGCTATCTGCTTCCCGCCGGGCTGGGCGGACTGCTCAGCTGGGGCGTATATCTGCTGCTCGGCCGTCTCCTCCCCTCGCCGTTTCTGGCCTGCCTCGCCGCCTCGGCCGCGGCCGTGGTCTACGCCGAACTGCTCGCGCGTTTCATGCGCACGCCCGCGACTCTCTTCGTGATTCCCGCCGTCATCCCCCTCGTGCCCGGCAGTTCCCTGTACTACGCCATGAGCTGCGTGGTGCAGCGCGATCTCGCAAGCGCCCGGGAATACGGCACGCAGACCCTGGAGTTTGCCCTCGCCATCGCGGCGGGCATGAGCTTTGTGCTGGCCGGCCGGGAGCTGCAGACCCGGCGGAAATAAGGCAAACGCGAAACCCATTTCGCAGATGCTTTTCCCCCGTTTCCCTGTTTTTTCAAGCAAGGAGCATCCCCCGGGTTTCCCGAAATCACGAAAGCGATCGGCAAACCCGTGTGCATCCCGCTCTGCGGCTTTCGCCTTGTCCGGCGGTATACGGCCGCGGGAATCCTTCGCAATGGTTCGATACGGATAAAAAAGGAATGTGAAAAACCGTTTTCACATTCCCTTTTTCAATAAACCCGTCTGATCTCGCCCGTCACGCCGTAGCTCCGGCGGAAGCGCTCCAGATCCTCCGCGTCCCGGATCAGCATGATCTCGCGCATCCTGCCGCTGGCGCGCTCGCGCATGCAGGCGACCTGCTCCCCCGTGCAGATGCTGCAGCGCAGCACCGGCTCATACTGTTCCGGCGGGAAGAGCGGCGGCGTCTCTTTCTTTTTGGAAAACAGTCCCATCGTGCGCCTCCCTCATTCCACCGCGAAGAGGCCGCCCGCGCCGCCGCTGTGCAGAAACAGCACGCGCCCGCCCTCCCGGAACGCGCCCTCCCTCGCCATGGCGACAAGCCCGGCGAAGGCCTTGCCGGTATACACCGGGTCGAGGAACAGCCCCTCGTTCTCCGCCATCAGGCGCATGGCGGCGTTCCCCTCTTCCGAGGGGATCGCGTAGCCGGGGCCGCAGCAGTCGCACAGCGAATAGTCCGCGTCCGTGACCTCGACCGGGGCCTCGAGCAGCGCCGCCGCCTCGCGCATGAGCCGGGGCGTGATCTCGTCGAAGGGGTCGGTGTCCACCATCATGCCGTGCACCTTCGTTCCCGGCAGGTACAGCTTCGCGCCCAGCGCAAGCCCCGCCATGGTGCCGCCGCTGCCCTCGGCGCAGATAATGTGGTCAAAGCGCGGTCCCTGCTCGGCGATCTCCCGCGCGCAGGCCGCGTAGCCGAGGCTTCCGAGGGCGTTGGAGCCGCCGCAGGGAATTTTGTAATACGGCCTGCCGAGCGCCGCGCCGACCCGGTCCATCTCGGCGTAGATATCTGCGTAGTCGTCGGTATCCACAAAGCGCACGTCCGCGCCCAGGATCTTTTCCAGAAGCTGGTTGCCGCGGCAGGCGGTCACGCCGCGCTTTTTGAGGATCAGGACCGGCGTCATGCCCAGGCGCCTGGCGGCCGCCGCGGTGAGCATGGCGTGGTTGGACTGCGCGCCGCCCGTGGTAAAGACCACTTCCGCCCCCTGCGCCTTCGCGTCCGCCAGCAGGAACTCCAGCTTCCGCACCTTGTTGCCGCCGAGGCCGAGTCCGCTCAGATCGTCCCTCTTGATCCAAATCTCCGCGCCCAGCAGCCGGCTGATGTTTTCCAGCTTATGGACCGGCGTGGGAAAGATCCCCAGCCGCAGCCGGTGGAAATCGTTCGGATGCTTCATGCAGCCGCCTCCGTCCTAAATAAATTTGCGGCAAAACGCTTTTCGCGTCCCGCGTTGGGAGCTTTGCTCCTGTCCCATATTATACCGCAGCGCGCGCCGGCTGCCAAGGGGCGCTTTCCCGCGCGCCTCCCCCTTTTTTCTCTCGCCGCGGGCGCGGGCAGCGGGATAAATTGCTTGTCGGGAGCTTCGGCGTGCGGTATAATCATAATGGCAGAAGCGAGGAGGAGCCCCGGAAGCGGCTGCTTCTCCGTTTTCGCTCCCCGGAACGGCACGCAAGGAGGTCAAACGACTATGCCCGGCTTTCTCACGGCACATCTCGCAGATCTCGTGATCCTGGCGGCGCTGGCGCTCGTGATGGCGCTGGCGGTGCGCAGTATGGTGCGCGCCGGGAAAGCGGGCAAGTCCTCCTGCGGCTGCGACTGTGCGCGCTGCGCCTCCTGCGGGAGCTGCGCTGCGGCAAAAAGGCAGCGGGAAAACAGGCCGGGACAGACCGGTTCCCCTGTGAAAAAACCGTGATTCGGCAAAGCCGCCCGGGGCGACGCCCCGGGCGGCTTGCTGTCCAACAGGCGCAGCCGCTCGCTGCGGCAGGCCGGGTCACGCCAGCACGAATTCCCGGATGATCGCGGCGATCCTCGTGCTGTGCACGATGTAGGAGCCGTGGTCCTCCCCCTGTACGATCTGGAGCTTCGCCCCGGGAATCCCGGCGGCGATGCGCCGCGTCTCCTCCGGCAGGATCAAATCGCCGCTGCCCGCGAGCACCAGCGTTTCCGCCCGGATGGCCCGCAGCGTGTCCTCGGAGATCTGCGGCTCGCGCAGCATCAGCGCGAGCTTGTCGTCGGGCTTCAGGAGGTTCCAGGCCCAGATCGACAGCCGGATCTTTCGCGCGACGCCCTTCGGGCTGAGATTCGCGCCGCTGACGATCAGCGTCGTGATCCGCGCGCAGCGGGAGGCCGCGATCAGGCCGACCACGCCGCCGTCGCTGAAGCCGTAAAACACCGCGTCGCGCAGATTCAGCGCCTCCATGAAAGCGATCATGTCGTCCGCCATGTCCTCGTAGTGCAGGGTCGGCACACGGCTGCTGCGGCCGTGGCCCCGGGAATCCACCGTATAGCAGCAGAAATCCCGCTTCAGCTCCTTCACGGCCTCGTTGAAGATGCTGTGATCCTCCCCGTTGCCGTGCACCATCAGCAGCGGGCGCCCCGCTCCGGTCTTTTCATAGTACAGCTCGACTCCATTTACCTTGGCGATCATACGCTCAGCCTCCCGTCGTTTCTGCGCCTACCATATCACATCCGCAGCCGCGCCGCAAGCAAAACGCGAAAAAGGAAACCGGCTGCGGAAAACCGCAGCCGGTCGAAAAATCGGGAACAGGGACGCTTTATTCCGCTTTGGGCTTGGCGTAGGCGACGAAGAAGAACACCACCAGAGCCAGCACGGCGACAACGTACCAAATGATCTGCGCGCCGCCGAAGAAGTCGATCATCTGACCGGCAAGCACGAAGGCCATGACGATAGGCACGATGAACTTGATGCACAGGCGGTAGAACTTCTTGAAGCCATCGGAGGGATCGCCGTGGGCGACCTCGTCCAGCACCAGATCGGGACCCTTCTCCCAGCCGATCATCAGCGCCATCAGCATGGCGCCGAGAGGCATCGCGATGCCCTCAGACCAGCAGTCCATGAAGTCCAGGAAGCAATCCAGGAAGGTGGGCATCGTGGACAGCCCGAGCAGGCTGGCGGGGGAGAAGTTGGAGCCCAGACCGTCCCAGGCGACGACGACAGCCTCGATGAGGATGAGCAGGGACACGGTCAGCACGCGCTGCTGACGGGTATCCTTCTCGCCCTTGAGGAGGTCCTTGTCGATCCAGTGAGCGGCGATGGTCTCCATCAGGGAGATGGCGGAGGAAATGGCCGCGATCAGAACCAGTACGTAGAAGATGACGCCGAAGAGGGGTCCGAGCTTGCCCATGTTGGAGAACACGTCCTGCAGGGTGATGAACAGCAGGCCGGGGCCGCGCAGGGTGATCTCGCCGGGAGCCATGCCCTGGCTGAGGCCGTAGGAAACGGCGGCGGGGATAACGGCGATACCGGCCATCAGGGCGATCAGGGTATCGGCCGCGACGATGATGACGGAGTTCTTGACGAGGTTCTCTTCCTTGCCGAGGTAGGAGCCGTAGGTCAGGATGGCGCCCATGGCCAGGGACAGGGAGAAGAACATCTGGCCGCCGGCGGTGCCGAGAACGGTGATCAGGTCGGGGGACTTCTCAATGAAGCCGGCCTTGACCGCATAGCCGGGGACGAACATGAACTTCAGGCCTTCCACGGCGTTGGGGAGCGTCAGCGCACGGACGATGATGATGAGCAGCATCACAAACAGGGCGGGCATGCCGATCTTGTTGAACTTTTCGATGCCGCCGGAGACGCCGCCCTGCACGATCAGCATGCAGATGATGATGAACAGAGCCGTGAACACCACACAGCCGAGGGGCGTGGTCAGCATGGCGCCGAACACGTCGCCGCCGCTCATGGCGACCGCGTCGTTGCCGAAGCTCAGCTTCGTCATGTTCAGCGCGATGTACTGCAGGCAGTAGCCGCCCAGCACCGTGTAGAAGCTCATGATCAGGAAGGGCGCGATGGTCGCCAGCCAGCCGATCCACGCGAACTTCTTGGACACCTTCCGATAGGCGTCGATGGGGCTCAGCTTGGTCTTACGGCCGACAGCCAGCTCGGAGACCATGATGATCATACCCACGAACACAGCAAGCAGCAGGTAGACGATCAGGAAGGTAAAGCCGCCGGATTTGCCCATCTTGTAGGGGAAGCCCCAGATGTTGCCGAGGCCGACAGCCGAGCCGATGGCAGCGAGCAGGAAGCCCAGATTGCTGCCCCAGGAACTGCGATTGTTTTCCATAAAAACTCTCCTCTCTACATTTTCCTCATTTTGCCCAAACAAAAAATATCTGACCGGTCCCACCGGACGTCAGCCGCCGTGAAATGCGTGCTTGCCTTCTCGTCTGAGACCGAACAGACTTTTATCCTTTGCTTCGGTAAAAAGAGTATAGCATTTTTTCTTGCAATTTACCAAACTCTGCATTATCATGTATGTAATTACAAATTCTCATGGATAGTTTTATACTATAAGAAAGTGAAATACCACATATGGACACGAAGAAGATCAACGCGCTTCTGACCGCCGTAGACCGGGGCAGTCTGACCGCCGCGGCGCAGGAGCTGGGCTATACCCAGTCCGGCCTGACGCATATGATGAACGCGCTGGAGGAGGAGCTGGGGCTCAATCTGCTGGTGCGCAGCAAGAACGGCGTGCACCTCTCCCCCGCCGGGCAACAGCTCCGCCCCGCCATGCGGAAGCTTCTGGCCGCCTCCCGCGAGATGGAGGAGGAGACGGAGCGGCTGCGGCAGTTCAGCTTCTCCACGCTGCGCCTCGGCGCCTACGCAAGCGTTGCGCGGCAGTGGCTCCCCTCGATCCTTGCGGAGTTCCGCCGTCTCAGCCCGGACACCGACGTGGTCATGGACGTGGGCGGGATCGTGGATCTCTACGACCGGCTGAAAAACGACGAGCTGGACTGCGCCATCGTGAGCTATCAGGAGTCGCTGTGCCAGGGGCTGCACATGGTGCCGCTGGCGGACGACGCGCTCGTCGCGATCCTGCCGGAGGGAAGCCGGGAGGACGGGAGCCCCTTCCCGCTCTCGGGCTTTGCGGGCAAGGAGTTCCTGATGCCCTCCTTCGACTTCAACCTGGACATCGACCCGCTCTTCGACAGCGGGCTGGACAAGCTCGCCTCCCGGGTACGGCACACGAATCTGGACGACGCCGCCATCGTCTCCATGGTGGAGCACGGGCTCGGCGTCAGCATCCTCTCCTCGCTCATCATGCGGGATATGCAGGCGAAGGTGCAGGTCTCGCCGCTGGAGCCGCCCGCCGTGCGCCGCCTCTGCCTCTCCCTGAGCGAACGGCGCGCCTCCGACCGGAACATCCGCCGCTTCATCCGCTGCGCCCAGAGCGTGGTGGGGCGTCTGGTCCTCAGCGCGCAGCGACCGGCGCTGCCCTAAGCGAAAAGGACCAGAAGGATACCGTAGACCGTGCTCGCGGCAAGCCCGAAGACGATGACCGGCCCGGCGATGGAGAACATCTTTACCGCCGTCCCCGTGACCAGCCCCTCGGTCTTGAATTCCAGCGCCGGGGCCGCGACGGAGTTGGAAAAGCCCGTGATGGGCACCAGCGTCCCCGCCCGGCCGATCGCGGCCAGGTCGTCATAGACCCCGAGCGCGGTCAGCAGCGCGCCGAGCGCGATGAGCGAGACGGACTCGGCGGTGCCCGCCGCCTGTTCGTCCAGACCTGCCGCCTGAAACAGCGTGAAGAGCAGCTGGCCGAGGCAGCAGATCGTCCCGCCCACCAGGAAGGCCCCGAGGCAGTTGCGCCCCACCTGAGAGCGCGGCGCGTGCCGGTCGGCGTAGCGGCGGTATTCGTCGTTCTGCATGTTCATATGCGTTCCTCCCTCCCGGTGCGAAGCCCGCCGGCGCCCGGCGGTCGCGGCGAAAGCTTCCCGCTTTCCGGCAGCGCGCGGGGCCGGTTGGCAGCCCGGCTGTTTTCTTCAAGTTTTTGCACCGGAGGGCGAAAATATTCTTGACTTTGGGGAGAAGGTATATTATAATACGCAGGCTGACAAGTGAATAGTTCGCTTTCTTGAGCAATACGGAGATGTCGCGTAGTTGGTCGAGCGCGCACGATTGGAAATCGTGTAGGGGTCAAAAGCTCCTCGAGAGTTCGAATCTCTCCATCTCCGCCATGAAAGCACGGTAATTTTGATAGAATTACCGTGCTTTGTTTTTTGTGCTAAAATGACAGAGTAGCCGAGGCCCCAAACCTTTCTGCTCTGCTGGATGATAATTGGAAACAAAAAGACAAATCGGTAT
>ONOL01000028.1 GCA_900319465.1 uncultured Eubacteriales bacterium | reverse complement strand
CTGATCGGGCTGAGGAAGGATGCGCAGACGGTGGTCGATCTCTGGCCGGCGAAGCCGGATGACGTGATCGTCTCAAGGAATCTGCGGGTCTGCACGGTCCTTGCCGTTCTGACGCTGGCGGTATTATGGTTTCTGACGGCGTTTCGCGCGGAAACGATCGGGAATGACACCAAAATATATCTCTACTATTTCAAGATTTTCTCCGAGGGAGGAATCGACACGACCCGGTCGTTTGAACTGGGATATCAGTTTTTGAACGTGCTGATCGGAAAATGCACGTCTTCTCCGCACATGTTTCTGATCGTCGTTGCGACGGTCATGTATCTGGGGACGGCCATCGGCCTGTTTGCTGGCTCAAAAAACATCCTGCTTTCGCTCTGCCTGTTCTTCTGCGCCTTTCTATCCCTGTATTTTTCCATGCTCAGACAGGGCATTGCTATGGTGATCGCCCTTTTCGCCTATCAGGCGTTGAAGAAGGGAAAAACGGTCGGCTCTGCGCTCCTCTTTTTCTGCGCAACTTTGTTCCACAGCTCGGCTGCCGTGTGCTTTCTGCTGTATTTTCTGCCTGCCAAACTCCTGAAAAAAAGGACCCTGATCATCATCGCGGCGCTTGCCTGTGCGCTGCTTTCCGCATCGGGCGTTCTCAACGCCATCGGGATGGCGCTCCTTCCCAGATATGCGCATTATTTTGTCAGCCGATACGCGTCAAGCGGGTGGCTGGCTGTGAGCTACGAAGTGGTCCGGAATCTGGTTTTCTATCTCTTTATCAGTATCGCCGCCGATCCGGGGAACAGAGAAGAGAAGCTCGCCCTTTCGAGTTTTACGCTGCTGCTGATGTTCAGCGTTTTCGGATATGCGGTCAATTTGTTCACGCGCGCGGGACAGTACTTCCTTCTGATCGCGGTCGTGGAGCTGCCGAATCTGATGTTCAACGGCCGGATCAAGAATCCGAGACTGTGGATGTTCCTGATCGGCACGGTCATGCTGGCAAGCTTTCTGGTCACACTTCTCCTGCGGCCGGATTGGAACCACTTGTATCCTTATGAATTCTGGCAGTAATGGACGGGGATGTAATTCACTTTGCATATGGGAAAATATAAACGTCTTGCAGGCGATACCCTTCTTTTTGCAATCGGGAATCTGGGATCTAAACTGATCCTTTTTCTGTTGGTGCCCTTATACACCAATTACCTGACCAAAGCGGAGTATGGTACCGCCGAGCTGATCTACACCGCATCCAATTTGATTATGCCGGTTACCTCCATGGTGATCTTTGACGCGGTATTGCGGTTTATGCTCGATAAAAACGTCGATCGTAAAAGCGTGATACTGAATGCCGGGATCGTCTTTATCGGCGGAAGTCTGGTTGCTCTCCTGCTTGCCCCGCTCGTCGGCCTTTACCCGTCGCTGTCCGAATGGAAATGGTTTGTGAGCGCCTATATCATTACCTATATGGCAAACCAGATCACCATGACTTATATCAAGGCAAAAGAGAAGACAAAGCTGTATGTTGTTCTCGGTTTATCGCAGACCCTGCTGCTGGCCTTGCTCAATATCTTCCTGCTGGTCTTCTGCAGGCTGAAAGTATACGGGTACGTTCTGGCCAATATTTTTGCCCAGACCACCATTATCATTGCCGGCCTCGTCATCGGCGGCATTCTCAAGGACCTCAAAACGGCAAGGTTTGATAAAAAGCTCTTCTTTGAGATGCTTGCCTTTTCTTCGCCGCTGATCATCAACAATATCTCGTGGTGGGTCGTCCAATCCTCGGATAAGCTGATGGTCGAAATCTTTCTTGACAGTGCGGCCCTCGGGATCTATACGGCTGCAAGCAAGATCCCTGCCTTGATCAATGTGGTCTCGTCGATTTTTTCGCAGTCATGGGGGATCTCTTCTGTCAAGGAATATGATTCGACAAAGGATACTTCGTTCTATTCAAATGTTTTCAGCTTGTTTAGTTTTGCGGTATTCTTTTTCTGCGCATGTCTGTTGGTGATTATTAAGCCTTTCATGGGAGTCTATGTGGGAGCGGACTTTTATGAAGCGTGGAAATATGTGCCGTGGCTGCTGATTGCGGCTTCCTTTTCTGCGATCTCATCGTATTTCGGCGCGATTTACGGCGCATTGAAAAAGAGCGTCAACGTGATGCTCTCTACCTTGCTGTCGGCGTCCATCAATATCATCTTTAACTTTCTGCTGATCCCCAGGTTCGGAATCATGGGCGCTACCGCGGCGACAGCCGTCGCGTACATTTTTATCGGCTTATACAGGATGTTTGACACGAGGCGGTTTTTCAAGTTTGACATCAATTTCAGGAAGGAGTTTGCCTCCTACCTTGTCGTCTGCATATCAGCGTTCTTTGTGACTGCTGATCAATTCGGATATGCGGTCGCCGGGGCGGCGGTTTTGATCGTATGGCTCCTGAACCTGAAAGAGATGAAGAAGCTTCTTTCCGCTGTGCTGAAATTCGTTCGTTTGAGGTGATCGTATGGGTACCATTGATGTAGTAGAGATGAAGAAGCTGCAGCTTGACATCCTTGCGGACGTTGCTGCCTTCTGTGATAAACACGGCCTGCGTTATTACCTCAGCGGCGGAACCATGCTTGGCGCCGTAAGGCATCAAGGCTTTATCCCCTGGGACGATGACATTGATATCCAGATGCCAAGGCCGGACTATAATCGCTTCATCCACGAATACGCCCACGCCTATTACGAGGTGTGCTGCTGGGATCTGGATCACAGCTATCTGTGCACCTATGCAAAAGTATCCGACAGCCGGACGGTTCTGGAAGAAAACGGAAGCTTTGGCCGCCAGCTTGGCGTCAGCATTGACGTTTTTCCGGTCGATGGCCTGCCGAAAGACGAGAAAAAAATAGATTTCACAGTTTCAAAAATGAAAGCGCTGTGGGGCTTGGTGGTCTGTGCAACGGTGAAGGATATCAGCAAAAGGTCTACGGTCAGGAAGATCGAGATCACGCTGATGCGGTGGTTTTATCGCCTGTTTCCGCTCCAGAGCTATTTTACCGGCCTGACGATCAGGGAGGCCCAGAAAATACCCTTTGACAACTCTGAAAAAGTCGCAACGCTTGTGTGGGGATATGGAAAAAGGGAAGTGATCTCCCGGACTACCGCGACCGAGTATATCAAGGCCGACTTTGAGTCATACCGGTTTAATATCCCCCGGGATTATGAAGACTACCTGATCCATATCTACGGAGACTACTGGGAACTCCCCCCGGAGAGCGAGCGGGTCTATAAGCATCATGCCGAGGCTTCGTGGAAGACGGTTTCGCAGGAGTGAACGATGAGAACGAGTAAAAGCCTGTATTCAAGGTGCTTTGAAGAATACAGATTGAGCGATGAGACCTTGAAGAAACTGCAGAATGAATTGCTCCTGATGCTGATAGACGTCAAAAGCGTGTGCGATTCCTGCCAGATCAACTATATGCTCTCAGGGGGAAGTATGCTGGGAGCGGTCAGGCACCAGGGCTTCATCCCGTGGGACGATGATATCGATATCATGATGCTCCGCTCTGAGTACGAGCGATTCAAAGACAGCTTCCGCAAAGCATTTCCGGACAAATACGCGGTTTCGGAGCCGCTGTCAGACGCACGCTATCTCAGCAAGATGGTAAAAATTTTTAAGAAGGGGACTACATACGTAGAGATCCCGACTGCCGGAGTGAGCGGGCAGGATATGCTTTTCCTTGATCTGTTCATCATTGAGAACGTTCCCGCTCCCGGCTTGCTGAGAAAACTGAAGGCGGTGCTGTATGATACGGCGTTTAAAGCCTCAAGCGTGTGCATCGACTACCTGTATCCGTCTCCGATCATTGAGAAAAAGGCCGCAGAGGTCCCCGAGCTGTCCGAATATTACAGATTCAGGAAAAGACTGGGAGCGGTATTTTCCCATCTGGGAGGGATCCGGTTCTATCTCCGGATGTGCGAGTCTCTGGGAAACCAGAGGAAAAGGACCGGGTGGCTGGGGATCCCGTCAGGGATCAGCTATGGAAGAGAAATCTTCCCGGAACGGGTGTTTACGGAACTGACCACCATGAGCTTTTGCGGCGTTGAAGTGAAGGTCCCGGCTGATTATGATGCTTACCTGAAAAACCTGTACGGCAACTACATGGAGCTACCGCCCGAGGATAAGCGGGAATACCATGCTGCATATAAAATTGAGTTCTGAGGGAGGATTATCGAGATGGCCAATATCGCGCTGATAATTGCCGGAGGTTCCGGGAGCAGAATGGGACAGGATATTCCCAAACAGTTCATCAATGTTTATGACAAACCGGTTTTGATCTATACCCTGGAGGGGTTTCAGAAACATCCGCAGATCGATGCGATCGAAGTGGTGTGTATCGACGGCTGGCATGACGTCCTGTGGGCTTATGCCAAACAGTTTGGCATTTCCAAGCTGAAATGGGTAGTGTCCGGCGGCAAGTCCGGCCAGGAGTCGATCAGAAACGGCGTTTATAATCTGGAAGGAAAAGCCAAAGAAGACGATATCGTGATCGTCCATGACGGGATTCGGCCTCTTGTGGATGAAACGGTGCTGACGGACGTGATCATCAAAGCCAAGCAATACGGCAACGCGGTCACCTCGCTCCCTTATAACGAACAGATCTTTGTGGTGGATGATGAGGTCAGCACAACGCAGTATATCCCGCGTGAAACCCTGCGCCGCGTTTCCACTCCGCAGGCCTATCGCTTTGACCTTCTGGATTCCAAATATCATGAGGCATTCGAGAAGGAGATAGGGATCTACGGTTCGCACTACACAAACACGATGATGGTCGAGCTCGGAGTCCGGCTTTACTTTGCTGCCGGATCAGATAAGAACATTAAGCTTACCACAAAAGATGATCTTGAAATGTTTAAAGCATATCTGAAATCCGATAAGGATAACTGGCTGAAATAGGAAAAGAGGAAAAAGTATGAAGCTGTATCAAAACCAGAAATATCTGGAAGATATCAACTGGGTAGCTGAATTGCCGCTTCCCTGGGAAAAGCTGCAGAACAACAGCTTTTTGATTTCCGGCGCCACCGGCCTGATCGGCAGCTTCCTTGTCGACGTGCTGTTGCATAAGAACCTGCAGTGCGGCTTGAATTGCACCGTGTACGCACTTGGGCGCAATGAACAGAAGGCAAAACAGCGGTTTGAGAAATTTCGCGATGACGAACATCTTGTGTTTATCCCCTATGACATCACCAGGCCGCTGAAAAGGGATGATATCGGAACGGTCAACTATGTTCTTCATCTTGCCTCCAACACGCATCCCATGCAATATGCCACCGACCCGATCGGAACAATCACAACAAATATCATCGGCGTTCAGAACATGCTCGAGTTTGCGACGGCACATCATGCGGATCGATTTGCTTTCGCGTCCTCCAATGAGATTTACGGAGAAAACCGGGGCGACGTGGAGTTCTTTACGGAGGACTATTGCGGCTATATCGATTCCAATACGATGAGAGCAGGGTATCCGGAAAGCAAGAGGTGCGGGGAAGCGCTCTGTCAGGCGTACCGCGCACAGAAGGGGCTGGATGTGGTCATTCCGCGCCTGACCCGTTCTTACGGCCCGACGATGCTGATGTCTGACACGAAAGCGATCAGCCAATTCATCAAGAAGGGAATCGCCGGAGAAGACATCGTGCTGAAATCAGCAGGCACACAGTATTACAGCTATCAGTACGTGGCAGATTCGGTCAGCGGTTTGCTCACGATCCTCCTGTCCGGAGAGAGCGGCGAGGCATACAATATTGCCGAAGAGCATTCCGATATCATGCTGAAGGATCTGGCGGGAATTATTGCGGGAATCAACGGGAAAAAGGTCATTTTTGAAATTCCTGACGCCGTGG
Organism: uncultured Eubacteriales bacterium; assembly: GCA_900319465.1. Lineage (GTDB taxonomy): Bacteria > Bacillota > Clostridia > Oscillospirales > Oscillospiraceae > Limivicinus. The sequence goes on along the minus strand of ONOL01000028.1, from coordinate 38,981 downwards.
AGGCTTCCGGATACAGCAAAGCGACGAAGGCGCGTCTGGACGGGCATAAATTGGCCGCTTTGGGATGGCGTCCCCAATATACCATCGAAACCGGAATTAAAAGGACCATCTCTATTTTGAAAGAGGAATCATACGGATGCCCGATAGAAAGCAGACAATGATCTGCGAGACAGAATTGAGCCAGACAAGGCGGACTCCGTAAGCGTAAGGGAGAGTTCCGGTCAAGGAGCCCAACACAGTATGGCACAATTCCGGCCGAAAAGACTTTGACGCTTTGGTGCATGGATCGCATCATTTTTGCGGCAGCTCAAGAAAAAGGAAACCGAGAAACGCTTTCCCGCTGCCGGAGATCATGCGGAGCTCTTTTCCGATGTCTTTGCGATAGGAAACGGAGACGCCCTCAACGAGGATCACTGCGTCGCTCTGATCAAGCGCATCAATGGTGCTGCCGTCATTGATCAGATTACCTCCGGCGACGAATGAACGATCGGGAAGAAGTGCGCCGAGCTCCCGGCTGAAGGACTCTGCGATCTCACGGCCGACAGTACCGGCGACAAGTACCGTATGCGCGGTGCCGAGCGACCGATTAAGATTGGACGCCGCGAGCTTGAGCATCTTCTCGGGTTCAGATCCGGAGGGTAGATTGAGATGACTGCGGATCTGCCTGTCGATTTTAAGATACTTCCTGTCGCGGGGGAAAAAGGCAAGAACTTCGGAGCGGAAGATATATGCTGCTGACTCTGGGTCGACGACTTTTCCGTCGATGACATACTTGAGACAAAGCCAGATGACCACGATGAAGAAGCCGGCGACAACGCCTAAGACGGCAGCCTTGACAGCCTCCTTCAGAACATAGGAAGCGTCAAGGGATTTCAGAGAGGGGCGGCGCAGAGAATTATACTGATCCAGCGTGGAAGACATTTCCGTATTCAACTGATCCAGATCGTTCAGAAAAGTGTTGTGCAGGAGAATCAACTCGTCAGATTTTGTCTGATAACGGTTCGTGCCGAGCAAAGTGATCTTGTAGTCGTGGATCGTCTGACGGATACGAGCCTCATTCTCAGAGACGGCGGATTCGACCGCGTCCACCAGTGCGTCGCACTGTTCCTCGCTCCCGCCGATCACACGGATGCTCATGATCTGTCCGGCAGGGGAATCCGTAGAGAGAACATCTGTTTTTACGTTTGAAAGACTGCTGCAGTCGGGCTCGGAGACGCGGGAGACAGAAACCGAGATAAAGGAGGATCGGCTGTCATACTCAATTTCGGAACGGTTGCCCGAAAGCTCGCCCAGAATCCCCTCGGGACTCAATTGGCTGAGAGCGACCTGATAGGCGTTGACCACGGGGATTGTGTAGTTGGGATCCTGATAAGCGGCATCAGGGATGATCTGAAAACCCGCGTCGATGTAGTAGCTTACTTCGCAGAAAAACACGTGGTACGGATCGATTGCAAACAGAGAGGAATTCGCTTCGTAGTCATGAGCCTGATTGATTTCCTGTGAAAGCGTTTGCATCCGGGCTTCCAGCTTGGTTTTCGTAGATTCGTAGTTCTGAAGCAGGTGGTTGTTTGTCGCCATATTCTGGGCAATAAAGCTTTCGTTGCGGAGCTTGTTGACAGATCCCAGAATGCTCAGCAGGCAAAACAGAACAGAAAAAATCAATATCCATACCAGGATCCGCCGCCATTTTGACAGGACAAGCCATATCATCTCGGATAGATTGATTGTGCTGTCTCCGTAAAGGGCAGATATGCTTTTCTCGTTCATAAGCATCCTCCGTTGCGGTAAAATAAAAGTATAAAACAATGGAAATTAACAAAAATCAGTTTATCACTTTTTCGCGTCTATTGCAAGAAGCATGATGGATTTCGTCAATCGGCGGCATACTATGAATGAGGTGATTTGCCATGAGCGACAATCCGGAGCTTGGAGCCGTTCCGACAAACCAGATCCACTGCCTGACGATTATCGGTCAGATCGAGGGACATCAGTTGTTGCCGGAGGATACCAAAACCACGAAATACGAACACGTCTTGCCGCTTCTCGCGGCAATCGAGGAGACTCCCGAAATCCGCGGCCTGCTGATCCTTCTGAACACAGTCGGCGGGGATGTGGAGGCCGGGCTTGCCATTGCGGAGTTGATCGCCGGAATGCGCAAACCCACGGTTTCGCTCGTCCTCGGTGGGGGACACTCCATCGGGGTGCCGCTCGCGGCAGCGGCAAGGCGAAGCCTGATCGCGCCGTCTGCGGCCATGACGATCCATCCGGTGCGCGTCAACGGGGTCGTCATCGGCGTGCCGCAGACTTATGAATATTTCGCGAGGATCCAGGAGCGGATCGTGGGCTTCGTGACCGGGCATTCCCGCATCCGCCGTGAGGACTACCTGCGCCTGATGAACCGGACGGACGAGCTTGCCAACGACGTGGGGAGCGTGATCCACGGAGAGGACGCGGTGCGGCTGGGGCTGATCGACGCGGTGGGAACGCTCTCCGACGCGTTGGACTGGCTGCATCAAGAGATCGAAGCGGAGCCGGAAGCATAAGATAAGGCCCGCTCCGAGAAGGCCCGCTCCCGGAAAGGCCCGCTCCGGGGAAAGCCCGCTCCGGAAAGCCCGCTCCCGGAAAGCTCGCTCCCGGAAAGGCCCGCTCCTTCTATTTTACCGCGCCCGAGCCTTCTATTTTCCTCTATTTTCGCTCTATTTCCCTCTATTTTCGCTCTATTTTCGCCCCCCTTCTATTTTACTTGTTTTTGGCGTAGAAATATGGTAAACTACTATTTATGATTACCGTGGGGGTTCATGCGTATGTCCATTGGAAACGCGATCATTCTCGGCCTGGTGCAGGGGCTTGCGGAATTCCTGCCCATCTCCAGCTCCGGCCATCTCTCCATCCTTAACAACCTGTTCGGTATGACGACGGCCGAAAACGGTCATCTGTTCTTCGATGTGCTGCTGCATCTGGGTACGCTGCTGTCCATCTGCATCGTGTACTGGGAGGACATTGTCGCCATGTTCTTTGAAGTGCTTGGTTTCGTGAACGTCGGTCCTCTCGCCGGGGAACGGCGCGCCCGCTATCCGGCGGCGCGGCTGTTCTTCATGATCTGCCTGGCGACGATCCCGCTGCTGCTGGTCATGCCTGTGAAGAAGCTGATGGAGGGGCTGTATTACAACAATTACTTCATCGGCGCCGCTCTCGTGCTGACGGGCTGCATGCTCTTCGTGTCGGATCGGATGACCCAGGGGAAAAAGACTGTGGGAGGCATGTCCGTATGGGACGCGATCATCATCGGCCTCTGCCAGTGCGTGGCGACGATCCCCGGCCTCTCCCGCAGCGGGACCACGATCACGGCCGGTATCGCCACCGGGCTCCGGCGTGATTTTGCGGTGAAGTTCTCCTTTCTCATGAGCCTTCCCGCCGTGCTCGGCGCCAACATCCTCGGCATCGCGGACGCGGTGGAGGAGGGGATCGACTGGGGCAGCATGCCGGCCTACCTGATCGGCATGGCGGTGGCCATGGTCTCCGGCATTGCCGCGATCTCGCTGCTCAAATACATTGCCGACAAGGGCAAGTTCGGCGGCTTTGCCTACTACTGCTGGGTCGTCGGCGTGCTCAGCATCATCTTGACGATGATATTCTAAAGAATAAGGACATAGTTTCATGGCATCTAGCAAATCTTCTACCAGTAAAAAGAAAACCGGTAACTCGAGGGCGACCTCCGCAACGAAGCGATCCTCGAGCGCCGCAAATAAGACGCAGACGCGCTCCGCACCGCCTCCGGCTCCCGCGCAGCAGCCCGTGCGGCGCGAGATCTGGGGCGTGGTGTTCTTTTTCCTCGCGGTGCTGATGGTCATCAGCCACTACAACACCGACGGGGCCTTCATTGCCTTTTTCTCTGAATTCCTGAAGGGGCTCGTGGGCTACGGCTTTTGGGTGGTACCGCCCGCTTTCGTGCTGTGCACCTTCATCCTGTTCACCCACAAGGGGAAGCCTGTGGACGGACGCATCGCCTGCGCGTTGCTGCTGCCCGCGTTCTTCTCCGCCATCATGGAGCTCGCCATGGGCCTCACCCCGGCGGACGGCCTGCAGTTTGCCGACATGGTCGGCAAATTCTTCTGGAATGGGCAGGATATGATCTCCGGCGGCGTGATCGGCGCCCTGCTTGCCAAGGGGCTTGAGGCCGCGTTCAGCGTTTACGGCGCGATGCCGCTGCTGATCCTTCTGTTCCTGTCCAGCCTGGTGATCGCGCTGCGCGGCAGCTTCAAGGGCCTATTCAAGGACGTGAAGCTGGAGCGCCGCCCCTACGACCCCGCGGCCTATGCAGAGCCGGAGAAGTTCACCGTGCCGGAGCTGCTCGACGAGAGGGGCGTGCCGGTGGGCAAGCCCGCCAAGAAGATCGAACGTGTCGACCGCAAGACCTATACCGTGGACCTGCCGCTCGGTGAGGACGAAGAGCCGCTGACGCTGACTGGCCCCTCCACCAGCGCGATGGACGGCTATACCGCCCCCGCCAGACCCAAGAGCCGCGCAAAAGTGCGCCGCAAGGCGGCAGATGAGCCGACCGCAAGGATCGAACCGCTGAGCGAGAAGGAAGCGGCTCAGATTGCGGGCGTGGACATCGAGGAGGGCTTCCGCAAGCTCCCCGTCACGCCGAAGACCGCCGCTCCCAGACCTACGGTTGCCGTGACGGCAGAGATTTCCGATCCGCCGAAGAAAAAGCTGAGCAAAGAGAGCGTCGAGAAAGAGGCCAGGGCGGTGGAAAACGCCATTGCCGCGCAGACGCAGCAGGGGGACTATGTGTTCCCGCCGCTGAATCTGCTGCGCAGCGCCACCGCAGCCGCTGTCGACGCGAGGGACGAGATCGCGCTGAACAGGGAACGCCTCGAGGGAGCGATCCGCAGCTTTGGCATCAACGCCTCGATCGTCGGCGTCACGCGCGGCCCCACGGTCACGCGCTACGATATCGAGCTTGAGCAGGGCGTCAAGCTCTCCCGCGTCACGAATCTCGCGGGCGACCTGGCGCTGGCGCTGGGCGTCGTGAACGTCCGCATCGCGCCGATCCCGGACAAGATCTCCACCGTCGGCATCGAAGTGCCCAACAAGATCGTCAGCACCGTCTATCTCGGCGACATCATCGCCTCCGCAAAGTTCCAGAACGCCAAGTCCCGCCTGAGCTTTGCCATTGGCAAGGACATCAGCGGCGACTGCATCGTGGGCAATATTTCGAAGCTGCCGCATATGCTGATCGCCGGCACCACCGGCTCCGGCAAGTCTGTGTGCATGAACTCGCTGATCCTGTCGCTGCTCTACAAAGCGCGGCCGGATGAGGTGCGGCTCATCATGATCGACCCGAAGATGGTCGAGCTCGGTATCTATAACGGCATCCCGCACCTGTATGTCCCCGTGGTTACCGACCCGAAAAAGGCAGCCGGCGCGCTGCAATGGTCCGTGGTCGAGATGCTCAAGCGCTACCGCCTCTTCTCCGAGGTCGGCGTGCGCGATCTGGAGAACTATAACAGGCATTGCGATCAGAGCGGCGATCCGCGCCTGCCGCAGGTCGTCATTGTGATCGATGAGCTGGCGGATCTGATGATGGTCGCCTCCAAGGAAGTGGAGGAGAGCATCTGCCGTGTCGCCCAGATGGGCCGCGCGGCCGGCATGCATCTTGTCATTGCCACGCAGCGCCCCTCGGCGGACGTGATCACCGGCCTGATGAAGGCCAACATCCCGTCCCGCATCGCCTTTGCGGTCTCCTCCGCGATGGAGAGCCGCATCATCCTCGACCAGGGCGGTGCGGAGAAGCTGATCGGTATGGGCGATATGCTGTTCTCACCTGTGGGCATCGGCAAGCCGATCCGCATCCAGGGCGCCTTCGTCTCCGACGAGGAGCGCGAAGACGTGATCCAGTTCATCAAGGAGAACGCCGGGGAGGCCTCCCAGAATACCGAGATTGAGACTTTCATGAACAAAGCCACCGAAGAGAAGGGGAGCGGGGACAAGTCTTCCGTCAAGGACGAGGAGAGCCCGGCCGGCGCTTACGACGAGATGCTGCCGAAGGCGGTCGACGCGGTGCTGGAGATGGGCTCCTGCTCGGTATCCATGCTGCAGCGGCGCGTCAAGCTCGGTTATTCCCGGGCCGCCCGCATCGTTGACCAGATGGAGGAGCTCGGCATCGTAGGCCCCTACGAGGGCGCGAAGCCCCGCAGCGTCGTCATTGACCGCGCGGGCTGGCAGCAGCTTCAGGTGCAGCTCGGTTTTTCCTCCGACAGCGACATGGCGCTCGCCTCCGAACTGAGCGGCGCGGCGGACCGCTACGACGCAGAATAAACGAAAGGGACAAAAAGGGCGTTTTTTAAAGCGCCCTTTTTGCAAATGCTGATATGGATTATTTTGCCCCGAATATGAGCCTTGCGGAAGTTAACCGCATCTCCATGCTCGGCCTTGCCCACATCGGGGACGGGGTTTACGAACTGATGACCCGTGCCATGCTCTGCCGCGGCGGCCATACCGCGATCGGCGAACTGCACAGGCTCACGGTTTCCTTCGTAAAAGCGCCGGCGCAGGCGAAGGCGGCGGCAAAGCTGCTGCCGCTGCTGACGGAGGAGGAGGCCGCCGTCTACAAGCGCGGCCGCAACGCGCACGTGCACGGCGTGCCGCAGGGCACCGACGTGGGCGAATACCACGCCGCCACGGGACTTGAGGCACTGTTCGGCTATCTGTATCTGCGGGGACGCCGGGAGCGGCTGAACGAGCTCTTCGGCGCGATCATGGAGGATTAAAGATGCCCCTTGACGCAATTTGCACGACGGCGCTCTGCGCAGAGCTGGAGCAGGCCGTTGTCGGTGGCCGCATCGACAAGGTGCAGCAGCCGGAGCGCGATATGCTGCTGCTCTCTCTGCGGGCAAACGGCAAGAACCGCCGCCTGCTGATCGCGGCCGGCACCGGCAACGCCCGCGTGCACCTCACGGAAGCGAGCTTTGAGAACCCGGCCGAGCCGCCCATGTTCTGTATGCTGCTCAGAAAGCATCTGGTGGGAGCGCACATCGTCTCCCTCTATCAGCCCTCGCATGAGCGTATGCTGGTCCTGCTGCTGGATACGCATGACGAGTTGGGGGTGGATTCCCGCAAGCAGCTTGTCGTCGAGATGATCGGCCGCAGCGCCAACGTGATCCTCGTGGGGGAGGACGGGCGCATCCTCGACTGTATGCGGCGCGTCGATTTTGCCGGGGACGCCATGCGGCGGCTGCTGCCCGGCATGATCTACCGCATGCCGCCCCAACAGGAGAAGCTCTCCTTCTTTGAGAGCGATCCCGAGACCCGCCGCGAAAAAATTGCAGGGGCGGATCGGACAGCGCCGATGGACAAATGGCTGCTGGATCGCTTTGCCGGGCTGTCCCCGCTGATCTGCCGGGAGCTCGCGTACCGCTGCGGCGGGGACTACGCGCTGCTGCCCGCGCAGATGGATGCGCTGGCTGACACGGTGGAGAATGGGGAGTTTACGCCCTGCTTGATCAGCCGTGACGGTAAACCGCTCGATTTCAGCTTTATGCGCATCTCGCAGTACGGTACGGCGGCGCAGGTCGAGAGCTGCGACAGCTTTTCCGCGCTGCTGGACGCTTTTTACACCCGTCGGGACAAACAGGAGCAGCAGCGCCGCCGCGGCCATGAGCTGCAGCGCAGCGTCAGGACGGCGCGCGACCGCCTAGCCCGCAAGCTTGCAGGTCAGCGGGAAGAGCTCAAGCGCACCGAGACCCGGGAGGAGCTGCGCCGCCGGGCCGAATTGGTGACGGCCAATCTCTACCGCATCAGGCGGGGCGAGAGCAGCCTTGTGTGCGAGGATTATTACGAGCCGGACTGCCCGGAGATCACGATCGCCCTGGATCCGCTGAAAACGCCGCAGCAGAACGCCGCGGCGATGTACAGGGAATATAACAAGCTCAAGGGCGCCGAAAGGCATCTGACCGTTCTGGTGGCGCAGGGCGAGCAGCAGCTTGAATATCTCAACAGCGTGCTCGACGAGCTGGCGCGGGCGGAGAGCGAAAAGGATCTGGCCGATATCCGCCGTGAACTTACAGAGACCGGCGTTCTCAAAAAACAGAAGGGCGCAAGACCCGAAAAGGGGAGGGCACAGGCGCCGCTGCGCTATGTAACGGATGCGGGGCTGGAGGTGCTGGTCGGACGCTCCAACGTGCAGAACGACGAGCTGACCACAAAGCTTGCCCGCCGGACGGACTACTGGCTGCATACCCAACGGATCCACGGAAGCCACGTGATCCTGCGCTGCGACGGGCTGGAGCCGGATGAGGAGAGCCTCATTCAGGCGGCTTCCATCGCGGCCTATTACTCCCAGGGGCGCGAGGGCGGGAAGATTCCGGTGGACTATACCATGGTCCGCTTTGTGCGCAAGCCCTCCGGTGCGCTGCCCGGAAAAGTCGTCTACACCGATTACCGTACGATCCTCAGCGAAGCGGACGAGCAACTGGTGAAGCGGCTGAAAAAAACATAAGATCGGGATCCCCGCCGCAGCAGAGTCGCCGCGGCGGGGATCCTGCTGTATTTACAGGCATAAAGAAAAAATGGAATTTCGACAAAAAAATAAAGAATTTTGAGTTTTCCTCTTTCCATTCCCTGGGATAAAAAGTATAATACAATTAGATAAGTTTGTTTGATCGGCATTATCGAAGACCGAACACGTTGTGAGAGGCTTTTTCAAGATGAGCATTCGAGAAATAGACAACAGATATCCCGAATTTGCCAGGCCCTATGAACCTGTCAAGGGGAGAAAACGATATAAGAAGCTGAAATTTCCCATATCGACGGTGTTTGCGCTGCTGGGTTCGGGACTGATCCTTGCGGGCGCGTTCGGCGCTCCGCCGAAGAATCCCTCCATACCTGCCGAGCCGCCGGCCGTCTCCGCTCCTGCGGACCCCTCCGCCACGGTGCCGCCGACTGCGACGGTCGCCCCGCCTGTGACGGAGTCTCCCACGCCGTCGATCTCTCCGTCGCCTGTCATTTCGCCGGCCCCCTCGATCTCTCCGCCGCCGACGGTGTCCCCACCCGTTACCCCGTACGTGGCGCCGATCGTCTATCGGCCGGCCGAGCCCCAGCCGCCGACCTCGCCGGGGCCTGATCCGTCATCCGTGCCCGGCCCTTCAGACCCTCCTGTGACGCCGGCGCCGGATCCGAAGCCGAAGGAACCGACGGTCAGCATCAAACATGTTTACTTCTGGGACTCTCTGTCCCATCTGGAAGTGGAATATGAGGTCACGGCGAACGAAGCGACAGACCTGCGCTCTTCCGGAGAAGTCAGATCCAGCAGGGAACCGGACATGGGTGTGAGTTTGCCGGAGACTACGGAGGTCGGCGTCATCGATGTGAATGTCGACACCATTGAGTTTCTCTCTTATCTGAGCGCGGACGCATGGGAAACAACCATCACGCTCGAGTACAAGCTCGACGGAGAGAGCAAGTCGATGACTGTGAGCCAGGTGGAGCCGCCGGCGCTGCAGGGCGATCTTATGATGTATCCGCTTGGGTCCAAGGGCGTTGGCGCCCTCGACAGCATGAACGTCACCTCGAATATGCAGTTCCGCTATCCCGCCTCGGACCGGCATAGCTACACGCTCGATTTCTATATGGTGCAGGTCGGCTGGAAAAAGGAGATCAAGCAAGCCGACGGGATCACCACCTTTGAAGACGTCGGGGATACCCGTACGATCTGGTTTTTCGGCGACAGCAACCCCTTCTCCGGCCCGGTCGGCCCGACGGCGGACGGGAGCGACATGACGCTGCTTTACACCTATTCCGACCGCATTGACGTCTCGCCAAGCTCGGAGGTGCTTGACGCCGGCGCGACCCACTACTTTCTGATCTTCTCCTTCGGCGGAGTCGGAACGGATACGGACGGAACCGAATACAGCATGCAATATCCCTATGAGGTCGCAAGCACGCCGCTTCCCCTCGATTCTGCAATGAGACCGCCGACGATCCGGATTTCCGGCGTCAACTACTGGGGCGATCTCAACGTCACGCAGGGCCTCGGGCATGTGGAGGCAAATTATACCATCATCCCGAACGATGCCGACGAGAACAGCATTACGTCTGACGTCAAGGTCAGCACCCTGTACGAGCCTTACGGAATGGTCTCAAGCAGCGGGGTACCCGGTTCCGGCGGTCATGCCGTGAATATGAACGGCGGCGGCGTGATGCGCCGAGCCAGCGAAGGAAACTGGAAAGTGGAAGTCACGGTACACTACCAGTACCAGGGGGAAGACGCCGAGGTCACGAACTCCTGGGAGGGCCTTGCCAACATGATGGGCTCGGCATGGCTGACGCTCGACTATCAGGAGTTGGGCGTGGCAAACGTCAAGCTGAATTATCAGACGGGCGACCGCCATAGCTACAGCCTCACCTTTGAAAGCGTTTCGATCGAGTGGTTCATCGAAGAAGACACCGGGATGAGATCGCTTGGCGATCCCGATGAATTCTGGCATCAGGGAGATGACGATATCTTCTCAGGACCTTCGGCTCCGACGGTCAACGGGGAAGAAACCTGCCTCAGCTATGAACTCGATTACTCGGATCTGGAGCTTGTTGCGGAAGGCGACGCGACGCATTACCGGCTTGTCGTTACCGCTTCCGGCACGGGTACCGATTCCGCGGACGGCGCCGTTTATACGATCTACGGCGGACTCCGGAACTGGAGCGAAGACTACGGAACGATTGATTGATAATACAGGAGGATGCTGCAATGAAAAAGAAGAAGACCAGAAAGTCCAACATCGGTTTGGGGACCCTTATCGGGATCGCGATCACTGCGCTTCTGGCGGTGTTCCTGTTCCATCCCAATTGGCTCCCTGTCTCCGAGGAGACGAGGAACACGATCAAAGAACTGGAGAAAAACCATTTTCTGATCCAGAGAAGCGGCACGATCACGATCGCTCACGTGCTGACGGTGATTCTGGCTCTCCTTGTCGTCTGGCTCTGCTATACGCTGGTCAAGCTGCTGATGAACGCCATCGGCAAGAAGAGCCCCCGCGCGCTGACGATCACCGCCATGATCACCGGGACGCTCAAATACCTCGCCGTCATCCTGGCAGTCGTCTGGGGCCTGAGCATTTTGGGAGTCAACTCCACCGCGGTCCTTGCCGGCGTCGGAATCATCGGCCTGATCATCGGCTTTGGCGCCCAGAGCCTGATCGAAGACGTGATCACCGGTCTGTTCATCATCTTTGAGAGCAAGTACTGCATCGGGGACATCATCGTTCTGGATGATTTCCGCGGCATCGTGCGGGATATCGGCGTGCGCACCACCACCATCGAGGATGCGGGCTACAACCTGAAGGTGGTCAACAACTCGGATATCCGCAACTTCCAGAACCGCTCGCGCAAGAGCTCGCTCGCGGTCTGCCTGGTCGGCGTCAGTTACAGCACCGACCTGCGCGCGCTGGAGAAGATGCTGGCGGAGAGCCTGCCGGAAATGTATCGGAACCACCAGGATCTGTATCTCGCGCCGCCGCGTTATCTCGGCGTGGACGAGCTTGGCGACAACGGCGTGATCCTCAAGTTCGTCGCGGATACGAAGGAGGAGAATATCTTCAACGCACAGCGTATGCTGGCCAGGGATATCCGTGTCCTCTTCGCGGACAAGGATGTTGAGATCCCGTTCCCGCAGGTCGTCGTCCATCAGGGAGACTGATCCGTTTTGCGTCGGGGAAGAGATCCGTATGAACGTCCTGCGGGATGAGAGCACGCTGGCCGGCGGCGCGGACGATAACATCCTGACCGGCGTTTCTCTGCTTGAGCCGCGCAGCTTCCTCCTGCCGGCGGAGGAGGGACCCTATTCGGCGCAGGAGCTTGCCGAATGGTGCAGCTCTATTACTTCGCACATTTCGGCTTCTATCCGCCCGAGGCGGAGGCCGAGAAAAACAAGGACGGCAGCTTTACCGTCCATCTCGCTGAGATCGTGGAGGATCATACGGCGACCTCCGCCTGGTAAACCGTGGACGGCTGGGGCGTCGGGCTCAACGCGATCACCGAGGAAGCGGTCGATTTTCCCCGCTGCGGCCCGGCCGGTTTGGAACTTATCCAAATTATTCTCGTCTAAACAGGCAACTACTATCGGACGGGGGGACAATTGAGATGATCGGCAAGGAAAAATGCAGGATACTCAAGGAGATCCGGCAGCGGATCGCAGATGAGAACGAGATCCCGTATGTAACGCGGGAATGCCATTTCCAGGGGGAGTGCAAGGGGACCTGTCCGCGCTGTGAGAGCGAGCTGCGCTATCTGGAGCAGCAGCTTTCCCTGCGCGCGTCATTGGGCAAGCGCGTGGCTGTGGCGGCACTGTGCGCCGGGATGACGCTCTCCGCCGCCGGATGCGCGCCGTTCGGAATTGACGGCGGGAGCGGCGATGAGACGCAGCTCTCCGGCAATATGGTTTATCAGGAGCCGACGCCGACCGAAGATCCTGCAATCTTTGTAACCACCGGCGAGGTCGCTTTCCCGGAAGACGGCGAGGGCGATCCTGTCCCGGAGGAGAGCGCGGAGCCTGTCGAGGAAGTGCTGATGGGGGACATGTCATATCTCCCGGACGAGGCGGGCGATGACTGAGCCCCTGTTCCCGCTGCTCGGCCTTTCGCGTCTGCGGATGGGAACCGACGGAACGGGCGTCACGACGCTGGTCGCCGGCGCGGGCTGTCCGCTGCGCTGCCGGTGGTGCATCAATCGCAGATTGCTGCGCGATGCGCCGGCCGAGCCCGTGACGGCACAGGAGCTTCTCAACAGGGTCCGCATCGACGATCTCTATTTTCGAGCCTCCGGCGGGGGCGTCACCTTCGGCGGGGGAGAATCCATGCTGCACGCGCCCTTCCTTCGGCGCTTCCGTGAGCTTTGCCCGGGAGATTGGAAGATCTCGGCCGAAACCAGCCTTGCCGTTGCACGGGACCTGCTTGCGCCCGCCGTCGGCGCGGTGGATCTCTTTATCGTGGACTGCAAGGAGATGAATCCCGAGATCTACCGCCGCTACACCGGGGGCGATCCCGCACGGATGCAGGATAACCTGCGCTGGCTTCTCACCCAGGTTGGTGCGGAGCGGATTCTTGTGCGCGTCCCGCGAATTCCCGAATACAACACGAAGGAAGACCAGGAAAAGAGCGCTGAAAGGCTCAGGGCGCTGGGCATTTCCAATCTCGATCTGTTCGACTATGTGAAACGCGAGTGAGAGGATAACCGCGAGGCTGCACCTGAACAGGTGACCCGTAACGACAGCGTCTGTTGCCGGTCGAGGTCAGAAGCTTGCCGGCTGCAGCCCCGGTCCTTGTACCCTGTGAGGATTACAACTGCGTGACGATCCCTTCGCTTATCCTGGCGTGGCGAAAGCAGGCCCGGATTATTACGGATACCCAATAAAAAAAGACAATCTTTACGGCCGGAATTGTGCCATATTACGTTGGGCTCCCTGACCATACTCTCCCTATGCTCTGTGAAGTCCGACTTGTCTGGCGCAATTCTGTGTCTGTTTTTTCGGGTATCCGTAGGAACGCGGATCGGAACAAGGAACGCCGCTGTGCAATCCTTGGTCCCGGCCCGCTGCGAAGGAGAATGTCGGCGCTGCGAAAGCAGGGGGAGATCCAGCGGTTTTTGATGTTATCCGGCTCAGCGTTCCGGACCTGACCCGCTGCGGTCAAGCGGATGTTTCGCCGTCTGCCTGCCGATCGTTTTAATTCGAGCTGAAGGAGCACACATGATATGGAAGGGCCGAAGATTTCCGTAATAATCCCGGTTTATAATGTGGAGAAGTATCTCCCGGCATGCCTGGATTCCGTCATCCGGCAAAGCTATACCTCGCTTGAACTCATTCTGGTGGATGACGGCTCGTCAGATCGCTCCTTGGAAATCTGCCGGTCGTATGCCGAGAGGGACGACCGAATCCGCGTGATCCGCAGGGATAACGTTGGGGCCAGCGCTGCAAGAAACACAGGACTTGACCATGCTTCCGGCGAATATGTCAGCTTCGTTGATTCTGACGACATCCTTTTTCCCGATGCGCTGGAGAAACTGTATCAGATGGTGCTGCGTGAGAAGACCGCACTTGCGGTCGGAGGCATTCTTGAGTGGTATAAAAATAGGATGCGGCCGATCACACCGATCCGCGGGAGCTTTACCGTTGAAACGGAAGAGGCAGTTCGTTTGGCTCTCGAGGGGAAAAAATCAGCCTCTATATGTTCGGAAAGCTGTTTCAAAGACAGCTTTTCGAGAAACATCGTTTTATCCCCGACATCATATATGAAGATGCGGCCCTTCTGGTGCCGCTTATCGCCGATTTGGACCGGGTGGCCGTTACCACGGAACCGTTATATTCTTATCGGCATCATTGGGACAGCACCATTGGCTCTGGCTATTCGCCAAAAGAAGATAAAATTATCGAGATCTACCGTTCTCATTTGGCGCTGATTCGCGCTCGCTTTCCCAAAGCAGAAAAGGCTGCTGAGTTTCGGATGTACTGGGCATATTTTACGCTGCTTGACCGCATGAAAGGGGATAGGCATCCGAATGGGGACAAACTGCGGAAAGAAAAGGAGATCGAGGCATTTTTGCGACATAACGCGGATTCCATTCTGCGCAACCGATACTTCCACAGGAACCGAAAACTTGGACTTCTCGTGCTGTTTATCAGCGAGCCGCTGTATGCCGGCCTCTCGCGCATTCAGCGCAAACGCGCGTTTGCGCTGAAAATGTAGGCATAATCATAGGAAATACAATTTACCGGAAAACAGCACCCCGTTTGTCAGCAGTTGACAAACGGGGTGCTGTTTGTTAACCGGCTTCAAGGAGCCGGATCATTTGAAAATCGGCTTTTCGCTTGAAGGCAGACGTCTTGCCTGAATAAAGCGGAGTTCTGCGATAGAAAAGACTGCCCTGTTCATTTGAGAGAAATCAGTCGGCGCGAGGAATCATAGACTGATATCCGGAGCGTTGTCCCGCTGATAGGAGCACCAGTTTCCGTTTTCCATGAGCTCCTCGCGGGCCAGCACTGTCAGCTGCTCCTCCGTCTGGCCGTGTTCTTTGAGCCGGGTGGACATTTTCTTGTAAAGCTGCCGGATATCGGATAGTAGCTGCCGTTGAGAGCAAAGTCCGCCGCGGCCGCGGTGCCGCAGGCCGCTTCCGTACCGCTTCCGCCGTCCCAGAGGGCGAGCACCACGTGGCTGTGCGCAGCGACAAAGATCCCCGCCGGTCGGAATTCAAAATCACGGCCGGCGCCCTCGGCGAGGGAGGAGAGCATCACAAAGAGGGAGTGGGAGCAGCGGGCCCTGAGCTTTGAAAGCTCCTCCCTGACCGCCGCGTACAGCGCGGGACGGTCCGCCTGACGGATCGAGCGGTGGCCGGTCACGCCGACGACGATAGGGATCCATGCTTCAGATTTCACAGTCCGTCAGCCTCCCTCAATTTCCAATCTCATGGTGAGCGCCTCCTTGCGCGTGTGCGGGCTCAATTGACTTGCAGCTCAAAGGAATAGTCCAGTCCGTCAAGGCTCTCGATGGCTTCGGTCATATTGAATTGGACGTTGACGTGCTCAAGAGCGGGGAACTCGAGCAGGCAGCGCAGATCCTTGACTTCCGGGTTGTACATATCCAGCCGGCGCAGCTCGGGGTGATCCGCCGCAAAGAGCTCCAGAGACTCGGTCGAGTCGAAATCGCCGCCGCTTGCGAAGGAATAGATCTCTGTGTGCGCGAGCGCCGGGATCCAGACGGCGGGGTCGGCGTTGCAGAAATAGGTGTTGCTGATGCGCTTGACGGTGCCGAGGGCCGCAAAATCGTCGGCATCCAGGTCGAGGTTGTTGATGCCGATGCTGAGACCGTCCTCCTCGCAGGCCTCGCTGAAATCACAGTCTGCCAGGGGCGTCAGATCGTCGACGCGGGTGTCGGAGATGTCGATCCCACACAGCTCGCTGAGATTCTGAATCCCCCGGATCGAGTCGATCTGCGTGCCCCTTGAGGTTGAGGAAGCACAGGCTTTGCAGCGTGAAGACAGCGGACGCATCCTTGAGAGACGGGCAGAACTGGGCGTGTAAGCTGTTAAGCTCCGTCAGGTTCTGAATTCCGTCCAGCGTCTCAAGAGGCTGCGCGATGAGCTCAAGATCCCTCAGCCCGGTCAGATCGGAGAGCATATCCAGATCGGTAATCACACCGGGAGAGAGCGGCGTTTCCTCACCGGTTTCGAAGCTGCGCAGCAAGAGCGAAGGGTTGCCGTTTGCATCCTTGTGCTCCCAATCCTCGCTGATCTCAAAGCGATCACGGCCAATCACCTGATCGCCCGCGATGCAGAGGGAGCTGATGTGCCGCAGAAGGGCCTTGGGCAGCGTTTTGAGCTCGTCGAGGCTGAGAAGCTGGAAGTCGTCCAGATCATTCAGATCCCAGCCTCCCTCCGGGAAAGCTATTTCATAGCTGCCGAAATCGCCGGCGGCTACCAGCTCTTCGGCCTGATCGGCCGGTTGGGGAGGCACCTTCAGATAGCTCCCGTGAAACGATTTCAGCGGCATGTGAGAACGGACCTCGTCCAGCCCGATCAGCTCGAAGCTTGTGGGGCGCTGGGCGTCGAGACCTTCCAGAAAATCGAGATTCTCAAGCGCCGCTTCTTCCAAGACAATGCTGTTGGGGCAGGGCAGTCCGCTGAGGAAGGAGGCGTCTCGGATCGGATCGTCCAGATCGCCGCGGTAGTTGATCCGGTCGAGCGACTGGCAGCCGGCAACGGGGGAAAGATCGTGGACCAGGCTGCAATCGTTGATCGACAGCCCCTTGAGCGCCTTCAGGTTTTGCAGCGCGGAGATGTCCCGAAGCTGAGAGAGTTGATTCAGGTCCAGCGTTTCCAGCTTGACGGCGTTCGCGAGGAAGGAAAGATCCGAAACGGGAATACCGTTATCCAGAGAGAGGGTGGTCAGACGGATTCGAGCTTGATAGACCCGCTGAGATCGGGCAGGACGCCTGCCTCCATGCAGGCAAAGTAGAGCTGCTTGAGATTCGGCATCAGCGCGAGAAAGCCGAGATCCTCGTAACGGGTCATCGTGTACGCGTGACCGTCCGTGCGGCTGTACCAGTGGTCGCCTTCTTCGTTGTATTCGCGGTAGGCATAGTAGTCCCAGTCCGGCATGGGATAAATATCATAGAGTTCTTCTTTGGTGTAAAACTCCACCTGTTCGCCGACGCTGACTACGTCCTCCACCTGTTCGAGAGCCTCCCTTGTGAGGCCCATGGGGAGAGCGAGCGCTTCCCCGGCCTGCCCGGCCATGGCGGGGACGGCATCCTCCTGCGTGGAGGCGCCGACCGTCTGTCCGGCACGCCACAGAAAGAGACCGACAACGGCGAGCAGCACAAACGCCGCGGCGAGGGGCAGTGCTTTTGCCAGTTTTTCACATTCTCCTCCTTCCGGCCGGCCGACGTCGGAAAGCGGCCGGTCGATCCGGTAAATCTTTGCGCAGGGAGCTCCGGAATGCCGCGGCAGCGCCGAAAGAATCCATATTTTCCAATAAACTCCCAATTTCCATCATACATATCGAACCGGGAAAGCTCAATATAAAGAACCGGGAAAAACGCAAATTCGTCGCTTTCCGGCCGTTGGGAAAGGGGAGCTTCTTGCTTCCTGGAAAAGACTATGGTATGATAAACAAAGAAAACAGCAATCGACCCGGAAGGGAAGGAGAACGTCGAATGAAGGGCATCATACTTGCCGGCGGCGCAGGCACGCGTCTGTTTCCGCTCACTATGGTCACGTCCAAGCAGCTTCTCCCGGTTTATGACAAGCCGATGATCTACTATCCGCTTTCCACGCTCATGCTTGCCGGGATTCGGGATATCCTGCTCATCTCAACGCCAAACGACCTTCCCAATTTCAAGCGACTTCTCGGGGATGGGGCGGAGCTGGGTATGCGGCTGTCATATCAGGAGCAGCCCTCGCCGGACGGACTGGCGCAGGCCTTTCTGATCGGAGAGGAGTTTATTGGAAACGACGCCTGCGCGATGGTGCTGGGGGACAACATCTTCTATGGCAACGGGTTCCGCAGGATGCTTCTTGCCGCCGCAGAGAACGCGGAAGGAAACGCGCGCGCGACCGTGTTCGGGCATTACGTGCCTGACCCCGAGCGTTTTGGCGTCGTGGCGTTTGATAAGAACTGGAAAGCGGTCTCCCTTGAAGAAAAGCCGAAGGAACCAAAGAGCAATTACGCGGTCACCGGGCTGTATTTCTATCCGGCCGGCGTGAGCGCGAGAGCCGCCATGGTCAGACCCTCGCCCAGAGGCGAGCTGGAGATCACGACGCTCAACGGGATGTACCTGAAGGACAATCTGCTTGACGTACAGCTCCTCGGGCGCGGCTTTGCCTGGCTGGACGCCGGAACGATGGACAGCCTCGCGGAGGCTTCGTCCTTTGTCCGGATGATCCAGAACCACCAGGGCATTACGATCTCCGCACCGGAGGAGGTCGCTTTCAATAATGAGTGGATCAGCAAACAGCAGCTTCTGCTGCTCGCGGACAAGTACGGGAAATCCCCCTACGGGCTGCACCTGAAGAGGGTGGCCGAACGCGAGATCAGATTCTGAAGCAGGGAAAAGGACTTCGTTCGGAGGAAAGCCATGAAGATCATTGTGACAGGCGGCGCCGGTTTTATCGGCTCCAATTTCGTCTATTACATGCTGGACAAGCACCCTGATTACAGGATCGTCTGCATTGACTGCCTGACTTATGCGGGGAATATGTCCACGCTGGCAAAAGCCATGGAGAACCCGCGCTTTGTCTTTTACAAGACCAATATCTGCGACCGCGCGGGGATCTTTGCAATCTTTGAGAAGGAGCATCCGGATGTGGTGGTGAATTTCGCCGCCGAAAGCCACGTCGACCGCTCCATTGAGACGCCGGAGGTATTCCTGCAGACGAATATCCTCGGAACGCAGGTGCTGATGGACGCCTGCCGGAAGTACGGCATCGCGCGTTTTCATCAGGTATCCACCGACGAGGTGTACGGCGACCTGCCGCTGGACCGGCCCGATCTCTTCTTTACCGAACGGACGCCCATCTGCACGAGCAGCCCGTACAGCGCCTCCAAGGCGAGCGCGGACCTGCTGGTGCATGCCTATTACCGCACCTACGGGCTCCCGGTGAGCATCAGCCGCTGCTCCAACAACTACGGCCCGTATCAGTTCCCCGAGAAGCTGATTCCTTTGATGATCGCGAACGCGCTCGGCGAAAAGCCCCTGCCGGTTTACGGCAAGGGCGAGAACGTGCGGGACTGGCTGTATGTCGAGGACCACTGCAATGCCATCGATTTGATCCTCCACGGCGGATGCGAGGGAGAAGTATACAACATCGGCGGCCACAACGAGATGAGGAATATCGACATCGTGAAGCTCATCTGCGCCAAGCTCGACAAATCCGAGGAGCTTATTACCTATGTGACCGACCGCAAAGGGCACGATCTGCGCTATGCCATCGATCCCACGAAGATCCATCGCGAATTGGGATGGCTGCCGGAGACCCGGTTTGCAGACGGCATTGAGAAGACGATCCGGTGGTATCTGGACCATACGGACTGGTGGAAGACGATCGTCAGCGGGGAATACCGGGACTATTACGAGCGGATGTACGCCAATCGCTGATAAAAACACAAAAAAATCCACGGACTGTGTCCGTGGATCTTTTTGTGTTTTCGGGATCAAATGATGGATTCAGGCTTCCGGGAGCTTGCAGACGTCGATCCATTCGAGCGCTTTTGAATAGTGGAACAACTCGTCAAGATCCAGCTCGATGGCGCTGCTCGCGCTGCCGACGGCGGGGAAAACGGTGGTGAAGCGCTTGAGGCTTTCGTCGAGATAGACGGGGATGCCCTCGTTGCAGCCAAAAGGGCAGACGCCGCCCACGGGATGACCGACCAGCTCCTGCACCTCGTCCGCGGAGAGCATTTTGGCCTTCATGTGGAATTTGTCCTTAAACTTGTGGTTGTCGATGCGCGCGTCGCCGGCAGCAAGGATCAGCATACAGCCCTCCGCAGTCTTGAACGAGAGGGTCTTGGCGATGCGTGCGCCTTCCACGCCCAGAGCCTGCGCGGCGAGCTCCACCGTCGCGGAGGAGACCGTAAATTCCTGCACGCGGTCCTCCAGACCCAGACTGCGGAAGTATGCGCGCCCTTTTTCGATAGACATGATGGTACCTCGTATTTTCGTTGGATTTTTCAATTAGAGAATACAATGGGCGACCGCAAGGGTCGCCCCTGTTGTCCTTTTATCAGCGCCTGCCGCCGCCCCCGCCGGAGAAGCCGCCGCCTCCGCGGCCCATGCCGCCGCCAAAGCCGCCCCCAAATCCGCCGCCGAAGCCGCCGCCTCCGCGGGGAGGCCAGTTGCCGCCGCGGCGATTGACCGGATTCCAGCTGCGGCTGTTGAAGAGAAAGAGCCAAGGCAGGATGCCACCGAAGCCTCTGCGCCTGCCGCCGAAGCCGCCGGAGAGCGCCATGAGGATGGCGATGAGCACGACAACGCGGATCAGACCGCCCAGACGGTTCCGGGCGTTGCTCTGCGAGCCGGCGGTCTGCGGAACGGAACCCGTGCCGGCGTTTTGACCGGCGGAGACCACGCTGCTGCCGTAAACGCCGTCATACCATTCGAGCAGGGCGGTAAAGAGCTTGCCGACAGCCCGGTCATAGTTGCCTTTGTCAAAGTCGGTCCAGAAATAGTTGTCCAGCAGCTTGTCGACCTTGCCGGTGCTGAGATGGGAAGTGAGCCCCAGCCCGTAGGCGAGCCAGGCCTTGTTTTCCTGCACCGCGAGCAGGAGCAGCATGCCGTTGTTGTACTCCGAGGAACCCACGCCCCAGTCGTTGAAGAGCTGATAGGCATAGGTATCGCAGCTCATGCCATCCAGATAGTCGACGGTGACGACAACGATCTGCGCGCCCTGGCACTGCTGTTCCAGCGCGCCGTTATAGCTGACGATGGACGCTTCGGTGCTGTTGGTCAGAACGTTCGCGTAATCCGCCGCGTAAAAGCTCTCACTTGGCTCCACGACCGCAAAGGCGGTCACGCCGAAGCTCAGCACAAGGCAGAGCGCAAGCAGGAAAGAGAAGGTTTTTTTCATCGGCGCGGCTCAGGCAAAGACCTCGGGCAGATCCACATCGGCGAGAAGCGCGAGATAATTGGTGGGGAAGTGGTTGTAGCGGCGCAGGAACTCGCGCACGGCCTCGTTGTAGCCCGCCTCGCCGATCGCGCTCTGGACGCCGGTCACGGAGCTCTTGTATTGCTCAACGCCGGAAGCGTCCCGCTCACTGAGCTCGGCGCGCTCCAGACGGTCGATCAGATCGTTGAGCGAGGAGATGAGGCGGTTATACTCGGAGTGGATGTAAGAGATATCGCTCCAGGAGGAATTGAGGCTGCTTTTGAGGTAATAGGAGTTGCTTTCAACCTCGGCGCCGTCTACGTCATAATTCCGGGCAATGGTCACCAGCCCGTCAGCGTAACCGCAGAGATTGCTCAGATGCGTGGCGATAGGCGTCTGGGTATAGCCCCTCGTGGTAACGCCTTCATAGAACAGATCCCTTACCGCGTCGCATTTGCGGCCGAACTTGATATTGGTGTTGATCACCATGGAGACGATGACCACCACGATGGCGAGCAACACGGCGAAAACAGGACTTTTTAAAAGCTTCATGGCTTACTCCTTTCGGGGAATAAACGCGAATAGGGAACAGAAGGGATCAGCCCTTCATCTCCAGCAGCTTCTGCTTGAGAGCGCCCTCGATCTTCTCGAGCTCGACCTCCGCCTCCGCGCGCCGGGCACGGCCGTCGTTCTGGATCTTGCTGACTTCCTCCAGCGTGGAGATCAGCTCGGCGTTGGTCTTGCGGAGCGTCTCGAGATCCACGATACCGCGCTCGGATTCCTTCGCGATCGCAACGCTGCCCTGATGCAGGGTCTCGGCGTTCTTCTGGAGCAGGGCGTTGGTCACGTCGCTCACCTCGCGCTGGGCTTTCATGGCCTGCTCGGAGTGGTAGAGGGACATGGCCATGACCATCTGGTTCTTCCAGAGGGGGATGGTGTTGACGATGGAGGTGCGGATCTTCTCAGCCATCAGGCTGTCGTTGTTCTGCACCATGCGGATCTGGGGCGCCATCTGCACGGAGATCATGCGGGTCAGCTCCAGGTCGTGGATCTTCTTCTCAAAGCGGCCGATCATGTTGGCAAAATCGTTGGCCGCCTGGGCGTCCTCGGGCAGACCGGAGGCGTTGGCTTTGGCCACGTACTCGGGCAGCTCCACCTGGCGCAGGTGCTCGATCTTCAGCTTGCCGGCCAGAATATACATGGTCAGCTCTTTCATGTACTCGCTGTTCTTTTCGTACATCTTGTCCATCATGCTGATGTCCTTGAGCAGCGTGACCTCGTGATTCTGCAGCGCCTCAACGATCTTGTCGACGTTGACCTCGGCCTTGTCGTACTGGGCCTTCAGGGAGGCGATGCTCTGGGTGGACTTCTTGAAGATGCCGAGGATACCCTTCTTCTCCTCGGTGTCAAAGTTGAGTCCCTTCAGTTCGATGACGAGATCGCCCAGCATATGGCCGACTTCGCCCAGATCCTTCGTGCGCACGGAGGCGAGCGCGGCGTCGGAGAACTCGGAAATGTTCTTCTGGGCGGCGGAGCCGTAGTTCATGACCTGCTCGGTGTTGAGCACGTTGATCTTCTCGGAAAACTCCTTGACGGCGGCCTGCTCGGCAGGGGTGAGGCTCTCAAGCTCCAGCTTGGCGGCCTGGACTTCCTCTGTGACTTCCTCCTTGGCTTCCTCGGCGGCGGGGGCTTCCTGCACGGCGGCTGCGGTGGCGTTGGGATCAAGCGTCAGAAACGGGACGCTGCTCTTTCTATGGTTGATTACTATTGGTTTGACGTACGGATTGATTGAAAAGTTCCGGGCTTTCAGCGGCCGCCCTGACCGCCTGCCGCGACCTGGAAATCTTTCTCACCGGAGAGCCCTTCGCGGGCGAGCATGGTGTTCATCACGTCGATCTCCGTCTCGATGTCCAGCGCCTGATTGGCAAAGAGGGAGTCGAGCATTTTCTTATAGGCTTCGATCGCGTCGTCGAGCATCTCGTTGATGTTTTTCATGCTCTTGTCGAGATTCTCGCCTTCGATGCCCTGGGAGCTCATCCTGTCGTAAGCGTTGAGAAGCTTGATGGTGGTAGGCAGGTAATAGGTCATGAACTTCTTGATCTGCGGGATGTCGGCCGGGTCGGTGATGGCGTCCTGCACGATCTTGTCGGTGATGCGCATGATCTCGTTGATTTTTCCGCGCACCTGCGGGTCCTTGATGGACATATACAGCCGTCCCATCTCAGCGAGAGCCTTGTTCCCTTCCTCGACGATGGGGTCGACCTTGGGCCCGTAGCTCTTCTTCTTGGCGGCGGCCTCCTGCTTGACCTGCTCCTGCACCTGCTGATAGGTGGTTTTTTTCGGGGCTTCCTTGACTTCTGCTTCCTTTTGCTCTTTCGCGACTTCCTTTTTTGCGGAAGCGCGGCCGATCAGATAGGCGATGCCCAGACAGGCGCCGAGCGACAGCAGAAGCCCCCAGACCTCATAGAGCGGGAAAAAGGCGGAGAAAAAGATCCACGCAATGATAAAGCTGTAAATCGAAGACGCCCGGGAGCGCCTCTTGTTGAATCTGGGCACGGCCTTGACCTCCATATATCATGATGCAATCATTCCAACTGTAATGTATCAGTTTATTTTATCTCGAATCATTCAAAGCGTCAAGATGGAATTGCGGCGAGAGCAAGCGAGAGCAAGCGGGCGAGAGCAAGCGGCGAGAGCAAGGGAGGAGGCAAGGGAGGGGCATTTTATCCTTGCATCGGCGCAGAAAAGCTGATAGAGTGGAAGAAAAAGCGGGTGATTTCGTGTTTTATGAGATTCAGACAGGCCGTCCCGGAGCGCTTGATGCACTCTGGCGCTTTTACGGTGAGGTCTGCGCCGCCCAGGAGGGGAGCGCATACAGCCCAGGCTGGCACTTCGGCGTCTACCCGGACAGGGAGGAGCTGGCAGAGCATCTTGCGGCCGGGGAAGTGGTCTGCGCGCTTTGCGGGGAGCGGATCGCAGGCGCCGCCGTGCTGACCGCGCGGGACGACCCCATGTACGCAGACGCTGCCTGGCGCATTTCTGCCGAGGCCGAGGAAGTCAGCACCGTGCACCTGTTCGCCGTGCACCCGGATTTCAGGGGAACGGGTGTGTCCGGCGCGCTTGTGGAGAGCCTGCTTGCCGCCGCGCGCAGAAACGGAAAACGCCTTGCCCGCCTGGACGTGGTCACAGGGAATCTGCCGGCGGAGAGGCTTTATCAAAAACACAGCTTCCTCTTCTGCGAGGAGAGGAAGGTATATTATGAGGACACGGGCGAGATCTGCGTCCGCCTGTATGAACGCGAACTGACATGAACAAGACAGAAACAACGAAAGGAAAGGGCGGCTGCCTGTCGGCGGCGCTGGTCCTGCTGATCCTGGCCGTCTCCGCTTTGGTGCTGCTGCCGCTGCTGTGGATCCTGCCGCAGCGTCAGAGCGCCGACACGGAAGCCGCGGCTGCCGCGGAGACCTTGTGTGAAACGGTGACGCCTGCCCCGCAGGCGGATGAGGCGCCGCCGCCTTCCGTGATCCCGGTCTACGATCCCTCCATGACGGGGGATGAGGGCTGGGTCACGGCAAACGGCAAGCTCTACTACCTGCAGGGCGGCGGCCCGGTCACCGGGCTGCGGCTCATCGACGGGAAATACTGCTTCTTCGATGAACACGGCATCAAGGCCGAGGCGGTGGGCGTGGACGTGTCCACCTACAACGAGGAGATCGACTGGGAGAGCGTTAGGGCGCAGGGGATCGAATTTGCCATCATCCGCGTCGGCGGCCGGGGATGGACCAGCGGGAACATCTACGGCGATCTGCGCTGTGAGGCGTATCTGCACGGCGCGCAGAGAGCGGGGCTGCGGATCGGCGTCTACTTTTATTCGACCGCCGTCAACGAGGCGGAGGCCGCCGCGGAGGCGGAGGAGGTGCTGCGGGTCCTGAACGGGCGGCCGCTGGCGCTGCCGGTCTACTGCGATACGGAGAGG
This sequence comes from uncultured Eubacteriales bacterium, assembly GCA_900319465.1. Classification (GTDB taxonomy): domain Bacteria; phylum Bacillota; class Clostridia; order Oscillospirales; family Oscillospiraceae; genus Limivicinus. The sequence continues at coordinate 13,876 of ONOL01000028.1, read as the reverse complement.
TCCGGCGAGTTCCCGGACGGGAGAGCGGACGGGCTATCCGCCGCCGAACGGACGCGCGTCGTACAGAGTTTCTGCCGGCGGATCGAAAACGCGGGGTATCGCGCCGGGGTCTATTCCGGACGGTATTTCTTCATGTCCTCGCTCGATCTGGAGGCCTTGAGCCGCTATGAGCTATGGATGGCGTCCTACACTTCGGACGGGATGCCGCCTTTCTTCGGGCGCAGTTACCGCATCTGGCAGTTCACCGACCGCGGGAACGTGGACGGCATCCGCTGCGGCGCCGATATGAACGTGATGTTTTGAAGGCATTCGCTTTTTGGGCAAATATTTTGCGAAATATTTTGCGAGAAATGCTTTGCTTTTTCCTCTGCCGTATGGTAAACTGATTTGGTTTTTGAATCACACGATTGAATTAAAGGAACTGTCTGTATGAAAAAGCCCCGCTTTTCTCCGCCCTGAGCGCAGGATTAGTGTAAAATAACGTGCAGGAACGGAGAATCAAAATGGCTGATATGAGAAAAGAAATCGAACGGCGCCGCACCTTTGCGATCATCTCGCACCCGGACGCCGGCAAAACCACCTTGACGGAAAAGCTGCTGCTCTACGGCGGGGCGATCCAGATGGCCGGCTCGGTAAAGGGCAAGGCCACGGCGCGCCACGCGGTGTCTGACTGGATGGAGCTGGAGAAGCAGCGCGGCATTTCCATCACCTCCTCGGTGATGCAGTTTGAGTATGAGGGATACTGCATCAACATCCTGGACACCCCCGGCCACCAGGATTTCTCGGAGGATACCTACCGCACGCTGATGGCGGCGGACTCCGCCGTGATGGTCATCGACGCGGCCAAGGGCATCGAGCCGCAGACGCGCAAGCTCTTCAAGATCTGCGCCATGCGGCATATCCCCATCTTCACCTTTATCAACAAGCTGGACCGCGAGGCGAGAAGCCCCTACGATCTGATGGAGGAGCTGGAGCACGAGTTCGGCATCGGCACCTATCCCATGAACTGGCCGATCGGCTGCGGGCAGGATTTCAAGGGCGTGTACGACCGCGAGAAGCAGGCCATTCTCGCCTTCAATGAGTTCCACCGCGGCACCAGCCGCATCCGCGCCATCGAGTGCACGCTGGACGAGACGGAGAAGCTGGACGAGCTGATCGGCTCCCGCCTGCGGCAGACGCTCGCGGACGACATCGAGCTGCTGGACGGCGCGGGCTTTGAATTCGATCTGGACGAGGTGCGCAGCGGCCGCCTGAGCCCGGTGTTCTTCGGCTCGGCGCTCAACAATTTCGGCGTGGAGCCCTTTTTGGAAAGCTTCCTGAAGCTGACCATGCCGCCGCTGCCCCGCATCTCCGGGGACGAGGTGATCGACCCCTTCGACGCTCGCTTCTCGGCCTTCGTATTCAAGATCCAGGCCAATATGAACAAAGCCCACCGGGACCGCATCGCCTTTATGCGCATCTGCTCCGGCCGCTTTGAGCGGGACAAGGAGTATTTCCACGTACAGGGCGGCAAGGCGCTGCGCCTGGCGCAGCCCCAGCAGCTTATGGCGCAGGAGCGCGCGATCATCGACGAGGCTTATGCCGGGGACATTATCGGCGTGTTCGACCCGGGCATCTTCTCCATCGGCGATACCATCTGCGAGAAGGGGATGAACGTCTCCTTTGAGGGCATCCCCACCTTCGCGCCCGAGCACTTCGCCGCCGTCGAGCGTATTGACACGATGAAGCGCAAGCAGTTCGAGAAGGGCATCCTGCAGATCGCGCAGGAAGGCGCGATCCAGATTTTCCACGAGCCGCATACCGGTGTCGAGGAGGTCATCGTGGGCGTCGTCGGCGTGCTGCAGTTCGAGGTGCTGGAATACCGGCTCAAGACCGAGTACGGCGTGGACATCCGCCGCCGCTCCATGCCCTACGAGCTCGTGCGCTGGGTGGACGGCGAGGGGGTCGATATCCGCGCCCTCAACCTCACGAGCGATACCAAGTGGGTGCAGGATTTCCGCGGCAACGACCTGCTGCTCTTTACCTCCCAGTGGTGCATCAACTGGGCGCTGCAGAAGAACGAAGGGCTGCAGCTGAGAGAATTCAACCGCGAGTAAAAGGAGAATTCCCATGGCTGACAAGATCACGATCGAGGTCTTCCGCAAAAAGCTGCCCGACGAGCTGACCAAAGCGCTCTCCGAGGCCGACAGCCGAACGGATATCGGCAGCGGCGCCGCGCTTACAGGCGCTGTCGCGGCTTCTTACCTGATCCGCGCCGCCGCCCTCACAGCGAACGCGGGCGAAAGCGATAACGGCGAGAGGCTTGCGTATCTGCAGCGAAACGGCGAGATCCTTCGCTCCTACATGGTCCATCTGATCGATGAGGATGTGAAGTGCCGCGGCCCGCTGAGAAAAGCGCTGCGGGAAGGCGACGCCGTGACGGTCGAGGCCGCGCGTGAGCCCGCCGCCGCCATCGCCAACGAGATCGTCAACATGATGAACCAGCTTCTGACGCTGCTGGATGAACTTTCCGGGATCGCTTCCCCCGAGGCGAAGCGCTTCACCGCCGCTGCCGCCGATCTGGCAATGGGGGCTGTGCAGGCCTCCATGCGCTATCTGCTGGATCTGGCGGCTCAGAATTCGGACGAGACCTATCGCTACGTCGTAAAGCGGGAGAATGAGATCACGTTGGACGCCTGCCGCGGGCTGTACGCCGGAATCCTTGGAAAAACGGAATAATCTTCCAAAAAAAGCGGCTGGTTTTCAGCCGCTTTTGCCGGTTTCATACAAAAATGTGAAATATTGCATTTGCGCTTGATTTGTAGTATAATATTTCATCAAGATTGCGGATAAAACAAATCAGAGGATCGGAGGGGCTGCGCCATGATCAAGGTTGCGCCGTCCATACTCGCGGCAGATTTTACCCGTCTTGGCGAAGAGGTAGAGGATGTTCGCCGGGGCGGAGCGGACTATATCCATTATGACGTGATGGACGGCGAGTTTGTACCGAATATTTCCATGGGACTGCCGGTGCTCAAATCCCTGCGGGAGAGCACGGATATGTTTCTGGACGTGCACCTGATGATCGACCGGCCGATCCGCTACGTGGAGCGCTTCTGCGACGCCGGGGCGGATCTTGTGAACGTCCATGTGGAGGCGGACAGGGAAGAGAACATCTGCGCCGCGCTCGCAAAGATCCGCGCAAAGGGGAAAAAGTGCGGGATCACCCTGAAGCCGGCCACGCCCGCCGGGGCGGCGGAGCCTTTTCTGGGCCTTGTGGATCTGATCCTGGTGATGACGGTGGAGCCCGGCTTCGGCGGACAGGCTTTTATGACGGATATGCTGGACAAGCTCCGCGTCCTGCGCAAGCGGCTGGATGTGGTTTCCCCCGCCTGCGAGCTGGAGGTGGACGGCGGCGTGAACGGCGAAACCGCGAAGCTCTGTGTCGAGGCGGGAGCGAACGTCCTTGTGGCGGGCAGCGCCATTTTCGGCGAGACGGACCGTGCCGCGGCGATCCGCACCATTCGGACTATTTGAACGGAGTAGAACCATGGCTTTTTTCCCTGCTTCTCTTGAAAATCTGATCGACAAATTCGCGTCCCTGCCCGGCGTCGGCCGCAAGAGCGCCCAGCGGCTGGCTTTCCACGTGCTTGCCCTGTCGGACGAGGAGGCTCTCTCCTTTGCCGGCGCCATCACCGACGCCAAGCGCAGCGTGCACCGCTGCAGCATCTGCCAGAACCTGACGGAAGGGGAGACCTGCTCCATCTGCCAGAGCGACAGGCGGGACAAGGGCACGATCTGCGTGGTCTCCGAGCCCCGGGACGTGCTCAGCATCGAGCGCGGGCGCGAGTATAACGGTACCTATCACGTCCTGCACGGCGTGCTCTCCCCAATGAACCACGTCGGCCCGGACGATATCCGCATCAAGGAGCTGCTGCAGCGCGTCGCCGCAGACGACGTCGAGGAGGTCATCATGGCCACCAACCCCGACACCGAGGGAGAGGCCACGGCCATGTATATCTCCCGGCTGCTTAAGCCCTTCAATATCCGCGTCACCCGGCTTGCCTACGGCATCCCCGTCGGCTCCAACCTGGAATTTGCCGACGACGCGACCTTGAACCGCGCCATCGAAGGGCGCACGGAGATGTGAGATCCGCCTTGGACGTCTCCGAATAATCCCCGCGCAACATGGCTACAATAAACTGAATGATAAACGATTCTTCAGCCGCACGAGGGTTACATATTTGTTTGAAAAGAAATGGAGTAATCAATGATTTCAAAACTGAAAATTATCCCTCTTGGCGGTCTCGGTGAGATCGGCAAGAATATGACGGCCTTTGAGTACGGAAACGACATCATCGTGGTGGACTGCGGGATGGGCTTTCCGGATGAAGATATGTACGGGGTGGACGTCGTACTGCCGGATATTACGTATCTGCGCAACAACGCCGCCCGCATCCGCGGCCTCATCCTGACCCACGGGCATGAGGACCATATCGGTTCCGTTCCTTACGTGCTCAAGGAACTTGACGTCCCTATCTATACCACGCCGCTTACCGCCGCGCTGGTCGAGCTGAAGCTGGAGGAGCACGATCTGCTGTACAATACGCAGATCTTCACCAAGAAGGCCGGCTCCGTGTTCCGCCTCGGCAATTTTACTGTGGAGTTTATCCACGTCAACCATTCGATCCCGGACGCGGTGGCGCTCGCCATCACGACCCCGATCGGCACCGTAGTCCATACGGGCGATTTCAAGATCGACGTGACGCCTATCTCCGGCGGCATGATCGACCTTGTGCGCCTTGGCCAGCTCGGTAACGAGGGCGTGCTCGCGCTGCTGAGCGATTCCACCAATGTGGAGCGTCCCGGCTACTCCCAGTCGGAAAGCCGCGTCGGCGTGGGCTTTGACAAGCTCTTCCTCGGCTGTGACAAGCGCATCATCATCACGACCTTCGCCTCCAACGTGCACCGCCTGCAGCAGATCATCGACGTTGCGGTCAAGTACGGGCGCAAGGTGGCGGTCACCGGGCGCAGCATGGAAAACGTCCTGCGCGTCGCCATGGTGCTGGGTTACATGAACATCCCCGAGGGCGTGCTGATGGATCTCGACCACATCAACAAGCTGCCCCGCAGCAAGGTCGTCATCCTCTCGACCGGCAGCCAGGGCGAGGCCATGTCCGCGCTGTACCGGATGGCCTTTTCCGAGCACAAGCAGATCCAGGTGGATTCCGGCGACCGGGTCATCATCTCCGCCTCCGCGATCCCCGGCAACGAGAATATGATCAGCCGCGTCATCGACGAGCTGTTCCATAAGGGCGCCGAGGTCATCTATGACCGCAATACCGACCTGCACGTATCCGGCCACGCCTGCCAGGAGGAGCAGAAGATGATCCTTGCCCTTACCCGGCCGAAGTACTTCATCCCCGTGCACGGCGAGTACCGCATGCTCATGAAGCACGCGGAGCTCGGCCGCATGATGGGCGTGCAGCCGAGGAATATCGTGATCGCGGAAAACGGCCGCGTCATCGAGCTGACAAAGAAGTCCATCCGCGCCGAGGAAAACGTGCCCTCCGGCGCCGTGCTGGTGGACGGCAGCATCGGCGAGGTCGGCAGCGTCGTCATGCGCGACCGGCATAAGCTCGCCGAGGACGGCATGGTCGTCGTCGTGCTGCCCTTCTCGTCCTATGACCATAAGCTGGCCGGCAATCCCGAGATCGTGACCCGCGGCTTCATCTACGTCAAGGAGGCCGAGGAGCTGATGGAGGAGCTGAAGCGTGTGACGCTGGAGTCTGTGGACTCCTGCGCGGCTCAGCATATTTCCGACTGGACGACCATCAAGAGCAAGATCAAAAGCAACATCTCCGGGTATCTGTACAAGACCACCCGCCGCAGCCCCATGATCCTGCCCGTTATCTCGGAGATATAAGATGAATGTTCAGATTTTCGGCAAGTCCAAGTGCTTTGACACAAAAAAAGCCGAGCGCTGGTTCAAGGAGCGCCGGATCAAGTATCAGTATATCGACCTTGTGAAATACGGGATCAGCAGGGGAGAGCTCACAAGTGTCAGGAACGCGGTGGGGCTGGAGAACCTGCCCGATCCCGAAGACCGGGACTACCCGCTATTCCAGTATCTGGCGGGAAGCGACGCAAAGCTGGAGAAGCTCTTCGAGGTTCCGGAAATGCTGCGCACCCCGATCGTGCGAAACGGCAAAAAGGCCACCGTCGGCTACTGCCCGGAAATCTGGAAGGACTGGGAGTAAAATACAGGCTCCGGCTATTTCGATAAAACGCGTTTGTAAGATGCGCAAGACAAACAGCCCCGCTCATGCGAGCGGGGCTGTTTGTATGAGATAGGATTAGATGCGCATGCAGACGTCCCAGGCACGCCAGATGACGGTGCGCAGGTTGCCGATGGCAACGCAGTCGCCGACACGGTGGACATGGGGAGCCTTCTCGCCCACGGGGGAGGGCACAAAGCCGATGCCGTTGACAACGGCGTCGCACTCCTGTCTGAAGGAGCCGTCGGGCGTCTTGATGATGCAGTAGCCGTCGCCGATCTCGGTGATGGTGCTGTGCAGGTAGACGGGAACCTTGTGATACTCCATCGCGTCGCGCAGGAAGGAGGTGTTAGCAAGGCAGGTGGCCTGCGCCGCGACCAGGTCATTGCCGTACTCGACGATGATGGGGCTCTTCTTGAAGTTGTAGACCATATCGTAGGCGGCCTCGCAGGAGGACTGGCCGCCGCCGAGGAAGACGACTTTCTGCAGCTTCTCGTCGGCGATCTTGCCTTCCTTCAGAAGCTCGGTGAAGGTCATGGTCTTCTCGAAGCCCTTGATCTGCGGCATCTTTCTGGGCACGGAGCCGGTGCAGACGATGATCTCGTCAAAGCCGCGCTTGATCGTGCCAAGGTCGTTGACCTCGGTGTTCAGGCGGACTTCAATGCCGGCTTCCTTCATCTCGCGGCGATACCACTCGACGAGCTGCTTGTCGTTCTCTTTGAAGGTCATGGCGGAAGCGGTCAGGAACAGGCCGCCGAGCTCGCCGGTCTTTTCAAACAGAACGGGATTGTGGCCGCGCTTTTTCAGCACGAGGCAGCATTCCATGCCGCCGATGCCGCCGCCGATGACGGCGACCTTCTTCGGGTTCTTGGTGGGGACGATCTTGTAGCGGTTGTGCTGCATCGTGGGCGGGTTGAGCGCGCAGCGGCCCAGGTGCAGGGAGTCGGGCAGAGACTGGATGTTCTCAGTGCCTTCGAACTTGGCAAAATTGAAGCAGCCGTTATGGCAGCGGATGCAGGGACGGATCGTGTCTTCCTTGCCCTCTTTGATCTTGGTGACCCAGTGCTCGTCGACCAGGTTCTGGCGCGCGATGGCGACGGCATCCAGACGGCCGGCGGCGATCTCCTCGGCGGCCTTGACCGGGTCCATACGGCCGGCGCAGGCGACGGGGGAGTTGGTGAACTTGCGGATATGTTCGACGTCTGCAAGGTTGCAGTTGTCGGGCATATACTGAGGCGGATGCGCCCAGTACCAGGCGTCGTAGGTGCCGTTGTCGCAGTTGAAGAAGTCGTAGCCGGCTTCCTCAAGGATCTTGACGGCTTTCTCGGACTCAGCCATGTCGCGGCCGAACTCCTCGAACTCCTCGTAAGGCATCGCACCCTTGCGCCAGCCCTTGGTGCAGGAGCGGACGGAGTAACGCAGGGAGACGGGGAAGTCGGACCCGGCCTGCTTCTTGATCTCCTGCGCGATCTCGCAGGCGAAGCGCAGACGGTTCTCCAGCGTGCCGCCGTACTGGTCGGTACGGAAGTTCATATTCGCAATGGCGAACTGGTCGAGGTTGTAGCCCTCATGCACGGCGTGGATCTCAACGCCGTCGACGCCGGCCTCGCGCAGCTTCTTGGCGGTCGCGCCGAAGTGCCACACCATCTCCTGGATCTCTTCAATGGTGAAGGGGCGGGAGGTCAGGTTGTCGGCCCAGCGGTTGGGCGTGGCGGAGGCGGAGGCGCAGCTGTACTGCACGTCCACGATCGGGGAGGCCAGCTTGTTGAGCAGGTCGTTGCGGGCCAGCGCGGCCATCCACGGGGTAACGGCCATCGAACGGCCGAAGCCGCCGGCGAGCTGAATGAAGAGCTTGCCGCCGGTCTTGTGGTACTCGTCCATGTAGGGCTTGAGCACACGGTACATCTGACGGTTGGAGTCCAGCCACTTTCTGCCCATCGTGTCACGGATGACCTGCATGCCGGGAAGCACCAGACCGACGCCGTCCTTTGCGCGCTTGAGCAGGAAGTCCGCTCCCTCAAGGTCGAAGTGAGAAGGCTCCAGCCAGCCAAACAGCGTGGTGCCGCCCATAGAACACTGCACGATGCGGTTCGGAATCTCTACTTCCCCGATTTTAAACGGGGTAAACAGAGCTTCATACTTTTTGTTCATAGTATGACCCTTTCTTTTTTAATTTTTGCAAGTAGATGCCGGTTTCTTTCCGCCTTTTTACGGGAGCAGGGCCCTCACGAAATCAATAGGCCACATCAGCAGGTCGGCGAGCAGACGGACCGTGGAGTCAAGAGCGATGTACTTGTCTTCGCCGAGAACCTCAAAGAGCTTGTCGCGGACGGACTCGACCTGCAGCAGCTTGGCGACGCCGTAGCCGACGCTGCAGACGCATACGAGCGCAAAGAGTCTCTTTGCTTTCTTCTTCATGAAACTTTTCCCTCCTGTTTCGATTTTAGAGTTGTCATGCTTTGGGAACAATCCGTATGTGCGCAGATTGAACCTTATTATGCCATGATATGGTCATTATAATGTTTTCACAGGAAAGTGTCAAGCGGCGATTGGTGCAATTTAGACAAACAAGGCGAATTGTATAAGGCTTTTTTCCGGGGATATTGTGCGATTTGGCCGAGAAAAACCGGGAGAACGGTTACCGTTCTCCCGGTTGAAAAAGAGGCAGTTCCGACAGCCCCGTTTACTTGCGGAAGCTGTCCTTGAGCGCGACGGCGCGGTTGAAGACCAGGTGCCCGGGGGCGGCGTCGCGGTTGTCGAGCACGAAGTAGCCCTGGCGCATGAACTGGTAACCCTTGGAATCCTTGCCGTTTTCGGGCATGGGCGCGTCGCGGAGCGCGGCCTCGACCTTGCAGCCCGTGAGCACCTTGAGACTGTCGGGATTCAGGCAGTCCAAGAAGTTCTTGTCCGGGCCGTCGGGCTCCGGATCGGCAAAGAGGTAGTCGTACATGCGAACCTCGGCGTCGGCACAGTTGTCCGCGTCCACCCAGTGGATGGTCGCGCCCTTGACCTTGCGGCCGTCGGCGGGATCGCCGCCGCGGCTCTGCGGATCATACTCGCAGAGGATCTCGGTCACGTTCCCGTTTTCATCCTTGACACAGCCGGTGCAGGTGACGAGATAGGCGCCCTTGAGGCGGACCTCGTAGCCCGGATGCAGGCGCTTGTACTTCGGCGCGGGGACTTCCATGAAGTCCTCCTCCTCGATCCAGAGGTGGCGGGAGAAGCTGACCTCGCGGGTCCCGTCCTCGGGGCGGAGGGGGTTGTTCTCGACCGTGAGCGTCTCGCTCTGCCCCTCGGGGTAGTTGGTGACGGTGAGCTTCACGGGGTGCAGCACTGCCATGACGCGCTGCGCGCTCTCGTTCAGATCGTCGCGCAGGCAGCTCTCCAGCAGCGCCCAGTCCACCGTGGAATCCACCTTGCTCACGCCGATGCGTTCGCAGAAGGCACGGATGGAGCGGGCGGTGTAGCCGCGGCGGCGAAGGCCGCAGAGGGTCGGCATGCGCGGGTCGTCCCAGCCGGAGACGAGTCCGTCCTCCACAAGCTTGCGCAGCTTGCGCTTGGACATGACCGTGTAGTTGATGCCGAGGCGGGCAAACTCGATCTGCCGGGGCTTGATGCCGGGGATCGAGAGATTGTTCACGACCCAGTCGTAGAGAGGCCGGTGCGCCTCGTACTCAAGCGAGCAGAGGGAGTGCGTGATGCCCTCCAGCGCGTCCTGGATGGGGTGGGCAAAGTCGTACATCGGGTAGATGCACCACTTCGTGCCCTGACGGTGGTGCTCGATGTAGCGGATGCGGTAGAGCACCGGGTCGCGCATGTTGAAGTTGCCGGAGGCAAGGTCGATCTTGGCACGCAGGGTGTATCGGCCCTCTTCAAACTCGCCGTTTCTCATCCGCTCGAACAGCTCGAGGTTCTCCGCGACCGGCCGGTCGCGCCAGGGGCTGACGGCGGGGCGCGTCGTGTCGCCGCGATACTCGCGGAACTGCTCGGGCGTCAGCTCGCAGACGTAGGCGAGGCCTTTCTTGATCAGCTCGATCGCATATTCGTAGGTCTTTTCAAAATAATCCGAGCCGTAGTAAAGCCGGTCGCCCCAGTCGAAGCCCAGCCAGTGGATGTCCTGCTGGATGGCCTCCACGTACTCGTTGTCCTCCTTGGCGGGGTTGGTGTCGTCAAAGCGGAGGTTGCACAGGCCGCCGAAATGCTCGGCGGTGCTGAAGTCGATGGTAAGAGCCTTGCAGTGGCCGATGTGCAGATAGCCGTTCGGCTCGGGCGGAAAGCGTGTGTGCACCTTCATGCCGTAACAGCGGTTCCCTTCGGAGAGATCCTCCTGCACGAAGGCCTCGATAAAGTTTCTGGTATTGAGTTCGTCCATCTCTTTCGCTCCCCCAGTAAGAAATCTAAGATTTTGCTATTATATACGATAGTCGGGGAAATTACAAGAAAAACAAAAACAAGAACAAGACCGGGAACAAGACCGAACAAGACCGAACAAGACCCGAAAGAAAGTCCGAAAGAAAGTCCGAAAGAAAGTCCGAAAGAAAGTCCGAAAGAAAGTCCGAAAGAAAGTCCGAAAGAACAGGGCCGTTGCCTGCAATCAAAATATGACAATTGCACGTCAGGGCGCGCTGTGGTATCATGATAAAAAAGAAAAACAAAGGAGAGACGGCGATGGATACAGTTTATGACGTGATCCTCATCGGCGGCGGCGCTGCGGCGACCTCCGCGGTGCTTACACTGAAAAACAGGGGGAAGAGCGCGGCGGTCATCACCAACAGATCGGAGACCTCAAGCCTCTTCAAGGCCGAACGGATCACCAATTATCCCGGCCTGCCGCCCATGGACGGCGCGGAGATGACGGCGCTTTTCCGCCGGCAGATCGAGGAAGCCGGCGCGGCGGTGATCACGGGCCGCGCGCTCTCGGTCATGCCGATGGGGGACAGCTTCGGCGTCGCGGTCGGAAGTGATTTCTATACGGCGCGCTCGCTTATCATTGCCGCCGGCATTACGCGCGAGAAGCTCTATCCCGGCGAGGGGGAGTTCCTCGGGCGCGGCGTGAGCTACTGCGCGACCTGCGACGGCATGCTCTATCGCGGCAAAACCGTCGCTGTCGTAGGCGGCGGTGAGGAAGCGAGGCACGACGCGGACTTCCTGGAGAGCATCGGCTGTCGCGTGCTTCGCTTTGAAAAAAACGGGCGCTATGAGATCCGCGGCGGCCAAAAGGCCGATATGCTCGTCTTTGCGGGCGAGGAGCATCCGGTGGACGGCGTGTTCATCATCAAGGACACCGTCTCGGTCACGAGGCTCGTGCCCGGCCTCGACTACGAAAACGGCGCCATTGTGGTTAACCGCAGGATGCAGACCAGCGTACCCGGCGTGTTTGCTGCGGGCGACTGCACCGGCAAGCCCTACCAGCTTGCCAAAGCCGTCGGCGAGGGCAATGTCGCCGCGCTCTCAGCCTGCGATTATCTTGCGGAAAAATACGAAAAATAAGTAAAAAACCTTGACAAAGCGCTTTGCCCTATACTATAATCCACCTGTTATCAGCGCAATGACGAACAGGAGTAGAGCGGTCAGCGGATCACAGAGAGGGGACGGTCGGTGCAAGTCCCTGTGAGGCGGGCTTGAAGGTCGGTTCCGAGCGCCCGGGGGGAAGGGGAGACCTGCGTAGTCCCGGCGTGCGGCTCGCGTTAAGGGCCATAAGAGCGCCGTTTTGATTTGTCATTCTGAGCGAAGCGAAGAATCTCACGAGATCCTTCGTCGCTTTGCTCCTCAGGATGACAGATGCGGCGGAATTCAGGTGGTACCGCGGTATTTTATCGCCCTGAGACGGAAACGTCCCAGGGCGTTTCCGATTCCTTACATGAGAGAGCTTCCGAAGGTGTACGAACCGAAAAAGGTCGAGAAAAAGATCTACGATTTCTGGATGGACGGCGGCTTCTTCAAGGGGGAGATCGACCCCGAGAAGAAACCCTTCTCCATCGTCATGCCGCCCCCCAACGTCACGGGGCAGCTTCACATGGGCCACGCGCTGGACGCGACGCTGCAGGACATCCTGACCCGCTACAAGCGGATGCAGGGCTACGCGGCGCTCTGGCTGCCCGGGCAGGATCACGCGGGCATCTCCACGCAGGTGCGCGTCGAGAAGGAGCTGCGCGAGAAGGAAGGCCTGAGCCGCTACGATCTGGGCCGCGAGAAGTTCCTCGAGCGCGTCTGTGGACGAGGTCTGCGCCAAGGCCGTGCGCGAGACCTTCTGCGATCTCTACGAAAAGGGCCTCATCTACAAGGGCAGCCGCATCATCAACTGGTGCCCGCACTGCCGCACCGCCCTGTCTGACGCGGAGGTCGAGTACAAGGACATGCCGGGCCACTTCTGGCACATCCGCTACCCGATCGAGGACTCCGACGAGGAGTTCATCATCGCCACGACCCGGCCCGAGACCATGCTGGGCGACACCGGCGTGGCCGTCCACCCGGACGACGAGCGCTATCGGCACCTCGTCGGCAAGAACGCGATCCTGCCGCTCGTGGGGCGCAAGCTCCCGATCGTGGCGGACGAATACGTCGAGCTCGGCTTCGGCACCGGCGCGGTGAAGATGACGCCCTGCCACGACCCCAACGACTACGAGGTCGGCCTGCGCCATGATCTCGAGCAGGTGCAGTGCATCGACGAGGACGCGAAGATCTGTAACGGCGGCAAGTACGACGGGCTCGACCGCTACGAGGCCCGCAAGGCGATCGTGGCCGATCTGGAGGAGCAGGGCTATCTCGTGAAGGTGGAGCCCTACAGCCACAACGTGGGCTGCTGCTATCGCTGCGGCACCGTGGTGGAGCCGCTGACGAGCCCGCAGTGGTTTGTGAAGATGAAGCCGCTGGCGAAGAAGGCCATCGACGTCGTCAAGGACGGGCGCATCAAGTTCGTGCCCGAGCGCTTCACCAAGACCTATCTCAACTGGATGGAGAACGTGCACGACTGGTGCATCTCCCGCCAGCTCTGGTGGGGCCACCAGATCCCCGCCTGGTACTGCGCCGACTGCGGCGAGATCACGGTCTCCCGTACCGACGCGACCGAGTGCGCCCACTGCGGCAGCAGGAACATCACCCGCGAGGAGGACGTGCTCGACACCTGGTTTTCCTCCGCGCTCTGGCCCTTCTCCACGATGGGCTGGCCGGACAAGACGCCCGAGCTCGACTACTGGTACCCGACCACGGTCATGGTCACGGGCTATGACATCATCTTCTTCTGGGTCGCCCGCATGATCTTCTCCGGCATGGAGCAGATGGACAGGGAGCCGTTCAAGACCGTGTTCATCCACGGCCTCGTGCGCGACAGCCTGGGCCGCAAGATGTCCAAGTCCCTCGGCAACGGCATCGACCCGCTGGATATGGTCGAGCAGTACGGCGCGGACGCGCTGCGCTTCAACCTCATCACCGGCAACAGCCCCGGCAACGACATGCGCTTCTATGTCGAGAAGTGCGAGGCCATGCGCAACTTCTGCAACAAGCTCTGGAACGCGAGCCGCTTCGTGATGATGAACCTCACGATCGATAAAAACGAGCTGCCCGGGACGCTCGAGATCGAGGACAAGTGGATCCTCTCCAAGCTCAACGACACCGTCAAA
>ONOL01000032.1:19419-20528 GCA_900319465.1 uncultured Eubacteriales bacterium | reverse complement strand
TAGAAGCTCGACAGCTCCACCACGCAGAAGTCGTTGATCGCGTGGGAGATCACGTGGAACTCGTAATCCCGGTAGGCCGCTTCGACCTTCTCGATGAGCGCGTTGAGGCGGGTGACGGCCCAGCGGTCGAGCTCGAGCATATCCTCGGGCGCGACAAGGTCGTTCGCGTCAAAGCCGTCGAGGTTGCCGAGGCAGTAGCGCGCGGTGTTGCGGAACTTGAGGTAGTTCTGGCTGAGCTGCTTGAAGATCTCCTTCGAGCAGCGCACATCCACATGGTAGTCGGCGGAGCCGGCCCAGAGGCGGATCATATCCGCGCCGAACTCCTTGATGATGTCGGCGGGATCGACGCCGTTGCCGAGGGACTTGTGCATGGCCTTGCCCTCACCGTCCACCGTCCAGCCGTGGGTCAGGCACTCCTTGTAGGGGGCGCCCTGTCCCAGCGCGCCGACAGCGACGAGCAGCGAGGACTGGAACCAGCCGCGGTACTGGTCGCCGCCCTCCATGTACATAGTAGCGGGCCAGAAGCCCTGGTCGCGCTTCATGGCGGCGAAATGGGTGGAGCCGGAATCGAACCAGCCGTCGAGCGTGTCGGTCTCCTGCGTGAAGTGCTTGCCGCCGCAGTGCGGGCAGGTGAAGCCTTCGGGCAGAATGTCCTTGGCCTCGCGGTCAAACCAGGCGTTGCTGCCTTCCTTTTCGAAGAGGGAGGCCACGGCCTCGATGCTCTCCTCGGTGCAGACAGGCTTGCCGCAATCGCCGCAGTAGAACACGGGGATGGGCAGACCCCAGCGGCGCTGACGGGAGATGCACCAGTCGGCGCGCTCGCGGATCATGGCGCCCATGCGCTCCTTGCCCCAGGCGGGCAGCCACCGCACGTCCTCGCAGGCGGCAATGGCCTCCTCCTTGAAGGAGTCGACCGAGCAGAACCACTGAGGCGTTGCGCGGAAGATGATGGGCTTCTTGCAGCGCCAGCAGTGGGGATAGCTGTGCATGATGTTCTCGCTGGCGAAGAGCGCGCCGCTCTCCTTCATATCGGCGAGAATGATGGGGTTGGATTCCTCGGTACCGAGTCCGGCGTACTTGCCGGCGTAGTCGGTGTGGCGGCCCTGATC
>ONOL01000032.1:0-19393 GCA_900319465.1 uncultured Eubacteriales bacterium | reverse complement strand
GGCAGGAAGGGATGGTCCGCGACCATGTACTCGAAGAAGGAGCCCTCGTGGGTCTCGACGATCTCATAGCCGCTGATGTTCCCGGCCTTCATGACGGCGGGCACCAGCGCCTCGGCGATGACGTACATCTCGCCGCTCGGCACCTTGACGATGGCGTAGCTGTCGCCCGGGGAGAGGGTGATGCCGATGTTGCCGGGCAGGGTCCAGATCGTGGTGGTCCAGATCAGAAAGAAGAGCTTCGACCGGTCCAGATGCGCGAGCTTGCCCTTGTCGTCGTTCAGGGGGAACTTGACGTAGACCGTGGTGACCGGATCGTCCTGATACTCGATCTCGGCCTCGGCCAGGGCGGTCTCGTCATGGGCGCACCAGTAGACGGGCTTGAGCCCCTTGTAGATGTGGCCGTTTAAATACATCTTGCCGAAGATGCGCACCTCGTCGGACTCAAAGCCCTTGTTCATCGTGGTGTAGGGGTGCTCCCAGTCTCCAATGACGCCGAGGCGCTTGAAGCCCTCACGTTGGCGGTCAACGTATTTGTTGGCATAGGCCTCGCAGGCGGAGCGGAAGTCCGCCACGCTCATGGCCTTGTGGTTGAGCTTCTGCTCCTTGATGATGGCGGACTCGATGGGCATGCCGTGGTTGTCCCAGCCGGGGATGTAGGGCACGTGATAGCCGCGCATCATGTAGCTGCGGTTGATGAAGTCCTTGATGGACTTGTTGAGGGCGTGGCCCATGTGGATGTCGCCGTTGGAGAAGGGAGGGCCGTCGTGCAGATTGAAGAGGGGCAGGCCCTCGCTCTTTTTCATGTGCTCGGCGTAAACATCCAGTTCATCCCAGCGCCTGAGCATATCCGGCTCACGCTTGGGCAGACCCGCGCGCATGGGGAACTCGGTTTTCGGCAGGTTCAGGGTGGCGTTAAAATCCTTAGACATAAGCGTATCTCCTGTATCGTAAAAAAATCGGAAAGCGGGGCGCGCGCCTTGCGGCGCCCGCCCCGTGTTATGCAGATTGCTTCGCGCTCAGACCGTGAAGGGCTGGGTGCTCTCAAAGCTGAAATCGGGCGCAGACGCCTCGGCGGAGCCGAGATCGAGGGAGAACTTCATCTCCGGCTGAATCTTGGAGGCGGAATCCTCAATGCTGCGTATGGCGTCGTCCACGTCGTCCACGTCGGCGGCGCCGGCGGCCGCGTCGGCCTCCGGCTGGGGAATGTAATCCTGGCTGATCGCGTCAAGCTTGCCGATCTGGCTCTCGCACAGGGCGCGCACTTCGTCGAAGTATCTGGCGGTGGCGGCCTTGGCGTCGGCGAGGCGGCGTTCGTAGAGGCGGGTCTCCTCCTCAATGGAGCCGACGCGCGCCTGCACCTTCTGCTCGGCCTCGGCGATCATCGCTTCGGCGCGCTTGCGGGCGTCCTGCTCGATCTGGACGGCCAGCTTCTGGGCGGAGAGAATCGCGGAGGAGAGGGTCTCTTCCCCGGCGCGGTACTCCTCGATCTTGTCGACGAGGACCTTCATCTTGCTCTTGAGGACGGTGTTCTCCTTCTGGGCGGCCGTGATCTCATTGGCCAGATCCTCCAGAAAATCGTCCACAGAAGCCATATCGTAGCCACTGAGGCGAGACTTTTCAAAAGTCTTCTCGCGAATGTCCTGAGCGGTAATCATATCGTTATCCACCTTTCAAAGTTTTCTCTGTCTTAAAGGTACTGGCCGTCGTTCTCGGCCTGTTCGGCCTGGGAGCCGAGCACGTCCACGTTCTGGGGCGTGACGAAATAAGTCTTTGCGGAAATGGGAGTGATCCTCCCGTTCAGAGCGAAGGTAATGCCGGACAGGAAATCCAGCAGGCGGCGGGCGTTGTCCGTCGGGATGCCCTCGAGCGTCATCACCACCGAGCGGCCCTGGCCCAGATGGCTCACCAGCTCCCCGGCCTCGTCAAAGGTCTTGGGGTTGAAGAGGATCACCTGCTGCTCGCTGCCGCCGAACTCCACGACGCGCTCGCGCTTGGGCTTGCCGCTTTTCTTAAAGCCGAAATTGCTGAGAAAGCCGCCTGCGGGCGCCGTCTTGGGCGCGCCTTCCTTTGCGGATGCCGCCTCCGGCTCGGGCTTGGCGCCGGCCTCTTCGCCGAACGCGCTCTCAAACTGTATCTGTGCGGCGCTGGGCTGGGCCTGCGGCCTCAGATTCGTCTCGGCGCCTTCAAAAAAATCATCCTCGTCGTCATACGGTTGGGTGAGCTTGCGCAGTTCATCCATGAAACCCATGGTCTTGCCTCCAGGAAGTGCTATTTAGAATAATTACGGGCGCCGAAGATCGCCGTGCCGACGCGGACCATGCCGGCCCCGCATGCGACGGCCTCGGTAAAATCCCCGGACATTCCCATAGACAAAAAATCCATGGATACATTATCGTATTTTTTTCTGCCATTGTCAACAAAAAGCTTCCTCATCGCGAGAAAAAAAGGTCGGTTTTCGTCGGGACTTGCGCAAATGGGAGGAATTGCCATCAGTCCGCGCACAAAAATCCCGCCAAAACCGGCGGCCGCTTCCAGCGCGGCGGGGATCTCCTCCGGCGCAAAGCCCGATTTGGAGGCCTCGCCCCCGATGTTCACCTCAAGCAGCACGTCCTGCCGGAGAGAGCGCTTTTCGGCCTCGCGGGAGATGGCTTCCAGCAGGGCGAGGCTGTCGACGCCGTGGATGAGCGAGGCCAGCCCCACCACCTGCCGGACCTTGTTTTTCTGCAGATGGCCGATGAAGTGCAGCGGCACGCCCTCATAGGCGCCCTGCGCGTGCTTCTCCAGCATCTCCTGCACCCGGTTTTCCCCGCAGACGTCCACGCCCGCTTCGATCGCCTCGCGCACGCGCGCGGCGTCGTTCATCTTGGTCGCGGCGACGAGCAGGACCTCCTTCGGGTCCCTGCCCGCCCGGAGGGCGGCCTCCTCGATCTGCGCGCGTACGCGCGCGACGTTTTCGGTTATACTCATGGTTTCCGCTTCTTTCTGTCTCAGCTTTCTATCTCAGCGTTGATGATTCGGATCTTCAGGTAGTTTCCGCCCTCCGTCAGGCGGAAGAGCAGCAGCTGCCGCCCGTCCTCCTCCCGCACCGCGATCAGCCGCGCGGGCACCGCCCGGGAAAAGCCCTCGAAGCGCAGGCGGCAGCGCCCCGGCTCAGGCGCGTCGCCGCCATCGAGCAGCGCGGCGTAGTACCAGACCGTGCTCTTCACGATCCGCCCGCCGCCGGACGGCTCCGGGGCCGCCTCCAGCAGCGCCGCGAGCCCGGCGGGCGTCAGCCCGTCCAGATCCGGGGGCGAGAGGCTCTCGCGGCCGTCGCAGGCGGAGAAGTACACGCCCTCTCCGGTGATGCGCTCGCCGTCCCGCGCGCCGGGGACCGCCTCCACCGCGCTCTCCTGCCGGACGGCGAGGCCGTGCAGCGTGTCGCCCGCCGCCGCGGCGGGGAGCGTCCGCGCCTCCGGCAGCGCCGCGAGCACGCCGTAGAGCGCCGCGCCCAGATAGCAGCAGGCCGCGAGGAACAGCGCTGCGGCGGCGGCGAGCAGGAAGGGGGTCTCCCGCCCCTTATGTATCGACGGCTTCAAGGGTCAGAGGCCGGGGCGGCACGATCGTGGAGATGGCGTGCTTGTAGATGAGCTGCTGCTTGCCCTCGGAATCCAGCACCACGGTGAAGCCGTCAAAGCCCTTGACGGTGCCGTGAAGCTGGAAGCCGTTCATCAGGAACATGGTGACGGTGAGCCGGTCCCTGCGGGCCTGGTTGAGGAAGGCGTCCTGGAGGTTGATTTGTTTTTGCATATTCTTCTGCTCCTTCTATCTTGATGTCTCTGCCGCGGCAGATACTTCATGATAGCGCGGAGCGGTCTGATTATTGTGTCGAAAGCAGGCGCCGGATTTCATGCAAAGCGCCGTCGAAATCGGGGACACGGTCCCAGAGGAACCAATGCGCGTCCGGGTTTCGCCCGAACCAGGTGAGCTGCCGCTTGGCGTAGCGGCGGCTGTTCTGCCGGATGAGCGCCGCGGCCTCCGCGCGGCTCAGCTCCCCGCGCAGCGCGAGCACGGCCTCCTTGTAGCCGATGGCCTGCATGGCGGTGCAGTCGGCGGAAAGTCCCTGCGCGAGCAGGCCCTCCACCTCCTCGAAAAGCCCGCCGGCGACCATCTCGTCCACGCGGCGGTCGATGCGCGCATAGAGGTCGGCGCGGTCGCGGTATGTGAGCGCGGCGGTGAAGGCGCGATAGCGGGGCGGACGGGCGCGGGTCTCGCGGTCGTGGGCGGTGATGGTCTTGCCGGTGAGGCGGAAGATCTCGATGGCGCGGACGATGCGGCGCTTGTCGGAGGCGTGGAGCTTCGCCGCCCGCTCAGGGTCGAAGCCGCGCAGCGTCTCCAGCATTTTTTCCCCGCCGAGGGCGTCGTATTCGGCGCTCAGCCGTTCCCGCAGCCCGTCGTCCCCCTCCGGGCGTTCGGCGAAATCCCGTCCGGAGAGCAGCGAGTCGATATAGAGCCCGGTGCCGCCCACGAGGATCGGGGTCTTTCCCTCCCTCAGCAGCCGGTCGCAGACCGCGCCCGCCTCCTGCACGTAGCGGGAGACGGAGTAGTCCTCCGCGGGAGGGCAAACGTCGAGCATATGGTGGGGCACCCTGGCGCGCTCTTCGGCCGTGGCCTTGGCGGTGCCGACGTCCATGCCCCGGTAGATCTGCATGGAGTCGGCCGAGACGATCTCGCCGCCGAAAGCCTCCGCGAGCTCGATGCCGAGGCGGGTTTTGCCTGTGGCCGTCGGGCCGCAGACAACGATAATTTCAGGCTTCATCATTCTTAAACCGTATCCTTGTGTATGGGAAGCTGCGTTTCTTGCCGCGCCGCGAGCCGCAATAATCGAGCGGTGCGGAGGCGCCCCGTTCTTTCTTTTCGCCTTTCCATGGCATCAAAAGCCGTCTCTTTCCCCGATGGGAAAGAAATGGGTTTGGCCTTGCCCGGCTGACGGCCTTTGCGCTTGAGAACAAACGCGGCTCGCTATACGATCCGCTTGAACATCTTGTCCAGGTCCTTCCGCGTCAATACCGCGGAGACGGGGCGCCCGTGCGGGCAGTACTTGACGCGGCCGGAGAGCACCTCCCGCACGATGCGGTGGCGCTCTTCGTCGCTCGTGTCCCAGCCGGCCTTGATCGCGGCCTTGCAGGCCACGGTGTGCAGGAGCTCGTCCCGGACGCTCTGCCTGTCGGGCGCTTTGCCCCGGCGCAGCTTCTCGAGGATCTCCTCCACAGCGGGCGCCGCGTCGGCGGCGAGGATGTCCGCCGGGACGGCGCGGATCACGTAATCGTCCCCGCCGAAGGGCTCAAGTTCAAAGCCGAGTTCGGCGAGCAGCTCGCCGTTCTGCTCCAGCAGCTCCGCGTCCGCGGGGTCGAGCCGGAGGTGCGCGGGGGTCAGCAGGCTCTGGGACAGGATCTCGCGGTCCATGGCTTTCAGACGGTCGAAATTCATGCGCTCATGGGCGGCGTGCTTGTCGATGAGCAGCAGCTCCCCGCCCGTTTCGACCAGAAGATAGGTCTTCATGGCCTCACCCAGGAGTTTATAGTCCGGAAGAGCCGATTTTTCCACATTTTGAACAGGTTTTCCCACAGAGTCGAGGGAAATAACCGTCGAATCCGGTACTTTTTCATCAAATTTTTCAATCTTTTGCGCCGCGCTCAGATCCAGACGGGTCTGTGTGAAGTCCGCGCTCTCGCGAAGCGTCGCGAAGGCGGCGGAAACGTCCGGCCTTTCCGCGGCCGCGGAGGGGCTGCGCAGCGGCGCGGACGCGGGCGCCGGGCGGCTTTTCTCCACGGAATAGCCGTTGTCGCGGAAGCTCTGGGCGCTCATGCTGCGATAGAAATCCGGCTTCGGCTCCACGGCCTTCCGGGTGGAGGGCGAGAGCGTGACCGCGGCGGTCCGGTTCTCGCTCTCGAGGGAGAGGCGCACCGCGTTGTATACGAGGTCGAAGACCTGCTTTTCGGCGGAGAACTTGACCTCGATCTTGGCCGGGTGGACGTTCACGTCCACGCTCGCGGCGCTCAGGTCGAGATACAGGACGCAGGCGGGGAAGCGGCCGCTCAGCAGCGTGTTCCGGTAGGCCTGCTCAAGGGCCGCCTGCAGCAGCTGGGAGCGGATAAAGCGCCCGTTGCAGAAGAAATACTGGGCGCCGCGGCTGCCGCGCCCGGCGGAGGGGGAGGAGACGAAGCCCGTGACGCGTACGCCCCCGTCCTCGCTGACGCAGCGGAGCATCGAGCCTGCAAGCTCCCGCCCCAGCAGGGTATAGACGCAGGAATCCTCGCGCCCGTCGCCGGCGGAGAAGAACTCCTCCTTCCCGTCGCGCAGCATGCGCACGGAGATCTCCGGCCGCCCGAGGGCGCAGCGCAGCGCGGCCTGCACGCAGGCGCCGGCCTCCGCCCGGTCGGACTTGAGGAACTTCAGCCGCGCGGGGGTATTGAAGAAGAGGTCGCGCACGATCATCGTGGTCCCCTCGGGGCAGCCCGCGGCGCCCATGTCCCGGATGTCCCCGGCGGCGAGCGTCATGCGGGTGCCGCTCCCGGCCCCCTTCTGCCGGGTGAGCAGCTCAATGTGGGACACGGCGGAGATGGCGGCCAGCGCCTCGCCGCGAAAGCCCATCGTGCGGATGGCCTCGAGCCCGCGCTCGTCGCTGAGCTTGGAGGTGGCGTGGCGCAGAAAGGCGATCCCCGCGTCCTCCGGGGCCATGCCGCAGCCGTCGTCGGTGACGCGGATATAGGGCGCGCCGCCGCCGCGGATCTCCACGGTGACGTTTTTGGCTCCGGCGTCAAAGGCGTTTTCCAGCAGCTCCTTGATCACCGACGCCGGGCGCTCCACCACCTCGCCGGCGGCGATCATATCGGCCACATGGGGGGAGAGGATATTGATGGACGGCATTCGCAGCACTTCCTTCCTGCCTCCCCTTGCGCGGCGGAGGCTGTATGGATTTTTTATTATAAATGATTTTTATTGAAACTTCCATACCCTTTATGTTAAAATCATATATTATAATGACCATCGGATGGCGAAATCAATTGAGGCTTCGAGTGATTTCGCTGCCGAACGATAAGTTTGGCAGCGAAGGATGCTTTAGAATCCTTCGCCCGATTCTCATTATTACAACAGAAGTCAAAGGAAGCACGCTATGCCTTACGAGAGAAAAGAAATCGCGCCCGGCGAGATCCGGGAGCAGGAGGAGATCTGCCGCCGCATCTTTGACCGCGTCACGGCGGACGGCCGGCGTCCGCTCGCAATGGTGGACACCTACGGCTGCCAGCAGAACGAGGCCGACAGCGAAAAGCTGCGCGGCTACCTTGCCGAGATGGGCTACGGCTTTACGCAGGACGAGTTCCAGGCGGACGTGGTCGTGATCAACACCTGCGCCGTGCGCGAGCACGCGGAGATGCGCGTGCTCGGGAACGTCGGCGCCCTGAACCACGCGAAGAAGGCCCGCCCCGGGCAGATCGTCGCGGTCTGCGGCTGCATGGTGCAGCAGGAGCACATGGCGAAAAAAATCAAACTGTCCTACCCCGTGGTGGATCTCGTGTTCGGGCCGCACGAGCTCTGGCGCTTCCCGGCGCTGCTGGAGCGCGTGATGCAGAGCGGCAGGCGTGTCTTCGCCGCCGAGAAGGATCCCGGCTCCGTCGCCGAGGGCATCCCCCAGAAGCGCGACGGCAGCGTGAAGGCGTGGCTGTCGATCATGTACGGCTGCAACAACTTCTGCACCTATTGCGTCGTGCCCTATGTGCGCGGCCGCGAGCGCTCCCGTCGGCCGGAGGATGTGCTCGCCGAGGCGCGGCGGCTCGTCGAGGCCGGCTATAAGGACATCACCCTGCTCGGCCAGAACGTCAACTCCTACGGCCGCGATCTCGACTGCGGCGTGGATTTCGCGGATCTGCTCCGCATGGTGAACGAGATCCCGGGCGAGTTTCTGATCCGCTTCATGACGAGCCACCCCAAGGACGCGACCGAGAAGCTCTTCCGCACGATGGCCGAATGCGAGAAATGCGCCCATCAGCTCCACCTGCCGGTGCAGGCGGGCAGCGACCGCATCCTGAAGGCCATGAACCGCAGCTACACGCGCGGAAAGTATTTGCATCAGGTCGCCCTCGCGCGGCAGTACATGCCCGACCTCGTGCTCACGACGGACATCATCGTGGGCTTCCCCGGCGAGACGGACGAGGACTTCGCCGAAACGCTCTCGCTCGTGGAGGAAGTGCGCTATGACGCAATGTTCACCTTTATCTACTCCAAGCGCGTGGGTACCCCGGCGGCCTCGATGCCCGACCCCTTTACCCGCGCCGACAAGCAGAAGCACTTCGATGCGCTCACGGAGCTGTCCAACCGCATCTCCGGCGAGAAGCACCGGGCGTACGAGGGCAAGACCCTGCGCGTGCTCGTCGACGGAGAGACCGGACGCGAGGAGTACAACCTCTCCAGCCGCACCAACGGCGGCAGACTCGTGCACCTGAAGGGCGATCCGGCGCTGATCGGGAAGTTTGTGCCGGTGACGATCACGTCCGGCAACACCTGGGCGCTGTACGGGGAGATCCGATAGTTTTCAGTTTTTAGATTCAGGAGAGAGAATATGGCTGAGCTGACGCCTATGAAGCGGCAATATCTGGAGATCAAGCAGCAGCATCAGGACTGCCTGCTCTTCTTCCGCCTGGGCGATTTTTATGAGATGTTTGACGAGGACGCGAAGATCGCCTCGCGCGAGCTGGATCTCGCGCTGACGACGCGCGACCGCAGCGTGGAGGACCCGGAGGCGCGCACGCCGATGTGCGGCGTCCCCTACCACAGCGCGGAGGCCTACATCGCCCGGCTCATCGCCAAGGGCTACAAGGTCGCCATCTGCGAGCAGACCGAGGACCCGGCGCTGGCCAAGGGCCTGGTGTCGCGCGAGGTCATCCGCATCATCACCCCCGGCACCGTCACCGAGAGCTCCATGCTCGAAGAGGGGCGCTCAAACTACCTCTGCGCCGTTCATCTTGCCAACGGCCGGGGCGGCGCCGCCTTCTGCGATATCTCCACGGGCGAATTCTGCGCCGCCGCCTATGACAGCGCCGCCGTCTCCCACATCGTCAACGAGCTCGGGCGCTTCGCCCCGCGCGAGGCCGTGCTCTCGGCCGGCGCGCTGGAGGAGGAGACGATCCCCGGCTTCCTCAGGCAGAAGCTCGGCGCCATGCTGGAGTTCGGCGGCACGATGTTTGAGTACCTGCCCGCCGCGGCCCGCGTCTGCGAGCGCTTCGGCTTCGGGAACGTCGACGAGAGCGGGCTCGGGGAAGCGCCGGAGGCCGTCTGCGCGGCGGGGGCGCTGCTGCAGTACGTTCAGGAGACGCAGAAGTTCGACATGAGCCACATCCGCCGCCTCGACGTGTTCTACGGCGGGCGCTATATGGAGCTCGACTGGTCGACGCGCCGCTCGCTGGAGCTGACGGAGTCCCTCCGCAGCGGGGAAAAGCGCGGCTCCCTCCTGTGGGTGCTGGACAAGACCCGGACTCCCATGGGCGGGCGCCTGCTGCGCTCCTGGGTGGAGCGGCCGCTTCTGTCGGTCGTGGCGATCAAGCGCCGCCTCGCCGCCGTCGGCGAGCTTGCGAAGGACCATGTGGCGCGCGGCGAGCTGATGCTCGCGCTCCGGGAGATCAGCGATATGCAGCGGCTCGTGGGCCGCGCGGTCTACGGCACCGCCGGCGGCCGCGACCTGCACACGCTCGCAAACTGCGCCGCGGTGCTGCCCCGGCTCAAGGAGCTGACCGACGGTTTCCGGAGCGCGGAGCTGCGCGAGATCGGCGGCATGGACGCGCTGGAGGATCTGCGCGCGGAGATCGACCGCGCCATCTGCGAAGAACCGCCCTTCTCCGTCCGCGAGGGCGGCATCCTGCGCGAGGGCTACTCCGAGGAGGTCGACCGGCTCCGCAGCATCCGCGACAACGGCGCGCAGATGGTGACCGAGCTGGAGGCGCGCGAGCGGGAGCGTACCGGGATCAAAAAGCTCAAGATCGGCTACAACAAGGTCTTCGGCTACTACATCGACGTGCCGCGCTCGGCGGGGCTCGAGAACGTCCCGGCGGACTACATCCGCAAGCAGACCCTGGTGTCCAACGAGCGCTACTTTACGCAGGAGCTCAAGGAGCTGGAGAACACGCTCCTGACCGCGCGGGACCGGATCAACGAGCTGGAATACCGGTATTTCTGCGAGGTGCGCGACAGCGTGGCGGCCAAGGTCGCGCGCGTCCAGGCGAGCGCCGACGCCGTGGCGCGGCTCGACGCGCTCTGTTCGCTCGCCGAGGTCGCCGTGCGCAACAACTATACCTGCCCGGAGGTGGACGCCTCCCGCGAGCTGCACATCCTGGAGGGCCGCCACCCGGTGGTGGAGCAGACCCTGAAGGAAGTGCTCTTCGTCCCGAACGACACCTTCCTCAACGACGGCGACGACCGCGTCGCCATCGTGACCGGTCCGAACATGGCCGGCAAATCCACCTATATGCGCCAGACCGCGCTGATCGTGCTGATGGCGCAGATGGGCTCCTTCGTTCCGGCGCGCTCGGCCACGGTCGGCGTGGTGGACCGGGTCTTCACCCGCATCGGCGCAAGCGACGATCTGGCCTCCGGCCAGTCCACCTTCATGGTGGAGATGAACGAGATGGCGGAGATCCTCAAGCACGCCACCGGCGCCTCGCTGCTGATCCTCGACGAGATCGGCCGGGGCACCTCCACCTTCGACGGCATGGCGATCGCCCGCGCGGTGCTCGAATACTGCGCGGACAAGCGGAAGCTCGGCGCGAAGACCATGTTCGCCACCCACTACCACGAGCTCTCCGCCCTCGAAGGCGAGCTGTCCGGCGTGCGCAACTACAACATCACGGCCAAGAAGCAGGGCGGCACGCTGGTATTCCTGCGCAAGATCATCCGCGGCGCGGCCGACGACAGCTACGGCATCGAAGTCGCCAAGCTCGCCGGCCTGCCCGATTCGGTGATCCGGAAGGCGAAGGAATACTTAAAGGAGCTGGAAACCGAAGGCGTCGCCGCGCCGGGCGCGGCGGCGGGCGAGGATCAGATCAGCTTTGCCGACCTCGGCGCGGACGAGGTGCGCCGGGCGCTGCTGGAGATCGACCTGAACACGCTCACGCCCATCGAGGGGATGAACCTGCTCTATGAGCTGCAGCGGAAAGCGAGGGCATAATGCAGAAACGAGAGATTCCCGAATTTACGAGCCGCCTGACGAAGCTGCAGACGGTGCTGGTGCTGCTGTGGCTGCCGGTCCACGTGATCGGTCTGCCGCTGCTGCTGATCCTTCTCGGCGTGATCGATGCGGTGGAGCTCAACTTCCTGCTCTACGTCGTCGGCGCGCTCTTCCTGCTCGTCGTGGGCTTCCGCTTCCTGCGCCGGGATTTTGACGCGCTGGCGGACCACCCCGGCCGCATCCTGCTGACGATCCTGAGCTGCTACGGCACGATGCTGCTTCTGAACCTGGCCGCGTCGGGCGTCCTGTCGCTGGTGATCAACGCCGAGGACAACCCCAACAACGCCGCCGTCATGGATCTCGTGGGCCGGCAGACCGGCAAGATGAGCGCGGCGGTGATCTTCCTCGCCCCCATCGTGGAGGAGATGCTCTTCCGCGCGGGCATTTTCGGCACGATCCGCCGCAAGAGCCGCCTGCTCGCCTATCTTGTCTCCATCGCGCTCTTTGCCATCTACCACGTCTGGGGCTACGCGGTGTCCGACCCCGTGAGCTGGCTGTATCTGATCCAGTATATCCCGGCGGGCTATGTGCTCTGCCGCTGCTACGAGTACGGCAACAGCATCTGGGGCAGTATGTTCCTGCATATGCTCATCAACTTCGTGTCGCTGCAGCTTTTGAAGCTGCTGGAGCAGCTGCTGTGACGGCGGGCTTCGAGATCCGCCCCATCGCGCATCTGGAGAGCGATCTGGGCGAGAAATTCGGCGTGCCGCGCCAGGCGGGCGTTGTGGAGGAGCTGGAGGGACGAATCGTTTTCGAGCCGCCGTACCGCAATCCGGACGCGCTGCGCGGTATTGAGGGCTTCTCCCATCTCTGGCTGATCTGGCAGTTTTCCAAAGCCCTCGGCCGGGAATTCTCGCCCACGGTGCGCCCGCCGCGCCTCGGCGGGAACGAGCGCGTGGGCGTTTTTGCCACCCGTTCGCCCTTCCGGCCGAACGCCCTCGGCCTGAGCTGCGTGAGGCTCTTGCGCGTCGAGCGGGACGAAACGCGCGGCCCGGTGCTGGTAGTGGGCGGCGCCGACCTCGTCGACGGCACCCCGATCTTCGATGTCAAGCCCTATCTCCCCTACGCCGACTGTCGGCCGGAGGCGCTCTCGGGCTTCGCGCCCGACGCGGGGCGGACGCTGGCGGTGGCCTTTGCGCCGGGGGCGGAGGAGCGAATCCCGAAAGAAAAGCGCGCCGCGCTGCGCGGCGTGCTGGCAAACGACCCCCGGCCCCGGTATCAGGACGACCCGGAGCGCGTCTACGGCCTCAGCTTTGCGGGAAAGAACGTAAGGTTCCGCGTCGCCGACGGCCTGCTCACGGTCGACGCAGTGGAATAAAAAGCTTGCCCCTCCGGCGTTTGCAACGCCGGAGGGGCAAGCTTTTTCCTGTGTATCAGTTAAGGCTGTACATGATTTCCGTTGCGGTTTCCGCCACAGTGTCTGCCAGGGCGGAGAGCACGCCCGTCGCGGCCAGAACCGCGAAGAGAATCAAAACGACAAGAATCGCGCACCAATAGGAACGGGCATAATTCCTGCGGTTGATGTTCTCCTTGCTGAACGTGAAAATCAGCAGACAGAGAAAGCCGATCAACGGGATACTGAACAACAGCGAGCAGCCCAGATATGCCCAGGGGCTCATGGGGCGAAACTGAGGGGGAAGATCCTGGACCGACGTGATTTCGGGCCGGTACGCCTGCGACACGGGGGCGGAGGCTTCGGCGTACGAAAGGGGGCTTTCGTCGCTGTAAGGGGCAGCGGCGCCGCAATTCATGCAGAACTTGGCGTTTCCGATGATCGGCGCGCCGCAATAGGGACAATTCATGAGCATTTCTCCTTGTTTTGACGGAGCGCAGCGCTGCGGACCGTTCCGAAATACGTTGAGTGGGAAAACAGGATCGCTGCGGGGCGGCGGGGCTTATTCCCCGGCCAGCAGCCCCGCGAGCTTTTTCGCCCCTTCGGCAAACCAGGCGATGTTCTCCTCCTGCAGCACGGTGTCGTTCTGCGTGTGGATGCGGTTGAGATAGTATCCGAAAACCGGGTGCTTATTCAGCGCCGCAACGCCGACACCCAGCGGGAAGTTGACCTGATCGGAGGGGTAGAAGGCTGTGCTTCCGCTCTCGAACAGGACGCTCTTGCCCTCGGAGGCCGCAAAGGCCTCGCGCAGCTGCGCCTCATAGCGCTTGCGCGCCTTGCCGGAAAAGACGAACAGGAAATGGTCGCCGTCCGAAACGCAGTCAAAGTTTACGAGCAGCTTGTCCTTCATCTGGTTTTTGTGCTTGGATTTAAACGACGCCGAACCGAACAGCCCGCTCTCCTCGTGGTCGAAGAACACGAAACAGAGCTGCGAACGCTCCTCCTCGCTCAAGGAGCGGATGATCTCGACCAGCGTCAGCACGCCGGAGGTGTTGTCGTTGACGGTGTGGGGATTCGCCGGGCCGAGGATAAAGAGATAGATCATCAGCAAACAGGGGATCCATAAGCTGAGCTGAAAGCCCAGAACGTCCAGCGCCGGCACAAGCAGCCGTGTCAGCAGCGCCATCAGAGCAAAGAAGGGCAGCAGGATCAGAAGGTTGTAGCCGAGGTAGAGCAGGAAATTCTTCGGCGTGATGAAATTCGGGAAGGGAAGCCGCGCGCAGGTGTCGTAATGGGCGGTAAAGACGACCTTCGCCGTCTCCGGATCGCCCAGCACCAGATTGCGGCAGCGGGGGAAACCGCCCTCCTCGACCCGAAGGCCGGGGAGACGGCTCTGCATCATTTCAATGAACGCGAGCTTCTGCGCTTTTGTTTTGCGCACCTGCCAGTTCTGCAGGATTTCATAAGAGAGACTGTCCATGGGTGATTACCGTGAGAGGCTGATGGTGCCGCCGCACTCGATCACGGGGATGTAGACCCCGCCGTAAGTGCCGCCCCAGTGCCATTCCGCCTGCAGGTCGAGGTCGCGGGAGCTGCCCGCGGGAAGCTGTACGGTAAAGGACTGCGAGGCCAGCTCCGCGGTAAGCTGGGAGGTGTTGCTGTCGTAGGAGAGCGCCGGGGAATCGAGCGACACGTACTGCCCGTTGAGGCCGATGTTCACCGCGTTGGGCAGGGAGTTGACGTAGATGCTGTAAGAGTTGAGGATGATCTTGACCTGCAGCTTCACCTCATTTGCGCCGGAGACGCGGGCCTCCCAGTCGGCGCGGATGTTGACGGCCGTGCCGGTGTTGGAGGAGAAGCTGCCGCTGCCCAGCAGCGCTCCCATGTCGGGCGCGTTGCCGGAGACTGACTCGGGGATGCCTTCGGGCGTCGGCGTTTCGATCACCGCGGCCGCCGGTTCGGCGGGCTCGGCAGGCGCGGCCGCCGGCTCCGCGGTGGGTGCGGGCGTTACGACGGCGGTCTGGGCGGGCGCTTCATAGGGGACGGCGCTCGCGGGGGCGGGCGCCTCCGCGGTGGGCACGGGCGTGTTCTCCGTGACGACGACGTCGTTGTTCACGGGCTCGTTGGCCGCCGCCTCTCTGCGGCGGTCAAGACTGGTCAGAAACGTGAACACCACCGCCACGACCAGCAAAAATACCAGGATAAACAGCACGGCTGTGATTTTGCCTTTCATTGCGAAAACCTCCTTCTTGTCCGCCGCGTGGGCGCCGTTTTCGCTTCCGCGCGCCGGGCGGTTTCAAATGGTTACAAAGAGTATACAATAAATGTCGAAAATTGTCCAGACTTCTTTGGAATTTTTCAGTTTTTCTGCGGGACTCGGCCCCCATCGCGGCCTGCGTGCCCGGGCGCGGAAAAATTTTCCGGTTTTTCTTGACAATGGAATATTATCGTGATATTATTATGATATCAAAACAGATCGTGACAAGCTGTTTTGCAACGCAATAAAAGGAGGCGCTTTCCATGAAAGAGAAAGTGTTGAACAACAAGAAGAACGGCATGCCCATGCTGCTGCTGTTCACCGCGCTGTATCTTGCGGCGATCGCGCTCGTGATCGTCTCCGGCATTCAGCTCGACGCCGGGCGGATCGGTTTTGTGCCCCTGATGATTCTCGGCATTCTGTGGCTGCTTGTGGGCTGGGTGCCCTTCTGCGGGCTGAAGGTGCTCAAGCCGCAGGAGGCGCTGGTGCTGACCCTCTTCGGCAAGTACATCGGCAGCCTGAAGGAGGACGGCTTCTACTTCGTCAATCCCTTCTGCGTGGCCGTGAACCCGGCCGCCAAGACCAAGCTCAACCAGTCCGGCGATGTGGACGCGGGCAGCGGCAGCGCCCTGCTGAACGCGGCGCTCAGCAAGAACGCGGAAGCGGCGGCCGAGATGCCCAGCAAGAAGATCTCCCTCAAGGCCATGACGCTCTCCAACAGCCGCCAGAAGATCAACGACTGCCTCGGCAACCCCGTCGAGATCGGCATCGCGGTCATCTGGAAGGTCACCGACACCGCCAAGGCGGTCTTCCATGTCGACAATTTCAAGGAGTATCTCTCCCTGCAGTGCGACAGCGCGGTGCGCAACATCGTACGCATCTATCCCTACGACGTTGCCCCCGGCGTGGACACGACCGGCGACGGCGTGGCGGACGAGGGCAGCCTGCGCGGCTCGAGCGAGCTCGTGGCCCAGCGCATCCGCGACGAGATCCAGCAGAAGGTGGAGGACGCCGGCATCGAGATCATCGAGGCCCGCATCACCTATCTGGCCTACGCCCCCGAGATCGCGGCGGTCATGCTGCAGCGCCAGCAGGCCAGCGCCATCATCGACGCGCGCAAGATGATCGTGGACGGCGCGGTCGGCATGGTGGAGATGGCGCTCGAGCGCCTGAGCGAGAACCATACCGTGGAGCTGGACGAGGAGCGCAAGGCCGCCATGGTGTCGAACCTGCTGGTCGTCCTGTGCGGCAACCGCGACGCGCAGCCGGTGGTCAATTCCGGCAGCCTGTATTGATGTCCCATGGCGGACAACGCGAAGAAACAGGTGCCGCTGCGCCTGTCCCCCAAGCTCTATGACGCCATCGCCGCTTGGGCGGAGGATGATTTCCGCTCCATCAACGGCCAGATCGAGTACCTGCTCACGGAGTGCGTCAAGCAGCGGAAAAAGGACGGGAAATACGTGGGCGCGGACATAGACCGGGCCATCGAGATCGACATCGGGTGAGGAGGAAGCCGTATGCGTCCGAAAATCTGGCATCACGTGATGACGGGGCTGTCCGCGCTCGCCCTGCTCGGGACGACGGTCTTTGCCATCGTCCGCTGGGGGAGCCTTGACGGGAAGATCCCCACGCATTTTGACAGCGCCGGCCAGCCCACGTCCTACGGCGGGCCGGAGGCGCTTATCGTGCTGCTTGTCATGGCCTGGGTCATGCTTGCGGGTCTTACCGCCGTCTCCTTTTTCCCGAACATCTGGAACGTCCCGGTGCGCACGCCGCGCACCCTCGCCGCCACGGCGGATATGTTCGCCGTGATGCGGCTCGTGATCACGCTGATGCTCTGCTGGCTCGTGTTCTGCTCCGTGCAGGGACGCGATCTCGGCGCGTGGTTCATGCCGGTGACCATGGTGGGCCTTTTTGGCCCGGTCGTTTACCTGCTCGTCGCCTGCGCGCGGAAGTAGCGCAGTTTCCGGTTATTCATTCTGAGGTGATGGCAATGAAAAACAAACAGCTCGGCAGGTATCTGCTCTGGGCCTTCCTGCTCGCGTGGATGCTGCAGGCAGCCGTCATCGGCTTTGCCTGGAACGGACAGGTATCAATTTCCCGGATGATCCTCGCCGCCAGCATGTTCGCGCCGCTGCTCGCGGCCGTTCTCGCGAAGATCCCGCTTCAAGGCATGGGCTGGCATCTGCGGCTGCGCGGAAAGGGCAAATGGGTGCTCGCCGCCTGGTTCGGCCCCGCCCTCCTGTCCGCGCTCGGCGCCGCCCTGTTTTTCCTGTGCTTCCCCGCCGCCTTTGACAAGAGCGGCGAGCTGCTGCGCCTGCAGCTCGGTGAGGCCGGGATCGCGCAGCTCAAGGAGCGGGGCCTGACGCTGCAGACGCTGCTGCTCGTTCAGTTCGGGCAGATGCTGACCTACGCCCCCTTTCTCAACGCCCTCTTTGCCGTGGGCGAGGAGGCCGGCTGGCGCGGCGCGATGGTTCCCCTGCTCAAGGAGCGCTTCGGCGTCGCAAAAGGCCGGCTGATCGGCGGCGCGATCTGGGGCGTGTGGCACTGGCCGATCATCATTCTCATCGGCTACAACTACGGTGCGGAATACTGGGGCGCGCCGGTGCTTGGGCCGCTGCTCTTCTGCGTGATCTGCGTCGCGCTCGGCGTGTTGCTTGACTTCCTGTACGAGAAAACAGACTGCATCTGGATCCCCGCGCTGGCGCACGGCGCCTTCAACGGCGTTGCATCCGCCGGCGTGCTGCTGATGAAGCCCGCCTTTTCCGACCTTTCGACCCTCGGCCCGACGCCGATCGGCCTGCTCTCAGGCCTGCCGCTGCTCGTGTTCGGCTTCCTGCTTCTCGGAAAAAGCGGCAGAGCCGCGCCGGCGGCGCCCACGGAATGATCGACGATCTCCCCGGCTGTGCCGGGGAGATGAATTTCGAAAAAAGGTGTTGACAAACCGGAAATTGTCTGGTATTCTAACAAAGCTGATTGATGGCCACGTAGTTCAGTCGGTTAGAACGCCGGCCTGTCACGCCGGAGGTCGAGGGTTCAAGTCCCTTCGTGGTCGCCAGCTATGCCCCTTGTTTCAAGGGGCATACAATTTGCTGCTGTAGCTCAGTAGGTAGAGCGCATCCTTGGTAAGGATGAGGTCGGCAGTTCGAATCTGCCCAGCAGCTCCAAAAGCCTTGAAATCTGCGGATTTCAGGGCTTTTTGCTTTGTGTGCGGTGATGAAGCAGAGCGCATCCCTAAACGCTCAAATTTGAGGAAGGGATGCGCTCTGATTTATGGCAAGAAAAAAGATTTTCGTGGATGGGGATATCGCGAACACCATCCATCAAGTATGGGATTTATACACCACCTCGCAGGCGGCAAAAGGCGTGTGTGATATTACCCTCCGCAACTACAAACAGCACCTCCACAGCATTTCTAAATACCTCGATATCGAACGGTCGATTGACGATTTGACGAAGAGCGATTTGGAATTGATGGTCGTGGGAATGCGGGAGAACGGTTTGGCGACCAACACCGTCGCCACCTATGTCCGCCGTATGCGAGCCTTTTTGAATTGGTGTAATCAGGAGGGCTATTGTTCCCTCTCAATGGCGAACATCCGCGAGCAGGACACGGTAAAAGAAACATACAGCGACGCAGAATTGGAGACGCTGTTGAAGAAGCCGAAAAAGCATTGCGATTTCTGTGAGTATCGCAGTTGGGTTATCGTCAATTTCCTGCTGAATAGCGGGTGTAGAGCGGCTACCGTCCGCAACATCCAAAACAGAGACATTGATTTGGAGGCAAGGCAAGTCGTGTTCCGCCACACCAAAAGCAAAAAGGTTCAGGTTATTCCCCTGTGTAGTTATATGGTGCTCATTCTGCGGGACTATATGGCAATCCGCAAGGGCAAACCCGAGGCTTATCTGTTCTGCGACCAATTTGGCGGTATGCTGTCAGAAACGGCGCTGCGTCAGTCCATCACACGATATAACCACCGGCGGGGTGTTTCCAAAACCTCCATTCATATGTTCCGCCATACCTTCGCCCGCAAATACCTTGTCGATTGCGGCGGCGACGCCTTTACCTTACAGCGGCTTATGGGACACAGCACCCTGAAAATGACAAAGCACTATTGCTCCATTTACGATGCGGACATTGCGAAAAACTATGACAGAGTCAGCCCTTTGGCACAAATCCAGAAGCCGCGGGAGACGATTAAGAACAATTAGGAACATCTTTTAACATCTATGGAACATCTTTGACTGTCTGCGAACATCTATGGAACATCTTTTTACATCTTATAGCGTGATGGAGAGACTTTAAGCGTCTCTCCATCATTTTATTTTCATTGAGAAAACATTTGTTTTATGTGTAGTCCTGTGATAATATGTTCTTGCGACGCAATCGAATAAAATACTCCTATCATATGATAGAAAAGGACTGATATATTTGCTGTATTTTGTTATCTGCAATCGGCGGTGGGCGGCGGCCGCTGATGCGGTGACCAACGGCCGCCTGGCGGTCTGTCAGCGGCCGGCTTAACTGGATGCTTTTGGCTTAATCATT
>ONOL01000009.1 GCA_900319465.1 uncultured Eubacteriales bacterium | reverse complement strand
GGAAGTATTTATATCCAATGTACTCAAGCTGTGATAACCCATAAAGGGTCAAAAAAGTGGTCAAACGAAAATCACGGGCATGGAGCCGTCACTTTTTCAGCTGAAATCACGCCGAATTTGCTAGAAAATAAAAAAAGAACTGCACTTTTCAGTGCAGTTCCTATGGTGGACGATACAAGACTCGAACTTGTGACCTCCCGCACGTCAAGCGGATGCGCTACCAGCTGCGCCAATCGTCCAGCTCTCTTCAAGCAAGGGGTATTCTACCGCATGACATCTGAATTGTCAAGCTTTTTTTCGCCGGATTTTCAAATAACGGATTTTCAAATAAGGCAAATAAATTCACCAAAAAAGGAACCTGCGATCAGGTTCCTTTTTTGGTGCTGTTTCCTTTGATCAGGCGACCAGGTAGACGCGGATGGAGTGCTCGGTGCCGTTGCAGGAGACCGTCAGCTTTACGCCGCCGTTCTTGCGGGCCAGGATCTCGCACTTGCATTCCTTGGTGTCTTCGCTGGGGGTGATCTTGAGGACGCTGTCGTCGTCCACGCGCCAGGTCAGCTTGGCGTCCGAGAAGTCCTCGATGGGGAAGACGGTGGCCTTGATGGTCAGGGGTTCGTCGCCCTCGTGCATGGTGAAGTCTTCCAGCTCCTTCTCGTAGTAGAAGATCTTGATCTCCGAGACGGTAGGCGTGGGCGTGGGGGGAGGCGTAGGCGCTTCTTCGATCACGTAGATCGGCGTAGCGGAAGGCGCTTCGGTGGGCGGGTTGGTAATCCTGCTGCCGCCGACGTCCTGCCCGTTCAGGCTTGTGGAGACCATAACGATCACAGCAAGAATAACGGCCACGACAAGGATCAGGCCGAAGATCATCTGCCACTTGGTATTCGTCTCGGCGCGCTCATAGGAAGCGGTGCCCGTGACGGTGCCCGGGGTGGCCCCCGGTGTGCGTCCGCTCTGGCTCACCCGTCGGGTGCCGCAGTTGGGGCAGCGCGTGCGCAGGGCAGAGAAGCTCTCGCCGCAGCGCCGGCATTTCACTTCAGGGATAACGCTCATTGCTTTTCCTCCATTCTTTGGAAGTAGACGATATGCTACGAGCAAATAATACAACTTCTTTGGCTTTTCGTCAAGAGTTCCCTGCCCATGAGGCACCAGTTTTCCGGTGTTTTTTGGTCGAAATTCCCCACTTTGACCCCAATTTTGCGATAAATTTAAAAATTATTAAGATTTCCGGACCCAAGGCCGGGCCGTATCCGGCGGGCCGGAGCAGAAAAACGGGAACGGGAAGAGGGGGGATCCGTCCTCTTCCCGTTCGTCACGCGCCGCCGTACGCGGCCCGGCGCCTTATTCGGCTGTTTTCGCTCCCCCGGCGCCGGAGGCGCCGCATTCTGCGCCGTAGCTCTCCCAGGTGCGCTCGGAGATGATATAGCGGGGGCGCTGTTTGGTTTCCAGATAGATCTTGCCGATATACTCGCCGATGATGCCGAGGCAGATCAGCTGTACGCCGGAGACAAAACAGACGATACAGGTCATGCTCGCCCAGCCTGCCACGCTCTTGCCGCACAGGGCCGTGACGAGCGCCCACAGGACCCCAATGAAGCTCACCAGCGCCACGATCACGCCGAAGCCGGTGATGAGCTGCAGGGGCTTGACGGAGAGGCTGGTGATGCCGTCCACCGCGAGGGCGAGCATCTTGCGCAGGGGATAGTGGCTCTTGCCGGCGAGGCGCTCCGCGCGGTCATAGGCGACCGTCGTGCTCCGGAAGCCGACCAGCGGCACGAGGCCGCGCAGGAAGAGGTTGACCTCCCTGAAGTTGGCGAATTCCCGCAGCACCCGGGCGCTGATGAGCCGGTAGTCGGCGTGGTTGTAGACCACCTCGGCCCCCATGGCGGCGAGGAAGCGGTAAAAGCTCTGGGCGGTGAAGCGCTTAAAGAAGCTGTCGGTCCGGCGGCTGGCGCGCACACCGTAGACCACGTCGCAGCCGTCGAGATAGGCGTCCACCATGCGGTCCATCGCGTCGATGTCGTCCTGTCCGTCGCAGTCGATGGAAATGGTGATGTCGCAGCGGTCTTTGGCCTCCATGAGCCCGGCCAGCACCGCATTCTGGTGGCCGCGGTTGCGGCTCTGGGAAATGCCCAGATAACGGGGGTCGGAGGCGGCGAGGGCGCAGATGATCTCCCAGGTGCCGTCGCGGCTGCCGTCGTTGACGAAGAGTACGCGGCTCTCGCCGCTGATCTTGCCCAGGTCCCGCAGCGTTTCCAGCTTCTGCAGGAACAGCGGCGCGGTGATGGGCAACACCTCCTGCTCGTTGTAGCAGGGGACGACGATATATAAAACAGGCTTCATACGCAGCTCCCTCAGATCACAAAGTCGGCCAGTTCCGGTACGGTCTTGAAATAGTTTGCGCAGTTTTTACGCATAAACGCCTCAATGGAGGCAATGTCGTTCGACCAGCCCACGCCCGCGAAGTCCACCCCGCAGGCGGCGGCCATGTCGTAGCCCGGCTTGAGGTCGTCAATCATCAGCAGGTCGCGGGGCGCGAGCCCGAAGCGGCGCATAATCTCCTCGAGCGGCCAGGGCTGCGGCTTTCGCTGCGCGGGCGGCTGCTCCCAGCCGAATACCGCGTCCGGCACGGGCAGGGAATTGGCCGCGTAGTCCCGCAGGATGTTCTCGTCAAAGGAGTGCGACACCACGCACACGAGCCCGCCCTCCGCCTTCTGCCGCTCCATGATCTCGCGGATGCCGGGGTAGGCGGCGGGGATATGGTCTTTGACGTAGCTGCGCCAGAACTCGCCCTCCACGGCCAGAAGCTCGTCGCTCATGCCGTATTCCTCCCGGCACATGGGGAGGAAGCCCGGGTCGAAGTTCTTGACGAAATAGTCCTCCAGCGAGCAGGTCCGCCCGGGGAGGTACAGGTCCAGAAAGGCCAGGAAGCTGGGGTAGTGGATGGTGGCGGTGCTGTTGACCACGGTGTCGTCGTGGTCGAAGACAAGGCATTTGTATTTCATGGCGTCCTCACAAGCTCTGTATCGTCTCGCTTCCTCGCAGGCTCGAAAGCTTACTCACTTCGCTGCTCGTCCTTTCAACATCAAAGCATGCGCCTTGATGCTGCTAATATGCGGTTGTGCGGCCTTCGGCCGCCCGATGGAATCAATAGAACGTAGCCACGTCCTGCGCGGGGGCGGGGGAGGGCTCGGAGGCCACGTAGCTCAGCACGGGCCCCTTCTTGCCGTAGGCGCGGTTGAATTTGAAATGGATCTCCGCGGTGAGGATCATCCAGCTGTCGTCCTCGATCTGCTCGGCCTTGTCCCACTGGCACACGAGCGCGGCGAACTGGATGTCCTCCACGCAGCAGGTCATCACGTGCCGGCCGACCACGAAGGTGTGGGGCGGCAGCTTTTTGCGCACGAGCGCGCGGCACCGGAAGCGAACGGTCTTGCCCTCGTACTTGTCCGGCTCCTCGCTCATGTCGCGATACCACAGGGCGTAGTCCTCGTCGGCGATCTCCACGACGGGCGCGTTGAGGTCAAAGGGCAGGGGGTCCTGGATGTCGTCGTACTCCACCTGGCCGCCCACGGACTCGTAGGCGATGTCCGCCCGGCGGGAGGCGCCGCGGACGATCTTGTGGAAGGCCATTTTGTCCATGGCGGGGGTGAAACGGTTGAAGACCACAAGCTCGCAGCTCTTGAGCTTGTCGTAGACGAGCTGGCGCATGTTGCTGTTGTAGCTGAGAAAGCTCGTCGCGTCGGCGAACAGGAACTCCTGATAGACCACCCAGTTCTCGGGCATGGCCTGGTAGAGCGCGTCGAGCATCCACATGCCGTTGTATTCGATCACCACGCGCTCCGCCTGCGTCTCGGCGGCAAAGCGCATCAGGTTCGGGGGGGTGAGCTGGCTCTGCTCCTCAATGACGCGGATAAAGACCGTGGGATCGGCAAACTGCTCGGGGACGTATTCCTCCTCGCCCTCCTCGCAGACGAGCAGCAGCGTGCGCTCGCCGTTGCAGAAGCGCTTGTCCTCCAGCGTCTCCTGGATGAACTTGGTTTTGCCGGCCTCCAGAAAGCCGGTAAAGAGATAGACGGGCAGATCGCGGTCAGCCAATGTTGAACAGCTCCTTCAAAGCGGACTCGTTGATGTGAGAGCCGATGACGCAGAAACGTCCGGTCACGCCGGCGCTGCCGCGGCGGATGTCGGTCTCCTCGGGCACGTAGTCAAAGTACAGCCAGTCGCCGTCGCTGGCGTCCACGATGCCCTTGGCGCGCAGGATGGCGCCGTATTTCTCCTGGTCGTCCAGCGCGGCGAGGATCGTACGCAGCTCGGACTCGGTGAACTTCTTCGGCGTCTCCGTGCCCCAGCTCGTGAAGATCTCGTCGGCGTGATGGTGGTGATGGTGGTGGCACTCGCAGTCGGGATCGTCGCACTCGCTCTCATCGTGGTCGTGGTGATGGTGGTGATGCCCGTGCTCCCCGTCCCCGTCGTGGTCGTGGTGATGGTGGCACTCGCAGTCGGGATCGTCGCACTCGTCCTCCTCATGGTCGTGGTGGTGATGCTCGTGCGCAAGGGCTTCCTTCGCCGCGCGCAGGCCGTTTTCGTCCATGACCTCGCGGATCTGCACACCGCTGAGCTTGTCCCAGGGCGTGGTGATGAGCCCGGCCTCCGCGTTGAGCCCTTTGAGAAGCTCGACGGCGGTCAGGGTCTTCTGCTCGTTTGCGCTGTCCGTGCGGCTGAGGACGATCAGGTCGGCGTTCTGCACCTGGTCGTTGAAAAACTCGCCGAAGTTGCGCATGTACATCTTGCACTT
The DNA here is from genome assembly GCA_900319465.1 of uncultured Eubacteriales bacterium. Lineage (GTDB taxonomy): Bacteria > Bacillota > Clostridia > Oscillospirales > Oscillospiraceae > Limivicinus. Next base: position 55,947 of record ONOL01000009.1, on the reverse strand, counting down.
GCCGGCGTCCACGACCGTGACCTTCGCGCCGATCTGCGCGCCCTCGACGCGCTCCACGGCCTTCGCCACGTCGGAGAGCTTGCCGACGCCGGAGGGCTCGATGAGGATGCGGTCGGGCGCGAAGTCGGCCATGACCTTGCCGAGCGCCTTCGTGAAGTCGCCCACCAGGGTGCAGCAGATGCAGCCGGAATTCATCTCCGTGATCTGCACGCCCGCGTCCTGCAGGAAACCGCCGTCGATGGCGATCTCGCCGAACTCGTTCTCAATGAGCACCAGCTTCTCGCCGCGGTAGCCCTCGGCGATCAGCTTGCGGATCAACGTGGTTTTGCCGGCGCCGAGAAAGCCGGAAAATATATCAATTCTTGTCATAATGACGCCTCCTTTTCGTTTCTAAATAAATAGTATAACACTTTTACAATAAAAGCACAAGCCACCGAATGCGAACGAAGCGTGAACATTCTTCCCCCGGGCGGGGGCAACACGTTCTTGTCAAATGCGGCGGGCTGTGGTATGATTACACAGTATGGATTGACAAGAAAGAGAGGACATAATTGAATATGTGGTTTTGGTTTGCGGTAATTGCGCTGCTTTGTTGGAGCGGCTCGGACCTGTTTTCCAAGATCGGCTGTCAGGACGCGAAGGATAAGTACAGCCACCTGAAAATGGTCATGGCCGTGGGTCTCGTGATGGGACTGCATGCAGCGTACGAGGTTTTCCTCCGGGGCGTGGAGATCAGTTGGGGCATCATTCTGACGTATCTGCCTGTTTCGATGCTTTACATCCTGTCGATGGCCATCGGCTATCTCGGACTGCGGTACATCGAGCTGTCCATCTCGTCCCCCATCTGCAACTCCTCCGGCGCGATCGTGGCGGTGCTGACGCTGGCCACCGTCGGCATCGGGGAGGACCTGCCGCCCGTGGCGCTCGTCGCGGTGGCGCTGGTGTGCATCGGCGTGGTCGGCCTCGGCTTTGTGGAGGCCAATGAGGACGAGGAGCTGCGCCGCGCAAGGCAGGACGCCTCCAACCGCCATTACGCCAAGAGCTGGATCGCCATCCTGATCCCGGTGATCTACTGCCTGCTGGACGCGCTCGGCACCTTTGCCGACAGCCGCGTGCTGGAGGTGCTGGACGAGGATTCCGCAAACGTCGCCTACGAGCTGACCTTCCTGATGATGGGCGTCCTGTGCGCGATCTACGTGCTGGGCATCAAAAAGCAGAAGCTCATCGCCAGACAGGAAGCGCCGAAGTACACCGGCGCCCTGTTCGAGACCGTCGGCCAGTTCTTCTACATCTACGCGCTGGCGGACACCGAGCACGTGGCCTTCGCCGCGCCGATCATCTCCTCCTACTGCGTGGCCTCCGTGCTGTGGAGCCGCATCTTCCTCAAAGAGAAGCTGAGCTGGAAACACTACTGCGCCATCGTGACCGTGATCGCGGGCGTGATCATCCTGGGAATTCTGGATCTTTAAGGAGGCTGTTATGAAACCTGTCTACAAGCGCGTTCTTATCAAGATCAGCGGCGAGGCGCTGGCCGCCGAAAAGCACGTCGGCTTTGATTTTGATTTCGTTTCCCGCGTCTGCGAGGCCGTCAGGGCCTGCACGGAGCTGGGCGCCCAGGTGGGCATCGTGATCGGCGGCGGCAACTTCTGGCGCGGCGTCAAGGACGGCGCCGGGAAGGTCGAGCGCGTCAGCGCCGACCGGATGGGCATGCTGGCCACGGCCATGAACTGCCTCGCGGTGGCCGACGTCTTCCGGCAGGAGGGCTGCGACGCGCGCGTGATGACCGCCGTGGATATCCAGGGCGTCGGCGAGCGCTACGATACCCGCAGGGCGGTCGAATACCTCGAGAGCGGGAAGATCGTGCTCTTCGCCTGCGGCACCGGCTCCCCCTTCTTCTCCACCGACACCGCGGCCGTGCTGCGCGCGGCGGAGATCGGGGCCGACGCGATCCTGCTCGCGAAGAACATTGACGGCGTCTACTCCGACGACCCGCGCAGGAACCCGGAGGCCGTGAAGTTTGACGAGATCGCCTACGACGAGGTGCTCGCCCGCCATCTGGCCGTCATGGACACCACCGCCACCAGCCTCGCGATGGACAACGGCATCCCCGTGCTCGTCTTTGCCCTGGCCGAGCCGGAGAATATCGGCCGCGTCCTCTGCGGCGAGAAGCTGGGCACGCTGGTGAAATAATCACTGAGAAATCCATTTACTGAAATATCGTACAGGAGGGACCATCATGGCGAAATATCCGGAATTCGAAAACAAGATGAAGAAGACCTGCGATGCGCTCAACAGCACGCTGGCCACCATCCGTGCCGGCCGCGCCAACGCCGCCGTGCTCGACCAGATCACCGTGGACTACTACGGCTCGCCCACCCCGATCCAGCAGGTGGCGTCCGTCTCCACGCCCGACCCCCGCTCCCTGTTCATCCAGCCCTGGGACGGCTCCGTGCTCAAGGGCATCGAGAAGGCCATCCTCGCCTCCGATCTGGGCATCAACCCCCAGAACGACGGGCGCGGCATCCGCCTGGTGTTCCCGCCGCTGACCGAGGAGCGCCGCAGGGATCTCGTAAAGCAGACCAAGAAGTATGGCGAGGAGAGCAAGGTCGCGATCCGCAACATCCGACGCGACGCCATCGAGAAGTTCAAGAAGCAGCAGAAGACCTCCGAGATGACCGAGGACGACTACAAGATCGCCGAGAAGGACATCCAGAAGCTGACCGACGACTACATCAAGGAGATCGACAAGATCACCGAGCGCAAGGAAAAAGAGCTGACCGAGATCTGATGAACGAGAAGAAAACCAATTCGGCGGGGGAGCGGCTTGACCGCGTTCCCCGCCATATTGCCATCATCCTTGACGGCAACGGCCGCTGGGCGAAAAAGCGCGGGCTGCCGCGCACGGCGGGTCACGCCGCCGGGGCGGAGACCTTTCGGAAGATCGCCCTGTACTGCCGGGATATCGGCGTGGAGTATCTGACGGTCTACGCCTTCTCCACCGAAAACTGGAAACGGCCGGACAGCGAAGTGAAGACCATCATGCGCCTGCTGGACAAGTACCTGCGCGAGGCGATCGACACCATGGAGCGCGACGGCATGAAGATGCGCATCTTCGGCGACGTGAGCGGCCTGTCCCCGGAGCTGCGGGCGCTCGCCGCCGAGACCGACGGGATCGCCGACCGCATCGACGGCTTTCAGGCCAACATCTGCCTCAACTACGGCGGGCGGGACGAGATCGTCCGCGCGGCCAGACGCTGGGCGGAGGACGCCGCCGCGGGCAGGGCCGACGGGGAGCTGACGGAGGAGCTCTTCTCCCGCTACCTCTATTCGGCGAACGTGCCCGACCCAGATCTGCTGATCCGCCCGGGCGGGGAGCAGCGGCTCTCGAACTTTCTCCTCTGGCAGTGCGCCTACGCCGAGTTCTATTTTACCGACGTGCTCTGGCCGGACTTCACGAAGGAGGAGCTGGACAAAGCCATCGAAGTCTACCGCAGCCGCGACCGCAGGTACGGCGGGGTGAAATAGTTTTGAGCTGTGAGTTATGAGTTTTGCGGAGGGGGGATTTCTGTATGACCGACATCCAGGAAAGGCTGTTTGCGCTGCGCGACCCCGCTTATCGGGACTTTACGCTGCCGCTGCTGCCGGACCTTGCGCCGGAGCGCATGATCGGCGTGCGTATGCCGGCCATGCGCGCGCTCGCGAAGGAGCTGTACCGGGCGGGAGGGTATGAGGACTTTCTCGTGTCCCTGCCGCACGCGTACCATGAGGAAAACTGCCTCCACGCCTTTCTGATCGGTGAGATCGGGGACTTTGCGCGCTGTATCGCGGAGACGGAGCGTTTCCTTCCCTTCCTGGACAACTGGTCGGTCTGCGACACCCTGAAGCCGAAATGCTTTCTAAAAAACCGCGCCGCGCTGCTTTTGCGCATCCCGGCCTGGCTTGCCTCCGGGGAGACGTACACCGTGCGCTTCGGCATTGAGATGCTGATGAGCCATTTTCTGGACGGGGACTTTCGCCCTGCGTATCTTGACTGGGTTGCCGGCGTGCGAAGCGAGGAATACTATGTGCGCATGATGGTCGCGTGGTATTTTGCCACGGCCCTTGCCAAGCAGTATGAGGCGGCGCTGCCGTATCTCGAACAGCAGCGCCTCGAGCGCTGGACGCACAACAAAACGATTCAGAAGGCCGTGGAGAGCTATCGCGTCAGCGACGCCCGGAAGGCGTATCTGAAAACATTAAAAAGAAAAAAAGAGGATTGAGAAATGGTCAACAGCATTTCCATTCTCGGCTGCACCGGCTCCATCGGCCGGCAGACCGCCGCCGTGGCCGCGCACACCGGGATCCGCGTGGCGGCGCTGACCGCGAACCGGAAGATCGACCTGCTCGAGCAGCAGGCGCGGCGCTTCCGGCCGGACTTCGTGGCCGTCTATGACGAGGCGGCGGCAAAGCAGTTTCAAATCGCCGTGGCCGATACGGATATCCGCGTCGGCTCCGGCCTGGAGGGCCTGATCGAGGCCGCCGCCATGGACGGCGTCGACTGCGTGGTGACCGCGGTTTCCGGCGCCGTGGGGCTCAAGCCCACCCTCGCCGCCATCGACGCGAAAAAGCGCATCGCCCTCGCCAACAAGGAGACCCTCGTGTGCGCGGGCGAGCTCGTGATGGCGCGCGCGAAGGAAAAGGGCGCCGAGATCGTCCCGGTGGACTCGGAGCACTCCGCCATTTTCCAGTGCCTGATGGGCAGGGGAGCGGGCGAGCTGCATAAAATATTGCTGACCGGCTCGGGCGGCCCCTTCCGCGGGAAAAAGCGGGAGGAGCTGGAGGACGTCACGCCTGAGCAGGCCGTCGCTCACCCCAACTGGAGCATGGGCGCGAAGATCTCCGTGGACAGCTCCACCCTGATGAACAAGGGCCTTGAGTTCGTGGAGGCCATGCACCTCTTCGGCGTGAAGCCCGGGGACATCACGGTGGTTATTCACCCCCAGAGCGTCATACACTCTATGGTGGAGCTCGTCGACGGCACCGTGATCGCCCAGCTCGGCGTGCCGGACATGGGCCTGCCGATCCAGCTCGCGCTGACTTACCCGGACAGGATGCCGTCGATGTTCGAGCATCTGGATTTCTGGAGGCTGCGGGATCTGAGCTTTTCCGAGCCGGATCTTGAAAACTTCCCCTGCCTGCGCCTTGCGATGGACTGCGCCCGGCGCGGCGGCACGGCGCCCTGCGTCATGAGCGCGGCCAACGAGGTCGCGGTGCACAAGTTCCTGCGGCGCGAGCTCGGCTACAACCGCATTTACGACGCCGCCGCCGCGGCCGTGGAGGCCGTCGGCGTGAGCGCCGCATCGGATCTCGAAACGATCCTGGCCGCCGACGAGGCGGCGCGGGCCTTCGTGAGAGAGAACTTTTAAAGAGAAACAAACCACGGATCACGAAGAAGGACCGCGCCCCTTCCGGGGGCGATAGGCGAGAAGCCCCGGGGCTTCCTTCTTCCGGATCCCTTCCAATCGGAGAGCTTTTCTATGACGATCCTTTATATCCTGCTTGCGATCCTGATATTCGGCGTGCTGATCGGCATCCACGAGTTCGGCCATTTCCTCGTCGCCAAAGCCTGCGGCGTGCGGGTGGAGGAATTTGCCGTCGGCATGGGCCCCGCCCTCTGGAAAAAGAAGAAGGGCGAGACGGTCTACGCCCTGCGCGCCCTGCCCATCGGCGGCTACTGCGCCATGGCGGGCGAGGACGCCAGCTCCGAAGATCCGCGCGCCTTCACCAACGCCGTGTGGTGGAAGCGGCTGCTGATCCTCTGCGCCGGCTCCGCCATGAACTTCCTGCTGGGCTTTCTCGTGGTGCTGCTGCTCTATTCGAGCGCCGCGGCCTTCCACGCCCCCATCCTCTCCGGCTTTATGGAGGGCTGCCCCTACGAGGGCGCGGAGGCGCTGCAGGTGGGCGACCGCTTCTACAAGATCGACGGGCACCGGATCTATGAGACCTACGACGTGTCCGACTTCCTCAGCCGCGGCGACGGCGTGTACGACGTCGTGGTGCTGCGCGGCGGGAAAAAGGTGGAGCTGAAAAGCATCGCCCTCGAGCCACTGGAGTACGAGGGCTACGAGAACAAGATGTACGGCTTCTTCTTCGGCGTCGAGGAGGCCACGCCCCTTGTGAAGCTGCGCCGCGCGTGGGAGAGCTGCATGGGCTTTTCGCGCATGGTCTGGCAGGGGCTGCAGCAGCTCGTGACCGGCAAGGTGGGCGTCAAGGATATGTCCGGCCCCGTCGGCATCGTCAACCTCATGGCCGAGACCGGCGAACAGGCGGCCTCGACCGCGGACGCGCTCTCCGATATCCTCTATCTGGGGGCCTTTATTGCGGTGAACCTCGCCATCATGAACATGCTGCCGATCCCGGCGCTCGACGGCGGCCGGGTATTCCTGCTGCTGGTGACCTCGGTGATCGAGGCGGTGACGCGCAGGAAGCTCGACCCCAAGTTCGAGGGGGCGATCCACGCGGCGGGCATGATCCTGCTGCTGGGCTTGATGGCGATTGTGATGTTTAACGATATTTTGCGCATCGTCCGGGGCTGAAAAGGCAACATTCACAAAAGCGTTTTCAGCCCTTGACAGGCACGGAAAAGTGTGATTTAATGCAATAAACCGTTGAAGAAGAGTGAGTAAGCTTCATTCCTTTTCATACAGCGAGCCGCGGGCGGTGGGAGCGCGGCGGGAAAGCTGAAGCCGAATGGACTTCTGAGGGCGAGCGGAAAGGCCTCTGCCGAGTATGTGAGCCGGAGCATGACTCTCCGTGAACAAAGGTCTGCATATGTTGGTATGCGTAAAAGTGGGCGCTCTTCGGGGCGTCAAGCCGGGTGGCACCGCAGGATGGTTCTTATCCTGTCCCAGCAGATTGATTTGCGGGGACAGGTTTTTTTATTGCCGTTTTCCCCGCGGGAGGGATCATGATGAAGCTCTATACCAAACGATGGCGACTGTAAAATCATGCGTCGTCCGAATCACAAACAACATTTTCATCATAGAAAGGATGCAAACAAAATGAAAAAGATTATTGCCATGCTTCTGACCGTCACGCTTGCCCTCGCGCTCTGCGCCTGCGGCAGCAGCGCCCCCGCCGCTACCGAAACCGCTCCCGCCGGGGAACCCGCTACCGAGGCCGCTCCCGCCGGGGAGCCCGCCGCCGAAGCCGTCAGCTACAAGATCGGCATCTGCAACTTTGTCGACGACGCCTCCCTCAACCAGATCGTCGACAACATCCGCGCCAGCCTCAACGACTATTCCGAGGCCAACAACGTGAGCTTCGAGATCCTCTACGACAACTGCCAGGCCGACGCGAACGTCATGAACCAGATCATCGCGAACTTCCAGTCCCAGAACGTCGATCTGATGGTCGGCATTGCGACGCCTGTTGCGATGGGGATGCAGGCCGCCACCGAGGATACCAAGACGCCCGTGGTCTTCGCCGCCGTCTCCGATCCTGTCGGCGCGGGTCTGGTCGAGAGCCTCGAGATCCCCGGCGGCAACCTGACCGGCACCTCCGACTTCCTCGACACCAACGCCGTTATGAACCTGATCTTCGCCGCCAACCCCGACGCCAAGACCGTCGGCCTGCTGTATGACCTGGGCCAGGACGCCTCCACCGCCGCCATCGCCTCCGCCAAGGAGTATCTGGAGGCCAAGGGCGTGGCCGTCGTTGAGCGCACCGGCACCAACGTCGACGAGGTCACCCTCGCCGCGCAGGCCCTGGTCGCCGACGGCGTAGACGCGATCTTCACCCCGACCGACAACACCATCATGACCGCGGAGCTGTCCATCTACGAGCTGCTCGCGCAGGCCGGCATCCCCCACTACACCGGGGCCGACTCCTTCGCCCTCAACGGCGCCTTCCTCGGCTACGGCGTTGACTACGCCAACCTCGGCCGCGCCACCGGCGACATGATCGTCAAGATCCTGGTCGACGGCGCCGATCCCGCCTCCACCGCCGTCATGACCTTCGACAACGGCACCGCCACCGTCAACACCGAGACCTGCGCGGCGCTCGGTCTGGACTTCGAGGCCGTTTCCGAAGCCTTCGCCCCCTACTGCACCAAGGTGCAGAGCATCACCACCGCCGAGAGCTTCGACGATCTGGGCTGAACAGTTTTGAGTCATGAGTTTTGCGTTTTGAGGAGAGAACGGGGAAATTGACGCCCGCCTCCTCAAAACGCAAAACGATGAAGGAGTGAAACGCATGAACCTGGGTTCTGTCCTCACGCTGGGACAAACCGCGCTGGAGCTGGGGCTGATCAGCTCGCTGACCGTCCTGGCGCTGTTTCTGAGTTATTCGATGCTGAATGTCTGCGACCTCTCCACCGACGGCTGCTTCACGCTCGGAGCGACCGTCGGCGCTGTCGTTGCGCTGGCCGGCCACCCATGGCTGGCGATCCCGGCGGCGATGCTCGCGGGTATGCTTTCGGGCTTTGTCACCGCCCTGCTGCAGACCAGGATGGGCATCGACAGCCTCCTGTCGGGCATCATCGTCAACACCGGCCTGTATTCCATCAACATCGCCGTGATGGGTAACTCTTCGCTTCTGAACATGAACAAGACCGAGACCGTGTTCACCAAAATGAAGGCCGCGCTTGCGGGGACGGTGCTGGCGGATCAGTACAAGATGCTGGTTGCGCTGGTCGCGGTGGCGCTCGTTATCGTGTTCCTCTCGCTCTTCCTGCGCACGCGCCTCGGCCTCGCCATCCGCGCCACGGGCAACAACCCGGACATGGTGCGCTCCTCCTCCATCAATCCCGCCTTTACGACCATGGTCGGCCTCGTGGTCGCCAACGCCTTCACCGCGCTCTCCGGCTGCCTGCTCGCGCAGAGCCAGAAGTCGGTGAACATCGACATCGGCACCGGTATGGTCACGGTGGCGCTGGCCTCGCTTCTGATCGGCAACGCCTTCCTCGGCCGGGGAAAGATCCCCGTGCGGGCCGTCGGGGCGGTGCTCGGCGCCTTTATCTTCCGTCTTGTCTACACGATCGCGCTGCGCTTCAATATGCCCGCCTTCATGCTCAAGCTCGTATCCTCCGTCATCGTCATCATCGCGATCGCGGGGCCCTATCTCAAGAGCCGGTTTCCGCTTTTTCAGCGGCGCATGGCGCACCGCGCGGGAAGGGGGGACTGAGCCGTGCTTGACATTTCCCACATTTCCAAGACCTTCAACCCCGGCACCGTCAACGCCAAGAAGGCGCTGGACGATCTGAGCCTGCGCGTGGAGGACGGCGAATTCATCACCATCATCGGCGCCAACGGCGCGGGCAAGTCCACGCTCTTCAACGCCGTCTCCGGCAGCTTTATCACTGACACCGGCAGCATCACGCTCGACGGCAGGGATCTGACCCTGCTGCCCGAGTATCAGCGCGCCAGGGAGATCGGGCGGCTGTTCCAGGACCCGATGCGCGGCAGCGCGCCGGGCATGAGCATCGAGGAAAACCTCGCCCTCGCCGCGGGCAAAGGCGGCTGGCTCAGCCGCGTGGGCCGCAGCGACCGCGAGGAATTCCGCGCCCGCCTGAGCCTTCTCGGCATGGGGCTGGAGGACCGGATGCAGCAGCCCGTGGGGCTGCTCTCCGGCGGCCAGCGCCAGGCGCTGACGCTGATGATGGCGACCTTCAACCCGCCGAAGCTCCTCCTGCTCGACGAGCATACCGCGGCGCTCGACCCGGCCTCGGCCGAAAAGGTCCTTGCCATCACGCGCCAGATCGTGGAGGAAAACCGCCTCACCTGCCTGATGGTGACGCACAACATGCAGTCGGCGCTTGATCTCGGCAGCCGCACCGTCATGATGGACCGCGGCCGCATCATCTTTGACGTCGCGGGCGAGAGGCGCAGGGGACTCACGATCGCGGACCTCATGGAGCAGTTCCGCCTCGCCGCAGGCAGGGCGCTCGACAACGACCGCATGCTGCTGGGCGTTGACTGACCGCAGCCCCTGCGGGAGAAGAGGTCTCACGGAAAAGTGAAAAAGAAAGAAAGCTCCCGGTTCGGCGTTCTGCCGAACCGGGAGCTTTCGGGCTGTGGGGAAAGACGGCGCCCCGCGGCGGTTCCCGTCCCGGAGCTGTCAGTCTCCGAAGACCCACAGGTGCGTCACGCCGAACGCCTCGCGGATGAAGTAATTGAGCATGACCAGGAAATAGCCCCAAGGCGCGGCCACGCCCGCGGCGTCCGGCACCCCGAGCTTCTCCGCCATGCACTTGGCGCGATAGAGGTGGTAGGCGCTCGAGACGATCGCAACGTTCCCCGCGGGCTCGTCCCCGCGTTCCCGGATGATGTCGAAGCTGAACTGCAGGTTCTCCCGGGTCGAGGTTGCGCGGTTCTCGATGAGTATGCGCTCGGGCGCGATCCCGCGCCCGGTCAGCCAGTCGAACATGGCCTGGCCCTCGGTGACGCTCTCGCCCTTGCCCATGCCGCCCGAGACGATGGCCACGCTGTCGGGATAGCTGTTGAGGTAGTCCAGCGCGCCCTCCAGCCGCCTCACAAGCGTCAGCGAGGGCTCCTTGCCGTGGACGGCGGCACCGAGTACGATCAGATACGGCCGCTCCGGCTCGCGGTCGGTGCGGGCGTTTCTGATGATGGGCACCTCGACGATGCAGAAGTACAAAAGCCCCAAGCAGGTGAATGCGACGATGATCTTCCACAGGACGGGCGGGGCGATATGGTAGAGCACCAGCAGCGCCGCGATAAAGAGGAGCGTGTAGCCCCACCAGCCGTAGCCGCGCAGCGCGAAGCGCAGGATGAGCGCGACGGCGGTCAGCACGCCGGTGAGAGCCATCCAGTTTTTCCGGAAATGCAGCAGAGCGGCAAGCACCGAGGCGCCCGCGATCATGAAGGGGAGATTGCCGGTATAGGGGGCGATCAGGTACATCCCGACGCCGAGCGCCATCAGCAGCACTGAAAGAATGAGCCAGAAATAGTTTTTCAAGAGTTCAGTTCCTCCCATCTGTCATAGAGTTCCAGAAGCCCGGCGTTGAGCGCTTCCTTTTGGCCGTCCAGCTCCATGAGCTTCTGGTAATCCGAGGCGTTGGCCTCCGCCTCCCGCTCCAGCGCGGCGAGCTTCTCCTCCAGCCGGGCGATCTCCCGCTCGGTTTTGGCAATGAGCTTGTCGGCATTCGGGACGCGGGGCTTTTTTTCTTCTTTCTTCTTCACGGGTTTGGGCGCGGCCTGCTGGAGCGCGGCCTGCCGCTCCTTCCAGGCGCGATACTCCTGCCAGCCGCCGCGGAAATCCGTGAGCGCGCCGTCCTCCAGCGCCCAGATCCGGTCGGCGAACTTTTCGATAAACCAGCGGTCGTGCGATACGAAGAGCAGGGTCTGCTCATAGTCCGAGAGCGCGTCCTCCATCCACTCGCGGCTTGCGATGTCCAGATGGTTGGTGGGCTCGTCGAGGATCAGCAGATTGATGTCGCTGCCCATGAGCATGCAGAGCTTGAGACGGCTCCGCTCGCCGCCGGAGAGGGCGCCGACGGGCTTGAACACGTCCTCGCCGCGGAAGCCGAAGGCGGCGAGCCGGTCGCGCGCCTCCTGCGGCTGGCAGCGGCAGTCGTAGAGCATGGTGTCGAGCGCCGAGCGCTCGTCCACGGAAAACCGCACGATCTGCGGCAGGTAGGCCTTGCGGACGGCGGGGCCGAGGGATAAGTAACCGGCGTCGGGCGTCTCCTCGGACATGATGAGCTTGACGAGCGTGGATTTGCCGGTGCCGTTGTCGCCGACGATGGCGATGTGCTCCCCGCCGGTGACGTTGAGGGAAAGGCCGGAGAAGAGCCGCTTGTCCCCGAAGGACTTCGCAAGCCCCTCGATGACCAGCGCTTCGTCCCCGTTGAATTCCCGCTGTTTGAATTTCACGCTGAGCTTTTTCTGCTCGGTGGGCTTTTCGCTCCTCGACAGCTTCTCGATGCGCTTTTCCATGGAGAAGGCGCGCTTGTGCAGCTTGTCGTTGCCCAGGAAGGCCCAGAGGTGCATCTGTTCGGCGGCGCGCTGGAGCTGCTCGATCTTGGCCTGGTCCTTCTCGTACTGTTTGAGCTTCTCCTCGAAGCGGCGCTGCCGCTCCTGCACGAAGAAGCTGTAATTGCCGGAATACAGCTCGGCCTTTCCGTCCCTGATCTCGACGCAGCGCTGCACCACCTTGTCGAGGAACCAGCGGTCGTGGCTGATGGCGAGGACGGTGCCCTTGAAGTGGAGCAGGTAGTCCTCCAGCCACTCGGTGGCGCGCAGGTCGAGGTGGTTGGTGGGCTCGTCGAGCAGGAGGATGTCGGTATCCTCAAGAATGAGGCGCGCGAGGTTCACGCGGGTCTTTTCCCCGCCGGAGAGGGAGTCGAAGAGCTGCTCGCGCTGCCGGGGCGGGATCTGCAGGCCGTTGGCCACCCGGCTGCGGTCGCTCTCCATCGTGTAGCCGCCGAGGCGCTCAAACTCCGCGCTCAGCCGGTCGTATTCCCGCAGCAGCGCCGGGGAGCTGTCGTGCTCCATCTGCCCGGCCAGCTCTTCCATGCGGCGCTGCATCCCGTAGAGCCGCCGGTGCGCCTCCTTCAGCACGTCCTCCACCGTCCAGCCGGCGGGGTAGACCGGGATCTGGGAGATCAGGCCGATGCGCTTCCCGGGCGCGGTGGACACCTGCCCGTCGTCGAAGTCAAGCTCATGCACGAGAATGCGGAAGAGCGTGGTTTTGCCGCAGCCGTTGTGGCCGAGGATGCCCACGCGCTCGCCGGGATTCACGGTAAAGCTCAGCCCGTCCAGTATTCGCTTTCCGATCTCGAAGGATTTGACCAGCGCGGAAACGCTAATGTCTGCCATAGTTATCCTTTCCTTTTTGCCTCCCACCTGGCGGGGAGGCGGGGCCTTACTCCATCCGCAGGCAGTGCTGCAGCACGCGCGCGGCGATGGGGGAGGCCACGGTCAGACCGCCGCCGCCGTTCTCCACCAGCACCACGAAGGCGTAGGGATGCTCCGCGTCGTCCAGAAAGCCCACGAACCAGGCGTGGCTCGTCAGATCCCCGCCCAGCTCGGCGGTGCCGGTCTTGGCGCAGAGCTTCATGCCCGTGAAGCGGAAATCGCCCTCGTAGGCGTAGCTGACGTTGTAGGCCATCATCTCCTTGAGCTTCTCCGCGGTGTCGGTGGCCATGAAGCGGGACTTGACCGGGGCTTTCCCGGTGTTGACCATGGTGGGTTCCACGAGGATGCCGCCGTTGCCGATGGCGGAGACGAAGCGCAGCATGGCGTAGGGGTTGATCGTGTCGGTGGACTGGCCGATGCCCGCCCAGCCCAGCTCGGGGTCGCCCACGAAATCCAGCGGGAAGCTGCCCGCGGCGGTGGGGATGTCGCCGAGGGTGTGCGTGTCGAGGAAGCCGTACTCCCGGACGTAGCGGATCAGGGTGTCCTGGCCGACGAGGGTCGCGATCTTGGCGAAGGCGACGTTGCAGGAGTTGGCAAGCGCCTGCTCGAAGGTCTGGGTATAGTGCTCGCCGGAGCAGTTGATCTCCACACCGGCGATCTCGGTCTTGCCTTCGCAGTAGAAGCGGCGCTCTTCCAGCTTGGGGAGGTTCTCGATTGCTGCGGCCGCGGTGATGAGCTTGAAGATGGAGCCGGGCACGAAGACCGCCGAGAGCGCCCGGTTGATATACGCGCCGGGGGCGGGCTCCGCGTTCGGGTCCGCCGGGTCCACCGCGGGGGAGGAGACCATGCAGACGAGCTCCCCGGTCTGGTAGTTCGTAACGAGCACACAGCCGCTGCGGCCGTTGAGGGCGGCGTAGGCGGTGTTGTTGAGGCCGGCGTCGATGAAGAGCCGTGTCGTGGCGGCGGTGGAGCGGGTCGTGCCGGTCAGAAGGCTGAAGCCCTGCATCTTGTTCCAGTAGGTGGAGAGGATGCCGGTGCCGGTGCGCCCCCAGTAGTCGCCGGTGACGTGGTAGTTGGCGGTGCGGGTCAGCACGTCCTCCGCGTAGCGGTTTTCGTTGGCGGAGAAGGCGGCGAGCACCACGCCGTTGCGGTCCAGCAGCTCCCCGGAGGAGCCGGAGTTGAGCCGGTTGAAGTAGAGCGCCCATTCCGCGCCGTGGTCGATGTAGCGCAGCACGTAGGTGGTCAGGCCGACGATCACGAGCACGGCCAGCAGCAGCACGGAGAAGGCGCGCCGTGTGATTTTTTTCATTCGTCCTCCTCCTCGTCCTCGGGCACTTCCTCCGGCGGCGGGGCGTTGCGCATCCGCTCGCCCGGGCGAACGGCGAAGCTGGCCTCGCGCCGGTTGTCGGCGCCCTTGATATAGGCCATCATCATCCAGCAGCTCAAAAGCGACGAGCCGCCGCGCGAGACGAAGGGGAAGGTCACGCCCGTGAAGGGCAGGATGTCCAGCGAGCCGAAGACGTTCAGCGCCACCTGCGTCAGCAGCATGCTCATGGCCGCGCAGGAGGCGATGGCGTAGTAAGAGGAGCGGCCCGTGCGGGCGCTGCGGATGGCGAAAAAGGCCAGCGTCAGCACCGCCAGGCACATGCACAGGGCGATGATGAGCCCCTGCTCCTCACAGATGACGGCAAAGACCATGTCGGTGTTGCCGGCGACGATGTCCTTGAGCCAGCCGGCGCCGCCGCCCTTTCCGAAGAGCCCGCCGGCCGCCGCCGCGGACATGGCGCGCGCCTGCTGATAGCCCTTGTCGTACACGTCCTCCCACACATGGCCCCAGACCGAGAAGCGCTGGCCGATGTACGGCCTTGCGGTGACGGCGAGCAGGCCGGCGATGATCGCGCCGGAGATGGCGAGGATCACCGTGGCGATGGAGCCGGAGCGCATGAAGGAGATGACGAGAAAACAGAGGAAGAACACCAGCGCCGTGCCGAAGTCGCCGATCAGGGCGAGCGCCAGCACGCACATGGCGGAGAAAGCGATGAAGGAGTACAGGTTCCGCTCCCGGAACAGATGCTCGAGCGTGGCGGCGCCGACGTAGACGTAGCCGACCTTCACCAGCTCCGAGGGCTGGAAGGAGTAGCCGCCGATGATCAGCCAGTTGCGCGCGCCGAGGATGACGTCGGAGAAGACCGCGTTGATCGCGAGCAGCATCAGCGCGCCGGCCGCGATGGGCAAGCGCATGGCCTCGGTGCGGTCGAGGCTGCGCAGCCACCAGCCGCCGATCAGAAACAGGATCACGCCCGCGAGCGTCAGCAGGATCTGCTTGTACATATCGTCCGGCGTAGAGGAGGCCGCCACGGACATGCCCAGCGTCGAGAGATAAAAGGCCAGCGTCTCCACCTCGAAGCCGCTGCGCCCGATGACGCGCATCGCGTTGTAGCAGCTCCACTGCATGATGGCGAGGGAGAGAAAGCCCAGCGCGATCGTGGGCAGCTGCTCGGGCTTGGCGAAGATGGCGTGCTGCATCAGCAAAAAGAGCTGGAAGATCGTCAGCTCCAGCAGCGTCACGGCGGGGGAGACGCCGCGCCCCGGGATGCTGCGCTTCTCCTCCAGCTTTTCCCGGCGCTCGGGCGTGATCTCCTGAAAGCGGACGCAGACGCCGCCGAGGTTGATCACGTCCTTGTTGTTGACGCGGATGCCGCGGTCGGCCACGCGCTCGCCGTTGACCCACACGCCGCTTCGGGCGAAGATGTCGTAGATCTGCCAGACGCCGTGGTCGTTTCGGGTCAGCACCGCGTGCACGCGGCTCACGCCCTTTTTATCCACGCGCACGTCGGCGCTGGGGGAGCGGCCGAGGATGACCTCCCAGTGGTTCACGGGGAGACGGCCGTCGCTCGTGCGGATGTAGGCCCAGGTCTCCGGTTCGTACTGCTCGCGCAGCATGGAGCGGATGCAGCGGACGATGATCGCGATGCTCAGCAGGATGAGCGCGTACTTGGACGCCTTGAGCATATATGCCAGAAAAAGCTCGGTCGCGGACATGCCGTTTTCCCCCTTTCCGCGCAAGCGAGTAAAATTTCAAATTATAGTATACCACAAAAATGTAAAGAAGACAACACGCTCTTCCCGCCCGCCTTTCCGCCCTTCCCGGCCGCCGGCGGCGCGGGGTTTGACAGACAGGAGAAATGGAGTATAATAAATATATTGTTATCATACCTGAAAGGAAGGGTTTTTCCGATATGAACGAATGCACCCATGATTGCTCAAGCTGCTCGCAGAACTGCTCCTCCCGCACCGGGCCGCAGAGCTTTCTCAAGCCCCTGAATCCCTATTCCAGCGTCAAAAAGGTCGTCGCCGTCGTCTCCGGCAAGGGCGGCGTCGGCAAGTCCCTCGTGACAAGCCTGCTCGCCTCCGAGATGCAGCGCCGCGGGTACCGCTGCGCCGTGCTGGACGCGGACATCACCGGCCCCTCCATCCCCAAGTCCTTCGGCATCACGCAGCACGCCGCCGGCACCGACCAGTTCCTGCTCCCCGTGACCACGCAGTCCGGGCTGCAGGTCATGTCCATCAACCTGATCCTCGAGAACGAGACCGAGCCCGTCGTCTGGCGCGGCCCCGTCATCGCGGGCGCCGTCACCCAGTTCTGGACGGACGTGCTGTGGCAGGACGTGGACTATATGTTCGTGGATATGCCTCCCGGCACGGGCGACGTGCCGCTGACCGTGTTCCAGTCCCTGCCCATCGACGGCGTCGTCATCGTCACCACGCCGCAGGACCTCGTGAGCATGATCGTGGCCAAGGCTGTGAACATGGCGGGCATGATGAACGTGCCCGTGCTCGGCATCGTCGAGAACATGAGCTATTTCCGCTGCCCCGACTGCGGCGGGACGCACAGCGTCTTCGGCGAGAGCAAGGTGGCGTCCGTGGCCGAGGCCTTCGGCATCGGTCATTTCTGCAAGCTGCCCATTGACCCGGCGGTCTCCGCCATGGTGGACGCGGGCGAGGTCGAGTCCGTCCCCGGCGGGGAGATCGCGCCGATGGCGGACGTGCTTGAGAATACGCTGAAAATCGAGGAGTAAATACATGAAAATTGCGGTTGCCTACGAAAACGGCGAGATCTTTGGCCATTTCGGCCACTGCGCCATGTTCGCGATCTACGAATACGGCGAGTACGTGCACGAGTGCACCAAGACGCTGGTGGAGACCGGCGGGCGGCAGGGCCATCAGGCCATGGCCGATCTGATGCGCGAACAGGAGGTGGACGCGGTCATCGCCGGCAATATGGGCGGCGAGGCCAAGGCGCTTCTGCTCAGCTACGGCATCGTCCCCGTGGCCGGCTACTCCGGCGACGCGGATACCGCGGCGGATCTGCTGGTGACGGGTCAGCTCCCCATCACCCCCGGCGAGGGCGGCGGCTGCTCCTCCTGCGCCGGAAACTGCTCCTGCGGCTCCGACGGCGGCGAGGGCTGCTCCTGCGGCGGCTGCGGCTGCGGATGCTGAGCATTGCCCGGACGCCAGACCGTATAAAACCGGATTGCCACACCGACGCCGGTCGGCATGGCAATCCGGTTTTTTTCGCTTGCCGGCGCAGGGCGCTACGGCCGGGGCGCGAGCTCCGCGCCGTCGAGCTTCGCCTCGACCAGCGTGTCGCCCCGATAGCGGAGCTTGAGGGAGAAAAAGGGCGCGTCTTCGTCCAGCAGGCGCAGGAAGATCCGGTCCCCCTCCCAGATGGGCTTCGAGAGCAGCTCGCGCTTCCCGATCCATTCGAGCGCGCCCTCCTCGCAGTCCTGCCGCACTTCGCCCTCAAAATCGCCGCTGGTGAACAGATGCATATATTCGGTGCCCCACTCGTCGGACACGAAGGTCACAAGGCCGCGAAAGCGCCAGGAGTGCAGGCGAAGCCCCGTCTCCTCCCGCACCTCGCGCAGCAGGCATTCCTCCGGGCTCTCGCCCTCCTCGAATTTGCCGCCGATGCCGACCCACTTGTCCCGGTTTTCATCCCCGGCCTTCTTGATGCGATGCATCATCAGGTACTTCCCGTCCCGCTCGATCTGGCAGAGCGTCGTGTTTCGCATAACCCTCACCTCCCGGACAGTTTATCACAGGATCGCTTTTTTGAACAGTACGGATTGTTTTGCGGAGAAAAGCGTGGTATACTGTTTGCAATTGCTTCGAGGAGAGAAAGAAATGAAACGTTGGATCGCTTTGCTTCTGATGACCGCCCTGCTGCTCAGCCTGCCGGTTTTTGCCGCGGCGGCGGAGGACGGACATTCCGCGCCCTTTACCGTGGATACCAAGATCCACGCCGTCATCGACCACCCGGCCTTTGCGGGCTTCGGGCGCCTGCTCTTCCCCACGGCCTTTGAGATCCCTGAGCGGCTGCCGGTCAAGGAGATGTACGAGATCCTGCCGGCCTACCACAGCATCAACCCCGAAAACGCGGCGGAGATCCTCAACTACCTGAAGGACCAGGCGGAGGACGGCAAGCAGGTGTTCTACGACATCTATACCGACGAGGAGAAGGCGGCCGACCCCGCCAAGGCCGACACGGGCCTCTTCTTCTTCCGCGGGGAAGAGGGCGGCAAGTTCGCGCTGCTCTCCTCGGGCATCGCCTTCCGCTACGTCGGCTCCATCCACGACAGCTTCCCCCAGGCCTATGAGCTCTCCAAGCGGGGCTACAACGCCTTCGCGCTGGTCTTCCGCCCGGGCAAGGTCTCCGGCTGCGAGGACACGGCCCGTGCCATCGACTTTATCTTCGCGCATGCCGACGAGCTCGGCGTGAACACGGCGGACTACTCGATCTGGGGCGGCTCCAGCGGCGCGCACTACGCGGTCTGGTACTGCGAGCAGGGCGCCGGCGCCTTCGGCGGTCAGGACCACGGCAAGCCCGCCGTTGTCGTGACGCAGTACACCGCCTCCTACGAGGTCACGCCCAACGACGTACCCACTTATGCCAACCTTGGCGGGCGGGACGTCTACTGCCAGGCCAACGCCAAATCCCGCGTGGCGGATCTCAACGCCATCGGCATCGAGGCGGAGCTGGATTATTTCCCCGACTGCTGGCACGGCTTCGGCCTCGGCCTCGGCACGGAGGCCGAGGGCTGGATCGACAACGCCGTCGCCTTCTGGGAGAGGCACATGGCGGCCTGAGCTTTTGGACAAACCGAATCCCACGGTCATCCCGAGCAAAGCGAAGGATCTCATTTCGCGTCCATGCGGAGATCCTTCGCTTCGCTCGGGATGACATTTTTTTGCTCATTTGCATAAAAACTCCCAAGTCCGGAAACAATAGCCTTGCAATCCCTCATAGTCGGTTGTGAAGGGCGAAAGCGAACCCGGTTTTCCCGAAGGGCGTTCCCGTCTTTCCCGAGGCGGCGCTGCCGCCTCAAAAACCCTCCGGGGCGAGCCGGACGGGCCCGCGCGCCGGCCGAAGCGGCCTGAAACCGCTGCGGTCAGCGCGAGCCCCCAATCCTGAGACAGGTTTCACAACAGACTATCGGAATCCTTTTATTTTCGGAGGTCAAACACATGAACAGCAAGAGCTCCGGCGGAAGGCTGGAGGCATTTTTCACGGGGAAGGGCTTCTACATAGTCCTGTTCCTCTGTGCGGCGGTCATCGGCGTATCGGCCTGGATGATGGCGGCGGGAGAGCGGACTATGGCGGAAGACATCAGCAGGATGAACCGGGAGAGCATGGAGAAGCACCGCGTCGAGACGGTGATCCTGCCGCCCGAGCAGGAGACCCAGCCCGCCATGGCGCCGGAGACGCAGGTGCTGCGGCCCGAGAGCGAGATCCCCGAGCCCGGCGAGGCGGACGAGGTCTGGCGCGCGGGCGACGTGATCGAGGCGGCCGCCCCGGTCTATGCCTGGCCGGTGGAGGGACAGATCGAGCGCTATCACGACGCGAACGTCCTGACCTATGACGCGACCATGCGCGACTGGCGCACCCATGAGGGCATCGACATCATGGCGCCCCTGGGCGAGACCGTGACCGCGGCCCATGCGGGCAGCGTGGAGAGCGTCAAGCAGGACGACCTCTTCGGCACCGTGGTGACCGTCGCGCACGGCGACGGCGGGCGCACGGTCTACGCGAACCTCGCGGAGATGCCCGCGGTGAGCGTGGGCGACTGGGTGGAGCCCGGCGATGTGATCGGCGCCGTCGGCGCCACGGCCCTCGGCGAGATCGGCCAGGGGACGCACCTGCATTTTGCCGTCACGGTCGACGGCGTGAATGTTAACCCGCTGGACTATCTTCCGGGGTGAAGCGTTTTTAACGCTGCGTTTTGAGGAGAGACGCAGAAAACCCGAAACGCAAAACAGGGGCTGTGAGAAACGTTGTTTCTCACAGCCCCTGCTGTTTCAGATATACTGTTTGTGCTCCAGATGATCGTACCACTTCTCCAGCCAGGGGGCGAGGAGGGCGGTGGCCTTCATATCCAGATTGAACATATAGATCGTAAAGGTGACCACGAAGAAGCACAGCGCGGCCGCCAGCAGATACAGGGGAAGCTTCAGCAGTTTCGACATGAATTCGACTCCTTTCTAATACCGGACACGCGGCGCTCAGTAGGCTTCGTTGTCGGGAATGTTCTCGAGCGAGGGATCCAGCGGCTCTTCCCGCATGACGGTGCGCATATAGTTGTTGACCTGGTCGCGGATGGCCTGACGGGTGAACACGCGCGGGTCGCAGAGGTCGTGGCTGACCCACATGATGTGGATGCCGCGCTCGCGGGCCTGCTCCTCGAACATGCCGTGCATGCCGGTCAGCGCCTTGCAGCTCATGTGCTCCCACATCATGACCAGGTCGGCGTTCATCTTCTCGCACAGCTCCCACAGATCGTCCAGCAGCACCTTGTAGCCGCCGTGCGTGTGGTTGCGCATGATCATCTCCATGTTGAGCATGGCCATGTCGCGGTAGGCCTGCTCGCGGTTTTCGGGCGTGTCCTCCTCGGCGATCATGTCGGTGTTGATGACGGAGAGCATGTCGGTCAGCGGCACGACGCCCCAGCACTGGACCAACCAGTAGAGCATATCAATGACATACTGCGGCTGCACGCCCCAGACGATGGCGCGGTGGCGGTACTCTTTCGCGTACATCCGCTTGGCGCGGTAGCCCTGCTCGGCCAGCGCGAGCAGCTTGTGGTCGATGGTCACGAAATCGGCGTTGCGGCCGGAGTTGCCCATGTAGTTGGTGTCGTTGTAGAGGCTGAAGGCGGCACCGAAGAACTGCGGATAGGGCGTGGAGTTGATCTCCATCTGGGCGATGCGGCAGCGGGTGGCGTCGTTGACGCGCTTGGCGGCGGTAAAGTACACGGCCCAGTCCCACTTCTCGCCGGTGTGCTCCTCAACGAAGGCGATGGCCTTCTTGATCTCGGTGGCGGCGTATTCCATGACGTCCGGCTCCTTGTGGCGCAGCGGGGTGGCGAGCTGGAAGGTGGGGATGCCGTACTCGCGCTCGAGGCGCTTGGCGATGATGCCGTTGCCCATCAGGGAGCCGTCGCAGGTGGTGTTGTTCTGCACGGCGCACTTGCCGAGCACGCAGAAGTCGTCCTCGATGGAGATGCCGGCCTCGGCCTCGGGCATGGGGCAGACGTCGCCGGGGATGCCGTACTGCTGGGCGATGTCCAGGTAGTGCATGACGTTGAACTGGTGGAAGATGTTCGAGGCGAACATCGTGGGCACCTCGCGCAGGATGGTGTGCACCTTCTTCGTGTCAAAGCCCATCATGAAGGTGACCATGGAGTTTTCATCGGTGATGACGCACTTGTCGGAGTAGGCCACGTCGTTGCCCACGCGACGGTCGCCCCGGAAGCAGTTGGCGATGGCCTGCGTCACGTCGGCGATGACGAAGTTGAAGGAGGTGTGCGCGATGCGCAGCGCCTCGTCGCGCAGGCCGACGGTGAACTTGTCCATGCCGTGGGGCACGAAGAGGTAGCTCATCATCCAGCGGTAGCGGAAGAAGCCCTTGATGTTGCGCGGCACCACGATGAAGCGGGCCAGCACGAAGATGAGGTACAGCCAGCGGGTGTAATCGTAGAGGGTGTCCTTGAGGCCGCGCCACTCGCGGCGGGCGCGCACCTTCAGTTTCTCGTCATAGATCCTGCCGGGCGACTGCTCGCCGGCGCGCTTGACGGGATTGACAAGCTTTTCAACCGTTTTCATGCCTGCTCACCTCTCTGAATCTTCTTGATCTCGATGCTCTCCACAAAGGCCTGCACGCGGGTGCGCATCTGGCCGGAGGAGGAAGCAATGTTGTAGGGGCGGTCGACGGACAGGACGGGATAGCCGTAATCGAGGTTCAGCATCGAGGAGCCGAGCGTGCGCTCGTAGGCCCAGGGGTCGCAGAACTTGACCTGCTCGTAAATAATGCCGTCCGCGCCGTACTCCTTCGCGAGCTCCGCAACGTACTGCTTGCGGCCGTAGACCTTCTCCTGGTTCATCATGCGCGGGCACTGGCAGTTGCGGATGTAGTGGCGGCAGACCTGGCGCAGGGCGTCCTCCTCGTCGTTGAGCGCGATCTCCACGCGGCCGGGGTAGGAGCCGAAGCAGAAGCGGTCGCAGCAGACGAGCGCGCCCTGCTCCTCGATGAGCTTGATCATGCCGGAATCGTCCATCTCGGAGCCGACGACCAGCAGGCGGGCGCGCCAGGGCTTTTCGTCCGGCTCGCGGGTCTTGAGCTCCTCGAGCGTCTCCTCCAGCTTGTCGATGACGAGGTACTTGGGGCAGACGTAGGTGGCGAGGCAGAGCACATGGAACTCGTAGCCCGTGATGCGGGGCCTGTCGCCCTTGCGGAATTCACCGATCTCGCGGATCAGGCGGCAGAGCTTGTTGTGCCGCGCGACGGCTTCGCGGATCGCAGCGTCGGAGATATCCACGCCGTATTTCTCGTGCAGGGGCCTGAGCACGTGGTTCGTGCACTGAAGCACGGACAGATCCACGTCGCTCTCGGTGTTCTTGAAGGCGATCTCCATGTACTCGTGGAAGAACTTGGGGTTGCCCTGCCCCATGGTGTGCAGCAGCTCCATGTTCTCCACCGCGCGGTTCATCATCGTGCAGCCGTCGGGCGTGATGACGCAGTCGGCGAAGTTGAAGCCGCCCTCGACGGCGCGCTCGAGCAGGGCGCGGCTGGGCTCGCAGAGGAGGTTCGTCATATAATAGGTCGCGATGTCCATGGAGCCGGTGTGGGGCGCGGTGAGGCGGATGGAAACGCAGTCGCCCAGGTTCAGCAGGGGTTCGGGGACGTTTTCGCAGGTGTAGGCGACGCAGATCTTGCCGTCGCTTTTCGCTTGGGCCACAAGCGCGTTGTTCGCCTCCTGCAGCAGGTTCTCGAAGTAAATCAGATGCTTCAGGTCTCTCATTTGATCCCTCTTTTCAAAAAAGTGCCTGTAATACGGAAGAATCTTCCCGTTTACAAAAGTACCTGTTTACAGTTTAACAACGGCGCGGGGCAAAATCAAGTTTGCGCAGACTTACCGCCCGAATTTTATCGGATCTGTCAATTTTTTAAAAGTGTTTTATGCAAAGCGACGGGGGCGGTGTTTGGACAAATCGAAAAGAAATGTCCTGCCGCCCCTGTCGGAGATGCCGGGATCGGGAAAGCCGCGCGTCAGTCCAGCGACACGCGGATACGCACGGGGTTGTGGTCAGAATCGGCGAAGCCGAGATCCAGCGTTTCGACCTCCCGGACCGTCACGTTCGGGGAGACGAGGAAGCCGTCGATCAGGTAGACCTGGGTATGCGCCGTGTCGCTCGGGTCATAGGGCTGGTTGAGCAGGCGGCAGCTCGGCGTCGTCAGGTCGCAGACGAAGGAGAAGCCCTCGGGGAGCGAAGCCTCCTCCAGCACGCCGGGGGTCCAGTAAGCGGGATCGACCATCGGGAAGGCTTCAAGGCTGCCGGGGAAGGCCTGGTTGAAGTCGCCGCCCGCGACGACGTAGTTGCCCTTTTCGTACTCCTCCTGCAGGAATTCCATGAGAGCCCGGGTCTGGGCGAGCTTGCCCTCGCCGTCGTCATAGGCTTCGAGGTGCAGGTTAACGAGCACAAGCTCCCTGTCGCCGCCCGCGACGGGCAGGCGCGACACGAGCAGGCAGCGCTTGAGGTTCACGGTGCTCATCGGCCAGGAGAAGGGGCAGGGGAGGGCGATGCGCTCCGCCTCGCGGATTTCATAGTCGGTCGTGGTCATCAGGCCGCTGTTGACTTTGCCCATCGGCGGGAAGGGGACGGGCACGAAGGGGCAGGAATAGTTGAGCGCGTGTACGCCGGTCCGGCGCATCAGGGACGCGCTCTCGTCGACGCCGTAGGTGCGCGAGGAGTCGACGTCCACCTCCTGCAGCATCACGAGGTCATAGCCGCCGTTTTTGACCGTGTCGGCGATGTTGCCCAGATAGCGGTCGACCGCGGCGCGGTCGGCGGCCCGGGCGCTTTTGCCGCCGTCCATGAAGAAATCGGACGCCGCGCCGAGACCGGCGTAGCCGATGTTCCAGCTGAGGATGTTCAGCCCGCTCCCGTCGAGCGCGCCGGCGCCCTCGCCGCGCAGTGCGAGCGTTTCCACCGCGGCGGGCTTGTATTCCGCCCCGGTCAGGAAGCCGACAAGGACGCCCGCCGCCATCACGACGACGAGCAGAGGGATCAGAAGCGCTTTCAGCAGTTTTTTCATGCCGGTGGACCTCCCAATTCCGTTTGTAGAATGATTGTACCATCTTCTCCGCCGTTCATCAAGGAATATTCGTTTAACTTGCCGGATTGTAAGCGGCCGGGAAAAAGGGTATAATATGGCGAAATCAAAAAGAAACAACCGGAGGGCTGTATTCATGAGCTACGAATTTGTCAGACGGCAGGATCCGGAGGTCTACGCCTCCATGATGCGCGAGCTGCAGCGGCAGCGGGATCATCTGGAACTGATCGCCTCGGAGAACTTTGTCAGCGAGGCCGTGATGCAGGCCATGGGCAGCCATCTGACCAATAAATACGCCGAGGGCTATCCCGGCGCCCGCTACTACGGCGGCTGCCAGTACGTGGACGAGGTGGAGACCCTTGCCATCGAGCGCGCCAAGAAGCTCTTCGGCGCCGAGCACGCCAACGTCCAGCCACACTCCGGCTCCCAGGCCAACATGGCCGTGTACCTCGCCCTCCTGCAGCCGGGCGACACGATCCTCGGCATGGATCTGAGCCACGGCGGCCATCTGACCCACGGCTCCCGCGCCTCCATCTCCGGCAAGTACTTCAACGCCCAATTCTACGGCGTGGACCCGGAGACCGAGACCATCAATTACGACTCCGTCCTGCAGCGGGCCGAGGAGGTCAGGCCGAAGATCATCATCGCCGGCGCGAGCGCCTATCCCCGCTTCATCGACTTTGCGAAGATGCGTGAGATCGCCGACGCCGTGGGCGCTTACCTGATGGTGGACATGGCGCATGTGGCGGGCCTTGTCGCCGCGGGCGTGCATCCGAGCCCCGTGCCGTACGCCCACATCGTCACCACCACGACGCACAAGACCCTGCGCGGCCCCCGCGGCGCGCTGATCCTCTGCAAGGAGGAACTCAAAAAGAAGATCAACTCCGCCGTTTTCCCCGGCACCCAGGGCGGCCCGCTGATGCACACCATCGCGGCCAAGGCCGTCTGCTTCGGCGAGGCGCTGCAGCCCGCGTTCAAGGAATACCAGACCCAGGTGGTCAGGAACGCCGCCGCGTTGGCCGGCTCCCTGCAGGCCAACGGCGTCCGCCTCGTCTCCGGCGGCACCGACAACCACCTGATGCTCGCCGACGTGATGAGCAAGGGCAAGACCGGCGCCGAGGTGCAGGAGCTTCTCGACGCGGCGAACATCACCGCCAACAAGAACACGATCCCCTTCGATACCCAGTCCGTGAAGCTGACCTCCGGCATGCGCTTCGGCTCTCCCGCCGTCACGAGCCGCGGCCTGAAGGAAGCGGAGATGCGCGAGGTCGGCGGCTTCATCGCCAGCCTGATCGAAGAGGGCGAGAGCGCCGTGCCCGCGGTGCGCGAGCAGGTCATCGAGATGACCCGCCGCTTCCCCCTCTACCCCGAGCTGTAAATAACGGTTTCCGCCGTGCGCAGTCCTGTGCACGGCGGTTTTTTATTGACAAACGCCCCGGACTTGGGTAGTCTGGTCAAAAGGACAAGGAGGGAGGATGCGGCATGACGGCTTTCGGGCAGTTTGCGCTGGACAAGGAAAAGGATATCCTCGTGGAGCTCAGCCGCGAGGGGGAGGCGCTGCGCTACCTGCTGCGCACCCCAAACCACGGCACCGGCAACCTGATCCGCAATCTCGCACGGCTCTGCCGGCTCCCGCTGAGCGAGGACGGGAACGGCCTCATGGTCATCCGCGGCACGGTGCCGAGCTATGTGGACGGGGACAACCGGCAGCTCTGGATCTTCCGCCTCGGCAACACCAAGGTGGCGAACATCCGCCCGGACGGGAGCGTGGAGCTCAAGGCCTCCATCCCCGCCATCTCCAAGGCGCTGATGAGCCAGACCAAGGACTACCGCCTCTCCGAACAGAAAACCATCGTCAAGACCTATATCTTTTCCGACTGCAAGTTCCGCACCGACCTGCATACCCATATGAGCGCGAACCTCCCGCCCGAGCTGCTGATCGCGCTGGGCATCCGCCACCAGATCCGCTATCCGCTCTACTATATCAGGAAGCTGGGGCTGCGCGTCACGGCGGCGCAGCAGGCCCTGCTGGACGAACGCCGCGCGGCGGCGGAGCAGGCGCTCGCGGACTCGGCGCTCACGGGCAAATACCGCGAGCGGCGCATTGACGACAACACCTTTATCAACTTTGCCGACCTGATTTTGAATAACCCCGCGGACGCGGCGTGGAACATCTCCCGCATCCGCATTTCCCTCGCCGTGCCCAAGGACGGGCAGGCTGTGTTCGCCGATCTGGAGAAGGTCTACCTCTACCGCTACGTGTTCACCAAGGGCGTGCCGAGCGAGGACTGGATCGGGATCGGCGGCGCGCCGGAGCTGCCGGACGCGGACATCGCCGCCGCCCTGCGGCAGATGGCGCGCGACCGGGAGAATCCCGCCTACGCGGACAACACGCTCCTGCAGGACAAGCTCCTCTGGATCGCCCGCAATTACCGCCGCTACGGCATCGACTACGCTGAGATCTCCGACACCAGCCTCTGTAAGCCGGAGACGGCGCCGGAGGTGCTGCGGCAGATCCACGCGGTCATGCCCGCCGTGACGGCGGAGACCGGGGTGCTTCTGCGCTTCCTCGCCGCCATCCGCCGTACGCCCCTGACCATCGTGCGCGACCGTGTGGCGCCCGACGACTACCTTGCGGAGAACCTGCGCGTGCTGCGCGCCGTGGCCGCCGATCCCTACGTCGCCGGCAGCGACATCGTGGGCGAGGAGATCAACGATATCCTCGAGCTCAGGAAGGTCATCGGGGAGCTCACGCGCATCGCCGGCGAAACCCCCGGCTTTGTGCTGCGCGTCCACGCGGGCGAGAACGACAGCCTGCGCGACAACGTGGCCAATACGATCCGCTGTGTGCGCGAGTCCCTCGCCCCCGGCCAGGAGATGCCGCGCGTGCGCATCGGCCACGGCCTGTATACCTCGAACCTCGCCTCCGCCCGCGGGCAGAAGCTCGTCCGCGACCTGCGGGAAAACCGCGTGACGCTGGAGTTCCAGCTCACCTCCAACGTGCGCCTGAACAACCTCAGCGACCTGGAGCACCACCCCCTGCGCCAGTATCTGCGGGAGGGGATCGCCTGCGTGCAGGGCACGGACGGCGGCGCCCTCTACGGCACCAACTCCATCGACGAGGAGCTTGCGCTGGAGAAGCTGCTGGGGCTGAGCCATGCGGAGCTCAGGCAGATGCGGGCGGCCGAGGCGGAGATCGAGCGGGAGAGCCGCGCGGTGTTTGCCGCGCGTGCGCTGCCGGCGGGGGACGCGGCGGTATACTACGCCCGGAAGATCCGCGAGACGCCGCGCGTGGACGCGGCGCTCTGGACGGGCGGGAAGAAGCGGGAGGCGGCGAGCGCCCTCGCCGGGCAGATCCGCGAGCTGCCGGAGGGCGGCACGCCCCTGATCCTTGCCGGCGGCAGCTTCAACAGCGACGCCCGCGAGACCCGCATCCGCGAGAGCGGCAGGGCGGTGATCGACGCGCTGCTGCGCATGGCGGACCCGGAGAAGCTCTTTTTCGTCGTCGGCCACAGGCTCTCCGGCTACGAGCGCTATCTGGTCGAGCAGAACCGCGGCCGCTTCCGGATCTGCGCCGTCGTGCCCGCCGCGCTGACGGAGACGGAGCTTGCGCGCCTGAAAAAGAGCGGCGTCTCGGTGCGCGTGTCCATCGAGCCGAGCGGAAACGGGCTGTACAAGAGCTTTGCCTACGAGATCTTCAAGCGGCGTCCCTCGCTGCTGCTGGCCTTCGACGGCAATTCCCCGGCGGCCAACCTCGTACAGGAGGCGAAGAACGGGCGGTATCCCTGCGCGATCTGCGTCTCCCGCCGCTCCCGGGCGCTGCGGGCCAAGGCGCGGATGCTGCAGGGCTATGTGCGGCTCTTCGACGAGGACGAGGCCTTCGCCGCGCTTTTTCTGCGGGAATATGAGCTTCTCACTTGACAAAGCGGAGCGGGAAAGGTATGCTGAAATACGGCGGTTTGCCAAAACAATAACAAGGAGGAAACGTCATGGACGGTGGAAGTACCAGCGGCACAGCAGGCCGAAGTTTTGATGCGGAAACCGCGGCCTTGCGCGTTTCCGGTCAGTGAAATACTGCTGATGCCGAAACCCGAAAAACAGAAGGCAGGCCGGGCCTGCCTCCGCCGGGCTTCGGGATAAAAACTTTGGTCTGCGTGTCGGGCTTCCTTGGAATCAGGTTTGACGGAAAAGGAGGAGACCGATGGCAGAGCATACGGTAACGATGGAGGGCACCATCAAGGTGCTGCTCGAAGAAAAAAAGTATTCCACGCTCAAGGATATCCTGGTCACGATGAACCCGGCGGACGTGGCGGCGATCTTCGAGGAGATCGCCGACGAACGCCTGCCGCGCCTGTTCCGGCTGCTGCCGAAGGAGCAGGCGGCGGAGACCTTCGTGGAAATGGAACCGGAGCAGCAGGAAATGCTGATCCGGGGCTTCTCGGACGCGGAGCTGCGCGACGTGATCGAGGAACTGTACGTGGACGACGCGGTGGATCTGGTGGAGGAGATGCCGGCCAATGTGGTCAAGCGCATCCTCGCCCAGGCCGATCCCCAGATGCGCAGGGAGATCAACGACCTGCTGCGCTATCCGGAGAATTCCGCCGGCTCCATCATGACGACGGAGTACGTCTCCCTGCGCCCGAAGATGACCGTGGCCGACGCCATCACCCGCATCCGCAGGACGGGCGTCGACAAGGAGACGATCTACACCTGCTATGTGACCGACGGAGGCAAGCTCCTCGGCACGGTGTCCGTCAAGGACCTGCTCCTCTCGGCGGACGATTCGACCCCCGTTTCGCAGATCATGGACGGGAACGTCATCTCCGTGAGCACGATGACCGACCAGGAAGAGGTCGCCCAGATGCTCTCGAAGTACAACTTCCTCGCCCTGCCCGTGGTGGACACGGACGATCGCATGGTCGGTATCATCACCTTCGACGACGCCATGGACGTCCTCGTGGAAGAGACTACGGAGGATATCGAAAAGATGGCCGGTATGCTCCCCTCGGAGAAGAGCTACCTGCGCTCCAACGCCTGGGACCTCTTCAGGCACCGCATCCCCTGGCTCGCGCTGCTGATGGTCTCGGCCACCTTCACGGGCATGATCATCACGGGCTTTGAGAGCGCGCTGGCCGCCCAGGTGGTGCTGACGGCTTTCATCCCCATGCTGATGGACACCGGCGGCAACTCCGGCTCGCAGGCCTCCGTCACCGTGATCCGCGCGCTGAGCCTCGGCGAGCTTGCGTTTTCCGATCTGCCGAAGGTGATCTGGAAGGAGATCCAGACGGCGGCGCTCTGCGGCATGGCGCTGGCCGCCCTCTGCTTTGCCAAGATCATGCTGGTGGACCGGCTGATGCTCGGCAACACCGGCATCACCGTGCTCACCGCCTTCGTCGTCTGCTTCACGATGGCGCTCACGGTGGTCATGGCGAAGATCGTCGGCTGCACGCTGCCGATGGCCGCCAAGAAGGTCGGCTTCGACCCGGCGGTCATGGCAAGCCCCTTCATCACCACGATCGTGGACGCGCTGAGCCTGCTCGTGTACTTCGGCATCGCCAGCGCCCTGCTGTTCTGACAGCGCTTCGGAAAGCGCGCGAAGGAGGCCCGCCGCGCGCAAACAGAAAACAGAAAGAAGAAATGCGGAACGCCGCGCCGGTGTATGTACCGGCGCGGCGTTCCTGTTGCCGCCAAACCCGATGCCTCCTGCCGGGAGGCGTATGGGGAGAGCGCGAGAGGGGATCGGGCGTCCCCTCTCGCGTTTGCTCTTTTCCGAAAGGGAAGCTTTTGAAAGTCTTCCGTTCGGGCAAGCGTCTTTTCCTCCGGTTTACAGATCCAGCGCGTCGCACACGTCCCGGGCGGAGAAGGCGATGGCGCGGGCGAACTCCGCGTCCTGCGCCTGTACGGAGATGCGCACGGCGGAGGCGTTCGGCAGCGGCGCAATGTGCAGCGAGAAGTTTTCGCGGTCGAGGCGGATGCCGTCGGAATAATCCGCGTCCAGCTCCAGCATCAGCTCGCTGAGCGCGCCCATCAGCTCCGCCCGGCTGCGGCAGCGGCATTCGAGCGCCGCCGCCGCGTCCTCCGGCGGGGCCGGCGCGTCCTCCGGCGGCGCGGGCAAGAAGGCGGCGGGCACGTCCAGCTTCAGCCGCCCCTCGAGCGCGTCCACACAGCATTGGTAATAGCTGAGCGGCGTCCCCACGTCGCACCAGTAGCCCTCCATCGGCAGGCCGAGCAGCAGCTCGTCCCTCTCCAGCAGCAGCGGGAACAGGTCGCGGGCAAAGTCGAAAGCCGTCCCCGCCGGCACCAGCGCCATCGCCCGCGGCGAGAGCACGTAGATCCCGGTGTTCACGAGATCGGTGACCACCCGCTGCCATACCGGCTTTTCCACGAAGGAGCGCACGCGCCCCTCCCCGTCGGTGACGGCAAGGCCGTAGCGCAGCGGCACCGCCTGCCGGGAGAGGGCGACCGTGGCCGCGGCGCCGCTCTCCCGGTGGCGGCGCATCAGCTCCGCGAGGTCGAAGTCGCAGGCCGCGTCCCCGCTGATGACGAGGAAATCCCCGCCAGCGTAGAAATCCTCGCAGTTTTTCACGCCGCCCGCCGTGCCGAGGGGCTGATCCTCCACGCGGTACTGGATCGAAAGCCCCAGCCCCCTGCCGTCGCCGAAGGCGCTGCGGACGTCGCAGGAGCGGTAGCGCAGCGCGGCGCAGACCTCGGTAAAGCCGTGGCGGCGCAGGAGCAGCAGGATATGCTCCATGAGCGGCCTGCCCAGCAGCGGCACGAGCGGCTTGGGCAGCGCCCCGGTGACGGCCTTGAGCCGCGTCCCCTCGCCGCCGGCCATGATCACAGCTTTCATAACATCACACTCTCTTTCTTCCTTGCTTTTTTCCCGTGCTGAGGATACGGATCGGACGGCGAATACGGTCGAGGACGCGAGTCCGTCCGCCCGATGCGCATGGCCGTGAGAAAAGGGCAATACGCCCGGCGCCGTTTCGCCGTCCTGATGTCCTTATTATTTGCCGAAGGCGGAAAAATACACGGCCGTTTCCCAGCTTTCACGGCGAGGGGCACAGGAGGGGCACAGAAACGAAAAAAATCTTGCGAAGGGGCACACTGTTTGATATAATATACACTTGTATCAGTATCTGAGCTTGAAAAATATTTCCGATCAGAGCGCGTACAGAGCGATCACCAACATATCTGCCGAATGAGGGAGGTGTGGTTTTGAAACTGGATCCGAAAATCAGACGCCTGTCCGATCCGGGCACGGCGATCCTGCTGTTCTTCCTGGCCGCGTTTGCGGTGATCACGGCCTGTCTGGAGCTGTACCTGCTGGCGGCGGGCGAGGCGGCGGTCACCGTCGTCCTGACGGTCTACGCCATCCTGTCCCGCAGGGAGCGCAGAAAACGGCTCACCGCCTACACCGAGTCGCTGGTATACAGCGCGGAGAACGCGAGAAGCAGCACCCTGACCAATTTCCCGCTGCCCATGGCGGTCTTCCGGCTGGACGATTCCAGCGTGGTCTGGGGCAACGAGATGTTCTTCAGCATCTTCGGGCTGGCCTCAAAACGGCTGGACGCCCGCATGGAGGAGCTAATCCCCGGCTTCACCGGCAAATGGCTGCTGGAGGGGCGGGAGCAGTATCCCACGCTGCTGGACATCGGCGGCAGGAAATACCAGCTGCACGGCAACCTGATCCGCAGCGACAAGGGGGACGAAAACGCTTACAGCGGGGTCACCTACTGGGTGGACGTAACGGACGCCGACGAGATCCGCACCCGTTTCCAGGAGAGCCGTCCGGTACCCGGGATCATCATCCTTGACAATCTGGACGAGCTGAGCCGCAACCAGACCGAGCGCGTGCGCAACGAGCTGCGCGACGCGGCGGAGGAGCGGCTGGGCCAGTGGTGCGAGAGCTGCCAGGGCATCCTCCGCCGCTACGACAGAGACCGCTACCTCGCGGTCTTCGAGAAGAAGGATCTGGAGCGCATGAAGCAGGAGCGCTTCCCCATCGTCGAGCAGATGCACCAGATCGAGAGCCCCAACGGCATCACCGCCTCCATCAGCATCGGCTTCGGCGAGGAGGGCGACTCCCTCGGCGAGGGGCTGCAGTTTGCCGACAAGGCGACGGAGCTGGCGCTCTCCCGCGGCGGCGACCAGGTGGTGGTCAAGAACCGCCTGAGCTTCGAGTTCTTCGGCGGGCGCGGGCTGGAGGTGGAGAAACGCACCAAGGTCAAGTCCCGCGTCATGGCCAATACCCTGGCCGAGCTGATGCGCGATTCCTCCCAGGTGCTGGTCATGGGCCACCGCTTTGCGGATCTGGACGCGGTCGGCGCGGCGGCGGGCATCTGCTGCATCGCCAGGAAGAACGGCGTGCGCTGCCGCATCGCCATGGATCTGGAGCATAACGCCAGCCGCAGCCTGATCGAGCGCATGCAGAAGGAGGAGGCCTACAAGGCCGCCTTCATAAGCCCCAAAGAGGCCGGGCAGCTTGCCGACGGGCGGACGCTCCTCGTGGTCGTGGACACCAACCGGCCCGAGCAGGTCGAGGACGCGGAGCTGCTGGAAAAATGCAACCGCGTGGCGGTCATCGACCACCATCGCGTCGCGGCCACCTACATCCACAACGCCGCGCTGGGCTTTATTGAGCCCTATGCCTCCTCCGCCTGCGAGCTTGTGACCGAGATCCTGCAGGAGGTCACGGATCTGACGGATCTGCTCCGCTGTGAGGCGGAGGCGCTGCTTGCGGGCATGGTGCTGGATACCAAGAGCTTTTCGATCCGCACCGGCGAGCGCACCTTCGACGCGGCGGCCTATCTGCGCCGCGGCGGCGCCGATACCGCGGAGGTCAAGAAGCTGTTTCAGTCGGGGATGGACGATACCGTCGCCCGCTATAAGATCCTGCAGCAGGCCACGCTTTACGGGAAGGTGGCCATCGCCGCCCCCGAGGAGCCGCAGAACCGCGTGGTCGCGGCCAAGGCGGCCGACGAGCTGCTGAACATCTCCGGGGTGGACGCCTCGGTCGTCATCTCGCCGGACGGGAAGGGCAACGTCAACATCTCCGCCCGCTCCATCGGCGAGGTGAACGTGCAGATCCTGATGGAGAAGCTGGGCGGCGGCGGCAACCGCAGCGCGGCGGCGGCGCAGCTCAAGGACGTCGAGCTTGCCGACGCGGTCAGGAGCGTGTACGCTGCCATCGACGAATATTTCGGATAATGAATCATGGCTTCAGCATATCATCCTGAGCGAGCGACAGCGACCGAAGGAGCTCCGGGAACCATGTGAGATTCTTCGCTGCGCTCAGAATGACAGGGAAACCCCTCAGTCCCGGCGCTTGCGAGAGACGCTTCGCGGGAGCCTTGCCCGCCTTGCCGCATCTGCCATTCCCTGGCCTGTTACACGCCGGCCCGCCAATGGCGCGGCAGCGGAGAAAGCCCGTTTGCTTCCTCTGCCGCCGGCAGCGCAAACGCGCTTTCCCCTTTCAGGGGAGCCTGAGTTGTTGCAGAGGGGGACAGACCCCTCACCCGCTTCGCGGGAGCTCCCCTTTCAGGGGAGCCTGAGTTGTTGCAGAGGGGGACAGACCCCTCACCCGCTTCGCGAGAGCTCCCCTTTCAGGGGAGCCAATAAAGAAAGGAGATTGTAATATGAAAGTCATTTTCAATACCGACGTGCGCGGACAGGGCCGGAAGGGCGAGATGAAGGAAGTTTCCGTCGGCTATGCCCGCAACTATCTGCTGCCGAGGGGGCTTGCCTCCGAGGCCACGCCCGACGCCATCAACGCCTTCAAGCTCAAGGAGAAGGCCAAGGCCGCGCAGGCCGCGCGGGAGAAGGCGCAGGCGGAGGAGAACGCCAAAAAGCTGGAGGGCGTGCAGGTCACCGTGCGCGCCAAGGCCGGTTCCGGCGGCAAGCTCTTCGGCGCCGTCACCTCCGAGGCCATCAGCAAGGCGCTCAAGGAGCAGTACGACATCGACATCGAGAAGAACAAGATCGTGCAGTCGGACCCCATCAAGAACTTCGGCAGCTATACCGTCAAAGCCAAGCTGGGCTACGAGGTCAGCGGCTCGATCAATGTGCTCGTGATCGAGGACAAGTAACCGTTTTGAGTTTTTAAGTTTTGAGGAGAGAGCCGTATGGACGAGCTGTTAGGCAAAAAAACACCGCACTCCGCCCCGGCGGAGCAGGCGGTCATCGGCTCCATGCTCATCGACCCGCGCTGCGTCCCCGAGGTGCTGGAGCATCTGAAAGCGGACGAGTTCTACACGAAGCTCAACCGCGACATCTATGAGACCATGTTCGCCATGTTCTCCTACGGCCAGACCATCGACCCGGTGACCGTGCTGGATCAGATGAAGGTGCGGGGCGTCTGGACCGAAAGCTGTGAGAGCTACGTGGCGGAGATCATGCGGGTCACGCCCACGGCGGCCAACGTCCTTGAGTACGCGGCCATCGTGCGGGACCGCGCGCTGCTCCGGAGGCTCGGCGAGGCGGCGGACGAGATCAACACCCTCGTCTATGAGGGCGCCGGCGAGGCGGACACCGCGCTGGAAATCGCCGAGCAGAAGATCTACGCCCTGCGCAGCGGGCGGAACGTGGGCGGTCTGCTGCCCATCTCCTCCGTGGTGCAGAACGTATTCGACGAGCTCAACGAGGCCGCGAACTCCGGCAACAAGATCCCCGGCCTGTCCACAGGCCTGCCGGATCTGGACAGCACGATCCTCGGCCTCAACAAGTCCGAGCTGATCCTTGCCGCCGGGCGTCCCGGCATGGGCAAGACCAGCATGGGACTGAACTTCGCCCTCTATGCGGGCCTGAACCTGGGCAAGACCGTGGCCATCTTCTCGCTGGAGATGAGCCGCGAGCAGCTCGTGATGCGCCTGCTGTCCCGCGCGGCGCTGGTGCCGCTGAAAAACCTGCTGACCGGCGAGCTCACGCCCCAGCAGTGGCGCGAGGTCTCGGACGCGGCGCAGGCGCTGGCGGCGGCGGATATCCGCATCGACGACAACCCGACCCTCTCCGTGTCGGACATGAACGCCCAGTGCCGCCGGCTCCCGAAGATCGATCTGATCGTGATCGACTACCTGCAGCTCATGCAGTCCTCCGGCAGCGGACACAGCTGGTCCAACGAGAGCCGCACCCAGGCGGTCAGCGACATCAGCCGCATGCTCAAGATCATGGCCAAGGAGCTGAACGTCCCCGTGGTCTGCCTGAGCCAGTTGAGCCGCGCCAACGAATCGCGGCAGGACAAGCGCCCGCAGCTGAGCGATCTGCGCGAATCCGGCGCCATCGAGCAGGACGCGGACGTGGTCATCGGCCTGTACCGCGAGGGCTACTACAACCGGGAGAGCGAGAATCCCAATCTGGCCGAAGCCATCGTGCTGAAAAACCGCAAGGGCGCCACCGGCGTGGTGGAGCTCAACTGGCTGCCGGAATACACCTCCTTCAGCTCCCTGGAGCGGCGGCATGAGGATTACTGATTCCGCGCACGGCCTTCTCCCGCGGGGGAGCCGGGTGCTCTGCGCCGTCTCCGGCGGGAGCGACTCGATCTGCCTGCTGCACCTGCTGTGGGAGCGGCGGGAGGACTGGGGCCTAACGGTTTTCGCCGCCCACTTTGAGCACGGCCTTCGCGGGGAGGAATCCCTCGCGGACGCACGCTTTGTGGTGGCCTTCTGCCGCGAGCGCGGCATCCCCTGCACGGTGGGGCACGGCGATGTGCCGGCCTGCGCGGCGGAGAAGCGCCTCGGCGTCGAGGCGGCGGCCAGAGAGCTGCGCTACGCCTTTCTGGAGCGGACGGCCGACGTCCTCGGCTGCGACAGGATCGCCACCGCCCATAACGCCGACGACAACGCCGAAACGGTCCTCATGAACCTCACGCGCGGCAGCGGCCTGCGCGGTCTCGGCGGTATCCCGCCCGAGCGGGGGCGGATCGTGCGCCCGCTGCTGGGCATCCCGCGGCGGGAGATCGAGGAGTATCTCGCGGAAAACGGCCTTCCTCACCGGGAGGATCTGAGCAATGCCGACGAGCGATACCGCCGCAACCGGATCCGCCATGCGGTGCTGCCTGTGCTGCGGGAGATGAACCCCGCCTTCTCGCAGGCCGTGTCGGACACGGCCGCGCTGTGCCGGCAGGACGAGGAGCTCTTGCAGTCCCTGGCGGCGGATTTCATCAGAACGCAGTACCGGGACGGCAGTCTTCCGGTGGGGGAACTGATTGCACTCCATCCTTCCGTCTCCTCACGAGTGGTGCGGACGCTTTGCGAATGCAGCCTGAGCCGCGAGCATGTGGAGGACGTGCTGCGTTTCTGCGCGGGCGGGGGACTTGGCTTTATCGACTTGCCCGGGCAGCGCCTGCGAAGAGAGCGGGGGCGGCTGTATTTCGAGGCGGAGCCGGGCGCCGCGCTCCCCGAACGGCGGATCCGTCCGGGGGAGAGCCTGGAGCTTCCGGAGGCCGGGCTGCGCGTCCGTGCGGATTTGGTTGAATACAACCAGAAAATTAATAGCTTGTTCAAGACTTATTGTTTCAAATATGAGAAACTATGCGGGACTGAGATCCTCATTACCGGCAGGCGGCCGGGGGACCGGATGCATCCCGCGAACCGGGGTTGCGGCAAGAGCCTGAAGGCGCTCTTCGGCGAGGCCGGCATGACCCGGGCGGAACGGGACCGGACGCCGGTCTTTCGCGACGCGGAAGGGATCCTCGCGGTGTACGGCCTGGCCGTGGACGAGAGGGCGCTGCCCGCGCCGGGGGATCGTGTGCTCCGGCTCACGATAGAGAAAAGGGAGGATGTTCGGTGAAAAACGCGATCGAGAGAGTTCTGATCTCCGAGAAGGAGCTGGAAGAGGCCGTTGCCGCGATCGGCAGGAAGATCTCCGAGGATTACGCGGGCAAGGACCCGATCTTTGTCGGCGTGCTCAAGGGCTGTTTCATATTCATGGCGGACCTGATGCGCCATGTGGATATCGATTGTTCCATGGACTTCATGGCGGTATCCTCTTACAGCGGCATCACTTCGACCGGCGCCGTGAAGATCAACAAGGACCTGAGCGAGATCATCGAGGGACGCCATCTGATCCTGGTGGAGGACATTCTGGATTCGGGCGTCACGCTCAATTATCTGAAAAACTATCTGATGGTGCGCAAGCCCGCCTCCATCGCCGTGGCGACGCTGATGGACAAGCCCGCGCGCCGCAAAGCCGACATCTACGCCGACTACTCCTGCTTCGAGATCCCCGACGCCTTCGTCGTGGGCTACGGGCTGGATTATAATGAAAAATACCGGAATCTGCCGTATATCGGCGTGCTGAAACCGGAAATATATAGTAAGTGACCTGCGGATCAAAGCCGGGGACCGGCTCGGATCCGAAGAGGAGGGAGGAGACTGCGCACGCGCGGTCCCCGCGGCGCCCGTACGGAGCCCGAAGGGCTTGCCGGCGCTCGCCGCGGTGAAAGAGCGGGGCGGCTTTCTTCCGACGAGAAGGAGTTGTTTGTTTGAAACCCATTCGAAACAGAACCCGTGATCTTGCCTTTTACGCGGTGCTGCTGATCATCATGGTGGGCGTGATCGTCGCCATGACGCGAAGTGAAGCGCCCGAAAAGGTCAAGAGCTATTCCGAGCTGGTGGATCTCTTCCAGCAGGAGAAAGTGAAGAGCTTTTACACCAGCCCCGAGTCGACCGGCACCGTGCTGTATCTCGAGCTGCGTACGGACGACCCGGAGGTCACGGAGAAAAAGACCTATGACCTCTATAATTTCTCGGTCTT
This sequence comes from uncultured Eubacteriales bacterium, assembly GCA_900319465.1. Lineage (GTDB taxonomy): Bacteria > Bacillota > Clostridia > Oscillospirales > Oscillospiraceae > Limivicinus. Next base: position 17,667 of record ONOL01000009.1, on the reverse strand, counting down.
CTATGAAGACTTCCATGAGCTGATCGCCCAGCAGAAGGCGAGCGGCATCCTCGAGGAATACAACTACAAGCCGGGCACCGTCGTGCCCTGGTGGGCCAGTATCATTCCCTACCTGCTGCTGATGGGCGGCGCGATGGTGCTGTGGTACGTGATGATGAACCGCATGGGCGGCGGCGGAGCGAGCGGGGTCGCGCGCTTCAGCAAGGCCCGCACCCGTCTCGGCAGCGAGGAGAAGAACAAAAAGACCTTCCGCGACGTGGCCGGCTGCGACGAGGAGAAGGAGGAGCTGGCGGAGATCGTCGACTTCCTCAAGGACCCCAAGGCCTACACCGCCATGGGCGCGCGCATCCCCAAGGGCGTGCTGCTGGTCGGCCCTCCGGGCACCGGCAAGACCCTGCTGGCGAAGGCCGTCGCGGGCGAGGCGGACGTGCAGTTCCTGTCCATCTCCGGCTCCGACTTTGTGGAGCTGTATGTGGGCGTCGGCGCCGGGCGCGTGCGCGACCTGTTCGACCAGGCCAAGAAGGTCGCCCCGGCGATCATCTTCATCGACGAGATCGACGCGGTCGGCCGCCAGAGAGGCTCCGGCCTCGGCGGCGGGCATGACGAGCGCGAGCAGACCCTCAACCAGCTGCTCGTCGAGATGGACGGCTTCGGCAGCAACGAGGGCGTCATCGTCATGGCGGCCACGAACCGCGCGGACATTCTGGATAACGCCCTCCTGCGTCCGGGCCGCTTTGACCGCCAGGTCTACGTCGGCCTGCCGGATGTGAAGGGCCGCGAGGCCATTTTGAAGATCCATTCCCGTGACAAGCAGCTTGCCGAGGACGTGGATCTCAACAACATCGCCAAGGGTACGCCGGGCTTTTCGGGCGCCGATCTTGAGAACCTGATGAACGAGGCGGCGCTGCTGGCCGTGCGCGGCAAACACCGCTTCATCACCCAGGAGGATATCGACGAGGCGATCATGAAGGTGAACATGGGACCGGCGAAGAAGAGCCACAAGGTTTCGGAACGCTCTCGCCGCCTGACTGCCTACCACGAATCCGGCCACGCGGTTGCGGCCAAGTTTATGGAGCACGCCGATCCTGTGCACTATATCACGATCATCCCCCGCGGCCCGGCCGGCGGCTTCACGTTGATGCGTCCGGACGAGGATCCGGAGGACTTCAAGACCCGCGAGGAAATGTTTGCCAATCTCGTTGTATATCTGGGCGGCCGTATGGCAGAGAAGCTTTTCCTGGACGACATCTCCACCGGAGCGTCCGGAGATATTCGCCAGGCCTCCAGGATCGCCCGTGATATGATTACTAAGTACGGCATGAGCGAGCGCCTGGGACCCATCTCCTACGACAGCTCCGACCACAGCATCTTTATCGGCCGCGACTTCGGCCAGACCAAGAGCTACTCCGAGGAGACCGCCGCCGCGATCGATGAGGAGGTCAAGGCTATCTTTGACCGCGCCGCCGCCGAATGCGAGAAGATCCTCACTGAGCATGCCGGTCAGCTGCGCGGCGTGGCCGAGTATCTGCTGGTCAATGAGACCATGGACCGTGAGGAGTTTGACTACTACTTCGAGCACGGCGAGTTCATGCCCGAGAGCGTGAAGCAGGCCAAGCTCGCCAGCAAGGACAAGACCATCGAGCGGCCGGCCCGCAAGATCTCCATGAGCGACGAGGCCCCCGAGGCCCCGCAGCTCGCGGAGGAGTGCGGCGAGACACAGCCTGCCGCGGAGCAGGAGAGCGCGCCGCAGCCAGAGCCTTCCGACGAAAACCAATCAGATAAGTCCTGATGCTGTCATCCGGAACGGAGCGCAGCGGGGGCGAAGGAGCGTCCAGACGATTCTTCGCCCCGCGCTCTACCGGTGTGACAGCTTTTTTTTACCGCCGCGAGTCCGGAAACAAAAACTGTTGAGGAAAGCGGCCCTATGTGCTATAATACATTATCCCGTATTATGCACTGCCGGTGCGCGGGATAAAATCTAAGCAGAGAGATGGATTGCCATGAGCTACGATGATTTTGATCTGGACTCCATCATGGCTGAGTTCGAAAGCCGGCCCGCCGCCCCGGCCGCACCTGCGGAGGAATGGGCGCCCGCCGAGCCCGCTCCCGGGGCGTGGGACGAAGCGCCCGCCGTGCAGGAGGAGCCGGAGGCCGATTTCGGAGAGTCTTATGAGGAGCCATACGAAGAGCCATACGAAGAGCTTTATGAGGAGCCTTACGGGGAGCCTTACGGGGAGGTAAAGCCGCGCGGCCTGTTCGCAAAGCTGCGCAGGAAGAGAGCCCGGCAGGAGCCTGACGAAGACGACTTCGACGGAATTGACGGGGACTACCCGGACGACGGCCCCGAGGAGGACGAAGAGAAAGACGCGGAAAAATCCGAGCCCCGGGAGGCGCGGCCTCTCCCGCTCGGCGTCCGCCTGCTTCTGAATCTCGTGCTGATCGGGCTGCTGTGCCTCGGCCTGTGGTGGTCGCTGAACAACCTGCACCCCATGGGCGTGACGGCCATGCCCCGCGCCGCGCAGACCCCGGTCGTGACGGAAGCGCCCGTTGTTACCGAGACGCCCGCGCCGGCGGAGACGCCCGCGGCGCTGCCCGAGGCCGGGATCTCCGCTCCGGAGGCGACGCCCGATCCCGTCCCCACGCCGGCGCCCACACCCGAACCCGTCCGCTACTATATCCCGGAGGACGCGGTGGTCGCTCCCGCGCCGAACCCGAACGGCTTCGGTTCCGTGCCCGTCGAAGAGGCGGACAAGATCCTCGACGTGATCCGGCAGGCGCGCGAGAGCGGGCTGCTGCGGGAGGACGAGGAAATGGTCTTCGACCCGAACGCCAATTTCTATACCGGCCTTTACGCCGAGGAGATCAAGTACTACATCGACGATTCCATCCTGACCATCCTCTGGAAGGAGGATATCGACGGCCGCTGCTGCAGCTTCTCCGAGGTCAAGGTGCGTGACGGCTCGCAGTTCCGCCGCAAGCTCGCGGATGACAGCTTCGGCTCCTACAACTACTATCTGGCTTCGGAGCTGGCCGCCTCCACGAACTGCGTGGTCGCCATGAACGCCGACTACTACGCCTTCCGCGACTTCGGCATCGTGGCCTACAACCGGGAGCTCTACCGCTTCAACACCTCCACCTACACGGGCAGCTACAAGAAGTACAACTGCTTTGACACGCTCTTTGTCACCGCCGACGGCGACTTTTTGTACAAGGAGCTGGGCGAGGTGAACACCGAGGACTCGATCCGCCAGTTCATGGCGGAGAACAACGTGCTCTTCTCCCTGGCCTTCGGCCCGATCCTGGTTAGGGACGGCGCCGCGCAGGTCACGGGCTGGTATCCCGCCGGCGAGGTGGACACGGCGTATTCGCGTGCCGGCATCGGCGTCAAGGACAAGCTCCACTATCTGTTCATGACCGTCAACCACGGCTCCAACGCCGCCAACTGCACGGTCAACAAAATGGCCGAGTTCTTTGAACGCAAGGGCGTCATCACCGCCTACGGCCTCGACGGCGGCCAGACCAGCGAGATCGTCTGGCAGGGCGTGCCCTATAACCATGTGGACTGGGCGTCCGAGCGTCTGGTCAGCGACATCATCTACTTTGCGTCGGCGGTGCCCGGCGCCGGGGAAGGAGGCGGCAACTGATGGATTACGTTCTGGATCTTGACTTTGCCGTGTTCCAGATGAGCGCGGTGACCATCTGTACGGGCATCCTGCTTGCCGTCATCCTCACGATCGCCCTCTTCGCCCGCCGGCACGAGGGCATCACGGCGCCGCTCGCCCTGAGCGTGCTGGGCCTTCTCTTCGGCGTGCTGTTCAGCCGTTTTCTCCACTGGTACTTCAACGGCGAGGCCTACGCCTCCTTCAAGGCGGCCTTCACCGACTTCAATCGCGGCAGCTACTGCCTGCAGGGCCTGTTTCTGGGCGTGTGGCTCGCGGCCTTCCTGGCGAAGAAGCTGCGCCTGACCGGCAGTATGTCCGGCCTGCTGGACGCGGCGGCCCCCGGGCTCTGCCTGCTCGTGGCCTTCATCCGTCTCAGCGCCCTCTTCAACACCACCTGCCGCGGCCGCATCACGATCAAGACGCCGCTGCTGCAGCATCTGCCCCTCGCTGTCGCAAGCACCGACGCGGCGGGCAACGTGACCTACCGCTTTGCCACCTTCTTCCTCGCCTTCCTGCTGATGATCGTGGTGACGCTCGTGGTCTGGCGCTTTTATCTGGACGATGAGGAGCGCTGGATGAAGTGGCCCTGCAGCGGGGACGGCAACACCATGCGCATCGCGCTGGTGCTCTACGGCGCGGTGGAAATCATCATGGACTCCACCCGCAACGACTCGCCGCTGATGCACTTCCGCTTCATTTCCCAGCTCAATAAATTCTCCGCTTTCATCAGCCTGGCGCAGATCTTCGCGGCGGTGGCCATCCTCTGCGTGCTGATCTATTACAGCCGGATGTCCATCAAGGCCAACGGCTTCAAGTGGTACCATCCGATGCTCTGGATCGGCTTTGCCGTGAGCCTCTTCGGCGTGGGCAAGCTCGGCGAATACAACGTCCAGCGCTACGCCACCTACGCCAAGTGCTACGCCTGGATGGGCGGCTCCCTGATCCTGATGGCGGCCACGGCGATCCTCGCCTGGCGCAGCTGCCTCGAGACCGGGGAATACATCGAATAAGGACCGAAACGAAAAAGAGCTGCACGACCGTGCAGCTCTTTTGGTATGCCCGGAGGGGCTTACAGCTCCGCGATGACCTCGCATTCCAGCAGCGCGTCCTTTGGGAGCTTTGCCACCTCGACGCAGGAGCGGGCGGGGTAGGGCTCGGTGAAGTACTGGGCGTAGATCGCGTTGATGGCGGCAAAATCGCCCATGTGCTGGATAAAGACGGTGGTTTTGACGGCCTTGCTCAGATCGGTGCCGGCGGCCCTAAGAAGCTCCGACAGGTTCCTGAACACCTGATGGGCCTGGGCCTCCAGTCCGTTTGCGAGTTCGCCGGTCTCGGGGATGATGGGGATCTGGCCGGAGGTAAAGACCAGATTGCCCACGATCTGCGCCTGCGCGTAGGGGCCGATGGCCGCCGGCGCCTTGTCGGTGGATACGGTTTTCATGGCAATGACTCCTTTCCTGATCATGCTGCTGTTATGGCGAAACGGCGCAAAGCGTTTCGCGGGATTCTGACGGTGGGAAACGTCGGACAAACGGTTCCCGGGAACCTGCGCCGTCCGCTCCTCCTTGCTCCCGCCCCGGGCGGGGGGAGCCGCCGCAAAGCGGCTGGGGGGCGGCCTGCCTTCCGGCCGGCTTATTCCACGTCCACGGCGTAACCCTTTTCCATCAGGCGGTCGATGACGGCCCGGCCGTGTTCCTCGCCGCCCACCTCGCAGGAGATGTGGACGCTCGTCTCCTTCGGGCCGAGGTTTTCACGCAGCTTGTCATGCTCCACGGCAAGGATATTGCCGCCCGCGTCGGCGATGACCTGCAGGAGCTGTACGAGGCTGCCGGGACGGTCGACGATGATGGCGGTGAACTTGATGCGCCGGTGGCGGGCGACGAGGCCGCGCTCGATGATGGACTGGATAAAGCTCACGTCGATGTTGCCGCCGGAGAGCACGCAGACCACGCGCCGGTCCCTGACGTCGATCTTCCCGCTGAGCACCGCCGCGAGGGACGTGGCGCCGGAGGGCTCCACCACCTGCTTGCAGCGCTCGATCAGCAGCAGGATGGCGTTTGCGATCTCGCTCTCGGACACCGTGACGACCCCGTCGCAGAGGCGGTTGATGATGTCCACGGTGATGTCGCCCGGCGCCTTGACGGCGATCCCGTCGGCAATGGTGGAGGCGCTTTCGGCGACGACGCGGGTCTTTTCCCGGAAGCCGCGGGCGATGGGGTCGCAGCCCTCGGCCTGCACGCCGTAGACCTTGACGCGGGGGTTGATCTGCTTGACGGCCGACGCGATCCCGGCCAGCAGCCCGCCGCCGCCCGCGGGCACCACGATCACGTCCACGTAGGGCAGGTCGGAGAGGATCTCCAGCCCCAGCGTGCCCTGGCCCGCGATCACGTCCGGGTCGTTGTAGGGGTGCAGGAAGACGGCGCCCTCCTCCTCGCAGATGCGGCAGGCCTCGGCGTAAGCGTCGTCAAAGCAGTCGCCCGCCTGCACGACCTTCGCCCCGTAGCCCTCGGTGGCCTGCAGCTTGGCGATCGGCGCGGTCTTCGGCATTACGATCGTGGCCGGGACGCCCAGCCGCGCGGCGGCGTAGGCCACGCCCTGCGCATGGTTCCCGGCGGAGGCGGCCACGACAGGCCCGGCCTGCCCCGCCTCCACCAGCGCGGCGATCTTGTTGCTCGCGCCGCGGATCTTGAAGGAACCGGTCTTCTGCCGGTTTTCGCATTTGAGATAGACTTTGCCGCCGGTCATGGCGGAGAAGGTGGAGGACAGGTCCAGCTCGGTGTGGTGCAGGATGGGCCTGAGCCGCTCGGCGGCTTTTTCCAGCGCGCTCAAAGGAATGTCCATGGCAAAGCTCCTCTCCCTGTTTTGATATTTATAGTGTATCCCAAGTCGGAGAAAAAAACAAGACGGAGCCTGCTTCCCGTTCGCCCGATCCGCAGGCAGGCGAACGCGGCGGGGGAGCGGTGATGCGCGGCTTGACAATCCCGCTGCCGCCTACTGCAATATGTGAACGAAGGGTCGCTTCTTTGCGGAGGGAGTCAACGCTTTGCCGAAGCATCGGCAACATGGGAGAAAGGAAGAAGGACTCAGCGGATATACAGTTTTCGCGGCTCTTACGGAAACCGCGGAAACGGAAGGAAGCTGAGTTCTTCCGACATGGTACGCCGGGGCAATTCAAATCCGAAGCAGTTTTGTCTCGCATGGGGCGGTGCCGGAGGGGGATTGGGTATTCCCTCCGGCCAATTTGAGCGAAGCGGATCATAGCCCGCCGCCGGCGAGTCGCCAAAAAGGAGAGAATGATGATAACGAAAAAAACGAAATCGGAGCCCAGCGCAGCGGGTCCGATTTTGAAAGGAGGAGCGATGGAGGGAATGAGAGATGCCTAATGCTATTGTTTTCTTTAGCATTTGCTACTGCCTTTGTTGTTCACAAGAGTGCTGATAAAACAGCCAACGCGACACCGGCCAACGCGACACCGGCTGATCCTTCGGAGTCAAACGCTCTTACAATCACAGTAGATGATGTACGCGAAACCATAGAAACCAATAGCAGCGGCGTATATACTGTCATGCCAAGCACCATAACAGTAGGGCCAAATCGCTATGGCTACACCTTGGATATGTATGCCACAAATGGCGATTTAGTCCACACAAACGGCACGGAAATAATTAGTGGTTTGTCGCAGAACAACGGTTCAGCTACCACCCTGAGTACCAATACTTGGGGAGTAGCCTTGATACAACCAACCGACAAAACTTCCGCGGTCTGGCGAGGGATACCTACCGATCAGGCAAACGCGCTGAGGCTAAAAGATACCACTGATGAAAACGACAACTCCACTACCATCTATTATGGCGTAGTGGCAGACAACTCATTGCCAGACGGTACATATACAGACAGCATTAACTATGTGATCGTAGCTAAACCAGCTCCTACCTACACCGTAGTCTACGATGCAAACGGCGGTACTGGTAGTATGGACAATCAGGTGATGGGCCATGCCACTGATGATATGCTAAAGACAGTCTATGAGCATACAATGCGTGATAAAGAAGAGGAGTTTTCCAATATAATCGATGCACACATGGAGGAACTCTTTAAATCCAGTCGTGAGTAGATGTCCGCATGTCCATTTTTGTGGCCATTTTTTCATTGCTGGAGCGCCAGATGCCTTTTCACAAGAAATACGCCATGCACGGAAGACCTTAGAAAAAGCCTGAAAATGTGCTAAAATGCAAGAAAAACCTCCCAGATCAAATCGGTCTGGGAGGAGGGCATTGGTGCCGGTGGTGGGACTCGAACCCACACGATGTCGCCATCGGCGGATTTTGAATCCGCTACGTCTACCATTCCATCACACCGGCGTTACGAAGATGAGTATATATCAGATCGAATCAAAATTCAAGAGGCAATTCTCGGACCCTTCCCGGGCGCGCGGCATAGGATGAGACGGCGGGAGACCCGCCCGGAAAGGATGAACCATCTTGGAAATATATGTTGTGAAAAGCGGGGATACGCTCTACGGCATCGGGATGCGCTACGGGGTAAGCGTCGATACGCTCGCGGAGGCCAACCAGCTCCGCAACCCCGCGCTGCTCTCGGTGGGGCAGGCGCTTGTGATCCCGAAGGCGGACGCGATCCATACCGTGCAGCGGGGGGATACGCTCTACGGCATCGCAAGACGGCACGGCGTGCCGCTGGCCTGCCTGATCGCGGCCAATCCCCAGATCCCGAACCCGAACCGCATTTATCCCGGCCAGAAGATCCGCGTGCCGCTGGGCGGCTGTGAGCGGGGGGAGATCCTCGTCAACGGCTACATAAGCGACGCGGGCAGGGCCGCGCTGGAGGCGCAGCTGCCCTATCTGAGCTTCCTCTCGCCCTTCAGCTGGCGGGCGGACGCGCAGGGAGGACTGACGAAGGAATACAGCCTGAACGAGGAACTGGCGGAGAAGTTCGATACGGCGCGGCTGATGACGGTGACCAACCTGCGCGCCGGGGGCGGCTTCTCCGGCGACGTCGCCCACGCGATCTTCCGGGACGACGCGGTGCGGGAGCGCTTTCTCGACAACGTGGAGAGCCGGCTCTCCGAGGGTGGTTACTACGGCTTGAATCTCGATTTCGAGTATGTGTTCCCCTATGACCGGGAGGCCTACAACGCCTTTCTCACCGTGCTGTCCGAGCGGCTGCACCGGCTCGGCTTCCTGCTTGTGACGGCGCTCGCGCCGAAAAGCTCCGACAGCCAGCAGGGGCTGCTGTACACCGCGCACGACTACGCCGTCCACGGAAGGCTCGCGGACTACTCGGTGCTGATGACCTACGAGTGGGGCTATGCCTATGGCCCGGCCATGGCCGTCGCGCCGCTCAACAAGGTCCGCCAGGTGCTCGACTACGCCGTGAGCGTGATGCCCGCGGGGAAGATCCTGCTGGGCGTGCCCAACTACGGCTACGACTGGACGCTGCCCTTCCGGCAGGGGAGCGCGGCGCGCGCGATCACGAACACCGGCGCGGTCGCGCTTGCCGGGCAGGCGCGCGCGGAGATCCGCTTCGACCAGACGGCGCAGTCGCCCTTCTTCCGCTATTCCGACAGCGAGGGGCGGCAGCACGAGGTCTGGTTTGAGGATGCGCGCAGCCTGCGGGCCAAGTACGGGCTGGTGGACGAATACGATCTGGCCGGGGTCAGCTTCTGGAATCTGAACAACCTGTTCCGCACGAACTTTCTGGTGCTGGAATCCATGTTCGGCGTGGAGAAGCTGCTCTGAGAGGTTTTCAAATATCCCGAATCAGGCAAAAAGAAGAGGATGTGACGGCGTTCACATCCTCTTCTTCTCTTTCGGCAGGGAAACGGTCAGCTGGCCCAGCGCGAAGGCGGCGGCACCCAGCGCGGAATAGCTGCTGCCGCGCCCGAGATGCAGGCACAGGCCCTCTGCGCCGAGCGCGCACAGCAGGCACAGCAGCACCGGCGCGAGAAGCCAGAAACGGCTGTGCGTCCGCTCAAAGGCGGCGGGCAGCCCCGCAAAGCCGAAAAGCGCGCCCGCGATCATCAGCAGGCAGGCGAGGGAGCGCCCTTTCCAGACGCCCTCGGCGCTGTCCGCCAGCGCCTGCGCGCTCAGAAGGGCGGCGCTCTGCAGCTGTGCGCCGTCGTCATGGCGCGCGGCGACTTCGTCCCGTTTCCGCAGCGTCAGCCGCAGCGAGCGCTCCGCCTTTTCGAGCGTCCTGCGCGCTTCCACGGCCTCCTCCAGCTCCTTGAGCTGCCGCGCCTCCACGGCCAGCCGTTCCTTCTCATGTGCGAGCTTCGCGGCCTTCTCGCGCTGCTGCCCCATCTGCCACCAGATCATGGCCCGGCTGTCGTAGAGCGCCTGTTCTCCGGCGGCGATCTGCTCCCCGGCCTCCGCAAGAGCGGTCTTGCCCTGCTCGATGGCGGCCTTACCCTGCTCCAGCATCGCGTCGGCTTCGTTGACCTGGGCCTGCACCGCGGCGAGCATTGCGCCAATCTGCTCGGCCGCGGCGCGCAGACGGCCGAGCAGCGCATCCCCCGCGTCCAGCGCGGCGAGCAACTGCTCCCGGGTCTGGGCGTAAGTCTCCCGAAGCAGGGCGAACTGCTCGTCGCTGATCGGCGCGTCCTCCGCACCGGAGGCGACCGCATCCCGCTGGGCCTGCGCGTCGCGCCGGAGCTCCGCAAGGCTTTTGCCGCTCGCTTCCTGCACGGCGCCGTCCACGGCGGGCAGCAATTCGTCCATCTGCGCGATCAGCGCCTTTGTCTGCGGCCAGAGGGCGTCGTAGAGCTCTTTGAGCTGCGCGAGCTGCCCGGGGTCCGGCGCCGGCATCGTCAGTCCGGTCCCGGCAAGCTCCCCGATCTGGCCAAGCTCACCCAGCCCGTCCAGCGAGGCGGCGTCCATCCGGGCGATGGCGTCGAGCGTGGGCGTCAGCTCCTTGAGCGACTGCAGCAGCGCCGCGGCCTGATCGGCGGCGGTGAGCGCCTCGTCATAGGCGTCCAGCGTGAGCTGCCGGCGTGCGTCGGGGTCCTCGCTGTCCAGGACCTCGCTCATGTTTCGTGCGGCCCGGGCGTGCCCCTCCGCGTTGGCGAGCTGCTGCACGGCGAGCGCATACAGGGCCTGAAGGTCGGCAAGCTGCCGCTTGCCCTGCCGGAACTGTTCGACCTGCGCGGCAAAGGCGGCCTGCTGCTCTTCAAACGCGGCGAGTCCGGCCTCATACTGCCGTTTGCCCTCGGCAAAGAGGGCGTCGGCCTGGTCAAGCGCGGCGGTGCCGCTGCGCAGACCGCTCTGGGTGGCGGTGTACATGGCCATTTCCGCCCGATGCCGGGAGGCGAGGCGGTCATGCTCGGCCTGATGGCGCGCCAGCTTCGCGGCGGCCTCGGAGGAGGGCGCGCCGTCCGCAAGCGCTTCAAGCGCAAGCGCGTACTGCACCGCGCTCTCCCGCAGCCGCCCCGCGTCGTCAAGGGCGCGCTGGCGCTCCCGCGCGGCGCCGCGCAGGCCGAAGAGACCCGCCGTCAGCATCGCCAGGCACAGGACCGCCAGCACGACGGCCAATCCTCTTGTCAGCACGGGGTGTTTCAAAGCGCCGAACCTCCCGAAAAGCAATTTTCTCTATTATACGCCCCCGCGGCGGAAAATCCGTGGACAGATTGAAAACTTTAACCCAAAACACCGCGCGAAGGCCGGGAATGCCGTCGGACAGAAAAACCGCGCGGCCCGTTTCTCACGGACCGCGCGGCCTGTCAGGCTTCAGAGATCCAGATAACACTGCTCGAAGACCCCGGTGGCGCAAACGCGCCCGGAGCCCTCCTCCCGCACGTCGACCTTCACGACGGCGACCCGCCGCCCGGCCTTGAGACAGACGCCCTCGGCCAGCACGAGCGGGCCGGAGACGGGGCGCAGATAATGGATGCTGCAGCTCTGGGTGACCATGGGACGCAGCTTTCCCTGCGCGAACAGCCCGACGGAGCCGGCCGCGACGTCCATCAGCGTCGCGAGCAGACCGCCGTGGGCATAGCCCTGCGGGTTCAGAAGCCGCTCCTCCAGCCTCAGCGAGAGCGTGCAGCGCCCGACGGACGCCGCCTCGTACCGGATCCCGCAGACGGTGGCAAAGCCGACGCAGCGCTCGGCGAGGAATTCCAGAATTTTCTGATCGTTCATAAGCTCACCTAAAAAGGGGAAACCGCCGAAAGGCGGTTTCCCCAGAATCGGAGTCGTGCAAAATTACTTGATGGAGAAGAAGGCGGCGGCGCCGGGGTACTGGGCGACGTCGAAGAGCTCCTCCTCGATGCGCATGAGCTGGTTGTACTTGGCAACGCGGTCCGTGCGGGAGGGGGCGCCGGTCTTGATCTGTCCGGCGTTGACGGCAACGGCGATGTCGGCCAGGGTGGTGTCCTCGGTCTCACCGGAGCGGTGGGAAACGATGGCGGTGTAGCCGGCACGGTTGGCGGTCTGGATGGCGTCGAGGGTCTCGGTCAGGGAGCCGATCTGGTTGACCTTGATCAGCACGGCGTTGGCAGCGCCCATCTCGATGCCCTGCTTGACGCGGGAGGCGTTGGTGACGAACAGGTCGTCGCCGACGAGCTGGACACGGTTGCCCAGACGCTTGGTCAGCTTGACCCAGCCTTCCCAGTCGTCCTCGCCCAGGCCGTCCTCGATGGAGATGATGGGGTACTTGTTGCACAGGTCTTCCCACATGTCGATCATCTCGTCGCTGGTCATGACGGTGCCGCGCTTGGGCAGATGGTACTTGCCGTCTTCTTTGTCGAACCAGTCGGAGACAGCGGCGTCCATGGCGATCTTGAAGTCCTCGCCGGGCTTGAAGCCGGCTTCCTCGATGGCCTTCACGATGACCTTCAGCGCGTCCTCGTCAGCGGCCAGGTCGGGAGCGTAGCCGCCCTCGTCGCCCACGCCGGCGGCGGGAGTGCCGTTGGCCTTCAGGGTCTTCTTGAGCTGATGGAAGACCTCGGCGCACATACGCAGGGCTTCCTTGAAGCTCTTGGCGCCGATGGGCATGATCATGAACTCCTGGATGTCCACGCTGTTGGAGGCGTGGGCGCCGCCGTTGAGGATGTTCATCATGGGCACGGGCAGGGTCTTGGCGTTGACGCCGCCGATGTACTGATACAGGCTCAGACCGGAAGCGGCAGCGGCGGCCTTGGCGCAGGCCAGGGACACGCCCAGGATGGCGTTGGCGCCCAGACGGGTCTTGTTGGGGGTGCCGTCCAGCTCGATAAGGAGCTTATCGATAGAGGTCTGGTCCAGAACGTTCAGGCCGACAACAGCCTCGGCGATCTCGCCGTTGACGTTCTCCACGGCCTTCAGCACGCCCTTGCCGAGGTAACGGCCCTTGTCGCCGTCGCGCAGCTCGCAGGCCTCATGGATACCGGTGGAAGCGCCGGAGGGAACGGCCGCGCGGCCGATGGTGCCGTCGTCCAGGGTGACTTCAACTTCAACGGTGGGGTTGCCGCGGGAGTCCAGAATTTCTCTGGCCATCACGTCGACGATCTCAAAATACTGCTTCATAGATTATCTTCCTCCTAATAAATTTTAGGTCTAAAGTATTATAACCCAACGCTTGTCAAAAGGAAAGCCCAAGTTGCGTTTTTTTTGAAATTTTGAGAAATTTTTGTGCAACATGTTGTGCGCCGGCCGCTTCAGCGCGTCTGCTCGCGAAAGCGGCGCACGGCCTCGTCGTTTTCCTCCCAGCCGTAGTCCAGCAGCCAGTAGCGGCAGGGCTCTTCGATCTCCTCGCCCTCCTCGGGGATACCGGCGGGCCGGATGCGGCTGAGCTTCAGGCGCGTCTCGTAAGCGCGCAGATCTTTGACTGTGAAGGGGAGCCCCAGCTCCTCGGCGATGGGAAGCAGCACGCATTCCGCGACGTCCTCGCGGATCTCAAGGCTTCCGGGGTAGCAGGCCTCCGCCTCCGCCACGCGCTCGCGCAGCGCCTCGTCCCGGTCGTAGAGCGCAAAGAATCGTTCGGCGTTTTCGATCATGATGATGTCTCCTTTACCGCGGTATTTTTCGTGATGATGGTTGGCTTCCATTATAATGAGGAAAGGCGCGTTTGTCAAAAAGATCGGACGCAAAGATTTCCGGTTGACAGGGGGAAGGGGAAGTGTTAAAATTGCCCGTGTCAAAGGCTTTGACGGAGAACGTCGGCGTGAGAGACGCGCAGAGAGGGCAGGCCACCGGCTGCAAGCCGCCCCGTGGATCACGGCGAAGGACCGCTCCCGAGCCGGGCGGAGGAAATGCCGCCCCGTGTCGCGCGCGTTACGGCGCTCAATGAGTGAAACGCAAGGTGGAACCGTGTAAGTATCTGCACCCTTGGCAATGATGCCAAAGGTGCTTTTTCTTTCGCCGCAGACAGCCTCGCAAGGGAAGGGCCTGCGCCGAAAACGAGGGGAAGCCCCTCCGGGGGAAACGCCTGGATGCCGAACACAATGAACACAATAGGAGGATATACGATGAAGATCATTTACAAGGACGGCCACGTCGGCGAGTGCCCGCAGGAAGAGGAGCTGCACGTCCTGCGCCACACCGCCGCCCACATCATGGCCCAGGCCATCAAGCGTCTGTACCCGCAGGCGGACTTCGCCTACGGCCCCGCCACCCAGAACGGCTTTTACTACGACGTGGATCTGGGCGATACCAAGCTCGCGCCGGAGGATCTGGAGCGCGTGGAAAAGGAAATGAAGAAGATCTGCAAGGAGAATCTTCCCATCAAGGCCTTCGTCCTCAACCGCGAGGATTCCCGCAGGCTCATGGAGGAGCGCGGCGAGAAGTACAAGCTCGAGCATATGGAGGATCTGGCCGACGAGACCGAGTTCAGCTTCTTCCAACAGGGCGAGTACGTCGATATGTGCCTCGGGCCTCACCTGACCTACACCAAGGCGCTCAAGGCCTTCAGGGTCACCCAGCAGTCCGGCGCCTACTGGAAGAACGACAGCGAAAACAAGATGCTCACCCGCATCAACGGCGTGGCCTTCCGCACGGCGGAGGAACTGGCCGAGTGGGAGAAGCAGCAGGCCGAGGCGCGTGAGCGCGACCACCGCAAGATCGGCAAGGAGATGCAGCTGTTCATGACCGACGATCTGGTCGGCCGCGGCCTGCCCATGTTCCTGCCGAACGGCTATGTCGTGTGGCAGGAGCTTGAAAGCTACATCAAGGCCAAGGAGCGCAAGCTGGGCTATCAGCACGTGCTGACGCCCTGCGTCGGCACCGTGGAGCTCTACAAGACCTCGGGCCACTGGGAACACTACAAGGACAATATGTTCCCTGCGATGGAGCTTGAGGGCGAGGCCTATGTCATGCGCCCGATGAACTGCCCGCATCACATGCGCATTTTTGCCAACCGTCCGCGCTCTTACCGGAACCTGCCCATCCGCATCGGCGAGATCGCGCACGACTTCCGCTATGAGTCCTCCGGCACGCTCAAGGGCATCGAGCGCGGCCGCCACTTCTGCCAGAACGACGCTCACCTCTTTGTGACGCCCGAGCAGATCAAGGACGAGGTCGCCTCTGTCTGCGACCTGATCTTCGACGTGTACAGGGACTTCGGCATCACCGATTACCGCTGCGTCCTGTCCCTGCGCGATCCGGCGGACAAGAAAAAATACCACCAGGACGACGAAATGTGGAACACGGCCGAGACCGCGCTGCGCGAGGTCCTCACCGAGCTCGGCATCCAATTCACCGAGGAGATCGGCGAGGCCGCCTTCTACGGCCCGAAGCTCGACGTGAACGTCAAGCCCGCCGTCGGCGCGGAGTACACGCTCTCCACCTGCCAGCTCGACTTCTGCCTGCCCGCCAAGTTTGACCTTCGCTACATCGACAGGGACGGCAGCGAGAAATGCCCCGTGGTCATCCACCGCGCGATCCTCGGCTCTCTCGACCGCTTCATGGCCTACCTCATCGAGGAGACCAAGGGCCGCTTTCCCGTGTGGCTTGCGCCCACGCAGGTCAAGGTGCTGCCCGTCAGCGAGAAGACCCTGGACTACGCCCGCAGCGTGTACGGCGTGCTCGAGGACGCCGGCCTGCGCGTCGTGCTGGATGAGTCGAACGAGAAGATCGGCTACAAGATCCGCCTGGCCCAGCAGGAGGACAGAGTCCCCTACATGCTCATCATCGGCGCAAAGGAAGCGGAGGCCGGCACGGTCGCCGTCCGTACCCGCAGCGGCGAGGACCTCGGCGCGATGAGCCTGGACGATTTTGCCGCAAAGCTGCAGAGCGAGATCAAAGAGAAAAAATAAAAGCGGAATAATTGAAAAGATCCCCTCACAAACTATCAAAAACATTTGTGGGGGGATTTTTATGTCCGCAGAGCGGAAGCGGCTGCTGATCGCGCTGGCGATCCTGTTTGCGGTCAATATCTTTATCATCGCCATGGCGCAGAACGCCTCGGCGGATCTGTACAAGAAGGGAAGCAGCGGCGCCGCCGTCCGGGAGATCCAGACGCGGCTGAAGAACTGGGGCTACTACTTCGGCGCGGTGGACGGCGTCTACGGCAGCAAGACCGAGGAGGCCGTACGCTATTTCCAGCGGAAGAACGGGCTTTCCGTGGACGGGCAGGTCGGCAACCTGACGCTGGCGGCGCTGGGCATCCAGCCCACCGGGTCCGGGGGGAACAGCTCCGGCGACCTGCAGCTGCTGGCGCGGCTCATCTCCGCCGAGGCCAGGGGTGAGCCCTACACCGGCCAGGTCGCGGTCGGCGCGGTCGTCCTGAACCGCGTGGAGCACCCGTCGTTTCCGAACAGCATCTCCGGCGTCATCTACCAGCCGGGGGCCTTTTCCTGCCTCGACGACGGCCAGTTTGACCAGCCCGTGAGCGAGAGCGCCTACCGCGCCGCCAGGGACGCCATCAACGGCTACGATCCGAGCTACGGCGCCATCTATTATTTTAACCCCGCCACGGCCACCAGCAAATGGATCTGGTCACGCCCGCTGATCGTCACGATAGGAAATCATCGCTTTTGCTCGTAATTGGTGTTGAAACAGGGAACAAATTACGCTATAATCAGTCTATCCATGCAAAGAAACCGTGCAAGGAGAGAATGACATGGCATATTGCAAAAATTGCGGCGCCTATATTCCCGACGACCTGACGGCGTGCCTCGCCTGCGGGTACGACGAAAACCAGGCGGCGAAGGAACAGGCCGCTGCCGCCGCGAAAAAAGCCGCGAGCGAGATCATGCGTGAAAAGCTCGAGGAGCAGCGCCGCGCGCGCCAGGAGGAAAACCGGCGCTGGGCGGAGCAGGAGCAGCAGCGCCGCGCGCAGCAGGAACAGAGCCGGCAGTGGGCGGAGAAGGAGTATGCCCGCCGCCGCGCCGAGCAGGAGTCCGCCGCGAGGACCTACACCTACCGCAGCACCATGAACCGCGTGGACGAGACCCGGACCGACGGAAAGAGCAAGCTCTTTGCCGCGCTGAGCTATCTGAGCTTCCTGTTCGTGCTGCCGTATATCGTCACACCACAGGATGAATTTGCAAAGTTCCATGCCAAGCAGGGGATCAAGCTCTTCGTCTTCACGATCATCTCCGACGTGATCGGTGCCATGACCGGCATCGGCTGGGTGCTGACGCTGCTGCGCTTCTACTTTATATATAAGGGCATGAGCAACGCCCTCAACGGCGAGGAAGAACCTCTGCCTTATATCGGCAACATCGGGAACTGAGCCTTTGTTCATTTTGCCTGAAGCCGACCTAAGTTTTGTGCCTTTCGCCGCTGATAATCCACAAGATTTAGCGGCGAAAATTTTTTGCAAAAAAGCGTCAAAAAAGTGTTGACAAAGCGGCACTTCGGGTGGTATATTAGCCAAGCACCCGATGAGGGGGCCTGAAATATTGCCGGGAGAACAAAATTCTTCGAAAGAAGGAAAATTGTTCTTGACAAGCGGATAGCCGCGTGGTAATATCAGAAAGCTGCCACCGAGAAGGCGGGCAGTGAAAGCGTGTACCTTGAAAATTGAACAATGTAAGAAAAGCTTATGCAAATAAGCACCAGAGAAGGGTTCTTGA
>ONOL01000019.1 GCA_900319465.1 uncultured Eubacteriales bacterium | reverse complement strand
TTTAACGGTGAGGGTCCACCTGTTCCCATTCCGAACACAGAAGTTAAGCTCACCAGTGCCGACGATACTTGTCTGGAGACGGACTGGAAAAATAGGTCAGCGCCAACACAGAGCCGCTCAATCGAGCGGCTCTGCTATTTTGTATTCAGCTCAATTCTGTCATCCTGAGCGCAGCGAAGGATCTCGACATCTGTATACTGACTCGCGTGATCGAGATTCTTCGTCGGTTTTCGCCTCCTCAGAATGACAGGCGAGGGTTTTATATCTTCTTTTCGTCATGCAAAGTTTCTTTGCGTGACTTTTTTCTTTCTCCGTGCTATGCTCTTTCCGGGGGTGATCCGATGAACGAACTGGGAAAGCGGCTCCGCGCGCGGCGCGCAGCGCTCGGTTTGAAGCAGGATGAACTGGCGGCGCGGCTATTCGTCACGCGGCAGACGATATCCAATTATGAGCGCGGGCTGAGCGAGCCGGACCTGGACATGCTGCGCCGCCTGGCGGAAGCGCTGGAGACGGAACCTGCCGTACTGCTCGGATCGGAGACCGCTGCCCGCAAGGGATCAGGAAAAAAGGAACTTCTCTCCTTCCTGCTCGGGCTGGTGCTGACAGCAGGCGTGGCTGTTCTGTTTATCGTTCTGGAGAAACAGGCCTTCGCCTGGAAAGGTACACACTACGACATTGTTCCCTATGAGCGTGTGGTATTGCTGCTGATGCCGCTTATCTTCCTCCTGCTGGGCTGGACGCTCGCGCAGGGCGCGGACTGCCTCACACCGCTGCCGACGCTGCCGCGGGGGCTTCGGATCGGGATCCGCTTTGCGGTGATCTCGGCGATCGTCCTCTATCTGATGGCACTGGCGCCCATGCTGCTGCGCCTGCCGCTGGAAGAGCGGTTCCGTTTGGATGTGGAGTTAGCTTTTTC
The DNA here is from genome assembly GCA_900319465.1 of uncultured Eubacteriales bacterium. Taxonomy (GTDB): domain Bacteria; phylum Bacillota; class Clostridia; order Oscillospirales; family Oscillospiraceae; genus Limivicinus. The sequence continues at coordinate 37,254 of ONOL01000019.1, read as the reverse complement.
CCGGGCTGCGCATTTAGGGACAGGCTGGGGAAGGCATCTGGCGCTTCTGTTCGGAGCGGCGCTGCGCCTGAGCCGTAAGAATAATGACTTGACGCGGGGGCAGGATATGGTATAGTGATGGTACAAGCTTTGAAGGAGGTTTGTTTTATGGCAAACAAATACGCAGGCACCAAAACCGAGAAGAACCTGTGGGAGGCCTTCGCGGGCGAATCCCAGGCGAGGAACAAATATACCTATTTCGCCTCCGTGGCGAAAAAGGCGGGCTATGAGCAGATCGCGGAGATCTTCCTCAAGACTGCCGACAACGAAAAAGAACACGCCAAGCTCTGGTTCAAGGAGCTGGGCGCGCTCGGCAGCACCGAGGAAAACCTGCTCCACGCCGCCGAGGGCGAGAACTTCGAGTGGACCGATATGTACGAGCGCATGGCGCAGGAGGCCGAGGCGGAGGGCTTTGCAGAGCTGGCCGCAAAGTTCCGCGGCGTGGGCGCGATCGAGAAGGCGCACGAGGAGCGCTACCGCAAGCTGCTGGAGAACGTGGAGAACAAGACCGTGTTCGAAAAGAGCGGCGTGCAGGTCTGGGAGTGCCGCAACTGCGGCCATCTCGTGGTCGGGACGCAGCCGCCCGAGCTCTGCCCCGTCTGCAACCATCCGCAGGCCTACTTCGAGATCCGCAAAGAGAATTACTGATCCAAAAAACGCGCCCCGTCCGTACGGACGGGGCATATCTTGTCTCAGGAAAGGCACTTCTCCACGGCCCGCTGCATGAGGCTGGGCGGGTTGACGTAGCCGCAGGCGCGGCCGGCGCCCGCAATGGCGGCGAAGAGCAGCTCCGCCTCCCGCGCGCGCTCGCTCACGGCCAGGTAGCCGATGCATTCGCCGGCGAGTTCGGTTCCGAAATCGCCGTTGAGGACGCAGGAGTCGTAGTCTCGCAGGAGGGAGAGGTTCTCCTCCGTCGGGCTGACGCAGTCCGCGAGCAGGTAGACCGGCTGGCCGTAGGCCTTTTCCGCCGCGCGCAGGGCGTCGGCAAGGCCGGCGGGGATGGGGTCGCTGTCCGAGAGGACGACGAGCCGTGTGCGCTCGGTGAGGATGCCGTTTTCCACCACGAACGCGCCGACGGCTTCGACGGCTGCGCGCAGGTCCGCTTCGGGCGGGTAAAGGAAGAGCACCTCATCCCCGGCGCTCAGAAGCGCGCGCACGAGAATGGCGCGTCCGGCAGGAGCGCCGCAGGTGACATAGAGCAGATCGGAGGAAACGGCGACGCCGCTTCCGGCAAGGGCTTCGGCGACGGCGGCGCGCAGGGCGACCAGACCGGCGGCCGGCGTATATCCGTGTACGGTAGAATCTTCGGTGTCCAGCAGCGCTTCCAGCGCGGCGTCGGCACGGGAACGGGAAAGCAGGGATGCGTCGATCATGGGAGAATCTCCTTGGTTTTTCCAAACTTCCAACATTATAGACCGGATTGTCTGAAAGTGCAAGAAAAATCGCGACGGCGCGGCAGGAATCTCGTTGACTTTGGGAAGAAGCTGTTATATGATTTATCATATATAGATAAGGCAGAAAGCGGACGGTGCGGGAGAAGAGGAAGCTTTCATGAAGAAAGAGTTTTTTGTCAGCGGCAGGACGGAGCTTGCCGGCAATCATACAGACCATCAGAACGGCAGGATCCTGGCGGCGGCGATCGCGCTGGGGATCCGCGCCAAAGTCAGCCCGAACGATCAGAATGTGGTCCGGGTGCACTCGGAAGGGCACGGCGATCTGGAGGTGCGGCTGGGCCAGCTTTCGGTACGGACGCGCGAATTTGCCACGCCGCAGGCGCTGGTGCGCGGCATGCTGGCCGGATTCCAGGGGCTCGGGCTGAAGATCGGCGGTTTTGACGCCACGGTGACGAGCACGCTGCCCTCCGGGGCGGGGCTGAGCTCCTCGGCGGCCTTTTCCGTGCTGGTCGGGCGCATCCTCAACGAGCTGTACAACGACGGGAAGATCGACCCGGTGGTCATCGCGCGCGTGGCGCAGCAGGCGGAGAACAGCTATTTCGGCAAGCCCTGCGGCCTGATGAGCCAGCTCGTGTGCGCGCTGGGGCAGACGGTGTACGTCGATTTCAAGACCCGCGAGATCGAGCCGATCCGGGCGGATTTCTCCGCCATGGGGCTGACGCTGTGCCTGACGGAGACCGGCGGCAGCCATGCGGGGCTCGACACCTCCTACGCCAGGATCCCGGCGGATATGGTCTACGTGGCGAACCTGTTTGACAAGGGCGTGCTGGGCGACGTGGACCCCGCGGCTTTCCGCAGCAAGGGCTGGGACCCCTCCAACCGCCCTGTGCGCCGCGCGATGCACTTTTTCGACGAGAACGAGCGTGTGCCCAGGATGCGCGACGCGCTCAAGGCCGGGGACGGCGAGACCTACATGAAGCTCATGAATGAGTCCGGCCGCTCCTCCGAGCAGCTGCTGAACAACATCATCACCAGCACCACCGGCGACACAAAGCTCGCCCAGGGGCTGGAGCTGAGCCGGAAGGTGCTGGAGGGCCGCGGCGCGTGGCGCGTGCACGGCGGCGGTTTTGCCGGCTGTGTGCAGGCGCTGATGCCGAGCGACGTTTTCCCCACCTACCGGGCGGAGATGGACAAAGTCTTCGGCACGGGCTCCTGCGGGGAGATCCGGCTCGTATGACCGGAAGCGGCGCCTGATAAGCAAGAAAACAGGGGACGGAAAACCCGTCCCCTGTTTTCTTCGGGGCTGTTTAAAAACCTCGTGCAAGACATGGACAATAGAGCCGCGGGGGAGCGCGAGGGGGCAAGGCCCGCCTCGCGATACAAGAAACCGCCGTCTGAAACGCTTGCGATTGCAAGCGTTTCAGATCATAGCATTTTGCCTGAAGCAAAATGCTCGGCGGCCGCACAGAGAAAGAGGAAGCCGGAGGCGGCCGATCGCCGCATCCGGCTTCCTGTCAGTTCACACCGGGGACGTAGATGCTCTCCCAGTCGTAGAGGAGCATGAACTGCTCCAGCGTGATGTTGTTCTCCATGATATATTTGGCGGCGGCTTCCCCGACATAGCGGAAGTGGCAGGGGTTTACGCAGGCCGTGCCGTACCAGCTCTCCTGCCCCTCGGGGTAGCGCAGGATGATGCCGTACTCCGCACAGTGCGCGAGCAGCCAGTCCCAGGCTTCGGTGCCGCGGAAATCGACGCCTTCGCCGAGATAACCGGTGCCGCCCAGGCGCAGGTCGATGCAGAGCGCGGTCTGGTGGTCGTTGCAGCCGGGGACGTAGGTGGCGGAAGCCGCGTACTCCGCGCCGTGGGCGAAGACTTCCGGCTCGTAGTAGTTCTCCAGCACCGTCCACCAGTCCAGATAGCCGCGGAAGGCGGAAACACCGTAGCCCGCGGCGACGCAGTCGCCCACAAAGTTGTTGAACGCCTCGTCGGCCACCGCGTCCACAATGACGCCGGCGCCCATGCTGTGATTGGGGCGCTTGTCGGTGATGCTGTTATAGGAGTTGGCCAGTTTGAATTCCGTAGCGCTCAGGTCGATGCCCTCCGGCGGGGCGGGCAGCCCCCAGGCCGCGGCGCGCTCCGCGGGCGTCATCTCCGCCATGGACGGCGCGCTCAGACTGCCCGCCTCCCCGAAGCCCTGCTCCGGCAACCCGGTCTGCTCCGGCGCGTCCACGGTGACCGGTGTCTCCGGGCCTGCCTCCGCGGGCGTTTCCGGCGGGGCGGGAGCCTCTGTCTCTGCAGGCGTTTCCACCGGGGCGGGAGCCTCTGTCTCTGCGGGCGTCTCGGCAGGGGCGGTCTCGCCGCCTCTCAGCGCGGACTGAGACGTGCAGGAGCTGACAGCCAGCGCGATGGCGGCCAGTACGAGCAAAAACGCGAAAATCAGTTGAAAAGCACGCTTCATCGTTCTTTACTCCACACCGTAAAGCGCCAGAAACTCTTCCAGCACCAGATGATTTTCCATGATATAGGTCGCGGCCTCCACGCCGACGTAGCGGAAGTGCCAGCTCTCGTTCATCACGCCGGTGATCTCCTGCTTGCCGTCGGGGAAGCGATGGATGAAGCCGTACTCGGCGCAGTGCTCCTGCAGCCAGGCGATGGTGGGGCTGGCGACTTTGTCGTCGCGCTTGGTGGCGTAGTATTTATCGGTGATGTCGCAGCAGAGGGCGAGCTGGTGCTCGCTGCAGCCTGCGGGCATGGTGACGTAGTAGCCGTTGATCTTGCCGTCGGAAATGCCGTTGTTCTCGCAGATGCGGCGGAAGTTCGCCGCCTGGTCGTTATAGCTGCGGTAGCCGGAGGAGAGATAGACCGGCAGGCCCGCCTCCCGGCAGCCGAGCGCGAAGTCCAGCAGGGGCTGGGCGATGCGCGCGTCCACGGGGCAGCGGTTGGCGTTGTAGCTGGTTTGGATGTCGTCGGCCTCGGCGGTCTGGTGGAGGTAGGCGAGCTGCTCGGGCGCGTACTGGCCGATGGAGTGGTCGCCGTTGACCAGTGTGTACTCCCAGCTCGTCACGTCGATCTCCGGCGGGGCGGGCAGGCCGAGCGCGGCCGCACGGCCGGCAGGGGAATCGGGATCGACGGTGGGCTCAGGCGTGGGCTCAGGCGTCGTCTCGCTCGCGGGCGGCGTGAGGCTGACGGGCTCCGCCGCGGGGGCGGAGGGGGCCGCTTCGGGCGCGGGCGCCGCGGCGATCACGATGGGCGACTCGCTCGCCCGCCTTGCCGCCTCCAGCTCGTCGCTGTACGGCGTGTAGGCGGCGCGGTAATAGGAATAGGCGCCGAAGACGGCCAGGACCAGCAGGGCCATCAGAAAACGGGCCAGAAAATGTCCTTTCATGTACGATCCTCCGTCGCTGCCTGAAAACGCAGCGAAAACGATGCTTGTCCACGTCAGACGTGAACACGGTCATTCTATCATTTTGCGGCAGGGGGGTCAACAACATTTTGTTGCCGCCGCCCCGCGCCGCTGGTAAAATGGGGACGCAGGAGAAAAATGGGCGGGAAACGGCCTGCGGTTGTTCTTGGGATCCCCGGACGGCGAAACGCCGCAAAGCGCATTGCCGTTTGTTCATGGCAATGCGCATCGGGCGGATGCTTCCAATACGCAGCATCCGGCAACCGGAAAAACGGAAGGAGAGAGACATGAAGCTGATCTGGCACGGGCATTCCTGTTTTGAACTGCGGACGGCGGAGGGCTCGGCGGTGCTGGACCCCTACGCGCCGGGCAGCGTCCCGGGGCTTGCGCTGCCGCCGCTCACGGCGGACCTGGTGCTGTGCAGCCACGGGCACCGCGACCACGGCTGCCGCGAGGCGGTGCGCCTGAGCGGAAAGCGGCCCACCTTCGCGGTGACGGCGATCCCCAGCTTCCACGACGAGCGGGGCGGGAAGCTGCGCGGGGAGAACACGATCCACGTGATCGAGGCGGAAGGGCTGCGCATCGCGCATCTGGGGGATCTCGGGCATATGCTCGAGCAAGAGCAGCGCGCGGCGCTCGGAACGCCCGATGTGCTGCTGATCCCCGTCGGCGGATATTACACGATCGGGGCGGAGACGGCGGCACGGCTGGCCAAAGCGGTCGGGGCGCGCGTCACGGTGCCGATGCATTACCGCGGCGAGGGCTTCGGCTACGCCGAGATCGGCCCGGTGGAGGAGTTCACCCGGCGGATGGACGGCGTGCGCCATGCAGACACGAACGAGCTCGATCTCACGGAAACGCCCGCCGGCGTGACGGTACTGCGCTGCCCCGGCGCGTGAAAACGGAAGAAGGACGGCGGATACGGAAACAAGCCCACGGGATTTCTCCCGTGGGCTTGCGGTTTTATTGGCGCGATTTTACCAGAAAGGCTTATTCGTACAGCGCCTTGAGCTTCATCAGGTGCTCGTAGCGATCCTTGGCGTTCTGCTCGTTCGCGGCGAACAGGCGCTCGGCACGCTCCGGGAACTCACGGGTCAGACGGCTGTAACGGGCCTCGTTCATCAGGAACTCCTGGTAGCCGCCGGCGGGCGCCTTGCTGTCAAGGGTGAAGGGCTGCGCGGCCGCGGGATTGAAGCGGAACAGGTTCCAGTAGCCGCAGTCGACGGCCTTGTTCATTTCCTTCTGGCAGTTGCCCATGCCGCCCTTGATGCTGTGCATCTCGCAGGGAGCGTAAGCGATGATGAGGGACGGGCCCTTGTGCGCCTCGGCTTCGACGATGGCCTTGAGGGCCTTGGCCTTGTTGGCGCCCATGGCGACCTGCGCCACGTAGACGTAACCGTAGGTCATGGCCATCTCGGCGAGACCCTTGCTCTTGAGCTCCTTGCCGGCCGCGGCGAACTGCGCCACCTGGCCGATGTTGGAAGCCTTGGAGGCCTGTCCGCCGGTGTTGGAGTAGACCTCGGTGTTGAACACGAAGATGTTGACGTCCTCGCCGGAGGCCAGCACGTGGTCCACGCCGCCGTAGCCGATATCGAAGGCCCAGCCGTCGCCGCCGAAGATCCACACGGACTTCTTGTTCAGGAAGTCCTTCTGCGCGAGGATCTCGCGGGCGAGCTTGCAGGCATCGCAGTCGCAGCCCTCGCAGATGCCCTCTTCCAGCGCCTTGATGAGCGCCTTGGCGGGAGCCTGGTTGAGGTTGCCGTCGTCGTAGGTCTCGATCCACTTGGCAGCGGCTTCCTTGATGTCCTTGTCGCACCACTCGATGGCGACGAGCGCCTCGACCTTGGCCTTCAGATCGTCGCGGATCTTCTTCTGGCCGAGGTGCATGCCGAGGCCGTGCTCCGCGTTGTCCTCAAAGAGGGAGTTGGCCCAGGCGGGACCCTTGCCTTCCTTGTTGACGGTGTAGGGAGAGGTGGCCGCGGGACCGCCCCAGATGGAGGAGCAGCCGGTGGCGTTGGAGATGAGCATATGGTCGCCGAAGAGCTGGGTGATGACGCGGGCGTAGCTGGTCTCGGCGCAGCCGGCGCAGGAGCCGGAGAACTCCAGGTAGGGCTGGGCGAACTGGCTGAACTTCACGTTGTCGCGCTTGAAGAGCTCGGGCTTGTCGGAGACCTTCTCCACCATGTAGTCGAAGACTTCCTGCTCGGCGAGCTGGCTCTCCATGGGAACCATCTCGATGGCGTGCACGCCGCATTCGCCGATGCAGACGCCGCAGCCCATGCAGTCCAGAGGAGACACGGCCATGGTGAACTTGTAGCCGTCCATGTTCTTGATGCCCTTGACGGCGGCCAGCTTGGTCTGCGCGGGGGCAGCGGCGGCCTCGTCGGCGGTCAGGACGAAGGGACGGATCGTGGCGTGCGGGCAGACGAAAGCGCACTGGTTGCACTGGATGCACTTGTCGGCGTCCCACTTGGGAACGGAGACGGCGATGCCGCGCTTCTCGTAGGCGGCGGCGCCGAGCTCGAAGGTACCGTCGGCGTGATCCATGAAGGCGGACACGGGCAGGCTGTCGCCGTCCATCTTGTCCACGGGATCGAGGATCTCAGTGACCATCTTGACGGTCTTCTCGAGGCCGTGCTTGGGCTGGGCGGCGGCGCCGTCGACGGCGTCGGCCCAGGAGGCGGGAACGTCGACCTTGACATAGGCGGTGGCGCCGGCGTCGATGGCCTTGTAGTTCATGTCGACCACGTCCTGGCCCTTCTTCAGGTAGGAGTGGAGGGCGGCGTCCTTCATGTACTGGATCGCTTCCGCTTCGGGCATGACCTTCGCGAGGGAGAAGAAGGCGCTCTGCAGGATCGTGTTGGTGCGCTTGCCCATGCCGATCTGCTTGGCAAGGTCGATGGCGTTGATCATGTAGAGCTGGACGTTGTTCTTGGCAATGTAGCGCTTGGAGGCGGCGTCGAGGTGATGCGCGAGCTCCTCAAAGCTCCACTGGCAGTTGACCAGGAACACGCCGTTGGGCTTGACGTCGCGGACGATGGGGAAGCCCTTGGTGATGTAGGAGGGAACGTGGCAGGCCACGAAGTCGGCCTTGTTGATGTAGTACGGGCTCTTGATGGGCTTGTCGCCGAAGCGCAGGTGGCTCACGGTCACGCCGCCGGTCTTCTTGGAGTCGTACTGGAAGTAGGCCTGCACGAACTTGTCGGTGTGGTCGCCGATGATCTTGATGGAGTTCTTGTTCGCGCCGACGGTGCCGTCGCCGCCCAGACCCCAGAACTTGCACTCGATCGTGCCTTCGGCGGCGGTATTGGGGGCGTGCTCCTCAGCGAGGGAGAGGTTCGTCACGTCGTCCACGATGCCGAGGGTGAACAGGCGCTTCATCTCGTCCTTCTTCAGCTCGTTGTACACGGCGAAGACGGAGGCGGGAGGCGTGTCCTTGCTGCCGAGGCCGTAGCGGCCGCCGATGACCTTCACGTCGGTCTTGCCGGCGTTCGCGAGCGCGGTGACGACGTCGAGGTAGAGGGGCTCGCCCTGGGCGCCGGGCTCCTTGGTGCGGTCGAGAACGGCGATCTTCTTCGCGGTGGCGGGGATGGCGGCGAGGAGCTTGTCCGGGCAGAAGGGACGGTACAGGCGGACCTTCACGAGGCCGACCTTCTCGCCCTGTGCGGTCAGGTAATCGATGACTTCCTCGGCCACGTCGCAGATGGAGCCCATCGCGATGATGACGCGGTCGGCGTCGGGCGCGCCGTAGTAGTTGAAGAGCTGGTAGTCGGTGCCGAGCTTGGCGTTGACCTTGCCCATGTACTCCTCGACGATGGCGGGCACGGCGTCGTAGTACTTGTTGGAGGCCTCACGGTTCTGGAAGAAGATGTCTCCGTTCTCGTGGGAGCCGCGCATGACGGGGTGCTCGGAGTTGAGGGCGCGGGCGCGGAAGGCCTTGACGGCGTCCATGTCGACCATCTCGGCCAGATCGTCGTAATCCCAGACCTGGATCTTCTGCAGCTCGTGGGAGGTGCGGAAGCCGTCGAAGAAGTTCAGGAAGGGGACGCGGCCCTTGATGGCGGCCAGGTGCGCCACGGGGCTGAGGTCCATGACCTCCTGCACGTTGGACTCGGCCAGCATCGCAAAGCCGGTCTGGCGGCAGGCCATCACGTCGCTGTGGTCGCCGAAGATGTTCAGGGTGTGGCTGGCCAGGGTGCGGGCGCTGACGTGGAACACGCCGGGCAGCAGCTCGCCGGCGATCTTGTACATATTGGGGATCATCAGCAGCAGACCCTGGGAGGCGGTGTAGGTGGTGGTGAGGGCGCCGGCGTTCAGCGAGCCGTGCACCGCACCGGCGGCGCCGGACTCCGCCTGCATCTCCTGCACCTTGACGGTGGAGCCGAAGATATTCTTGCGGCCCTGCGCGGCCCACTGGTCGACGTAGTCGGCCATCGGGCTGGACGGAGTGATGGGGTAGATCGCGGCGACTTCGGTAAACGCATAGGATACATGGGCGGCAGCGTTGTTGCCGTCCATCGTTTTGAAGTGTCTCATAATTGCTTCACTCTCCAAACATATAGATTCGTCGGTACGGCGGCGCCCCGGGACCGGGGGGATCGCACCGCGCTGTTGGACAGGGTAAGTTTATCATTTTTTCGGCAGGTTGTAAACCTTCCGCCCCCATATTTTTTCAAAAAAAAGGACCCGGCCGCGCAGATCTTCCGGAAACTGGATAAGCGCGCGAAAAATGCCTTGTACTTTTTCCCTGATTGGTATATAATCATACAATCGGATTTGCGGCCGTCCTGCCGCAATCCAGCGCCGCGCCGCGGAGGAAGAATCCCGGAGGGCGGCGGCTATGAACCGCAGAAAGGAGCGTATCGTTTATGGTAAAGATCGTCAACGACATGGGCAGGATCCGGATCACCGGCGAGGTGTTCTCCAACCTAGCGGGCGACGCGGCGACAAGCTGCTTCGGCGTCAAGGGCATGGTCGGGCGCAGCCAGAGCAGCAGCCCCCTGCAGCTTCTGCGAAGAGAAAATATGTCCAAGGGCGTTGAAGTGCATTACAACGACGACGGCAGCATCAGCCTGGAGCTTCATATCGGCGTGGACCAGGGCGTGAACATTTCCGCCGTCTGCCGCAGCATCATGAAGGAAGTGGGCTACAAGCTCCACAAGGCCACCGGCGTGCCGGTGAAGGCCGTGGACGTATATGTGGATTCGATCATCGGCTGATCCGCGCTGCTGAAAAACAGCGTTTTCCGACGCAAGGGCGCGTTTTTCCGTGCGCGGCGCAGGCTGAACCGCCGCGTCCGGCCGGCACAGAACGCCGCGGGTGTTTTTCCCGCGGCAAGGCCGCGCGGAAAACAGCGGCGCCCCCCTCCGGGGCGGGGAAACGGGCCGGTGTCCCATTGAAATAGAAAAAAGTTCATTTTTATGGAGAAACACAGAACATGAGAGATTATATCGATGCCGCGGCTTTCAAGGAAATGATCCTTTGCGCGGACGCGGCACTTCATGCCAATATCCAGGTCATCAACGACCTGAACGTCTTCCCGGTCCCCGACGGCGACACGGGCACCAACATGGGTCTGACCATCAACAACGCCGCGGCCGAGCTGCGCAAGCGGAGCTTCGACTCCGTCGCCGCCGCCGCCGACTGCGTGGCGGGCGCGATGCTGCGCGGCGCGCGCGGCAACTCCGGCGTGATCCTGTCGCTGCTGTTCCGCGGTATCGCCAGGCGCCTCAAGGGTACCGAGACCGCCGGCGCCGAGGAGTTCGCCGGCGCCATGAACGACGGCGTCGAGGCCGCCTACAAGGCCGTCATGAAGCCCGCCGAGGGCACCATCCTCACGGTTTCCCGTCTGGCCGCCGCCGCCGCCGTCAAGGCCGCGAAGAACGGCGCGGACTTGGAGAACGTGCTCGCCGAGGCCATCAGCGCCGGCAATGAGGCGCTGGAGAACACGGTCAACCAGAACCCGGTGCTGAAAAAGGCCGGCGTCATCGACGCCGGCGGCAAGGGTTACATGGTGATCCTCTCGGCCGTCCTCGCCTCGCTGCGCGGGGAGATCGCCTCCGGCAAACCCGTCTCCGTGCGGGAGCTGAAGGAGGATTCCGTCTTTGTCGAGGGCAAGGTGGACGTGCCGGAGATCAACATTTTCGACACCGTCTACGTCGTTCGCAAGAAGAGCCCCGACGTGGATCTCGAGCCGCTGCGCCGCTATCTCGGCAGCATCGGCGACTCGCTGGTCATCTCCGACGACGACGAGATCTTCAAGGTCCATGTGCACACCGACATCCCCGGCTCCGCCCTGAGCGAGAGCCAGAAATACGGCGCGCTGGACATTGCCAAGATCGAGAATATGCGCCTGCAGGCGCTCGACCAGCTCGCCGGTCAGAAGGCCAGGAGCACCGACGACCTCGAGCAGGTGGACGCGGAGCTGTCCGCCATGGAGGCCGGCGGGGCCCCGTCCGACGAGGACGAGGGCGTGGCCGAGCCGGAGAAGGACTTCGGCGTGGTCGCGGTCTGCGCGGGCAAGGGCATGGAGGACCTGTTCCGGGAGCTGGGGGCCGACCGGGTCGTCACCGGCGGCCAGACCATGAACCCCTCCACCGACGATATCCTCAAGGCCGTCAACCGCACCCCGGCCTCCACGGTCTTCGTCTTCCCGAACAACAAGAACATCATCATGGCGGCCGAGCAGTGCGTGCCCCTGACGGAAAAGCGCGTCATCGTCATGCCCACCAAGACCGTGCCGCAGGGCATTTCCGCCATGCTCAACTTCTCCCCCGACGAGACGGAGGAGAGCCTGGTCGGCGCGATGGGCGAGGCTGTCGGCAACGTCCACACCGCCATGGTCACCTACGCCGCGCGCGACTCCGACTTCGACGGGCACAGCATCCACGCGGGCGAGTACCTTGCGCTGCTCGACGGCGCGCTGATCGGCAGCTACGCCGACACCGCCGTCCTCTTCGAGGAGTTGGCCAAAGCGGTGGACGAGTTCCGCCCCGAGTTCATCACCGTCTACTACGGCGAGGACGTGCGGGAGGACGACGCCGAGACCGCCGCCGGGAGCCTCCGCGCGAGCTTCCCGGACGCAGAGGTCAGCGTGGTCAACGGCGGCCAGCCCGTCTACTATTACATGATCTCCGTGGAGTGATTTCTTCACCGGCCTGAGCGGGCCGCCCGAAGGGGCGGCCCGCTCTGCTTGTCAAAGAAGTCCGATCGGACTTCTTTGCCGGCGCTTCCGCCGCCGGATTCAACCTGCGCGGGAATCCGTTCGCTTTTCCCGTTATTTACAGACGCCGCCGGAGCGTTTATCATAGTCCCGGAAGCAGAATCCCGGAAGCGGGAGCCCGCCGGGAGGCGGGCGGTCCGCGACGAAGAAGAGAAACGAGGAGAAGAGCGATGGACAACCTGAAGATCGGAACTTATATCCAGACGCTGCGCAAGTCCGCCGGCATGACCCAGAAGGAGCTGGCCGAGCGCCTGAACGTCTCCTTTCAGGCCGTGAGCAAGTGGGAGACGGGCGAGTGTCTGCCCGACACCGGCCTGCTGCCGGCGCTGTGCGACTGCCTGGATACGACGGCGGACAGGCTCCTGAACGGCGGCTCCGTCATCATCCGGGGGCGGAAGCGCATGCGCGTGGAGGACGTGATCGCGGGCTTTTCCCGCCTTGAGGAGATCGGGCGGCTGTTCGGCGAGCGCTGCACCTTCTATACGGCGATGATCGAGGGCGTCAACGAGAAGATGAACCTGGACCTGCTGGCGTATCTGCGCGATCCGCAGACCCGGGACGTCCTGTACGCGGAGGTGCTGATCCAGGGCATCCTGCAGGGCTGCAGCGTGGATATGGAAGAGGTGGAGGCCGCCTTTGTCAACCGGAAGATGGTCGAGACCGTGCGGCGCTACCTGAGCCGGACGGGCGGGGGCATGGGCTGAAAAAACACCGGAAAGCGAGTGCTTTCCGGTGTTTTTTCGCTGCGGCGGACGCGGCGCTTACAGCGCGTTGACGGCCGCCTCGATCTTCCTTGCCACATCCTCGGGGAGGATCTTCTTGCTGACGACCAGGTCGAAGATCTCGCCGCAGGTCTTCTTGTTGAAGAGCTTGATGGGGTACTTGGCCAGGTTGGGGGCGTTGTCGAGAATGATCTTCTTGACGGTGGGGTTGTCAAAGGCTTCCTTGACGGTCAGGCTTCTGAAATTCATAAACAGGCTCCTTTCCCATATTTGTCCGTTCGGGCTTGTCCCGATTGTATCACAGCGGCCGGCCCGCGTCAATCTGCCGCAGCACGGCCTCGGCGCAGCGCACGCCGTCCACCGCGGCGGAGGAGATGCCGCCCGCGTAGCCCGCGCCCTCGCCGCAGGGGTACAGCCCGGCGGTTTCGGCGCTCAGATCCGGGCCGCGCAGGATGCGCACCGGGGAGGAGGAGCGGGTCTCCGGCGCGGTCAGCACCGCGTCGGGGTCGTCGAAGCCGCGCAGCTTTTTGCCGAGCGCGGGGATGGCCTGCTCCAGCACGTCCGTGATGCGCGCCGGCAGCAGCTCGTGCAGATCCGTCCAGGTCACGCCGGGGCGGTAGCTGGGGCGCACCGTACCGGGGCCCTCGCTGGGCCGGTGCGCGAGAAAGTCGCCCGCGCGCTGGGCCGGGGCGTGATAGTTCCCGCCGCCGAGGACGAAGGCCCGCCGTTCGAGCTCGCGCTGCCAGACCATGCCCCGCAGCACGCCCTCGCCGGGGAAGTCCTCCGCGTGCAGGGTCACGAGCAGGGCGGCGTTGGCGTTTTCGCCGGCACGCGCGGCATGGCTCATGCCGTTGGTCACCACGCCGCCCTCCTCCGAGGCCGCGGCGAAGACCTCTCCGCCGGGGCACATACAAAAGGTATAGGCGCTCGTCCCGTCCGGCAGATGCACGTTCAGCGCATAGTCCGCCGCCGGCAGACTTCCTCTCGCGCGGCCGTATTGGGCCAGATCGACGCGCTCCTGCCGGTGCTCGATGCGCACGCCCATCGAAAAGGGCTTCGGCTCCATCCGCACGCCCTGCGCGAGCAGCGCTTCGAAGGTGTCGCGCGCCGAGTGGCCGATCGCGAGGATCAGCGCCTCGCAGGGAAGCGTTTCTTCGCCGTTTACGACTGCGCCCGCGACGCGCCCGTCCTCGACCGCGAGCCCCGTGAGCTTCGCGCCGAAGCGCACCTCGCCGCCGAGCGCAACGATCTCGCGCCGGATGCTCTGCACCACGTCCACAAGCACGTCGGTGCCGATGTGGGGCTTCGCGTCATAGCGCACGCTCTCCGGCGCGCCGTGGGCGGCAAACTGCGCCAGCACCCAGTGCAGGCGCGGGTCATGCGTGCCGGTGTTCAGCTTCCCGTCGGAGAAGGTGCCCGCGCCGCCCTCGCCGAACTGCACGTTGTTCTCCGCATCGAGCCGCCCGCCCGCGCGGAAGGCCTCCACAGCTGCGAGGCGCGTCGGCGCGTCCTGCCCGCGCTCGAGCACGATCGGGCGCGCCCCCGCCTTCGCCAGCACCAGCGCGGCGAACATCCCCGCCGGGCCGAAGCCCACGACGACGGGGCGGCTCGACGCCGCGATGCGCGGGATCTCATAGCGGGGCGGCACATAGTCGCTCACGTCCCGATCCTTCACGCGCACGCTGCCGCGGATCTCCGCGGCGACGGCGCAGACGTAGTGCAGGTCGTCCTTTTTTCGCGCGTCCAGCGATTTTTTCACAAGCTGCCAGCTTTCGATCCGCTCCGGGGCGATCCGGAGCTTTTTCGCGGCTTTTTCCGGCAGCGCGCCGATCGCCTCGTCCGTGCCGAGGCGCAGGTTCCGGATCAGGATCATGTTCCCAGCCTCCCGGCGAGCCGGCCGCTCGCCCATGCCCACTGGAGGTTGTAGCCGCCGCAGTCGCCGTCGATATCCAGCAGCTCCCCGCATACGAAAAGCCCCGGCATGAACCAGCTCTCCAGGGTATCGGGGTTGAAGCCCGCGGTGCGCACGCCCCCGGCGGTGACCTGGGCGCTGTCAAAGCCCTCGACGCCCCGCACGGGCAGCGTAAAGGCCGTGCAGGCGCGCGCGGCGCGGCGCAGCTCGTTGTCCGTGAGGCTTCCGATGGGGCGCGCAGCCTCCAGACCGGCGTATTTGACCAGCATCCGCCCGAGACGGTTGTGGAGCATGCCGGTAAACAGCTCGGAGGCGGGCTGGCCGGGGAAGGTCTCCCGCCGCTTTTCCAGCAGCGCGAAGGCGTCCGCCCCCTCCGGGAGAAAATCCGCGCACAGGCTCAGACCCTCGCCGCCGGCCGCCACCGCGCGGGACAGGTCGAAGGCCGCGGGGCCGGAGACGCCCGTCTCGGTAAACTGCAGCTCCCCCCGGTTCTCGCCGAGCGCCGTCTCCCCGTCCGTCAGGCGCAGGACCGCCGCCGCGCGCACGCCCTTGAGGGCGCGGGGGTAGTCCGGCGCGGTGAGGATCTGCGTGAGCGCGGGGCGCAGGGGCGTGCGCTTGTGGCCGAGGGGCTTGAGGAGCTCGTAGCCGTCCGTGACGCCGCCGAGCTTCGCGCCCGCCGCGCCGCCGCAGGCGACGATGAGGGCGTCCGCGTCCGTTTCGCCCGCGTCGGTGACGACGGTGTAGCCGCCGCCGTTCCGCCGCAGGATCCGGCGCGCGGGGCAGGCGCAGCGCAGATCCACCCCGGCCTTCTCCAGCGCGAAGCGCAGCACGTCCAGGACCGAGTTGGCGGAGTTCGAGAGCGGGTAGACCCGCCCGCCGTATTCCTCCTCGGTCAAAAGCCCCAGCCCGTGGAAAAAGGCCAGGGCGTCCTGCGGCGAAAAACGCGCGAGAGCCGGCCGGGCGAAGTCGGCCTGCTCCCCGTGGTAGTTTCCGGGCGCGGCGCCGGTGTTCGTGAGGTTGCAGCGTCCGTTGCCGGTCGCGAGCAGCTTGCGCCCGATGCGCTGCTGCCGCTCGAGCAGGATGACGCGGTTGTCCTTGTTTTCCGCGGCGGTCAGCGCGGCCATGATGCCGGAGGCCCCGCCGCCGATGACGACGACAGTGTTCATAGTGCTTCCTTCTCCCCGCCCGCGGGCGGGGGCTGTTTTGCTGCGCCGCAGCGCGGCGCGGCGTTTCCCTATCAAAAAATCATTATACCAACAGCGCGGAAAAATAGCAACGATTGCCGCGATGCGTTGACACCTTGCGGCATTTTATAGTATAATAACATGATTTACTATGCGAATCAGGAGACGAAAATGTCTTTATCCCCCAAATTCAGACAATATCTTTCCCTGCTCGTCCTGCTGGGCCTCCTGCTCTCGGGCTGCGGGGAGAGCCGGCTGCCCGCCGAAACGGCGGAAACGCCCGCGCCCTCCCGGACGGCCGCCCCCGCGCCGTCCGCCGCGCCGGAAGCGACGGCCGAGCCGGAACGGGCGTGCCTGCGCATCTCGGAGCTGATGGTGAAAAACCGCGCGGTGTTGCGGGACGCGGACGGCGATTTTTCCGACTGGATCGAAATCGAAAACTACGGCGAGACCCCGGTGGAGCTGACAGGCTTCCGCCTGACCGAGAAGGAGGGGCGGGAGGGACTCGCCCTCTTCGGGGTCCTCGCCCCGGGCGACCGGCGCGTCTGCTGGGCCTCCGGCAAGGACCGCCCCGAGGAGGGGCACGCGGACTTCTCCCTGTCCGAGGGGGAGCGCGTGCTGCTCGTCGACCCCCTCGGCCGGGTGCTCTCCGCCGCCCCGTGCCTGAGCGGCACGGCCGACCGGGCGGTCGCGCTCGGGGAGGACGGCGAATACGCCGAGACGGCGTACCCCACGCCCGGCTGGCCGAACACCCGGGAGGGCTACGACGGCCGGCAGGAGACGCTCGTCGCCGAGAGCCCCCTCGTGATCACGGAGGTCTGCGTCTACAACCCGGGCAGCGACGCCTGGCGCCTGTACTCCAGCGACTGGGTGGAGCTGAAAAACGTGTCGGACGGCGATCTCAGGCTCTCCGACTTCTGTCTGTCCGACAACGCGGCCGAGCCCGGCCGCTTCCGCCTGCCGGACAAGACGCTGGCGCCGGGCGGGTTCTTTCTCGTCCGCTGCGACGAGTGGGACAGCAACGCCCTGATCGATCCCTCCGCCGGCTTCTCGCTCGACAGCGGGAGCGAGCAGCTCTATCTGTCCAAGACGGACGGGACGCTGCTCGACTATGTATCCCTGCAGGGCATCCCCTACGGCTGCAGCTTCGGCCGCATGGAGGGGGAGAACGGGTGGTTTTATTTCGCGAGCCCCTCGCCCGGCGGGGAGAACGCGGACGGCCGCCGCCGGGTCTCCGAACAGCCCGTCCTGCTCGCGCCGGACGGCGTGTTTGAGGGCGTGGAGTCTGTGCCCGTGGCGCTTGCGGCAAAGGGCGAGATCTTCTACACCGTGGGGGACGGCGCGCCCGGTACGGCGGGCGAGCGCTATGAGGCGCCCTTCTCTGTGGACAAGACCACGGTGGTGCGCGCGGTCGCGCTGGAGGAAGGCGCGCTGCCCAGCCGCCCGGCCGTGTTCACCTACATCGTCAATGAGGGGCATACGCTGCCCGTGCTGAGCCTCGCCTCCGACAGCGTGCAGGAGTTTAACTGGATGTACTACGGCGGCGCCAAGGGGCGGGAGCTGCCCGCCTCGCTGTCGCTCTACGCGCCGGACGGCGGCTTTTCGATCCCCTGCGGCGTGCGCATGCACGGGGAGACGAGCCTGGAGCTGGAAAAGAAGAACATGAGCGTGCGCTTCCGCCCGGTCTACGGGCAGGAAAAGCTCGACTTCGACGTTTACGGGGGCGGGATCAGCTCCTTCACCAGCCTCGTGCTGCGGGCCGGGCAGGACTATTTCTTTACCGGCGTGAAAAACGCCGCCTGCCAGAACCTGTGCCTGCAGGCGGGCAACCGGGCGGTCACCGGGCGCAGCCGCTTCTGCGTGCTCTACCTCAACGGCAGGTACTGGGGCATTTACAACCTGATGGAAAAGACCAACGAGCAGCTCTACGCCGATCTGAT
This sequence comes from uncultured Eubacteriales bacterium, assembly GCA_900319465.1. Lineage (GTDB taxonomy): Bacteria > Bacillota > Clostridia > Oscillospirales > Oscillospiraceae > Limivicinus. The sequence goes on along the minus strand of ONOL01000019.1, from coordinate 19,437 downwards.
GGGCGTGAGCAGGGACAGCGTCGAGGTCATCGAGTCCCAGGCGACCTCGTACCAGAGCGTGTACCGGGAGCTGTTCCGCTACTGCGCGGAGAACGACCTGTCCGTGCCCGAGAACTACGAGCACGTGCAGACCCTCGTGGATATCGACAGCGTGATCGACTGGGTCGCGCTGGAGGGCTACGCCGCCAACACGGATCTGACCTACGGCAACGTACGCTACGTCCGCTCGACCGAGGGCGACGGAAAGTGGCGCCTGATGTTTTATGATCTGGACGCCGCGTTCTGGGACAGGGAAAAGACCTTTGTCAACATGCTCAGCCCCGCCGCGCTGACCTCGCGGCAGGTGAGCTACTGCCTCGTCCGCCCGCTGCTGCAGAACCCGGACTTCCGGGACCGGATGCTGCGCCGCTTCGCGGAGCTTCTCAACGGCGTTCTGTCCGAGGAGAACGTGACGGCGGAGATCCGGCGGCTCGCCGCCGAGCTGGAGCCGGAGATCGGGCGGGACTACGCCCTGCGCGGGATGTTCAAGGCCAAATGGGATTCCGACGTGGAAGCGCTCTGCGGCTACTTTGCCGACGGCGTGTGGAACCGCGCCTGCGTCGAGCATATCTGTCAGCAGCTGCTCCTGACCGACGAGGAGCGGGCGGCGTATTTTGGAGAGTGACCCAATGGGAGAGACGAGACTCAGCTTCAAGCGATACGAAAAGAAATACCTCCTGTCCGCCGAACGCTGCGCGCTGCTGATGGAGCGGCTCCGGCCCCGGATCGAGCCGGACGAGTACTTCCGCAGCACGGTGTGCTCGCTTTACTACGACACGCCGGACTGCCGCCTGATCCGGCACTCGATCGAAGGCCCGGTCTACAAGGAGAAGCTGCGGCTGCGCAGCTACGGCGTCCCCGGCCCGGAGGACCCGGTGTTCGTGGAACTCAAAAAGAAATACAAGGGCGTGGTGTACAAGCGCAGGGTCACGGCCCCTGCGCGGCAGGCGGCCCTCTGGCTCTCCGGCGGGGGAGAGCCCCCGGAGGACGGGCAGATGGAGCGGGAGATCGACTGGTTCCTGCGCCAGAACGCGCCGGCGCCGCGGGCCTTCATCGCCTGCGAGCGGACGGCCTGGCGCGCGCGGGAGGATCCGGAGCTGCGCATCACCTTTGATGAAAACCTCCGCTGGCGGGAGACGGAGCTGGATCTCTGCGCCGGCAGCACCGGCGAGCCGCTGACCGCGCCGGGCGAGGTGCTCATGGAGCTCAAGCTGCCCCAGGCGGCGCCGCTCTGGCTCGCCCGGATGCTCAGCGACGAGGGCCTCTTCCCCACCAGCTTTTCCAAGTACGGCACGGCATACAAAAACCACATTCTACAAGAACTGTTCGAGGTGACGCAACATGCTTAACAGCATCATCGGCGGAGAGATGAGCGTTCTCTCCTTCCTGCTCTGCATCTTCACGGCCATGGTCCTCGGCCTGCTGGCCGCCCTGGTCTTTGCCGGGCGGGACCGCCATTCCGCGGCCTTCCGCCAGTCGCTGGCGCTGCTGCCGCCGGTGGTGGCCATGGTCATCATGCTGGTCAACGGCAACATCGGCGCGGGGCTGGCCGTGGCCGGCACCTTTGCGCTCGTGCGCTTCCGCAGCGCGCCCGGCAGCGCCAAGGAGATCACGGCGCTGTTCTTCTCCGTGGCCATCGGCATCGCCTGCGGCATGGGCTACGTGGGCTACGCGGCGCTGTTCTTCCTCGTGATGGCCGTCTACGCGCTCGCCCTCGGCCGCTTCCGCTTCGGCGAGGAGGGCGGCGTTTCCCGCGTGCTGAAGATCACCATCCCCGAGAACCTGGAGTATGACGCGCTGTTCGACGACCTGTTCCGGGAATACACGGCGCACCACGAGCTCGTCAAGGTGCGCACCACCAACATGGGCACGCTCTATGAGCTGACCTACGCCGTCGAGCTGAAGGAGCCGGCGCGCAGCAAGGAGTTCATCGACGCCATCCGCTGCCGCAACGGCAATCTGAACATCTCCTGCGGCCGCGACGAAGACAGGGAGCTGATGTGATGAAAAAAGGGATTCTTACGGCGCTGGGGCTGTGCCTGCTGTTCCTGTGTGCCTGCGGCAGGCTGCAAAGCCCCCTCGCCGGCGAAAGCGGGCAGGAGCAGGACAGGGACAGCGGCGTCGCCGTCACGCTCACCGGCAGCGGCGCGGAGGTGAAGGGCGGCGGCGCGAGCGTGAGCGGCAGCGTGGTTACCATCGGCGCGGTCGGCGAGTACCGGATCTCCGGCACGCTCGACGACGGCCAGATCGTCGTGGATACCGGCGAGGACAAGGTGGACGTGACGCTGGTGCTCGACGGGGCGCAGATCAGCAATTCCGCAGGCCCGGCCATCCTGGTCAGGCAGGCGAAGAACGTGCATGTGGTGCTTGCCCGGGACAGCGAGAACGTCCTGACCTCCGGCACGGAGGCGGATCTCGCCGCGGCGGACGAAAACCGCAGCGGCGCGGCGATCTTTTCCGAGGACGACCTCAGCTTTGAGGGCGGCGGGAGCCTCACCGTGCGCGGCTACCTCAACAACGGCATCACCTGCAAGGACGATCTGAAGATCAAGGGCGGCGCGATCACGGTGCTGAGCGCGAATAACGGCGTGCGCGCCTCGGAGTCCCTCACGGTCACCGGCGGGACGCTCTCCGTCACGGCCGGGAACGACGGGCTCAAGACCAGCTCCGCCGCGAAGGAAGGCAAGGGCTTTATCGAGCTCACCGACGGCAGCGTCAGCATCCGCAGCGGCGGGGACGGCGTCGACGCGGTCGGCGAGCTGCGCGTCACGGGCGGCTCGCTGCAGACCGAGAGCCGCCAGGACCTGGTGAGCAATGGCAGCCGCAAGGGGCTCAAGGCGGGGACGCTTCTGAGCGTCACCGGCGGCAGCGTCTCCGTCCGCGCGGACGAGGACGGCCTGCGCTGTGACGGCAATATCCGCTTGAGCGGCGGCAGCGTGAGCATCATCGCTTCCACCGGCGTGCAGAGCGGCGTCAAGGACAGCGGCGCGGGCGATATCGAGATTACCGGCGGCAGCCTCTTCGTTTCGGCCGCCGGACAGGCGCTGAAGGCCGAGGGCAGGCTCTCGCTCGGGGGCGAGCTGTTGGCGCTGAGCAATTCCGACAAGCAGAGACGGCCCGACGCGGGCGGCCCGGCCTACGTGATGGCCGACATCGAAGGCGCGAAGGACGAGCGGCTCCTGCTCGGCATGGATACCATCATCGTGCCGCAGAGCTTCCGGGTGCTGCTTTACGCTTCCTCCTCCCTGCGCACGGGCGAGACCTTCGCCGTTCAGGTCGAGGACCGGGGTTACAGCCTGACGGTGCGCTGAGCAAATACGGAAAGAAGACAGGCGCCGGCCTGCCTGCGGGATCGCCCCGCGGGCGGGCCGGCCTGCTTTCGCAGACGCTCGCCGCGCCGCTCGCCGCGAAAGCCCGCCGTTTTTATTCGGAAACGAAAGGAATCTCTTGAATTGTGGCGGGGGTTTTGGTATCATATATGGTAACGGAATGTAGTCTCCGATAAAAACATCAACTGTTTTATCACAAGAACGATCTCGCCGATCTGCGGGCCTGTCCGCGATTTGCGATTTGTATGGAGGAATACCTATGACCACTAAGCTGCGCCGCACCCTGTCCTTCGTGTTTGTGCTCGCCATGCTGCTGAGTCTGGCGCTCCCCGCGCTGGCGGAAGGGACCATCAGCGGCGCGGAACCGCAGGAGATCCTCGGGGCGAAGGACGCCCCGGCCGGCACGCTGGACGCCGCCGAGCTGGGCGCGGAGAAGTCGCGCGAGATCTTTGTCTCCGCTGCCGGCAGCGACGGGAACGACGGCAGCGAGGCAAAGCCCCTGGCCACGCTCGCGGCGGCGGCCGAGGCGGCCAACGCCGCGCAGGAAAATACGGTTTACGTCATCCTCCTGAGCGATCTGACGGTCGGCAGCACCGCCCGCTTCCTGGGCAAAAACGTGATCCTGATGAGCAACGAGGGCGCCTGCATGCTTTCGCGCAGCGCCGAGTTTGCCAAGGCGCGCGACGCCCTGCGCGGCAGCTACAACCCCGCCATGATCGAGGTGGGCGACCTGCAGGGCGCCGCCCCCGCGCGCCTGAGCGTTGACAGCGTGATCCTCAACGACTGCGGCGCCCATGAGGGCAGCGAGTACCTGCCGCAGGTCATGCAGCCCGGCGAGGGCGAGAGCAACGAGGAGCGCGTGCAGGACGCCATCATCGCCGTGTACGGCGGCTCCGTGCTGGTTCTGAATCCCGGCACCGAGCTTCTCAACTTCGGCGGCCTGTCCGCCGTCCGCGTGGACGGCGGCTCCACGCTCACCGTGGAGGACGGCTGCAGCGTGAAGGATACCGGCGTCGTCGACGCGCCGGAGGGTCTCAAGGCGATCAGCGCCGACAGCCCCGATCAGGTGCGCATCGGCAGCAAGGCCGTCGTCGCCGGCCATTACCGCCAGGACGCGGAGCCTGAGCAGAACGCGGAGCCGGAAGAAAACGGGGAACCCGAAGAAAACGCGGAGCCCGAGGAGAACGATGCGCCCGCAGACAGCGCGGAGCCCGAAGAGGACGGCGCGCCTGCGGACGGCCAGCAGGAAAATACGGAGCCGGAAGGAAATCCCGATCCTGAGGAAAACGCCGGCCAGACGGCGGGCGAGCCCGCCGGCGGCGAACAGGACGGCGAGGGCGGCGGAATCCTGCAGGAGGGCAGCATCGAGGCGTTCAGCACGTCCGGCGCGGGTGAGATCAGCGGGATCGACGGCCTCGGCGGCCTCACCGGCGGCGACGGCTCCGACAGCGGCCTGACCTGGACGGTGGACAAGGAGGAGCTGTATCTCGGCGTGATCCCCTACCGGCTCACCTACACGATGAAGATGCAGCTCTCAGACTCGCTGGTCAAGGTGATCAGCGCCGCGAAAGACAGTGTGAATTCCGCCACCGGCAGCCTCACCGTGACGCTTGACAACCGCATGTCCTTCAAGCTTACGGACGAGGATACCGTGGATTACACCTTCACCAGCAAGATCTTCCGCCTCTCCGACGCCCAGGAGCAGCCCGGCACCCGCCAGATCACGCTGAAGTTCGAGCTGGCGGACGACTGGAAAAACCACGTGAGCGAGCTGGGCGAGCCCTTCACCTTCACCTGTGTCGGCCGCCTGCCCGTGACGAGCTTTACCGAGCAGGATTTCAACGATTTTCTGGTCTCCCGCGGCAAGGTCGACAGCCTGAGCTTCAACATCGGCGGCAAGACCAAGGACTATGCGACCGGCATCGTGGAGAAGGAAGCCAAGACCAAGCTGCTCCCTGTCCCGACGGTCACGCTGGTCTACGACGCCAACGGCGGCGAGGGCGCGCCGGCGTCGAAGCTCGTCTCCGCCCAGACCGGCTACGTGCTGGATACGGAGACCGTACCCACCCACGCCGACGCCAACGGCAAGCCTGTGGTCTTTATCGGCTGGTCCGAAACGCAGGACAAGACCCTGTATTCCCGCAAGGATACCGCGCCCGCAACGGTCACAACGCTGGACATCGGCATTGCGGACGTGATGCGCACCGTCTACGCGGTCTACGGCTATGACGAGAACGAGGACGGCGTCGCCGACGTGACCCAGCGCCTTGTGGAGCTGAGCTTCGACGCCAACGGCGGCAGCGGCGCGCCCGCCCCCATCCTGGCTGCGGCCAAGGCGGACGTGGGCGTGAGCATCGACATCCCCGAGCAGGAGCCCACGCTGAAGTACCACACCTTCCAGGGCTGGAGCAAGGACGCGAAGGCCACGGAGGCCGAGTATAAGTACAATTCCTCCAAGAAGTCCCAGCAGGACATCCTGGTCACGAAGGACACGGTGCTCTACGCGGTCTGGAAAGAGAACCCGACCTATACGCTGTACTATAACGCCAACGGCGGCAGCGGCGCGCCCGCGGCGCAGAGCGGGGTCAGCGATGAAAACGATACCGTCACGCTGACCATCACCTTCGGCGTACCCACCCGCAACGGCTACACCTTCCTGGGCTGGGCGGTCAGCCGCAACGGCGCCGCCGCCTACTACGCGGGCAATAACGTCAAGATCAAAGGCGGCAACGTGACGCTTTACGCCGCCTGGCAGAAGGGCAGCAGCTCCTATAACAACGGCGGCTCCGGCGGCGGCAGCAGCTCCGGCGCCCCGAAGACCGGCGACGAAGCGCCTGTCGCGCTGTATGCGGCGCTGGCTGTGATCAGCCTCGGCGCAGTCGGCGCCGGCGGCTGGCTCCTCTTCCACAAGAAGAAAAAGTAAGGGATACCGAACACATCAGGAACAGCGAACGCATCGTGAACACATAGAGAAAGCGCGAGAGGGGATCGGGGATTCCCTCTCGCGTTGGATCCTCGCCCAAAAAGGCAGCAGCGGGAAACGCGCGCGTTTCCCGCTGCTGCCTTTTTGGGGGGGCCGGCTTCAGGTCTCCGCCGCGAGCCGGCGCAGCTCCTCATAAGCCGCGCGCCCTCCGGCGAGGATCGTCGGCCGGCTTGCGTCGTAGGGGAGGGGCGTCCCGTCGAGCCGGGTGCATATGCCGCCCGCCTCTTCCACGAGGATCGCGCCCGCCGCGTAGTCCCAGAGGGAGAGCGCCAGCTCAAAGTAAGCCCCGGCCCGGCCTGCCGCGACGCTGCACAGGTCGAGCGCCGCCGAGCCCTGCCGCCGGATGTCGAGGCTCGCGTCATAGGCCCGCTGCATCAGCCGGAAGGTCTTTTCGGAGGCGCCGCTTTCGTAGGGCGCGGTGCCGCAGACCACGATCGTATCGCGAAGCGCCGCCCCGTCCGCGCTGAGGCGCCGCCCGTTGCAGTACGCGCCCTCTCCCCGCACCGCGGTGAAGAGCTCGTCGGCATAGGGGTTGAAGACCGCGCCGACCAGCCGCTCGCCCCGGCTCCAGTAGGCCACGGAGAGGCAGCTGTGGTTCAGCCCGCGCACGAAGTTCATGGTGCCGTCGATGGGGTCGATGAGGAAGAGGTGCTCGGCGCCGAGCTCGTCGTGCCGGTCGTTCTCCTCACAGAAGAAGCGCGCCCCGGGGACGGCGGCCGAGAGCCGCTCCGTCAGAAGCGCCTGCACCCGGCGGTCGTACTCGGTGACCACGTCGCGCCTGCCGCTCTTGCGCTCGGCGAGAATGCCGTGGGCCTGCAGCATGAGCCGCGCCGCCTCCCGTTCGGCCCCGACGATGGCGGAGAGTATGTCATGGGTGTTCATCGTTACCTCCAAAAGCAAAACGGGAGGGGCTTGCCCTCCCGTTTGATGGGACTGCGGGAAGCCTTCCCCGTTTTGCCGGATAGGCGCCCGCCTGTAAGGATTGCCGCAGATCAGAACTTGCCGAGGGAGCCGGAGTTGGCCTGATTCGGCATATACTCTTCGCGCTTGCCGGGGAGGATGGCGTTGAGCAGGATGCCGACGATGGAGGCCACCGCGAGGCCGGAGAGGGAAATGTTCATGCTGCCGACCGCGAAGGAGATGGCGCCGTTGGCAGAGAAGTTGATGCCCAGCGCGAGGCCGAGGATGACGGCCGCGACGATGACGTTCCTGGACTTCTGGAAATCGGTGTGGTTCTCGACCATGTTGCGCACGCCGACTGCGGAGATCATGCCGTAGAGGATGATCGACACGCCGCCGACCGTGGCCGCGGGCATCGCGGAAATGAGAGCCGCGAACTTCGGGCAGAAGGAGAGGACGACGGCGAAGTAGGCCGCGATCCGGACGACCTTCGGGTCGTAGACCTTCGTCAGCACGAGCACGCCGGTGTTCTCACCGTAGGTGGTGTTGGCCGGGGCGCCGAAGAGCGCGGCGATCGTGGTGCCGACGCCGTCGCCGATCAGGGTGCGGTGGAGGCCCGGGTCCTCGATCAGGTTCTTGCCGATGGCGCCGCTGATGGCGGAGATGTCGCCCACGTGCTCCATCATCGTCGCGAAGGCGATCGGGACGATCATGATGATCGAGGAGACGAGCAGGCCGGTGTTGACCTTGCCGGAGGAGAAGAGGCCGAAGACGGTGTCCTGCATCTGGAAGGGGAAGCCGATCCAGGCAGCTTCCTTCACGCCGCTGAAATCGACCTTACCGGTCAGGGCGGCGACAAGGTAGGAGGCGAGGACGCCCATCAGGATGGGGACGATCTTGATCATGCCCTTGCCCCAGATGTTGCAGACGATCACGACGACGATCGCGACGAGGGCGAGGAGCCAGTTGGTGGAGCAGTTGTTGATGGCGGAGGGCGCGAGGATCAGGCCGATGGCGATGATGATCGGGCCGGTGACGACGGGCGGGAAGAAGCGCATGACGTTCTTCGAGCCGAAGGCCTTGCAGATCAGCGAGAGCACGAGGTACAGAAGACCCGCGCAGGCGACGCCGACGCAGGCGTAGGGGAGGGCTTCCCGCTGGGTCAGGCCGAGCTCGGCGCCGGAGGCGACGACCGCGAAGTAACCGCCGAGGAAGGCGAAGGAGGAGCCGAGGAAGACGGGGACCTTTTTCCCGGTCACCAGATGCATGAACAGCGTGGCCAGGCCCGCGAACAGCAGGGTCGCCGACACGCTCAGGCCGGTCAGGATCGGAACGAGCACGGTCGCCCCGAACATCGCAAACAGATGCTGCAGGCCGAGCACCAGCGTTTTCGGGGTGCCGAGCGTACGGGCATCGTAGATCGGCTCGTCAAGCTGAGCCTTGTTTTCTTTAGCCATGATTACTACCTCTCTCTATATAAAATTGGTTTTGCGCTTTGTTCCTCCGCCAGATCCATGAGCCAGACGCCGGTCTCGCCGTCGAACAAAGGCAGGCGGACCTCCACCAGCTCGCTGTGGGAGGTGGGTACGTTCTTGCCCACGAAGTCCGCCCGGATGGGCAGCTCGCGGTGTCCGCGGTCGATGAGCACCGCGAACTGGATGCTCTTGGGCCTCCCGCAGGAGAAGACCGCTTCGATGGCGGCGCGGGCGGTGCGCCCGGTGTAGAGCACGTCGTCGATGAGCACCACGTGCTTGTCCTCCACGGCGAAGGGGAGCTCGGTACGCCGCACCAGGGGCGCGTCGCTCAGGGGACGCAGGTCGTCCCGGTAGAAGCCGATGTCGATGCTGCCGCAGGGAACGCAGACGCCTTCGATCTTCTCGATGTTCCGGCGGATCTGCTGCGCGATGGGCTCGCCCCGGCGGCGGATGCCGACCAGCACCACGTCGTCCACGCCCTTGTTCTTTTCGGCGATCTCGTGGGAGATGCGCATGAGCGCGCGGTTCATCGCGGGCTCGTCCATCAGCTGTGCTTTGGCCCTCACGCGGCATCCCTCCTCAGCGGCAATAAAAAAAGTCTTACCTTGCGGCAAGACGGAAGCATCACAGCCCGGGCAGGCGACTCCCTACCCGTATCCTATAATCGATCTTGCCGGTCTCTCTGTACCGAAGCTTAAAAATCTTCTTTTCGTCTGTGGATTATACGGCAGGCGGCGGCAAAATGCAAGGGCTTTTTTCCGGCGCGCCGCTTTTTGTGAGATTGTACAAAAAGCGACGGACTTTTCGCCCCGCCGCGCGGCAGACTATAAAAAGAGGGAAGGACCGCGCCCGCCCGGCGAAAAGGGGCGGCGGGCCGGCGCAGGCAGCGGAAAAATAATGAAAAAACACAAGATTCCCTATTGAATGAAACGGGAACTTGCGTTAAACTGTGGACAACCCTGAAAAAAGGAGACGAACGCGCATGAATCAAAAATATCCCGTGATCGAGACGGTGCAGCAGCTGGAGGAGGAGATCGCCCGCGTAAAACAGGCGCAGGCGCTTTACGCCACCTATACGCAGGAGCAGGTGGACAAGATCTTCCTGGCCGCCGCCACCGCCGCAAACAAGGCCCGTATCCCGCTGGCCAGGGCGGCCGTGGAAGAGACGGGGATGGGCATTGTCGAGGACAAGGTCATCAAGAACCATTTTGCGGCCGAGTATATCTACAACGCCTACCGTGAAACCAGGACCTGCGGTGTGATCGAGGAAAACAAGGCCTACGGCATGCGTAAGATCGCAGAGCCTCTCGGCCTGATTTGCGCGATCATCCCCACCACGAACCCGACGTCCACGGCGATTTTCAAGACGCTGCTGGCGCTCAAGACCCGCAACGGCATCATCATCAGCCCGCACCACCGCGCCAAACGCAGCACGGTCGAGGCGGCCAAGGTGGTGCTGGAGGCGGCGGTCGCCGCCGGCGCCCCCGAAAGCATCATCGGCTGGATCGACGCGCCCTCCCGCGAGATGACGCGGCTTCTGATGAAGGAGGCCGACATCATCCTCGCCACCGGCGGCCCCAGCATGGTCAACGCGGCTTACTCCTCCGGTACCCCCGCCCTCGGCGTCGGCGCCGGCAACACCCCTGCCATCATCGACGATACGGCCGACATCCTGCTGGCCGTCAACTCCATCATCCACTCCAAGACCTTTGACAACGGCATGATCTGCGCCTCCGAGCAGTCCGTGATCGTGCTGGACAAGGTGTACGACGAGGTCCGGCGGGAGTTTGCGTCCCGCGGCTGCTACTTCCTGAAGGAAGAGGAGCTCGACCCCGTCCGCAAGACGATCCTCATCAACGGCTCCCTCAACGCCAGCATCGTCGGCCAGAGCGCCGCGAAGATCGCCTCCCTCGCGGGCGTCACGGTCCCCGAAGGCACCAAGATCCTGATCGGCGAAGTGGAGTCGGTGGAGCTGAGCGAGGAGTTTGCGCATGAGAAGCTCTCTCCCGTTCTGGCCATGTACCGCGCCTCCGACATCCAGGACGCCTTCCGGAAGGCCGAGACTCTGATCGCGGACGGCGGCCGCGGCCACACCTCCGCCATCTATCTGAACACCGCCACCGAGCAGGCCAAGCTCGCGGAGTTCCAGGCCCGGATGAAGACCTGCCGCATCGTGGTCAATTCGCCTTCCTCCCACGGCGGCCTCGGCGATCTGTACAACTTCGCCATGACCCCGTCGCTCACGCTGGGCTGCGGCTCCTGGGGCGGCAACTCCGTCTCGGAGAACGTCGGCGTCAAGCATCTGCTCAACATCAAAACCGTTGTGGAAAGAAGGGAGAACATGCTCTGGTTCCGGGCTCCGGAAAAGATCTATATCAAGAAGGGCTGCCTGCCCGTGGCGCTCGGCGAGCTGAAGGACATGGGCAAAAAGCGCGCCTTCATCGTCACCGGCCCGCATCTGTACAAGACCGGCGCCGCCGCCCCCATCTTCGCCAAGCTCGACGAGCTCGGCATCCAGCATACCTGCTTCTTCAACGTCCCCAACGACCCGACCCTCGCCTGCGCCAGAGAGGGCGCCGCGCAGATGGCCGCCTTCAAGCCCGACGTGATCCTTGCGCTCGGCGGCGGCTCCCCCATGGACGCGGCCAAGATCATGTGGGTGCTCTACGAACATCCCGAGGCCGACTTTGAGGACATGGCGATGCGCTTCTCCGATATCCGCAAGCGCATCTACAAGTTCCCGAAGATGGGCGAGAAGGCCTATTTCATCGCAGTCCCCACCTCCGCCGGCACCGGCAGCGAGGCGACGCCCTTTGCCGTCATCACCGACGAGAGCACCGGCATCAAGTATCCGCTCGCGGACTATGAGCTGATGCCCAACATGGCCATCGTGGACGTGGATTACCACATGACCGCCCCCAAGGGACTGACCGCCTCCTCCGGCATCGACGCGGTCTCCCACGCGCTCGAGGCCTATGCCTCCGTGATGGCCACGGACTATACCGACGGCCTCGCCCTGCGCGCGCTGAAGAGCCTGTTTGCCTATCTGCCCCGCGCCTATGAGGACGGCTCCGACGTGGAGGCCCGCGAGAAGGTCGCCAACGCCGCCACGCTGGCCGGCATGGCCTTCGCCAACGCCTTCCTCGGCGTGATGCACTCCATGGCCCATAAGCTCGGCGCCTTCCACCACATCGCCCACGGTCTGGCCAACGCCCTGATGATGGACGAGGTGCTCCGCTTCAACGCGGCCGAGGCCCCCAGCAAGATGGGCACCTTCCCCCAGTATGACCACCCCCATACCCTCGCCCGCTACGCCGAGATCGCGGATGCGCTCGGCTGCGGCGGCACGACGGATCAGGAGAAGCTCGACGCGCTGATCGCCAAGATCGACGCGCTGAAGGAAGCGATCGGCATCAAGCCCACGATCCGCGACTACGTGCCGGATGAGGAAGCCTTCCTCGCGAAGCTCGACGCGATGTGCGAGCAGGCCTTCGACGACCAGTGCACCGGCGCCAACCCGCGCTACCCGCTGATCAGCGAGATCCGGCAGATGTACCTCAACGCCTACTACGGAAAGACCTTTACGGAGCCGGAGAGACCTGACGCGAGCCAACTGGAAAGGAGATAACACGCATGAATCTGGATACTGTGATCGCCGAACGCAAAACAAAAACCATCTACCGCAGCGGAGACAAGGCAATCAAGGTTTTCAACCAAAGCTTCTCCAAGGCGGATATCCTCAATGAAGCCCTCAACCAGGCCCGCGTCGAGGGGATCGGGCTGAACGTCCCGAAGATCCTCGAGGTCACCACCATCGACGGCCGCTGGGCCATCGTCTCCGAGTTCATCGAGGGCACCACCCTCTCCCATCTGATGCGGGACGATCCGGAGAACAAGGAACGCTATCTGGAGATGCTGGTGGACACCCAGCTTTTGATCCACTCCAAGCGCTGCCCGCTGCTCAGCCGCCTGAAGGACAAGATGAACCGCAAGATCCTCTCCGCGGATCTGGAGCCGGTCACCCGCTATGAGCTGCTGATCCGTCTGGAGGGCCTGCCCACCCATGACAAGCTCTGCCACGGCGACCTGTGCCCCTCCAACGTCATCCTCACCCCCGAGGGCGAGCTGTACGTCCTCGACTGGGCGCACGCCACGCAGGGCAACGCCTCCGCCGACGCGGCGCGCACCTTCCTGACCTTCAACCTCTCCGGCGACCCCGAGACCGCCGACCGGTATCTGGACCTCTTCTGCGAAAAGAGCGACATCGACAAGCGCTACGTGCAGAAGTGGATGCCCATCGTCGCCGCCTCCCAGTCCGTCAAGGGCAACCTGGAGGAGCGCGAGTTCCTGCTCCGCTGGGCGAACGTCGTGGATTACGAATAAAGCGAGCGGAGACTGTCGTAAAATACGGAAAAATGCGGGGAATTCGCAGATTTCTGCGAATTCCCCGCACCCTTTTTCAAAAATCGCAGCTTCCCCTGCCGGGCGGCTGCAAGGGCCGCCCCTGCGGGCTGCCGCCCGGTCAGGTGCTGGGATCTGCTTTTTACAGCAGAAAACATAAAACGCGGGCGACCGATGGTCGCCCGCGCGATTTTCAAGAGGATCAGAACTCGAGGTTCTTCTCGGTCTCCTTGCTGAATACATGGGCGACGTTGCCCTTGAAGGAGAAGTGCACGGTGTCGCCGATGTTGTAGTTGCCCTTCATGTCGATGGTCGGGACGATGATGATCACGTCGCGGTCCTCGGCGCTCACGTGCAGGTGCACGGAAGAGCCCATCATCTCGCTGACGTCGACCTTCGCGGCCACGCCCTCGTCGGACACGTCGGTGTGCTCGGGAGCTCCACCTTGTAGCCGCCCAGCTCGACGAAGAACTTTTTGTCCTCACGGATGAGCTTCGCGTCGAAGAAGTTCATGACGGGCATGCCGATGAAGCCGGCCACGAACAGGTTCGCGGGGTGGTTGAACACGTCCTGCGGCGTGCCGATCTGCTGGATGTAGCCGTCGCGCATGATGACGATGCGGTCGCCGAGCGTCATGGCCTCGGTCTGGTCGTGCGTGACGTAGATGAAGGTGGTGTTGATGCGCTTGCGCAGCTTGATGATCTCGGCGCGCATCTCGTTGCGGAGCTTCGCGTCGAGGTTGGAGAGCGGCTCGTCCATCAGCATGACCTTCGGGTCGCGCACGATCGCGCGGCCGATGGCGACGCGCTGGCGCTGGCCGCCGGAGAGGGCCTTGGGCTTGCGCTCGAGGTACTGGGTGATGTCGAGGATCTCGGCCGCCTCGCGGACTTTCTTGTCAATGACGTCCTTGGGTTCCTTGCGGAGCTTCAGGGAGAAGGCCATGTTCTCATACACGGTCATGTGGGGGTAAAGGGCGTAGTTCTGGAAAACCATGGCGATGTCGCGGTCTTTGGGCGCTACGTCGTTCATGACCTTGCCGTCGATCAGCAGCTCGCCGCCGGAGATCTCCTCGAGACCCGCGACCATGCGCAGGGTGGTGGACTTGCCGCAGCCGGAGGGGCCGACCAGCACGATGAACTCCTTGTCGGCGATGTCGAGGTTGAACTCCTGCACCGCGACGACGCCCTCGTCGGTGATCTGGAGATTGACCTTCTTCTTTTCCGGCTCCTCGCCTTTCTTTTTCTTCTTTTTCTGCTCGCCGCTGATGAAGGGGTAGACTTTCTTGATGTTCTTGAGTTGGACAGTTGCCATGTTTTCCGGCTCTGCCTATCCCGCCTCCGCGCGGATAGGCTCGCGAGGGCTTTCGCCGCACGCATTGCGACAGGTCTCCACACTGCCGCAGCCCGAGCCACGGGCCTTACCTTTTCCTCCTTTTTTAAGCTGCATACGGCTGAAAGGTGGAGAGCCGCACACGCATTGTAATGGCGGGCCGCACAGACCCAAATAACATTATAAAGGCCGGTCAAAATAAACACAAGCCAAAAATGAAGGCGCGTTTTTGTACGCTGTGCACAAGAGGGCGCGCGGCCGCGTATGTTTTCGGCCGGAAGCGGGCATACCACAGACAGAAAACAAGACGGAAAACCGAGACGGAAAACGCGACGGAAAACGAAAACTTTTTGTTGACTTCCGCGGGTTTGGATGATAGTATATCCAAGTACGCGCCCGCGATCTATGCGATGGGGTCATGCCGCCGATGCGGCGTCCTTTCCGCCCCATGGCCTGGACGCAGGGTATAGCAGGAAATTGAAAGGAGAAAACAAGCATGATCACCAAAGAAGTCAAGACCCAGGTCATCAGCGACAACGCCACCCACGAGGGCGACACCGGCTCTCCCGAGGTCCAGATCGCGATCCTCTCCCAGCGCATCCGCGAGCTGACCGAGCATCTCAAGCAGCATCCCAACGACGACCACAGCCGTCTGGGCATGTACAAGATGGTCGGTAAGCGCCGCCGTCTGCTGGACTATCTGGCGAAGAAGGACATCGAGCGTTACCGCGCGATCATCGCCAAGCTGGGCATCCGCAAGTAAGACTTGCCTGTCCGATTTGAAGGGTATGAAGGTTTTGCAGGGGGACAATTCAATAGTCTCCCTGCCTTTTTTTGAGGCGAACGCCGCTATGACCGGAAATGCCCGACGCCAAAGCTCCGGCGCAGGTTAGTATTTGGAGGAAGGCCGTCCGGCGGTCCTGCTCCAAGTGCTAAGCTGCATCGGGAAAGATCAAAAAAGGAGTAAAGCAAATGATCATCACCAACAAGCAGTTCCCCAATTACAAAAAGTACGAGATCGAGTACGAAGGCCGCACGCTGTCGATGGAGGTCGGCAAGCTGGCCGAGCTCTGCAACGCCGCCGTCCTCGTCAAGTACGGCGAGACCACCGTGCTCGTCACCTGCACCGCCTCCGCCCGTCCCAAGGACGGCATCGACTATTTCCCCCTCGCCGTGGACTTCAACGAGAAGCTCTACGCCGTCGGCCGCATCCCCGGCAGCTTCATGCGCCGGGAGGGCAAGCCCAGCCTGCCCGCCGTGCTGGCCTCCCGCCTGATCGACCGCCCGATGCGCCCCCTCTTCCCCTCCGACCTGCGCAACGATGTGGTCATCGCCTGCGAGGTGCTGAGCGTCGACCGCGACTGCTCTCCCGAGATCACCGCCATGATCGGCGCTTCCGCCGCCGTCTCCATCTCCGACGTGCCCTTCAACGGGCCCATCGCCGGCATCGTGCTCGGCTGGGACGGGAAGAAGTACCTCTTCAACCCCACCGAGGAAGAGCGCAAGACGAACCGCATGATCACCACCATCGCCGCCACGCACAGGAAGATCGTCATGATCGAGTCCGAGGCCGACCAGGTCCCCGACGAGGTCATGTACGAGGGCATCGTGCAGGCGCACGAGCATCTGCAGCCCGTGCTCGATCTGATCGACCGCATGGTCGAGGAGATCGGCAAGCCCAAGTTCAGCTACGAGCACGCCGCGTTTGACGAGGAGCTGTTCGAGAAGCTGGTCGAGAACGAGTTCGCGTCCATGGAGTACTGCATGGATACCGACGACAAGAACGTGCGCGAGGCGCGCGTCAACGACTGGATCACCATGGTGCAGGGCAAGTACGAGGACGAGCACCCCGAGCTCATGCAGTACATGGACGAGATCCTCTACAAGCTGCAGAAGAAGGTCGTCAAGAAGTGGCTGCTGGCCGGCAAGCGCGTCGACGGCCGCCAGATGAACGAGATCCGTCCGCTGGCCGCCGAGGTCGGCGTGATCCCCGTCGTGCACGGCTCCGGCCTGTTCACCCGCGGCCAGACCCAGGTGCTCTCCATCGCGACCCTCGCCACCCTCTCCGAGGCCCAGAAGCTCGACACCATCTGGGAGGAGACCGAGAAGCGCTTCATGCACCACTACAATATGCCTTCCTACTCCGTGGGCGAGGCCCGTGCCAGCCGCAGCACCAACCGCCGCGAGTACGGTCACGGCGCGCTCGTGGAGAAGGCGCTTGAGAGCGTGATCCCCGACGTGGAGGACTTCCCCTACGCGATCCGCGTGGTCTCCGAGGTGCTCTCCTCCAACGGCTCCACCTCCCAGGGCTCCATCTGCGGCACGACGCTCGCGCTGATGGACGCGGGCGTGCCCCTCAAGGCCCCCGTGGCCGGCATCTCCTGCGGCCTGATCCAGGACGGCGACGACTTCACCACCTTCATCGACATCCAGGGTGTGGAAGACTTCCACGGCGAGATGGACTTCAAGGTGGCCGGCACCAAGTCCGGCATCACCGCCATCCAGATGGACCTCAAGAACGACGGCCTCAAGCATGAGATCGTCAAGGAAGCCTTCGCGATCACCAAGGAAGCCCGCTTCCAGATCCTCGACGCGATCCTGCTCAAGGCGATCCCCGAGCCCCGCAAGGAGCTGGCCAAGACCGCGCCCAAGATGATCCAGATGAAGAGAGGTCATCGGCTCCGGCGGCAAGGTCATCCAGAAGATCACCGCCGACACCGGCTGCAAGATCGACATCAACGACGACGGCTCCATCTTCATCGCCTCCTCCGACATCGAGGCCTGCCGCGCCGCCCGCAAGACCATCGAGGACATCGTCTTCGAGCCGGAAGTGGGCGCCCTGTACTACGGCGAGGTCAAGCGCGTCATCTCCAACCTCGGCGCCTTCGTGGAGCTGGCTCCCGGCAAGGACGCCATGTGCCACATCAAGGACCTGGAGTTCAAGCGCACCGAGAAGGTCGAGGACGTGCTGAACGTCGGCGACAAGACCTGGGTCAAGTTCACCGGCATCGACGAGAAGGGCCGCTGGAACATTTCCCGCAAGGACGCCCTGCGCGAGCGCGGCGAAGCCTGAGCAACAAGCAGCAGATCCACGTGAGGCGCCTTGCCTGGAGGCGCATGGACACAGCGCGGGAGGGGATTGCCGATCCCCCCCGCGCTTGCTGTTTCCCGCCTCTGTTTCCCAAGGCCCAAGTCCCCAAATAGTCCCAAAACATCAAGTTATTCTTGCTTTTTTTTTAATCCGTGGTACAATATACAATAGTTTACTTTGAGGAGGTGCTGATTCCATGGCGAGAACCACTGGAAAGCATATGGCCCCGTCAAGCAGATCCCCTCGCGACGACGAATGGGAAGAGGAACGCTTCGAGGACGCGTACGACCGTGACTACGACGCGAAGACCTCTGACGATAACGACCTGGACTGGGAGCCCGGCTGGGAGCCCGAATCGGAGAGAAGACGGCTGCGCACCCCCGGCTGGCTGAGGGCCGTCCGCACGCTGCTTATTTTAGCGATCCTCCTCGCGCTTGCCGCTTTCTCGGCGGACATGCTGCAGAAGGACCGCTTCGCCAGCATGACCGACATCAACGGCGTGAGCGTCTCCCGCATGACGGCCGAGGAAGCGACCGCCGCCGTGTCGAACGTCCTGCAGCTCGACAAGGTCATCACCCTGACCGATGAAAACGGCGACGCGCTGGCCCAGCTCAACGTGCGCGACATGCTCCGCACCGGCGACATGGGCAGCGAGGTCAGCCGCCTTCTGAACGCCCAGCACGAGGCATTCCTGCCTCTGGCCATCGTGGGCCAGGGCGGCGGCTCCTACAGCCTCGGCTGGCTGGACGAGGACTCTCTGGAGGCGATGATCGCCGGCGCCATCGGCGACTACGGCAAGAGCGACGCCGCTCCCGCCTCTCTGGTCAACGGCCCGAACGGCTGGGAGCTGGCGGGCGCGAAGGACGGCACCGCGCCGGATCTGATCGCAGCGGCGGCGAATCTGGCGGCTGTGCTCGAGGGCGGCTCCCTGAGCAGCGGCGCCCGCGTGGCGGTGCCCCTGATCAGCGTGCCCGGCAACTTTGCCGAGAACGACGCCAAGCTCCAGAAGCAGATGGACGCCATCAACGCCGGCATGGGCAAGACTGTGACGATCGTCTTTGGCGACGACCTGAAGGTACAGCTCGGCAAGGCGGAGCTGGCCGACGCCTACACCGTCACCCTGACCGATAACGGGGCGGATGTGACGCTGGACAAGGACGCGCTGTCCGCCGTGCTGGACAAGCTCATCGCCGACAACAACGCCGACGGCATCGAGCGCAAGTACTCCCTGCTCGAGCGCCACGGCGCCGAGGTGCACTACAACAACTGGGACACGGGCTGGGTCGTCAAGCGCGAGGCGCTGCGCAAGGCCGTGCTGGCCGCCCTGAAGGACGGCGGTGAGGTCGTCGCCGAGTACGACTACGTCACGCCCGTCAAGAAGCACTTCAAGATCGCCAACAACTCCTTCATCGAGATCGACCTTGAGAACCAGTTCCTGTGGTTCTACCGCAAGGGCAAGCTGGTCATGAGCACGCCGATCGTCTCCGGCAGCGTCGCCAACAACACGGCCACGCCCGGCGGTGCCTTCTCCGTGAGCTACACCAAGAAGAACGCCAAGCTCAGCGGACCGGGATACAGCTACACGGTGAGCTACTGGATCCCCTTCCACGGCAACATCGGCATCCATGACGCCTCCTGGCGCACCGGCGTCTACGGGGACGACACTTACCTGACCGCGGACGGCTCGCACGGCTGCATCGAGGTGCCGGAGGAGGCCGCGAAGCTCATCTACGAGAACGCATCGACCTATATCCCGGTGCTGGTATACTGATTAGAAAACCCGGCTGCGAGATTTCCGTCCCGCAGCCGGGTTTCACTTTTGCGTTTTAAGAATTGCGTTTTTAAGAAGGAAAGAGCGTTATTATGTATCTCCTCAAAACGAAAAACGCA
>ONOL01000027.1 GCA_900319465.1 uncultured Eubacteriales bacterium | reverse complement strand
ATCGACTCTGTGATACTATTTCTTCTTTAACCGCGGCTACCATTCACAGTATTACTGCTCGTTCTTGGATTATGTCTTGTTTTAATTGAAAATTAGTATGAATACCCTGATCGAGAAGATCATTGTCCATGAAGCAACGGAAGACGACTTCGGCTTCCGACAGCAGGAAATCGAAATCATCTTCCGTTTCGTAGGCAAGATCGATTAAAACACAAATCAGTATCCTTAACTAAAGGAAACGGGGGACGGGGCGTCCCCTTTCTGCGTCTGATACCCTGAAACGCAGGGGCGCTCGCCCGGCAGGCGTCGTCAGAGCTCAAAGGAGCCCGTGAAGACCTCCTGCGCGCCTCCGGTGAGGAGCACGCGCTCGTCGGTATAATTCACGGTCAGCTCCCCGCCGAGCAGCGTTACCTTCACGTCGCGCCCCTTCTCGCAGAGCCCCAGTTCCACCGCCGCGATCACGGCGGCACACGCGCCGGTGCCGCAGGCCAGGGTCTCGCCGCTGCCGCGCTCCCAGACGCGCATGCGCAGGTTGCCGCGATCCACGAAGCGCACGAATTCCGTGTTGACCCGCTGGGGGAACAGCGGGGAAAACTCAAACTCCGGCCCCAGCTTCTCCAGATCCAGATTGTCGATGCCGTCGCAGAAGACGACGCAGTGGGGGTTGCCTACCGAAAGGCAGGTGACGCGGTACTCGGCGCCTCCGATCTGCACGGGGCTGTCCAGCAGGCGTTTGGCCGCGGTGTTTACGGGGACGGAGGCCGCGTCCAGCAGCGCCCGGCCCATGTCCACCTCTACGGAGCCCACCCTGCCGTCCCGGAGGAAGAGCCGCATCCGCCGCAGACCGCCCGCGGTCTCCGCCGTCAGCCGCTCCCGGCGCACAAGCCCCCGGTCATAGAGATACTTTGCCAGATAGCGCAGGTTGTTCCCGGCCATCCGCCCCTCGCTGCCGTCCCGGTTGAAGGAGCGCATTTTTACATCCGCACAGTCCGAGCGCTCCAGCAGCACGATCCCGTCCGCACCCACGCCGGTATGGGGCGCGCAGAGGCTGACGCACAGAGACTCCGGACAGGTAATGCTGCCGTCAAAGTTCTCGATCAGCAGATAGTCGTTGCCGCAGTCCTGCATTTTGGTAAAGGGCACGTGAAGGCGCTCCCTGCGCATGCTGTTGAGATCCACAAGCTCCGTGTTCGCCTGGGTAAAGCGGCTTGAGAGCATCTCCGCCAGCGCGTTGGCCGTGTCCAGGGAGGTCAGGCAGGGGATGCCGAGCTGCATGGCCCGGCGGTGCAGGGCGATATAGTCGCCCATCGTGGCGTCCTTGACCGCGCCGGTGTAGATGATGTAGCACAGCGCCCCGGTCTCCATCAGCCGGTGGAGCTGCCCGCTCTCGGCGGCGTTTGCCACCGGGGTCACGGGGATCCCCAGAGAAGCGATGGCCGCCGCGGTGCCGTGGGTGGCGTAGAGACGCAGCCCCAGCCCGTACAGACGCCGCGCGAGGGACAGGATCTCCGGATAATCCCCGGTCTCCACGCTGAGGAGCACCCCGGCGCCGCCGGAGACGTGGGGCGAGGGCACGGTAAAGCCCGCCGCCGTAAGGCCCTTGAACAGCGCCTCCGCGAGACTCTTGCCGAGCCCCAGCACCTCGCCCGTGGACTTCATCTCCGGGCCGAGGATGGAGTTTGCGTCCGAGAGCTTCTCAAAGGAAAAGACCGGGACTTTTACCGCGGTATAGGGCGGCGTATGCGCAAGCCCGGTCCCGCAGCCGAGCTCGGCAAGCTTTGCCCCCAGCATGATGCGGGAGGCGAGGTCCACCATGTTGATCCCCGTGACCTTGCTGATATAGGGGACGGTCCGGCTCGCCCGGGGATTGACCTCGATGACGTAGAGCTCGCCTTCAAAAATCAGGTACTGGATATTCACCAGCCCCCGGGTCCCCAGCGCCAGCGCCAGCTGCTCCGACACGCGGCAGATCCGCTCGCGCAGCTTGTCGCTGAGGTTATAGGGCGGGTAAACCGCGATGGAATCGCCGCTGTGCACGCCGGCGCGCTCGATGTGCTCCATGATGCCGGGGATCAGCACCTGCTCGCCGTCGGAGATCACGTCCACCTCCAGCTCGGTGCCGGGCATATACTTGTCCACCAGCACCGGGTTTTCGATCCCCTGCGCGAGGATGCTGCGCATATAGTGCGCGGTGGTCTGCGCGTCCCGGGCGATGCACATATTCTGCCCGCCGATGACGTAGGACGGGCGCAGCAGCACCGGATAGCCGAGGCTCCCGGCGGCGTCGAGCGCCTCGTCCAGACTGCGGACGCCCCGCCCGCGCGGGCGGCGGACGCCGATGCGCTCGAGAAGCGCGTCAAAGCGCGCCCGGTCCTCCGCCAGATCGATCCCGTCGGCGGAGGTGCCGAGGATCCGGACGCCCCGGTCGTGGAGGAAGCGGGTCAGCTTGATCGCCGTCTGGCCGCCGAAGGCGACCACCACGCCGACGGGCTTTTCCACCCGGACGATATTCCACACGTCCTCCGGGCAGAGCGGCTCGAAGTACAGCCGGTCGGCGGTGTCGTAGTCGGTGGAGACGGTCTCGGGGTTGTTATTGACGATGACCACGTCATAGCCCATCTCCCGCAGCGTCCAGACACAATGGACGCTGCTGTAATCGAATTCAATGCCCTGTCCGATGCGGATCGGCCCCGAGCCGAGCACCATGACGACGTCCCGGCCGCTGCGGCGGAAGCTCCGGCTCTCGCATTCCTCGTCGAAGCAGGAGTAGAAATAGGGCGTCTGCGCGTCAAACTCCGCACTGCAGGTGTCCACCATCTTATAGCGCATGGGCATGCCCGGCAGCGCCGCCCCCGGGCAGAGGCGGCGCAGCGCGGAGTCCGGGTAGCCCAGGCGCTTGGCCTCGGCGTAGTCCTCCGCGGTGACGCCGCCGCGCTGCAGGCGCGCTTCAAAGTCCGCAAGGGCGCGCAGCCGGTACAAAAACCAGCGGTCGATCCCGGTCAGCGCGTGAAGGCGCTCCACGTCCACGCCCGCCTTGAGCGCTTCAAACAAGGTGAAGAGCCGGTGGTCGTCCTGCTGCGTCAGCCGCTGTTCCAGGGGCAGGTCGGACAGCGGCGGGGCGTTGAGGCTGTCGAGTCCGATCTCCGCGCCGCGCACGGCCTTCATGAGCGCCGCCTCGAAGTTCGGGGCGATCGCCATGACCTCGCCCGTCGCCTTCATCTGCGTGCCCAGGGTCCGGCTGCTGCCCGCAAATTTGTCGAAAGGCCATTTCGGCAGCTTCACCACCACGTAGTCGAGCGCAGGCTCGAAGCACGCGCAGGTTTTGCCGGTGATGTCGTTGGGGATCTCGTCGAGGGTGTAGCCGAGCGCGATGCGCGTGCTGATCTTGGCGATGGGATAGCCCGTGGCCTTGGAGGCCAGCGCCGAGGAGCGGCTCACGCGGGGGTTGACCTCGATCACCGCGTACGCAAAGCTGTTCGGGTCCAGCGCGAACTGGCAGTTGCAGCCGCCTACGATCCCGAGCGCGGTGATGATGTCCAGCGCCGCCGAGCGCAGCATCTGGTACTCCCTGTCCGCGAGCGTCAGGGCGGGCGCCACGACAAGGGAATCCCCCGTGTGGATGCCCACCGGGTCGAAGTTCTCCATGGAGCAGACCGCGATCACGTTTCCCGCGCTGTCGCGCATGGTCTCGAACTCGATCTCCTTCCAGCCTGCGATGCACTTTTCCACCAGGATCTGGTGGATCGGCGACTGGTCGAGGCCGCTTCTGGCGATGAGGCGCAGAGCTTCCTCGTCCGCGGCGATCCCGCCGCCGCTGCCGCCCAGGGTATAGGCCGGGCGTACGATGACCGGGTAGCCGATTTCGGCGGCGATCTGCAGAGCCGCGTCCAGCTCCTCCGCCGTGGCGGAGGGGATCACCGGCTGCCCCATGGCCTGTAAGGTGTCCCGGAAGCGTTGCCGGTCCTCGGCCCTTTCGATCGCCTCGATATCCGAGCCGAGCAGGCGCACGCCGTATTTCTCCAGCGTCCCGTCGCGGCTGAGCTGCATGGCGACGGTCAGGCCGGTCTGACCGCCCAGCCCCGCCAGCAGCCCGTCCGGACGCTCTTTTTCGATGATGCGCGCCACGGTCTGCGCCGTCAGCGGCTCGAGGTAGATCGCGTCGGCCAGGTCCTTGTCGGTCATGATCGTAGCCGGGTTGGAGTTGACGAGAACCGTCTGTACGCCTTCCTGACGCAGCACCCGGCAGGCCTGCGCCCCGGCGTAGTCGAATTCCGCCGCCTGGCCGATGACGATGGGGCCGGAGCCGATCACCAGCACCTTGCGGATGCTTTTATCCCTGGGCATAGGCTTCTCCTCCCATCATGGCCAGAAAGCGGTCGAACAAAAAGCCGCAATCCCGCGGCCCGGCATGGGCCTCGGGGTGGAACTGTACGGTAAAGCAGCCGAGGGCGGGATAGTCCAGCCCCTCGCAGCTCAGGTCGTTGGCGTTGACAAAGCTCAGCTTCGCGCGCCCCGCCATGCTCTCGCTGCGCACGGCGTAGCCGTGGTTCTGGCTCGTGATGAAGCAGCGGCCGTCAGACAAGCGGCGTACGGGCTGGTTTGCGCCCCGGTGGCCGTATTTGAGCTTGACGGTCTCGCCGCCCGCGGCCAGCGCCGCGAGCTGGTGGCCGAGGCAGATGCCGAAGATGGGCAGCTTCCCCAGCAGCCTGCGAATCTGCGCGATCTCGTAGCTGTTTTCCGCCGGGTCGCCGGGGCCGTTGGAGAGCATGAGCCCGTCCGGATGCAGCGCCAGCACCTCCTCGGCGGGCGTGTCGTGGGGCAGCACCGTCACGCGGCAGCCGCGCGACGCCAGGCTTTCGAGGATGCTGCGCTTCGCGCCGTAATCGAGCAGCGCCACGTGGAAGCGCTCCTCTCCTTGCGCGGGCAGCTCCCGCCGCCCGCCGCCCGCCAGCGCGACCGCGTGCGCCACCCGGTAGGCCCGGATGGCGCTGAGATCATCGGGCACGCTGCGGCAGATACGGGCGTTCATCACGCCCTCCTCGCGCAGCAGCCGCGTGATCGCACGGGTATCCACCCCGCAGACGCCGGGGATGCCGCGCTCCTTCAGATAGTCGTCCAGACAGGCTGCGCTGCGGAAATTGGACGGCCTGTCGCACAGCTCGCGCACCACGTAGCCGCGGGCGAAAGAATCCCCCTCGAAATCTGCGGGGATGAGCCCGTAGTTTCCGATCAGGGGGAAGGTCTGCAAGATGATCTGCCCGGCGTAGCTGGGGTCCGTCAGGGTCTCCAGATAGCCGGTCATGCCGGTGGTGAACACCAGCTCTCCGGTGCTCTCCCCCGGCGCGCCGATGCGCCGGCCGGGGAAGACCAGTCCGTTGCTCAAAACAAGATATGCCTTTTCCATGTCATTGCTCCCGAAAACGGCGGCGGCCTCCTATAAGGTCGCGGCCATGACCGCCTTGATGGTGTGCATCCGGTTTTCCGCCTCGTCAAAGACGATCGACTGCGGCCCCTCAAAGACCTCGTTCGTGACCTCCATGGCCTCCAGACCGAATTTTTCATACACCGCGAGACCGTTTTCCGTCTCCAGGTCATGGTAGGAGGGCAGGCAGTGCATAAAGCGGCATTGGCTTCCCGCCGCCGCCATCAGCTTCGCGTTCACCTGATAGGGGAGCAGATCGTGAATACGCTCCGCCCAGACGCTCTCCGCTTCGCCCATGGAGACCCAGATGTCCGTGTAGATCACGTCCGCCCCGGGCACGGCCTTCATGGGGTCGGTCTCAAAGTCCAGAATCGCCCCGGTCTCCGCCGCGATCGCCCTGCAGCGGGCGATCAGGGCCGGGTCGGGGAAGTACTTCTCCGGCGCGCAGGCGACGAAATGGAGCCCCATTTTCGCACAGCCCACCATCAGGGAATTGCCCATGTTATAACGGGCGTCGCCCATATAGACGAGCTTGCGCCCCTTCAGACTGCCGAAATGCTCCGTGATCGTGAGGAAATCCGCGAGGATCTGGGTGGGGTGGAACTCGTTGGTCAAGCCGTTCCAGACGGGAACGCCGGCGAAGGCCGCCAGCTTCTCGACCCGCTCCTGCCCGAAGCCCCGGTACTCGATGCCGTCGAACATGCGCCCGAGCACACGGGCGGTATCCGCGATGCTCTCCTTCTTCCCGATCTGGGAGGCTTTGGGATCGAGGTAGACCGGGTGTATCCCGAGATCCGCCGCCGCCACTTCAAAGCTGCAGCGGGTGCGGGTGCTGGTCTTCTCGAAGATCAGCGCGATATTCTTGCCCCGGTGCAGCTCGTGGGGGACGCCGGCCTTTTTCTGCGCCTTCAGCTGCGCCGCCAGCGCCAGCAGCCCGCCGATCTCCTCCGGCGTGAAATCCAGCAGCTTGAGAAAGCTTTTGCCTTTCAGATTCATTGTCCCGCTCCTTTCACACCGCACAGGCGGCCAGGATCACCGCCGCCGCCTTTTCGAGCAGCTCCTGCGGAATGTTCAGCGCCGGCAGGAGACGGACCCTGTCCTTCGCCGTAAGGCAGAGGACCCCCTGCTCCATGCAGGCTTTTACCACGTCGGCGGCGGGCCTGTCCGTTTTGAGCCCGATCATCAGCCCCATGCCGCTGACGCTCTCGATGCCCGGGGCCTGCGCAAAGACGGCGCGCAGATAGTCGCCCTTCGCCCGCACCCCGGCCAGAAAGCTCTCGTCCAGCCGGTTCAGCACGCTCAGCGCCCCGGCGCAGCAGACGGGGTTGCCGCCGAAGGTGGAGCCGTGATCCCCAAAGCCGAGCACGTTCCGGACCTTCTCGCCCAGCAGCACCGCGCCGAGCGGCAGCCCGCCGCCCAGCCCCTTGGCCGTGGACACGAGATCTGGCAGGACGCCGTAGTTCTGGTAGGCGTACAGCGCCCCGGTACGGCCGTTGCCGGTCTGCACCTCGTCTGCGATCAGCAGGATGTCCTGCTCGGCGCAGAACGCCGCCAGCCCCTGCACGTACGCCGGATCGAGCGCGACCACGCCGCCCTCGCCCTGAATGCACTCGATCATGACGGCCGCGGCCTTATGCGCGAGCGCGAGCGCCTTCGTGCCCTCCAGATCCCCGGCCGCCGCGTGGACGAAGCCCGGGGTCAGCGGCTGAAACAGCTCGTGGTAATGCTCCTGCCCGGTCGCGGCGAGGGTGGTGAGCGTGCGGCCGTGGAAGCTGTTTTGCAGCGTTACGATCGTGGAATACGCCGGCCCCTTTTTTTCGGCGGCATACTTGCGGGCGGCCTTGATCGCGCCCTCGTTGGCCTCCGCCCCGGAATTGCAGAAGAACACCTTCTTCATCCCGCTCTTTTCACACAGCGCCTTCGCCAGCAGCGCGCAGGGCTCGGTATAGTAGAGGTTCGACATATGCTGGACTTTCCCGAGCTGCTCCGTCACCGCCTGCTTCCACAGCTCGTCGGCGATGCCGAAGGCGGTCACGCCGATGCCGCTGCCCATGTCGATATATTCCTTTCCCGTTTCGTCCCGGACCAGGGAGCCCTGCCCCGCGACGATCTGTACCGGATAACGGGCGTAGGTGCCCGCCACGTACTGCCTGTCGATGGCTTTGATGTCGTTCATATCTCTTCTCCCTCTCCCTGAATGACCATGGTGCCCGCGCCTTCGTCGGTGAGGATCTCCATCAGGATGGAGTGGGGCACCCGCCCGTCCATGATGATCGCGCTCTCCACGCCGCAGTGGATGGCGTCGATGCAGCACTCCACCTTGGGAATCATGCCGCCCGCGATCACGTCCTGCTCAAACAGCTCCACCGCCTCGCGGATGGTGAGGCGCGGGATCAGCGTCGTCGGATCGTTCTTGTCCCGCATCACCCCGGCGATATCCGTCATCATGATCAGACGCTGCGCCCCCAGCGCCCCGGCGATCCAGGCGGCCGCCGTGTCGCCGTTGATGTTGTACGTGTTGCCCTCCTCATCGCAGCCGAGCGTCGCCACGACCGGGATATAGCCCTTCTCCAGCAGATCCATCACCGGCTCGATGTTGACGCCCGTGATGCTGCCCACATAGCCGAGCTGGGCGTTGCGCCGCCGGGCACGGATCAGCCCGCCGTCCATGCCCGAGATGCCCATGGCCTTGCCGCCCTTCATCTCCAGAAGCTTGACCAGCGTCTTGTTGACCTTTCCGGCCAGCACCATCTGCACGATGTCCACGGTCTCCTTGTCGGTCACGCGCAGCCCGTCCACGAATTCCGGCTGCTTGCCCAGCCGCTCCATCAGCTCGCTGATCTCGGGCCCGCCGCCGTGCACCAGCACCACGCGCACCCCGACGTAGCTCAAAAGAACGATATCCTCCATCACCTGATGGCGCAGCTCCTCCGAGACCATGGCGTTGCCGCCGTACTTGACCACGACGATCTTGCCGTTGTAGCTGCGGATATAGGGCAGCACCTCGGTGAGCACCTGCGCCCGCTGGGCATTGGAAAAGCTGTCTGCGTTCATGTCCTGTAATCTCCGTTGATGCGTACGTATTCATAGCTGAGATCGCAGCCCCACGCGGTCGCGGCGGCCGCGCCGTCCCCGAGCGAAACAAGGATCTCGATCTCCGTCTCATGGAGCACCTGCGAGGCCAGCTCCTCGGAGAAGGGCACGCCCGCCCCGCCGCGGCAGAGCTCGACGCTGCCCGCCTTCGAGCGGAACACCACGCCGACCTTCGTCACGTCGACCGGAACGCCGCTGTATCCGATGGCGCAGAGCACGCGCCCCCAGTTGGCGTCCTCGCCGAACATGGCGGCCTTGGTCAGGCTGGAGCAGACCACGCTCTTGGCGACGGCCTTAGCCGCCGCTTCGTTAAACGCGCCGGTGACCGCGCACTCGAGCAGCTTGGTCGCCCCCTCGCCGTCTCCGGCGATCGCGCGGCACAGATAGACGTTCACGCTGTTGAGCGCTTTCATGAAGACGGCGTAATCCTCGCCCTCTTCCGTGATCTCCGCGTTGCCCGCAAGCCCGTTTGCCAGGAGGCAAACCATGTCGTTGGTCGAGGTGTCCCCGTCCACGCTGATCATGTTGAAGGTGCTCCGGATATCCCCGGAGAGCGCCTTTTGCAGCATGGCGGGCGAGATGGCCGCGTCGGTGGTCAGAAAGACCAGCATGGTCGCCATGTTGGGGTGGATCATGCCGCTGCCCTTGGCAATGCCGCCGAGGCGGCAGGTCTTCCCGCCGAGCGTAAACTCGACCGCGATCTCCTTCTTTTTCGTATCGGTGGTCATGATCGCCTCGCAGGCGTCGGCGCTGCCGTTCTCCGAGAGCGCGGACGCGAGCGGGGGAATGCCGGCCGCGATGGGCGCGAGGTTCAGCGGCTGGCCGATGACGCCCGTGGAGGCCACGACCACGTCCCCGGCCCGGATGCCGAGCGCCGCCGCCGTCAGCTCGCTCATCTGCTGCGCGATGGCAAGGCCGTCGGCGTTGCAGGTGTTGGCGTTGCCGCTGTTGCAGATGATCGCCTGCGCCCTGCCGTCCGCCAGGTGCGCTTTGGTCACGGTCAGCGGCGCGCCCTTGACCAGATTGGTGGTATAGACCGCCGCGGCGCTCGCCGGCACGGCGCTCGCGATCAGCGCGAGATCCTTTTTCGTGCGGCTCTTGCGCACGCCGCAGTGGATGCCCGCGGCAGCAAAGCCCTGGGCGGCGCAGACGCCGCCGGATATCTGTTTCATGCCGTCTCCTCCCCGAGATTCAGTCCAAGTGTTTCATCCAGGCCGAGCAGGATGTTCAAATTCTGTATCGCCGCGCCGGACGCTCCCTTGCCAAGATTGTCAAAGCGGGAAATCAGCAGGATCCGTTCGTCGTTTCCCGCCACCGTGATCGTCATGTCATCCCGATCCGCAAGGGCGTTGCCCGCGATCAGGCCGCCGTCGTCCGGCTCATAGTGCACGACGGCGCTGTGGTAACGCTCCCGGTAGAGCGCGGCCACGTCCTCGACGCGCCCTCGCAGATCCCCGGCAAACAGCGGCACCGTCACGACCATCCCGCTGTAATAGTCCGCCACGATCGGACAGAAGACCGGCGCGGCCGCAAGAGCGGGGATGAGCTGCATTTCCCGGAGGTGCTTGTGCTGCTGGCCGGTGGCATACTGCCGCGGGGCGTCCAGCTCCGCCGGACGATTCTCGTCCCGGTACTGGGCGATCATAGCCTTGCCGCCGCCGGAATAGCCGGTCACGGAAAAGCAGCTCAAGGCCGTGTCCGGCGCGATCAGTCCCTCGTGCACGAGCGGCTCCACCAGCGCGATGAAGCCGCTGGCGTGACAGCCGGGATTCGCGATCCGGCGGCTCGCCGCGATCTTTTCCCGCTGGCCGAAGAGCTCCGGGAAGCCGTAGACCCAGCCCGGCGCCGTGCGGTGCGCGGTCGAGGTGTCGATCACGGCGGTGTCGCCGTGCACCAGCGCGGCGGCCTCGACCGCCGCCGCGTCCGGCAGGCAGAAAAACGCCACGTCGGCCGCGTTGACAGCTTCCTCCCGGGCCTTCCGATCCCGGCGCTGCTCCCCGCTGAGCGTGATCAGCTCCAGATCCGTCCGGCCGGACAGCCGCTCCTGGATCCGCAGGCCGGTCGTCCCGGCGCTCCCGTCGATAAATACCTTAGTCATGCTCCAGCACCGCCCTCACCCACGCGATTTGCTTTTTGACCGAGGCGGAAGAGGTCCCGCCCTCGGAGATCCGTTTTTCCATACAGGTCTTCAAGTCGATCTCCTGATACAGATCCTCGCCGAAGAGGGGACTGTAGCTCCGGTAGACCGAAAGCGGCAGGCTCTCAAGCACCTGCCCGTCCTCCATGCAGCGCGCCACAAGCCGGCCGGCAAGCTGATAGGCGCTGCGGAAGGGCAGCCCCTTGCGCACCAGATAGTCGGCCAGGTCGGTGGCGTTGATGAAGCCGGTCTGCGCGGCGCGGAGCATGTTGTCCGTCCGCACGGTCATGCCGGCAAGCATCGGGGCCATGATCCGCAGGCAGAGCTTCACCGTGTCGCAGGCGTCAAAGACGCGCTCCTTGTCCTCCTGCATATCCTTGTTATACGCCAGCGGCAGACCCTTGAGCGTGGTCAGCAGCCCCATCAGGTCGCCGTAGACCCGCCCGGTCTTGCCGCGCACCAGCTCGGCCATATCGGCGTTGCGCTTCTGCGGCATGATGGACGAGCCCGTCGTGTAGGCGTCGGAGAGCTCGATGAAACGGAACTCCCAGCTCGCCCAGAGGATCAGCTCCTCCGAGAGCCGGGACAGATGCATCATCAGGATCGAAAACGCGCCCATCAGCTCCAGACAGAAATCCCGGTCGGAAACGCCGTCCATGCTGTTGCGCGCAACGTCCGCAAAGCCGAGCAGCCGCGCCTCCATCGCGCGGTCCGTGTCGTAGGTCGTGCCCGCGAGCGCGCAGCAGCCGATGGGCGAGACGTTCATGCGCCCGAGCGCGTCGTGCAGCCTCTCCCGGTCGCGCAGCAGCATCATGGCGTAGGCCATCAGATAATGGCCGAAGCTCACCGGCTGCGCCCGCTGCAGATGCGTGTAGCCGGGCATGATGCTCTCCGTGTGCTGTTCCGCCACATCCGTCAGCACCCCGGTCAGCCTGTCCAGAAGCCCGCCGATCTCCGCGCATTCCTCCCGCAGATACAGGCGCAGATCCAGCGCCACCTGGTCGTTGCGGCTGCGGGCGGTGTGCAGCTTTTTCCCGGTCTCCCCGATGCGGGCGGTCAGCTCCTGCTCCACAAACATGTGGATGTCTTCGCAGCCCGTGTCGATCGCGAGCGCCCCGCTCTCCAGATCCTCCAGGATCCCCGCGAGGCCGCCGGTCAGCGCGTCCCGCTCGTCCCCGGTGATGATGTGCCTGGCCGCCAGCATCGCCGCGTGGGCCATGCTGCCCCGGATATCCTGCCTGAACATCCGGCTGTCAAAGCGGATGGAGGAATTGAAATCGTCCGCCAGGGGATCGGTCTCACCGGCGGTCACGCCGGCCCACAGCTTTGCCATATGCTTCTCCTTTATCACAATCTCCTGCGCGGCTTGCGCCGCGCAGGAGATCTCGTATTACTTTCCCATTACCAGAGCCTGGACCTTGATCGGCAGGCCGTAGAGGTTGATAAAGCCGGCGGCGTCCGCCTGGTTGTAGTCGCTCTCGCCGAAGGTGGCGATCTCCTCGCTGTACAGGGAGTAGGGGCTCCAGACGCCGGCGTTGATCATGTTGCCCTTGTAGAGCTTCAGCTTCACCTTGCCGGTCACGGTCTCCTGCGTCTTGTCCACAAAGGCGCTCAGCGCCTCGCGCAGCGGCGTGAACCACTGGCCGTTGTAGACCAGCTCGCCGAAGGTGATGGCCAGCTTCTGCTTCTCGTGCAGGGTCAGCTTGTCCAGACAGACGCTCTCCAGAACGCTGTGCGCCTTGTACAGGATCGCGCCGCCCGGCGTCTCGTACACGCCGCGGCACTTGATGCCCACCAGCCGGTTCTCCACGATGTCCAGCAGGCCGATGCCGTTGGCGCCGCCCAGCTCGTTGAGCTTGAGCACGATCTCCTTGGCGCTCATCTTCACCCCGTCCACCGCAACGGGCACGCCCTGCTCGAAATCGATCGTCACGTAGCAGGGCTCGTCCGGAGCCTGCAGCGGAGATACGCCCATCTCGAGGAAGCCCGGCTTCTCATACTGCGGCTCGTTGCCCGGGTCCTCCAGATCCAGTCCCTCGTGGGACAGATGCCAGAGGTTCTTGTCCTTGGAGTAGTTGGTCTCGCGGTTGATCCGCAGGGGGATCTTGTGCGCCTCGGCGTAGTCGATCTCCTCCTCCCGGGACTTGATGTTCCACTCGCGCCAGGGCGCGATGACGGGCATGTTCGGGGCAAAGTGCTTGATGGCCAGCTCAAAGCGCACCTGATCGTTGCCCTTGCCGGTGCAGCCGTGCACGATGGCGTCCGCCCCTTCCTTCAGCGCGATATCCACCAGACCCTTCGCAATACAGGGCCGCGCATGGCTGGTGCCCAGCAGATACTCCTCGTACACCGCCCCGGCCTTCAGGCAGGGCATGATGTAGTCCTCCACGTACTCGTCGGTCAGATCCAGCACGTACAGCTTGCTCGCGCCGGTCTTGAGCGCTTTCTCTTCCAGCCCCTCCAGCTCGTCGTTCTGCCCGACGTTGCCGGAAACGGCGATAACCTCGCAGTTGTTGTAGTTCTCCTTGAGCCAGGGGATGATGATGGACGTATCCAAACCGCCGGAATAGGCGAGTACGACTTTTTTGATGCTGTCTTTGTTCATGATGAAGCCTCCGTTGGAAATTTATGCGCTGATTGTACGGCAATATTCCCAATTTGTCAAGGCCTGTTCTGTATATTATTCATAACAAGCGAATATTTAGTCATAGTCATAGAGGGAAAGAGGCCGGGGCCCGCCGCTTTTTATTCAAGCTGACGAAAGCCCCGGCCTTTTTCGATAAGGACAGGATTCCTACGGATCCCCGATAGAAAGCAGAAAAAGCTTTGCGAGACAGCATGGCGCCGGACAAGGCGGACTGTGCAGCGCATAAGGGAGAGTTGCGGTCCAAGGAGCCCGACGCCGGTCGGCACCATTCCGGCCGCAAAGATCGTCTTGTTTTCCCTGGGGATCCGTATCAGATCATTGTCTCCGGACGCACCAGCCGGTCAAAGTCCTCCCCGCTCAGCAGCCCGAGCTCCGCGCAGGCCTCCCGGAGCGTGCAGCCGCGCTCCCAGGCCAGCCTGGCGGCGCGCGCGGCGTTTTCATAGCCGATGCTGGGGTTCAGCGCGGTCACGGCCATCAGCGAGCGGTCGAGGTTGCGGCGCATCACGTCGCGGTTTGCCTCGATCCCCTCCACGCAAAAGCGCGTAAAGGCGAGGATCGACTCCGACATCAGACGCGCCGATTGGAGGAAATGATGGGCCACGAGGGGCAGATACACGTTCAACTCGAAATTGCCCTGAGAGGCCGCGACGGCGACGGCCGTGTCGTTGCCCATGACCTGAACGGCGACCATGGTGACCTGCTCGCATTGCGTCGGGTTGACCTTGCCCGGCATGATGGAGCTGCCCGGCTCGTTGGCCGGGATACGGATCTCCCCGAGGCCGCAGCGGGGGCCGCTCGAGAGCCAGCGGATATCGTTGGCGATCTTCATCATGTCCGCGGCCAGCGCTTTGACGGCGCCGTGGGCAAAGACAAACTCATCCAGCGAGGTCAGCGCATGGAAAAAATTCCGCGCGGGCTGAAATGCCGTGCCGGAAAGACGCGAGAGCTCCTCCGCGGCCAGCGGCGCAAAGCCTGCCGGCGCGTTCAGCCCGGTGCCGACCGCCGTAGCGCCCAGGGCGATCTCCCGCAGCGGCTCGAGCGCCAGCCTGAGAAGCTCCCCGTCCCGCTCCAGAGAACTGCGCCAGCCGCTGATCTCCTGCGAGAAGGCGATCGGAACGGCGTCCTGCAGATGGGTCCGCCCGCTCTTTACGATGCCGCGCTGCCGCTCCTCCTGCGCCAGAAAAGCGTCGACCAGGGTCTTCACGGCCGGGAGAAGGCGCTGCTCCAGCATGGTGACGGCGGAGATGCGCATGGCGGTCGGGAAGCAGTCGTTGGAGGACTGGCTCATATTCACGTCGTCGTTCGGGTGGCAGAGCGCTTTGCCGGCCAGCTCGTTGGCGCGGTTGGCAATGACCTCGTTGGCATTCATATTCGTATGCGTCCCGGAGCCGGTCTGCCAGACCACCAGCGGGAAATGCGCGTCCAGCGCGCCGTCCGCGACCTCCCGCGCCGCACGCTCGATCACCGCCAGCTTCTCCGCATCCATCCTGTCGGGACACAGCGCGTGGTTGACCCGCGCCGCGGCCAGCTTCAGCAGCCCGAAGGCGTGGATGATCTCCGCCGGCATCGTGTCCAGGCCCACGCCGATCGGGAAATGCTCCACGCTCCGCTGCGTCTGGGCGCCCCAGTATCGGTCGGCGGGGACGCGGATCGTTCCCATGGAGTCCTGCTCCACACGGGTTTCGGCTTCGGTATTCATAGCGCTTCGCTCCTTCCTGTCCGAATGATTGATCCAGTATACACGAAAGTTCGCCGCGCCGCAAGTTCCCTGAACGGTGGTTTTCGCGGAATAGGCAGACTCGGCCGTATGATAGGCAGGCCTCTCCGACGGTTTTTTCCTTTGAGCTCAAGCTGTCCGTGAAAACGCCGGCGCGGATGCGGGGACGAAGGGGGGAGGCCGGCCGCGCGAAGCGTGCGGCGCCGTTTTCTGTTCTTCCGTAAGCGGAGGAACTGTGTTATACTGAATAATGTACGGATAACACGCGCTTCAGAGAAGGATCTGCGGAGGTGACAGAATTTGAACGAGGTATTATGCAGGCAGATGGCGATCGATTATTGCTGTTCTCCCGCCGACGTTCTGGACGGGAGAAACCATTTTTCGCTCCACCGCTTCCTTCCGCTGATCGCAAAGCGCATCCGCAACGAGGAGGCGGTGCTGGAGCGGGGCCTCGCGGGCTACGAGGAATACAAACAGCGCGTGAAATATAAAGTGATTCCCGGACTTTGGTGAAAGGGGCGGAAACGATGCGCTGGAACGCAAAAAACGGGAGCGTCCCCATGGAAGGGACGGAGATGCCTTACGTTTCCTTCGGACACGGCGCGCGCAGCCTCGTCCTTCTGCCGGGACTGTCCGACGGGCTTGAGACGGTGGAGGGAAAGGCGCTGCTGCTGGCAAAGCCCTATACGCTGTTTTTCGAACGCTGGACGGTCTATCTGTTCAGCCGGAAGAACGAGCTGCCCGCGGGCACGACGATCCGGGATATGGCGGAGGACCAGGCAAAGGCCATGCGCGCGCTCGGGATCGGCAGGGCTGACGTGATGGGCGTGTCGCAGGGCGGGATGATCGCGCAGGAGCTGGCGATCGGACATCCGGAGCTCGTGGAGAAGCTGGTGCTTGCCGTCACCGCGCCGCGCGCCAACGAGAGCGCGTGCGAGTGCGTGACGCGATGGATCGGCCTCGCCGAAAAGGGCGGGCACCGGGCGCTCATGATCGACACGGCGGAGTGCAGCTACTCCGAGGCCTATCTGAAAAAGCTTCGGATGCTCTACCCGATCCTCGGCCTCGTCGGAAAGCCCGCGAGCTATGCGCGCTTTTTCGTCAACGCCCGCGCGATCCTCGCCTTCGACGCGCAGGAGCGGCTCGGCAGGATCGCCTGCCCGACGCTGATCCTCGCCGGGGAGGAGGACCGGATCGTCGGCGCGGCCGCCTCCCGGACGCTGCATGAAGGGATCCCGGGCAGCGAGCTCTTCGTTTATCCCGGCCTCGGCCACGCGGCCTACGAGGAAGCGAAGGACTTCAACCGGCGCGTGCTTGCCTTTCTGGAGGGATAAACCGACATGGCCAGGGTAAAGCTTACGATAACCGAGAGCCGCTGCCGGAGCGGCTATTTCACAAAGGGGCAGAGCTTCGTCGTGGAGGATCTGTGCCCGCCGCTCTGCCACGAGCTGTGGAACGTCGTCTACCCTTATGTTTTCGCGCTGCAAAACGGCGCGCAGCTCGACTGCGGCGCCGAAAGGGCGGAGCGTTTCGAGGCGAAATGCCCGGACAGCGGCAGGGTCTGCGTCCGCGGGGAAGTGCTGAGGGGGTGAGGCGGCATGGCTCTCTATGCGATCGGGGATCTGCATCTCCACTTCCAATCGCCGCTGAAAGCGCGTGCGCAGATGCGGGAGCGGGTCTGGAAGAACCACGAGGAAGTGTTCAGAAGGAACTGCGAGGCGCTGCTGCGGGCGGACGACACGCTCGTGCTGGTGGGCGACCACAGCTGGGGGCGCAGCCTTGAAGAGTGCGGGGAGGATCTGCGCTATATCGCCGCGCTCCCCGGCCGCAAGATCCTGACGCGCGGCAACCACGATATGTTCTGGGACGCGAACAGGACCGGGCGGCTCAACGAGCTGTTCGGGGGGCGGCTCGCGTTCCTGCAGAACAATTATTTCCGCTATGGGGACTACGCGCTGGTCGGCAGCAAGGGCCACTGCTTTGAGGGGCCCTTCTTCCTCGACGCCCGCGGACGCATCGTCGGCTGGGACGAGGAGGCCGAGGAGCGCTCGAAAAGGCTGGTGGAGCGGGAGCTGAAGCGCCTGCGCGTCTCCTTCGAGGCGGCGCGGGCGGACGGGATGAAGAAATTCATCGTCTTCCTGCACTACCCGCCCACGAGCATCCTGGAGGAGGACAGCGCCTTCACGCGCATGGCGGAGGAGTATGGAGCCGAGCAGCTCGTTTACGCCCACTCCCACGGCGAGAGCCGCTTTCACGACAGCGTCGAGGGCGAGAAGAACGGCGTGCTGTACAGCCTCGTCTCCGGCGACTACCGCAGATGGCAGCCGCTGAAGCTGCTGGATTGAAGGAGGAAGAGAAGAGGGAACTCTGGGACGCGTACGACCGGGAGCTGAGGAAGCAGGAGGGGATCGTGCTGGCGCGGGGCGAGCGGATCCCCGCCGGGCGGTACCATCTGGTCTGCGACGTGATCGTCCGGCATGCCGAAGGGACGTATCTGCTTATGCAGCGAGATCCCCGCAAGTCCTGCGGCGGCATGTGGGAGGCTGCGGCCGGCGGCTCCGCCCTGCGGGGCGAAACGCCGCTGCAGTGCGCGGCAAGGGAGCTGCGCGAGGAGACGGGCCTTGCGGAAACGGCGCTCACCGAGCTCGGGCGTGTCGCGGAGGGCAGCACGGTCTATGTGGAGTTTTTCTGCGAGACGGCGTGTGACAAGGACAGCGTCAGGCTGCAGGAGGGAGAGACCTCCGCCTTCCGGTGGGTGGACAAAGACGAGCTTCTGCACATGAGGGATTCGGAGCTCTTGACAGAAAGGATGCAGCAATTCGTGAAGGAATTGAAAGAGGACGGACATCTGGAATATCTCACGCTCCGGGAGCGCCCGGAGCTGGAGGGACGGGCCGCGGCCTGGTTCCATAACAAGTGGGGCGTGCCCGAGGCGGCCTACCTCGCGTGCATGGACGCGTACCTGGGCGGGGAGACGGAATACGGCTGGTACCTGTGTCTGGACGGCGAGAGGATCGTCGGCGGCATGGGCGTGATCGAAAACGATTTCCACGACCGCCGGGATCTCAGTCCGAACGTCTGCGCCGTCTATACCGAGGAGGAATACCGCGGCCGCGGGATCGCGGGGCGGCTTCTGGAGCTGGTCGTGGCTGATCAGCGCGAAAAGGGGATCACGCCGCTCTATCTGGTCACGAGTCACACCGGCTTTTACGAGCGCTACGGCTGGGAGTTTTTCTGCATGGCGCAGGGCAACGGCGAGGACCATATGACGCGCCTGTATATCCACCGCTGAGAGGCGCAAACCGGTTCCCCGCCTTTGAGCGAAGCGGATCTTTCACGCTGTAAGGGATTCGGAGGCATTCTGTTTTCTGCTTGGAGGAAGCAGAAAACAGAATAATCGTATTCGCCAGTGTTTGCACTGGCTCATGCATACGCCACCGGCGTGTGCGGACATGATTCGAATCCCGACAGCAGCAAATAAAAATCCCGCCGCCCCCTTCGGGGCAACGGGATTTTTGTCTAACCTTTACACTAAAGATGCCGCGCACTCAGCCTTCGTCCCGCATGGGGTGAGCGCGAGAGGGGATGGGATTCCCCTCTCGCCAAATTTGAGCGAAGCGGATAATTGCGCCGCATGGCGGCGCATGCAAAAACCGACGTGTCGAAACACGTCGGTTTTTGGCACGCTGTAAGGGATTCGAACCCCTGACCTTCTGGTCCGTAGCTATGGTTCGGACTATTTACGGCCTTTCATGGCTTGCGAAAAGTGCTGATTTCATGCGGGTTTGCAGGCTTGGCCTTTTCGCGGTCTCCCGTCCCCTTTGGTGATTTCGTGCACGCTTGTGCACGAAATGTGCACGGAATTTTTCACAAGACAGCCAAGCAAAAGCGCCGGGATCGTCCCGGCGCTTCTGCGTTTCCCTGTGCTTCCGTCTGCGTGTCAGCTCACCACCCGGCCATATTCATAGATCGCGTGGCTCGGCAGGTCGATGTCCTCATTCCAGTAGACGCAAGTCCGGCTCTCGTCCAGCCGCACCTGCTGGAAAAGCCCGTACACGTCCCGCAGCGCAGAATAGCCGGGCAGGCCCATATCCTCCTTCACATCGTACAGCACCCGGCGGCCATCGTCGAAGCTGACAGACAGCAGATAGTCGGGCATGGGCTGAATGCTTGCGATTCTCGGAATCATGGCCGCGCTCACTTGTACACGTCGCCGCGGTTGCCGATGGTCAGGACGTGCACGATCAGCAGCCCGCCGTCCACCGAGTAGAGCACCCGATAGGAGCCGACACGCAGCCTGTAGAGGTTTTCGTGACCGCTCATGGGCCGGATGTCCCCCGCGTCCGGCAAGCCCTGGATCGCCCGCAGAAGCCGCTCCTGCTGCGCCTTCGGCTGCTTTTGCAGAAACTTCAAGGCGGGCTTGTCAAGGACGATTCGATAGCTCACAGCGACACCCCCAGCTGCGCGGCGGCGTCGGCGAGGCTCACGGTCTCCCCCCTGTCCGGATCGGCCAGATAGTCCTGGTACAGCTGCTCGCAGAAAGCCGCGTCGTCCATCTCGTCCGCCGTCAGGCCTTGCAGATAGGCCAGGACATAGCGGAGCTTAAAATCCGGCACACAGCTCAGAAGCTGCGCGCACATTTCCCGTTCACTCATGAAAAGCACCTCCCTCGAATATTATGCCCCTTCGCGCTCCATCGTTTCATCGATCGCCCGATTGATAAAGGCGTTGACGCTCTCGCCCCGGCTGTCGGCGTGGACGCGGATCGCGTCCCGGCGTTCCGGCGTCATGCGGACTTTCGTCTCGACAAATTGCGCGATATATTTCTTGTGTGCCCGTGCCTGCGCCTCCGTGAAGCCTCTGTAGGAACTGGCCTTTTCTTCTGCCATACTTCGCCTCCGATCTGAGAGGCGCTTTTATATCGCAGCCTCTCTTCCCATTGTAGCCACATTATATCACAACTATGTATATGGGGCAATATACAAAATCCATAAATATATGGGCGTATCTTTGTGCATTCTCCCGTCTTGATATATGGGCGTATCTATGCTATCATACAGTCACAGGGGACAGGGAAGCCCGACAGTCAGCCGGAAACAACAGCTTGCATGATAGGGCAGCGGAACGGATAACAGTCTCTGACGGGGCTTCCACCCAAAAGACGAAGGAGGAATACCAATGAGCGAAAAGGAACTGACCGCGCAGATTCGGCAGCTTCGCGAGCTGCAAGCGCTGATCGAGGAGGCGCAGAGCGAGGCGGAGGCCATCAAGGACGAGCTCAAGGCCTATATGGGCGATTCTGAGGAGCTGCGGGCAGGGGAATACAAAGTGACGTGGAAGACCGTCACAAGCGCGAGGATCGACACCAGGGCGCTCACGAAGGCGCTGCCGGACGTGGCCGCGGCCTTCACGCGCACAAGCACCGTCCGCCGCTTCGCCGTGGCGTGAGAAGGGAGGTAGTATGAGATCAAAGGCAGCGGAGAAACTGGATCAAATCCTCATCGAGCACCCGGAGATGATCCCGTTTGTATGGGAGGCAGTGACTACCTTGCTGGCCATGCCGAACGCAACGACAGCAGAAATGGAACAAGCCATCATCGACATCAGGGCGAAATACGGCTATTGAATCAGACAGCGGCGGGCTTGTTTGCCTGCCGCTGCCTTCTTGCTTTTTTCGGGATTATCTGGTACACTATCATCAAGAGTTCTTTTATATCCACTTAACTCGACCTTCTTGGTCGAGGAGGATGTAGAGAGGACTCTTTTTTATTGCCCGTTCTCCCTTAATTCCTGCCGGATCTCTTTCCCGCTGGAAGAAAGGTCAGGCTCGCTTCCCTTTTGCCCGTACAGCGCCATAAAGTCCTCGATCCGCAGCGTGACGAGCCAGGGCTCGCGGCTGCGCCGGTGGAACAGGGCCGGGAGGCCGTCCCGGAAGCGCTCGGAATCGCGCACGGCCTGCCGCATGGCCTCCGGGACGTTCAGCCGCTCGACGCGCTTAACCTCGATATGGACGCCGGGGAGACCCGTCAGATCGGGCACCTCGCCGAAGGAGAGGGAGCCGCCGCGCGCGATCTCGTAGCCGTAGCCGCGCAGGATCGCGGCCAGCTCCCGCTCGCCGTCAGCGCC
The DNA here is from genome assembly GCA_900319465.1 of uncultured Eubacteriales bacterium. GTDB lineage: Bacteria > Bacillota > Clostridia > Oscillospirales > Oscillospiraceae > Limivicinus. The sequence goes on along the minus strand of ONOL01000027.1, from coordinate 1,711 downwards.
CTTGCGCTGGCTTGCTTTTCCGCTCATGCAATCCCCCTCTCTCCGGCGCGCGGTATTCGTATTTCGACGCGTGGTGCCGTTTTCGGTGCCATTTCATCCGTGACCGGTTCCATTTTTGGTGCCATTTCAGCAAGCTCACCACGCCCTGCCGCGCCCGGAAACAGACGCCGCGCTTGATACCGGAACGGCCTTGTCGTCCCAATACTCGTCGGCGGAGACCTTGCGCGGGTTGTCGCCGTACTGTCTGACCCGCTCGGGCAGATTGTCGTTGACGGCATCGAAGTGCAGCCCGTGACCGCCACACCAGCGCACAGCTTCGTCCAACAGCCGTCCTTCCCTTCAAGTCCAGAGGATAAGGCGCGCGCCTTCCTGCTGACGGCGGAGCAGCCGTTGGACGATCGCCATGTTCGGCACGCCGATCTCAGGCCATTTGGATACGCAGAGCGTCCCGTCGAAATCTACGGCGATCACTTTCGCGTATACCGTTTTCCCATGCTTGCTCGTCGGTAATGTTGGCAGCATTGGCATAGTGTGCACCTTCTCTCTCAATCAGCAGCAAACCAGCAATCCTCTGTCTTCGGCATTGACAGTCCTGCTGCAGTCTTGTATATTGAAAGCGGACTCCGGGAACAGAGACTGTGTACCTGCGGCATTGCCGGCTGACGCTTTTTCCACGACCCCGGAGTCTTTTTGCTTTTTGGTGAAAACGTATCCCGCCCCGTCCTCGCCAAATGCTCCGCATGACGATCCGGGTCTTGCTTTCCCCGCAGATTCTGGTACAATAACAGCGGGCGAACCATCGGCGGTCTCATGATCGGGGCTGTTAACTGTGGCATCAAACAGCTGCGGGGTGGTTTGCCCAATGGAGACCTGAGCCCCCTTCGTTTTGGGCGTAGCCGTTGGAGCGGCATGGTGCGGCAGGGTCTCTCAAGAAGGAGCTCGACTTCCCGTCGTCTTGGACGTGGGCTGGGGTTGTTGCACCAGCGGCGGTGTGAGAGGGCTCTTTTTTATTGCCTCCGATTTCCGGCGCATGGTTCCATGACCGGTTCCGCCGGTTCCATCCCGGTTCCGGTTCCATCCGGTTCCGTTTTGCCGTCCCGCTGTCCCAAAGTGTCCGGGTGTCCGAAGTGTCCGACGATCTCAGCGGCAGCGGAAAGAGCCGCCGCCTTCTGCAGATAGGCGTCCCGCAGGGCGGGCTCACGCGCAAGCGCGGCCAGACCGCGCCAGCGCCGCACGTCCTCCTCCAGAGAGGCCCGGATCGTTTCAATATCCATAGCTCGCCTCCGTGATCCTCGCGGTCAGGCCGCAGTATCGCAGCGTGCAGATGCCCGTCGCGCCGTGGCGGTTCTTGTCGAGGATGAAGTCGATCTCCTGCGGCTCCCACGGAGCGGGCTGCTCCTTCGGCGGGAGATACTGCGCGCCGCGAAACAGCAGGCACACCACGTCGGAATCCTCCTCCACCGCGCCGGAATCGCGCAGATCGGCCATCGCCGGGCGTCTGCCCTCGCGCTGCTCCGACTGCCGGTTGAGCTGGCACAGCGCGAGGATCGGCACGCGCAGCGACAGGGCGAGCTGTTTGAGCGCGTGCGCCGTCGCGGTCATCAGCTCGTAGCGGCTGCCCCTCTCCGTGGGCTTGACAAGGCCAATGTGATCCACCACGACCAGCGCAAGCCCGTCGACACAGCGCGCCTCCCGCTCGATGTCCTCCAGC
>ONOL01000058.1 GCA_900319465.1 uncultured Eubacteriales bacterium | reverse complement strand
ATGGAAGATCCGTGGGCTCCTGTTCCCTCTGGAACGAGAGGAACTGTTGAGGTAGTCGACGACATCGGCCAACTCCACATGAAGTGGGATAACGGCAGAACGCTCGCCCTTGTCCCCGGCGAAGACAGCTTCCGTAAGCTGACAGACGCAGAGCTTCGTGAAGAACAGAGTGAGAGCATCGCGGAAGCTGAAGAAGGCCCCACCTTGGAAATGTGAGGCATGGAACCTATTACCATGGGAAGCCTGTTCGATGGGGTCGGAGGCTTTCCACTTGCTGCTGTCCGAAATGGGATCGAGCCGTTATGGGCCAGCGAGATCGAAGCCTTTCCTATCGAGGTCACCAAGACTCACTTCCCCAACATGCTTCACGTAGGAGATATCACGAAGCTGGACGGCGCGAAGCTCCCCCCTGTGGACATTATCTGCGGCGGCAGCCCCTGTCAGGATCTGAGTGTGGCTGGCGCAAGAGCAGGCTTGGCGGGAGAGCGATCCGGTCTGTTCATGGAGCAAATACGAGTAATCTTTCAAGCGGAATGGATAGCTCTTTTCCGAACAATATCGCTGTTCGACCGGTCGATATTGCCGTAATAGAGCTCCTCGATCGCCTAAGAGCCCCGGCCGGAGGACCGGGAGGTCAGCGCCGAGGAGTATCAGGCGCAGTGGGAAGCCTATCGGAACGAGCGCTGCCTCCCGAGCCTGACCCCAATCGTGTAACGCGCGGCATTTCCGCCGCCCGGCGGCGGAAGCGCCGGCAAGGAAATCCGGATCGGACTTTGTTAACAAGCTGCGGGCTGCCGCATACGGGAACGTATGCGGCAGCCCGCTCGCTGCTTCGTGAGGGCGCTCAGGCGACCACAACGCCGTTGGCGCTGCTGTCGCTGAGGGGGGACGCTGCTGTAACTGCCGTTGAATTGCCAGACAACGTCGAGGCGCAGCGCGCCGGAAACGCCCGACACGGTGAAGCTTGCCAGATGGTTCGCGGCCGTCACACGCGCCGGGGAAGCGGAGCCGGATACGGGCGGCGGCTTTTGCGCACGGACAGCGCGCCCGGGCATGCGCCGGCTCCTGCCTGCTGCGCTCCCGCACGGGAACGGGTTTGCTGGACTTTTGTTGGACAAAGGGCGCTAACATGGAGATAAGGAATACACAGGAAATGATGCCGCTGCTGCCGGCCGGGGAGAGTGTGGGAACGATGGCGCATCCATGGATCAACCGAAAATTCTATGAGGCGATCCTGCGCTTCGAGGAGAGCGACGAAGCGCAGGAGTACTATTATCAAATTATGGACACCGAGGCGCGCGATGGGACGCGGGTGCGCGACCAGATCCTGCGTGCCTATGCGATGCTGTTCTGCGAAGACGTCGGCGCCGTCGCGGGGCAGCCGGCGACGCCGCAGAACGTGGAGGAGACGGCAGACCGCCTGTATATCGGCGAGCCGGGCTTCGACCCGGAGCACTGGTATCGCATGCGCTATCACTTCCCCGTGATCGACGAGGACAACTATGACCGTTTCGCCGCGCTGGTGATCGCGGATCTGAACGCGGGCTTCCTCCACGACGCGGCGAAGGAGGAAGGCGAGATGCTTCTGGTGGGCGCCTTGAACCCGCTGCTTCTGAGCGCGGAGGAGAGAGCGCATCAGAACCTGCGCGCCGTGCAGCTCCCGGAGAGAGAAAGGGAGGGGGGAGAAGCATGAACGTCCTTGCCGTGCTGGAAAACGAGGCCGCCCTGCCTCCCATGACGGAAATGATCCGCGAGATGAAGCCGGAGGCGAATCTGATGTGCTTCGGCAGCAGCCTGCTCGCGCTGGCGGCCGCCCGCGAGCAGGAGATCGACGTCGCCCTCATCGACACGGCGCTGCCGGAGCTGAGCGGGATCAACTTCGGGCGGTATCTGCAGGAGCTGTATCCCAGGGTGAATCTGATCTATCTTGCCTCGGACAGGGAGCCGGGCTTTGACGCGCTCCGGCAGCACGCCAGCGGCATCCTGCCCAAACCCGTCGAGGAGACGCAGCTGCGCCGGGAACTGGACGAGCTCCGCTTCCCGGATGGGCTGTCGGCCCGAAAACGGCTCTTTGCTCAGACCTTCGGCAACTTCGAACTGTTTGTCGACGGGAAACCGATCGTCTTCAAGTACACCAAGACCAAGGAGATCGTTGCGATCCTTATCAACAACCGCGGCGCCCAGACCACGAACGGGGAGATCATCGCATCCCTGTGGGAGGACGACGGCGACCCGGAGAAAAAGGGCTCCTACCTGTCCAATCTGCGCCAGGACCTCCAGAACACCTTCACAAGGCTGAAGCTGAACGGAGTGATCCTGAAGCAGCGCGGCAGCCTGGCCATCGCGGCCGACCGGATCGAGTGCGACCTGTACGACTGGCTGGAGAAGAAACAGAGCTCCCGCTACCAGTATCTCGGGGACTACATGAACCAGTACAGTTGGCCGGAGGTCATGCACGCGCAGCTCGACGAGATCGCCTGGTCCTTTGAGGAAGAATGAGGCTGCGAGCCGCGCTTTCCCGCCTTCACCGGGGGGGCGCCGCCGGAAAGGGAAAGAATTTTTGCGTGTGACAGTTGTGTGAGATTTCATCTGCTACACTGTGCACGGAAACAAGAGAGACAGCCAAAGGGCAGAAAAAGAGTCTCTCACAACAATTGAAGGAGGATATATAAAATGTCTGAAGAAATGAAAATCAATGAGAACGAGCTCGAGGAAGTCACCGGC
>ONOL01000043.1 GCA_900319465.1 uncultured Eubacteriales bacterium | reverse complement strand
AGATGCATTAGCTGTTATGATGATAGTTGTCAGTGTGTGCTTTATTAAGGAACTTAGAAGATAATAGCAAATTCCAGTTTGACGTGATGTCGCTAAATCAAAATTTGAACTGACACAAGCTATCGCCCGGATCGACGACATGATCAAGGCCCTCATGCAGGGATAAACGGTATTTTGTGTTATAATCTTTCCCCATATTTTTGTTGGAGGGGATAGATTTGAGTGCACAAACCATTGCCGATATCGAAAAAGCCATGCAGGGATGCCTCAGCAGCGTCCAAATGGAGAAGCTGCACATTGTCTTGCTCTCTGTGATCGGAACAGAGAGCAAGACAGAACAAGACGAGAGTGTCCTAATCAGGTTGCTGGACACTTATATTGCGGCCAAGCGGGTCGAGGGCTGCTCCGAAAAAACGCTCCGGTATTACGAATCAACCATTCGCAACATGCTTTTGACCGTTCGGAAGCAGCCAAAGGACATTGCTACCGACGATTTGCGCGGATATTTGGACAGTTATCAGCGCCGCAACAACGCCAGTAAAGTCACAGTGGACAACGTCCGCCGCATCTTGTCCAGCTTCTTTTCCTGGCTGGAGGATGAAAATCTGATCCTGAAGAGTCCGGTGCGCCGGATTCATAAGGTCAAGACTGGCAAAACCGTAAAAGAAACCTATACGGATGAAGCGCTGGAAATCATGCGGGATCATTGCGAAAACACCCGCGATCTTGCCATCATCGACTTGCTTTCCTCCACCGGTATGCGCGTGGGAGAGCTGGTCAAGCTGAATCGAGATGACATCAATTTTCAGGAACGGGAGTGCGTCGTTTTCGGCAAGGGCAACAAAGAGCGAAAAGTATACTTTGATGCTAGAACGAAGATTCATTTACAGCGGTATTTGGATAGCCGAAAAGATTCCTGCCCGGCACTATTCGTCACACTCCAGTCCCCGCATGACAGGTTGCAGATCAGCGGTGTGGAGATCCGATTGCGGCAGTTGGGGCGTCGCTTGGGTATACCGAAAGTCCATCCGCACAAGTTCCGGCGCACCCTGGCAACCATGGCCATTGACAAGGGCATGCCCATCGAACAGGTCCAGCAGCTCCTTGGCCATCAAAGCGTCGATACCACGTTGCAGTATGCCATGGTGAATCAGAATAATGTAAAGATATCTCACAGGAAGTTTGTTTGCTGACAAAGGATGGTGCTCATTCGCATGGATATGTATTTATCACTGGATTTGATGAAACAGTGGAACTTTACCATAGAGGATTTCTGGGTTCTTGAAGCTCAAAGAAATGCAGATCATTTTTTGTGGCCTGAAGAGTTAGCGCCGCTTGCAGGGGTTACAGTAGAGCAAGCGCTATCTTCATCGAAGAAAATTACAGAGGTTATGATGTTGTCAAAGACATTTAGATAACACTTGCAATCGCAATTTTGCGGTGAGGTGAGAGGCGGTGATCTCTGTGCCTGAGTAAAGTAATAGATAGAAGGATTAGAACCTCAAACGCGCATAGATGAGAGACGTTATATGGTAATAACCTCCAGTTTGACCTCCGGATCATGGCTGCACAGCACGGCGGCGCAGCCAGGGTCTGCGGCCATGTCCGCAATCCAGCGGAGGCTTTTCCTCTGAAAATCACGGGCAAAGCCGAAGCCGGGCACGATGTTCTCCTGCCAGTTGCGTGGGGAAAAAGCCGCGTCTGCCGTCAGAAGAACAAATCTACCGCCGTTTCGGATCACGATCGCCGCCTGGCCTTCCGTATGACCGGGCACATTGACCAGCTGGAGGCTCTCGTCCCCGAAAAGATCGATGACCCAACGGTTCGGGCCGAGTGACGAGCCCCGGTAATACGGGCGCTCCATGGGGTATTGGATCCAAAGCTCCTGCGGCTGCCGGATCTTGTACACGGTGCGGCAGGACCAATAGTATTCATATTCCGGCAAAACGATGTGCTTGGCTTTGCTCACATGCCTTAGCCCCGCCACATGGTCGACGTCGAGGTGCGTCAGCAGCACATAGTCCAGATCCTCCGGCCCAATGCCCATGCCCGCAAGCTGCTCGTGAATCGCCATCCCTTTCGGAACGAAGGGATGAAAGAGCACCGCCATTTGCGACGGGAGGACCGCCGCGGCCGCCTTCGGGTCATACACACCGTCCGGGCTTATCTCCCGGCACCAGCCGGTGTCCACGAGGATAAGTCCCTGTGGGTGCTCGATCAGATAGGTGAAAACGGGAAGCGTGATCCTGTTCTTATCCGCCGCAGTGAGCTGCTTTGCTGCTTCGATCAGGTCGAGCCGCTTGCCGAAGGGCACGGTCGGATCGACGCGGATGCTTCCGCACTGCAGCACATGAATCTTCATGGAATCATCCTTTTTATGAATGTGTCAGATTACCCAAATAACCAATAATATTATCGCTGATCTCACCGGTCAGCGCGCCGTTGTAATTGCATATGAAGGTGCCGGCAATGAGGATCATCATGGCCTCGGCCTCATGTCTGCCGACCTCTGGACCGTAGATCGCGATCAGGCATTGCTCCATCGTCTCGCGCCATTCACGGAACTCGCCCTTGACCAGCTCGGCGACCACGTCGCTGTAGTGCGCCAGCACATAGGTCTGCGTTGTGGCATTCGGGCGCTGCTCACCCTCCTCGCCCCGCGCGACGTAGGACATAAAAGCGTTCATGTAGGCGAGATTGCTCTCATAATTGGCCCGCGGGTGCGTGGCAAACCAGAGCTTGCACTTCTCAGTCATGAAATCCTTGGTATAGCGCAGATAGCTCACGACCAGATCGTCCCGGTTTTCGAAATAGTGCAGGAGCTTCGGGTGCGACATTCCGGCCTCCTCCGCGATATCCCGCAGAGTGATCTTCGTCATGGGCTTTTTTACAATGCAGCGTTCAAAGGCCATCAGGATCTCCATCCGGACGGCCTCTTTATCAACGATCAAAGGCATACCGATCCCTCGCTTTCGCAAGAAGTATAACGAATTATCCCCGCAAAAGCAAGAGACCGCCGATCAGCATTTTCAGCCCCATCGAGGTGACCAGCACCGCGCCGAGCTTGCGCAGGTATTTCGTCCAGCTGCGCGGCAGCAGCGCTCCAAGCGAGATGAAAAGCAGCATCAGAGGTATGGTGCCGAGCGCGAAAGCCAGCATCAGAAGTGCGCCTTTTGCCGCGCTGCCGGATGACATGGCGCAGAGCCAGGCGGTGTACAGCGCGCCGCAGGGCATAAAGCCGGTCAGCAGGCCGACCAGGAGCGGCGTTTGACGCCGAAGCCTCTCCGGCAGACGGCAGACTGTTCCCTGTTCTCCGGGCAGAGACGGCAGCGTGGGCAGCAAGCCCCACATATTGAGACCCAGCAGAGCTACGACAAGTCCGAGCAGAGTGAAGAGCATGGACTTCATACTGAGCGTGTACGTCAGCACCGTGCCCAGTGTGCCGAAGGCTGCGCCCAGCGCCGTGTACGAGATCGCGCGCCCGCCGTTGTATCCGAGCGCCGCGCCGAACTGCGCCTTACGTCCCTCTCGCCCATGGCAGGCGGAAAGCAGGATGCCGCCGCACATACCCAAACAGTGCGGACTGGTCGAGAGGCCGACAAGGAACAGCACGCCGAAACTCGCGCCGCCGATCTCGGGGGAGGCCCCGCCCCAGCGGAGCAGTAGCCACACAAGAAGGATCGTCAAGAGAACACAGTCAAGATCAAGGAGACGCTCGGCGCGGCTGCGCTCGCCGGTTTCATAGCCGAGGGCTTTGATGCGCTTGGCCAGTTCTTCCGGCGTAACCAGCGAGGGATCGTAGCTGACCTCAGCCAGCGCCTTGCGGTAGCTGACGCTCGCCTTGACGACGCCCTTTGCCTGCAGCAGCATGCCGGAGACCTCGTCGGTGCAGCTCCGGCAGATCATGCCACGGATCCGGATTTCACAGCTTTCCGTTTTCATTCGCTTGCCTCCGCTTTGTTCAGCCGCAGCGAGTGTAGCAAAATGCCGTTGGATGAGAGTGTCATGGCCGCTGCGGCGATCGAGGGATTCACGATCCCGCAGGCTGCGACGGGGATGCAGATCAGGTTGTAGAACAGCGCCCAGGCGAGGTTCTGCCGCACCATTCGTCTGGCGGCTCCGGCGAGCCGCAGCGCCTGCGGTACCCGCCCGATGCGCCCGCCGGGCAGCACCGCATCGGCGCACTCGATGGCGACGTCGGTTCCCGTTCCCATGGCAATCGCGAAATCGGCTTCCGCCATGGCCGGGGCGTCGTTGATCCCGTCGCCCACCATGGCAACACAGCGCCCCTCGCTTTTCAGGCGCGTGATCTGCGCGGCCTTTTCCTCCGGCCTGACCTCGAACAAAACGTGTTCGATCCTGCACTCGCCCGCTATGCGCCGCGCCGTCTCCGCCTTGTCGCCCGAGATCATCCAGACCTCCAGGCCGAGCGCACGGCAGGCGTCCACGGCGCTTTTCGCGTCCTCGCGGAGCGGATCGCGGATACCCGGCTCCACGCAGCCTTCGGTCAGCGTACCGGTCTTGTCAAAGACAACCGTATCGACACGCCACGCCTTTTCAATGGTCGAAGCGCCCTTGAAGAGGATACCCAGCTCCGCCGCCCGACCGGAAGCCGTCATCAATGCGGCAGGCGTGGCAAGTCCCAGTGCGCAGGGGCAGGCGATCACCAGTACGCCACAGACGGTCGAGACCGCTTTTCCCCAATCGCCGGGGGCAAGCAGGAAAAACCAGAATGCGAAAATCAGCACGGCCAGACCAATCACGGACGGGACAAAGATCGAGGCGATCCTGTCCGCGAAGCGTTGTACAGGGGCCTTTTCGCTCTGTGCACGGCGCACGAAGGCCGCCATCTGCTGCAGAGTCGAAGCCTCACCGACAGACGTTGCCATATAGGTCACTTTACCCTCGCGGTTGAGTGTGCCGCCGGTGATGCTGTTGCCGGGACGCTTTTCCACGGGGACGCTCTCGCCGGTCAGCAGGGATTCATCCACGAGGCAGCTTCCTTCGAGAATCCTTCCGTCAGCGGGAATGCGCTCGCCTGAGCGGAGCAGGATCATATCGCCGGAGATGATCTCCGACGCGTCGATCTCTGCCTTGACCCCATCACGCATCACGATGGCCGTCTTGGGCTGCAGCCGCAGCAGACTTCGCACAGCCTCGCCGCTCTGATAGATCGCCACGGATTCGAGATAGCGCCCGAACAGCAGCAGCGAGATCAGCACCCCGTCGCAAAGATAGTAGAGCTTGATGTTATCCGTCACGGTGAAGACGACGACCGTGCTGTAAGCGTAGATCGCCGTTGTGGACAGCGCCACGAGCAGATCCATGCCCAGGCTGCGATTTCTCAGCCCACGGATCGCGTTGCGGATAAAGTACAGACCCGGGCCGAACTGCAGCGCCGTAGCCAGCACGAACTGGAAGCGCGGCGGCAGATCCCAGAGAAGCGGCATGCTCAGCGCGGTCGAGACGATCAACAGTCGGAGCAGGCGGAAGCGCTGCTTCAGTTCCTCCGCTTCGTCTCCGTATACCTCGCAGCCGCAGCCGAGAACGACGCTTTCCTTATCCAACTTTCGCTTCCTTCTTCAGACGGGCCCAGTGCTTGAAGCCGATCACGGCACAGGGCACGCAGCAGGGTACCATGTGGAACAGGAGCACCCAGCTCAGCCAGTCGACGCCCTGATAGTAGTTTCCCTGATACTCCACGCCCTTCATCAGCGCGAAATAGGAAAAGTTCCATACGCCCCACAGACCCGTGGCCGAGCCGAACAGGTGCAGGCCCAGGAAGGACGCCGGGGTGAAGATACCGCCGATCGCGCCGACCAGCGTCGCGGACATGCGGCGAGATTTGGCGAGGAAGATCGTAACGACGGGGAAAATGTACACGGTGAGGTTCAGCGCCCAGATGGCGAGGGGGATGCGATAGCCCCAGTTGAGCGCCTGGCGGATGTGGTCGCCATCGTGGATCAGCACGGCAACGACCATAACGATGCCGCAGACGAACATAGTGTGCGCGGTCTTTTCGTCCAGCTTCTTGTCGAGCAAGGCGGCGGTCTGTTTGTCGGACATGAGAGTGCCTCCTTTATAATAACCCAATGGTCAATAATAACCAAGTGGTAATTATAAAATATCATGGGAGACCAACTCTGTCAAGGACAAGATATAAGAAAAAGCAGGACAAATATGTCCTGCCAGACACCTTTTACTTCAAATACCCTTCTCTGGACACCGTTTGGTGCAGCACAGACAGAAATCGTCTTGAAACGTTCAGTTTCAAGGCGATTTTTGTTGTTTTGCGGAGAAGATTTTGCTTTTATTGTTGACCTCTTTTGTGGACATGTTATTCACGCAACTACCACGTACTACCCTATTGATGCATAGGGTATAACAGGGTATAATCATGTCAGAATACGGAGCGGGGGAGAGGCCATGAAACAGGAAACGATAGCGCGCATCCGCAGGTTCACGAAGGAGCGGGACTGGGAGCAGTACCACACGCCCGCGAACCTGGCGAAGTCCATCTCCATCGAGGCGGGCGAGCTTTTGGAGTGCTTCCAGTGGAGCGACACGGACTACGACCTCACCCATGCGGGGGAGGAGCTGGCCGACGTGATGGTGTACTGCCAGAACATGCTGGACGCGCTCGGGCTGGACGCCGACGCGATCATCAACGCGAAGATGGATCAGAACGAAGCCAAGTACCCCGTCGAGAAGTGCCGGGGCAGCAACGCGAAGTACGATCAGCTGTGAGGGACGCGCGATGATCAGACCCATTATGAAAGACCCGATCTTCCTCGCGCAGAAGTCCGCGCCGGCGACGGTGACGGACCTGCCGATCGCGCAGGATCTGCGGGACACGCTGGAGGCGCACCGTGACGGCTGCGTGGGCATGGCCGCGAACATGATCGGCGCTGCCAAACGGATCATCATCTTCGACGACAACGGCAGCGCGACGGTAATGTTCAATCCGAAAATCGTCAAAAGCTCCGGCATATACGAGGCGGAGGAGGGCTGCCTGTCCCTGTCCGGCACGCGCAAGACAAAGCGTTATCGCTCGATCAAGGTGCAGTATCAGAACGAGAAGTTTGAAACCCGCCTCAAAACCTACGCCGGCTTTACGGCTCAGATCATCCAGCACGAGATCGACCATTGCAACGGGGTGCTGATTTGAGTGCGCTTGCTGGGAGGCCACATAAAAGTTTGGCAGGTGGTTCATTTGAAAAAGAAAGCGATAAAGAAGACGGTCGCTGCCGTTGTGATTATTATAGTCCTGCTGATCCTTGTCTGCGCTGCGGCGCTGGTGAGGCTTCATGGAAAAACCGCGGCGATCCAAAACGATTATTCCGCGGTGTTACACGATGAGAAGTATCAGCGGCCCGCCCGCGCGGAGGGCGTCGAAGTCATCACGCAGGACGTATCCTGCGGCTATGCGGTCCTCGAGATGTTCTCCCGCTGGAATGGGGGCGATCTGACGGAAGAAGACCTGTATGCGGAATACGGAAAGGTCGTGACCTCCACGGGCAAAGCCTTCTGTGAGGAGGTGAACAAGCGCTTTCCGGAGTACTCCACGACCATGCGCAGCTATCTGACAAACACGGAGCTGCTCGATACGGTATACGCGTGCCTGTCGGAAGGGAAGCCCGTCCCCGTCGAGTGGGCCGCGCTGTACGGCGACGACTGGACGCTGCACTATTCGCTGATCGTTGGGATGGACATCCCGAACGACACGGTCACGGTGGCGAATCCGTACGGATACATGGAAGAAGTCCCTGTCGCGGAGTTCCTGGAACGCACGAGCTTCGAGGCCTACGAACACATGCCGCTGTTCCTCAAGCTGGGCTTCGCGTTCGGCTTTTTCGAGAAGAACACGGTGTTCACCGTCGCATGACGGATGACCTTGTGTTTGGCCGGCATTCGGTCCCGTGAGGCAAATCACGGAAACGGATTGCAGCATTGCTCAAGCCAAAAGCAACTTCAGGTTGCGGAAAAGCAAACTGAGGTTGGTGGAAAATCTTCGGTTCGCGCCGTATACTCCCTTTGCAAGGAGGTCGATAGGATGAGTTTTGGAGAAAACCTGCAGCTGATCCGCAAGAAAAATCAACTCTCACAGGAGGGGCTGGCGGAAATGCTGGGCGTAAGCAGACAGGCTGTGTCAAAGTGGGAGCTTGGAGAAGGGTATCCGGAAGTGGACAAGCTTTTGCTCCTGTCAAAAAAGCTCAATGTTTCCATAGACAGCTTGCTGGGAGGAGAAAACACGACAGCCGTTTCCGAGAAAGGAAAGCCCTCGGCTGGCATCAGAATCATTTCACCGCATGAGGGAGTCATCATCAACGCGTCGAAGGTAACTCGCTCCCAGCAGTTTATGGGCGGCAAAAACAGCCCCAAATTCGCGTTGTTTGCATCCGACGGGAACGACTTGTCCTTGTGGGGAGCGCAGAACACGTTCCTTGCGTGGTACAGAAACCTGGAAGACGTTACAAGAGAGATCGCTGAAATTCAAACAGCCCTGGATGCAGGTGCGGCTTCCTATACGCTGCAATACAGCGTGAAGTGCAAACAGAACCTGCTCAGGACAATAGAAGACTGAAAAAAACCGCCCGAGAGCGAAAGACGCCCCCTGCACGATCCCGTCGATCCGTGCAGGGGGCGTTTCTATAAACGACTAAGGCAATTCACGCTTGAGCGCGCTGCTTTGACACGCTCGAATCATTATCGCCGCGCACAAGGGAAATTCGGTTTACTCTTCGGCAAAGTCCGTGTCCATGGCGACCTGCAGCTCATAGTCCGGGAAGGCTTTCTGCACGTCAGCTACCACTTCGTTGCAGACCGCCCGGCGATCCTTCGCGTCAAAGCTGATCACGATATCGAAGCGCAGCTTTTTCTGCTCCTTCGTCAGATAGAAGCCGTGCATCTGCCGGACAAATTCATGGGAAAAGACGATCTCCTCCACCTGCCGCCTGGCCTGGATGATCTCCTCGTTCTTCGTGTTCACCGAGTATACGCCGATCGCCGTCAGGATGACGTGATGCTCCCGGAGGACCTTCATCGTGATCTCGCGAATGAGTTGATCCAGCTCGTCCGCCGAGTACGTATCCGGGACCTCGATGTGGATGGAGCCGTTCCAGGTATCCGGGCCGTAATTGTTCATCACCAGGTCGTAGGCGCCCTGCACCTCCGGAAAGCTCAGCACCGTGTCGCGGATCGCCCTGGCCAGCTCCTTGTCGTTGCGCTCGCCGAGGATCTGCGAGATCGTGTCCTTGAGCATCTCAAAGCCGGATTTGATGATGACAAGAGAGATGACCGCGCCGAGCCACGCCTCCAGGGAAACATGGAAGATGAGGAATATGCCTGCCGCCACAAGCGTCGAGGCCGATATGACGGAGTCCAGCGTGGCGTCCTCGCCGGAATTGATGAGGGCATCCGAGTTCACCTTCACGCCGACACTCTTGACGTAGCGCCCGAGCAGGATCTTGACCAAGACCGCGACGGCCACGATGATGAGGGAAACGGCGTTATAGTCCGGCGTCTCTGGGTGGATGATCTGCTTGACGGACTCCACGAAGGAGGTAATGCCCGCGTACAGCACGATCACGGAGATGATCATGGCGCTGAGGTATTCGATACGCCCGTAGCCGAAGGGATGCTTCTTGTCCGGCTCTCTGCCTGCGAGCTTCGTACCGACGATCGTGATCAGCGAGCTGCCCGCGTCGGAAATATTGTTGACCGCGTCGAGCACGATGGCGATGGAGTTGCTCATCAGACCGATCACCGCCTTGAAGCCGGCAAGGAACACGTTGGCGACGATCCCGATAACGCTGGTTTTGACGATCGTTTTTTCGCGTGACGTCTCGATCCCGTTCACTATTTCAGTTCCTCGATCACAGCGTTTCTGACTTCCTTCATGTCCTCGGTGGGCTCGAAGCGGGCGATGACCTTCCCCTCACGGTCGATCAGGAACTTGGTGAAGTTCCACTTGATATAGGCCTTGTCGCCGAACTGCTTGTTGTTCATGTCAGCAAACTTGCTCAGCGCCGCGTTTTTCAGCCCCTTGCCGAAGCCGGCGAAGGGCTTTTCCGCCGCGAGCTGCGGGAACTCCATTCCGAACTTCAGCGTGCAGAACTGGTGGATCTCGTCCGCGTCGCCGGGCGCCTGGTTGGCAAACTGATTGCAGGGGAAGTCCAGGATCTCAAAGCCCTGCTCCTTCAGCTCTTTGTACATGGCCTCCAGCGGCTCGTAGTGCGGCGTGAAGCCGCAGCCGGTCGCGGTGTTCACGATCAGCAGCACCTTGCCCCGATAGTCCGACAGGCTGACGTCCTGGCCGAGCCGATCCTTCACCGTAAAATCGTATACTGTTTTCATCTTTCTGCTCCTTCCTTGTTCTTTTGGTTTTCCAACAATTCATACAGCAGACCGTACAGTGCCTGCGCCTTTTCCGGCGGCAGATCGATACAGCCCGCGACCTTTGCCGGGACGTCCTTCGCCTTTTCCTGCAGGGCGCGGCCCGCTTCCGTCAGCGTGATGACGACGACGCGCTCATCCTCGCGGCTCCGCTCCCTGCGGACATAGCCCTACTGCGTATAGGTAAGCCCCAGCGGTCGGAGCACGGGCGTATAGAGCCCCGTCACGTGCCGCGCCGCGGCATAGAGCGGAAAGCAGAGCTGGTTCGCCAGCTTCATCGCTTCCTGATAATCGTAGTCCATCTTGTTTCCTCTGGTTTATTTTATACAAATATATTTTATCAAATATAATTAACGCTGTCAAGCCAAAAATCAGCGCCAAAGCGGACCGCGGGGGAGCTCGTGGCCTCGACCCCTGCGCGGGATTCGATCGCCCCCTGACAAAACGCGCGCGAGGGGCAAGAGCGCTTTTCTCGTTGTACAGCCGGGCCGGATAGTGTATAATCGTCTCAGTGAATCGGGATTTGTAGAGGTGAATCATTTTGAAAAAAGGAATAAAGATTCTATATTACATTTCAGTTGTAATCAGCGCTTTGGTAGGGTTATGGCATTTC
>ONOL01000023.1 GCA_900319465.1 uncultured Eubacteriales bacterium | reverse complement strand
GGTGCTGATGGCGGCGGCGCTCGCAGCCGTCGGCGTGACGGCCTTCGTGCTGATCAAAAAGGGCCGCAAAAACGGGAAATAACAGTAAAAACGCCGGAAGTATCGAATAACAGAAGGGGCTGTGAAAAAACGGTGTTTTTTCACAGCCCCTTTCTTCTTTTCCGGACCTCCCGGTACGAAAAGTTTTTCCCACGGCAGGGAGTATCCGGCAAAGTATTGTACGGTGGCCACGCGAGCTCGCAGAGCGGCGATTTGATAAAAAACTACAAAACTGTTTCGTTAATCGCGCATTATGGCGACAGGAACAGATGAAAAAATACCGGAATCTTGCGGTACTTCTCAAATAAACAGCTTGTAATCAGACAAAATGCGGGGTATATTATAATATAAACTATTATAGGAGTACTATCAGAACATCCATCTCCTACCGAATACCAATACAGCCAAGAGGGTCTTTCCCTTATTCTTGCAACAAGGCAGGTCGTATCCATGAAAAAAGCAATCTCATTGATCCTGTGCGTGCTCATCCTGCTCTCGTCGGTACCGATGCAGGCGATGGCGGATGAATACGCTTCCGGTGAGAGCACGGAGACCGCAGCGCTGAAAGCGCCGGTGGAAATTCCCGCAGAAAGCGAGCCGGATGCCGCGGAGACAAGAGAAGACACTCCTGCGTCTACGGACGGAGGAGAGCTTTCTGCTGCATCCGGGGCGGAAGAAGAGAGCACGTCCGAGCCTGCGGTAAACGCGGGCGAGCCTGCCGGCAAGAATGCGCAGGACGCAGGGCTTGCTGTGCAGGTTCCCGCTTCGGAAGAGCTTACCGCCGGCGCCGAACCGGAGGAACAGGCAGCTTTTGAGAAAGCGGCTGCCCGGGAGGAAGAGACGCCGGAGGAAGCCTTGCGCGCGGCGGACCACGAGATGTCCGTCGGAGAGAGCGTCTCGGACACGCTGAACGAGGCGAAACCGAGCGCGACCGTGCGCCTGACGGCAGCGAGCGACACCAGCCTGTTGCTGGGGGTGACGGGCGGCGTTACCGTCGAGCTGGTATCTGAGCAGGACGAAAACAGGGTAGAACTGTCCGGCGAGAAGGGCGAGAACGGGGAATGGCAGGAGACGACGGCGACGTTCAGCGCTGCGGCCGGAACCTACCTCATCACGGTCACGCGGCAGGCGGCGGAAGCGGAAGCGGCGTTTGTCCTGCGCGCGGCGAGCGTTCGGAACGAAGAACCTGTCGAAAGGCGGGCCGTTCGCGCGCTCCCGGCTGCTTCGAACGGCGGATTTGCGGTAAGCCTTGAAAACGAGGCGGCGTCGGTATCGGTCTCGGATTCTGCTTACGCCGACAATCAGGCGATCCGCGTGGCGGTCGGCGGAAACGTCTTTGACGCGCTCCTCGACTTCACGGTAACGGGACTGGGATCGGCAACGGAAGGGAAAATCCAGTCCGAAACACTGAAGGGACAAAGTGCGCTGAAATATCGTGTCGTACGCATTCTCAGCGCGAACGAAGCGGAATGGGTATCCGGCTCCGGGATCATGGCAGACGGAGAGCTGAACTTCCGCGCGGAAGGGGACGGGACTTACGTTCTGGTGCGGCTGAAGGGGGTCGAGCTCGATCCGACGCCGTCGCAGAGCAGCCCTGCGTTCTATGTGGAGCTCGTCAGCGGGGCGACGGAAAGAGAAGAAGATTACGTCTGGACCGCGGACAACGCCGCGGCGGGGCATCGCTATATTTTCCGAATCAACTACCGTCTGAGCGTATATACGGATCAGGAGGCCGATAAGGTCCAGATGGTGATCCCGGAACAGATCCTGAGGGATCGGTACGGGGATCTCGCGGATGCGATCGAATTTTCCATCCCGAAGAAGGAAGAGGTCGACAAAGGCGGCGAGATCAGCGACGACGTATTCTTTGCCTGGCGCAGAGAGACAGACAGCGAGGGTGAGCCGACCGGAAATATCATCATTTACAACTTCCGTCCGCTCGAAAGCGGCGGCCGGAACGGCTCGATCGAGCTGGCGTACGCCACAACGAAACCCACGCTGGATTATAAAGACTACGACCCGGCCGATCCGGCGCCGAGCCGTTCGGATCCGTTCCATTGCGTTCTGATGCTCCCGGACAAGGCGGGGAGGGATTCGGAACAGATCCCTGTGTGCATGGACACGACGGCGAAGGTGGAGAAGGTCGAAAAGAGCGGCGTCGATCTGTATGATACGTGGCAGACGGGCTGGGGGGAACCCGCGGACTATGGGATCGATCTGACGAACAGTCATTGCCAGTTTCTGATCTGGCAGGTCAAAACGACGGTGTCCCTGACGCAGCCGTTCAACCTGACGATTCAGGATGTTCCGATAACGGAAGGCCTGACGCCGATCGCGCTGAAGTGGTCGGGAGACTCCGCGTTTGCCAAGCCGGACGCGGACGGCTCCTGGACCAAAGGGAACCTGAGAAACGGCCTGATATATGCGAGTATCCTCACGAGCGTGGACGAAAGCGTCTACAAACTGGTCTCGGGCGAGGAAGTAGAAAAATGGGTCGTTCAGAACAGCGCGATCGCGACCGTGAGACCCTACGACGGCGTGGACCCGACCACGACGGCGACGGGCGAAGGCTCTTATATGTATGAGGTTCCCATCTTCTGGGATCCGGTCGGGCATTTTGACGCGTGGAAGCGCGGCGACGGCGCCCAGCGAGCCTATAACTACTGGGGGCAATACACGACCAATCCGTGGATATTCAACGCACTGGACTTCACCGCGGGACAGTACTCCCGCTACGACCTGGATAAATTCGGAACCCACGATGAGATCCGGGGCGAACTGGAGTCATACGACGGGCTGGATTACGCGGTGTGGATGTGGGGCACGCCGTACGTGCTGACGAAGGATTGGAACTTCAGCAGCAACGCGGAGAAGAACTACGGGTATTTCCGCGATTACATCATCTACGATCAGTGGGATTTTGACGTAAAACTCGGACATTCGTCCAGCGACCTGGTTCCCCTCGGAGCCGGGGATTACCGGATCAAGCAGATCCAGTTTGTGGCGGTCCTGTCGGATATGAAGCTGTCTACGTCTTCGCAGAGCTTCGGGCAAACGACCTTCTCCTACGATCACAAGATCGACGAGGAGGACACGCTGGGCGGCATCGGCGACGTGCTGCATATTTACGGCAAGAACGGCGCCGGCGCCTGGGTGGAGCTGCTGAGGAAGGATTACCGGGAGGGCGGTTCGACCTGGGTCAATTCGGAATACGGCGAGCTGAGCGATGAAAAAACGCTGACGCTGTATGAAAGCGCGGACCACAGCAAGGACATCGTTTTGTACCGGACCGTGATGAAGACGCGGCATGCGGAAGCGACGATCGGAACGGTGCCTGAGTTTGAGCTGTACCCCACGGAAACCGTGCTGGGCGTAGTGGACAACGCGGGAACGATCTGCCTGTATAACGATACCTATGCCGACCTGTATTCGACATGGGAAGGGCAGGTCAAGCATGTTGAATTCGACGGGGCAGGCTGTGTCAGCGGCGTATACTATACCGGAAATGATTACCGCGAGTATAAATGGGACAGCTTCTCCGGCATGAACATCGATCTCGACGACGGAGACCCCAACACGTATTACCGGTATTTCCACATCTATGACGCCTACCGGCGGGACTTCGACTACGCGCGTTCGTCCCAGAGCGACTCCTACATCGAAAAGCGCATCACGGGAACGAGCAACGACCGCAAGATGGCGCGCTTCACGATCGGCTGGCAGGTCGACATGGCGGAGACGATCACGACGAGCACCGGCACGGACGTGCAGCGGGAGGGCATCCCGCAGGACGGCGGCGTGTTCTACGACCTGCTTCCCAAGGGGGCGGCGGTGGATCAGAAGACAGTCAAGGTCCTGTCCGCCGGGGGAGAAGTGAACCATGCGCTGGAACTGATCCCGAACTGGCGGGGCTCCGGCAGAACGATGATGAAGGTCAGCGTCCTGCAGCCGGGGGTGAATTACTCGCTGAGCTACGAGACGATCCATGCCTGGACGTCGATCAAAGACTACGGCAGCGCGGTGTACAATCCGGTCGCCTACGAGACAGGGAATGAAAACATCGCGAAAGGAAAAGCGGACGATGCGTCGAGCCTGCAGTTCGCCAGCGCCGAGGAGCGCTCGTGGATGGCGAACCTGGATCCGGCGAGCGGAGACGCGCACCGGTTCCTGTACTCCGAATCGAGGACGAGTATTAGCGCCCTGATCGCGTTGTCCAACGGCATTTCGAAAAGCGTGCGCGCGCTGAAGGACACGGTGTTCCGCAGCAACACCTACGTGGGACAGAGCGACGTGTACCTGTACCGGCTGGCCTACGCGCCGGACAGCCAGGTCCGCGCCAGAAACCTCCTGTTTATCGATAACCTGGAGGAGTCGAACGTGGCCGGCCGACAGTGGCAGGGCAAGCTGTACTCGAGCGATCCCGCGCATCCGGAGTACGCGGTGGACGTTTCGCAGCTGAAAGCGGCAGGGGCGACCCCGACGGTATATTATGCGGATCACGTCGTGGACGTCGGGTACTACGAAGAAGAGCAGACGACGCAGGAATACCTCGCGGCGCGGGGCTTCCAGACGGGCGACACGTTCTTTGCGGGGCATACGCTTGACGACGTGAAGGCGGTGGCGATCTATTGCGGCGACAGCTTCGAGCTGAAGGGTACCGCAGAGGAGCCGAACAAGTCGGTCTCGATCTTCCTGTATATGATCTCGCCGGAGTACGTGGTGAAAAAGGGCAATCCGTATCCCGCGACGTTCAACAACTTCGCGCTGGCGATGCGCGTCGGAGTCAGCGGAGAGGACGGAAGATGGGAGTATATCCCGCAGACGACGATCACGCCGGATGCGATCGTCTATACCAGGGTCAAGCAGGACATTCCGCTGAAGAAAATCAGCGAGGAAGACGCGAGCCTGGTGATCGGCGGCGTGCAGTTCAAGCTGAGCGGCACCTCGTTCTATACGGGAAAGCAGATCGAACTGCTCGGAACGACGCAGACGGACGGTACGCTGGTATTCGAAGACATGGAGCGCGGCAGCTATATCCTGGAAGAAGTCGCATGCCCGAAGGACTGGGTGCTGGACAAGACGCCTTACCAGGTCGTGATCGACGGATACGGACGGCTGTGGATTGCGAACATGGACGTGCTGAAGACCGAGGACGGCGCGGTACAGACCGACCCGGAAAGCGGGAAGCCGCTGATGGCCGACGGAACGCTGGCGCCGGACGACTACCTGTTCTCGACGGTGAAGTACGGGGAAAACGTGTTCACGATCGAGAACGAACCGAGGATCTATACGGATTTCAGCTTCTATAAGGCAGGAAAGCGGGACAGCCGGCCGATCCCGGGCGTGGAGTTCCGGCTTGCGGGAATCTCGCATTATAACAATTCGATCGAGAAGACGGCAATTTCCGGAGCGGACGGCGCCGTAAGCTTTGAAGACGTCGAGTGGGGAACCTATACGCTGTCGGAGTCGCAGGCGGCAGAGGGATACAGAGCGATCCCGGCCGGCGTGGAGATCCGCGTGGAAATCGGAGGCAACCGGAGCGTAACGATCTACGAACTCGATCCGGCTACGGGCAAAGCGAAGGCGGACAGCGAATGGGTCAGCCTGAGCCGGCTCGGCGACGTAACGATCGCGAACCCGGAGAAGTATACCGATATTGCGTTTTATAAGGCGGAACCGCTCGGGGAGTCGTTCCGGTATCTGCCGGGGGCGAAGTTCTCGCTGGTCGGCACCTCGGTAGAGGGCACGGAATATGACCTCGAAGAAGAATCCGATGAGACCGGCACGGTTCGCTTTACCGGGATCGAGGAAGGCGTCTACGAGCTGAAGGAGACGGAAGCGCCGAAGAACATCCAAATCACGGAAACCGGGGAAGCGGCAGAAGGCGGAGAGATCAATTACCGCGGCGATCCGAACACATATCTTGTCACGGTAAAGGCCGACGGGACGTATACGATCCGCCAGAAGACCGCGTCCGCGGATGGGAGTTCCGCGGAAGGGCCCGAGCTCGGCAGGGACCTGCTGGAGCACTACGTGTTCCTGAATACGCCGATCCCCGAGGGCGAGATCCTGATTACAAAGAAGTGGATCGACGGACTGACGGGAACGGCGGCGGAGGGCCGTCCGTATCCGCAACTGACGCTGCTGACGAGCGCCCAGTACGCCTCCAACTACTACACGGTGACCTTTGACGCCTACGGCGGCTATTTCCCGACGGGCGGCAAGAGCTATTCCCTGCGTTATCGCGCGGATGAGCTGCCCACGGCGGAGCAGGCCGCGTCCGTACCGACGCCGCAGCGCACCAACTATGTATTCGACGGCTGGGTGTACAAGCTGGCGGGCAGCGACGAGCTGCACACGTTCTCGCTTGCGGATTACACGGAAAAGGCGACGATCGTCGCCTATGCGAAGTGGAAACCGGCGCGCGTCTGGGACTATGGTTATAAAGGCTACGTCCAGGCGTTTACCGCTCCGATCGCCGGCGACTACCTCTTCGAAGCCTGGGGCGCAAATGGCGGCAATACGACGAGGTATGGCATGGGCGTAAAAGCTGGCGGCGGAGGTGCCTATACAAGCGGCTCGATCCACCTTGACGCGGGACAGACGGTATACGTATACGTCGGCGGAAGAGGCTCGAACGGATGGATGCCGAGCTATTTTGTGCAGGTCCCCGGCGGCTGGAACGGCGGCGGCTACGGTGTTGACGACAACAACAACGACGAATGCAGCGGCGGCGGCGGCGGTGCGACGGACTTCCGGCTGACAGACGGAACATGGAATTCGTTTGCTTCGCTGAAGTCCCGTATCATGGTGGCTGCCGGCGGCGGCGGTCCGGTTGTCGCAAGTATAGTAGATGAATATAATATTACCGCTTTCCTTGGCGGGCAAAAGGAGGCGCTTCCGCTCTCCGATGTTTCGGGGTGGCGTTATCATTATAAAGCGAGCATTTCTGCCTCTGGAGAGTATTATAGAGAAGAGGGAAATTCGCCTGTCGGTAGCTGGTATTATCCGGGGGCTTTTGGCATTGGCGGTCATGCAGACAACGCTACGTATCGGAACCCACACAGTATCGGCGGCGCGGGCGGCGGCTGGTACGGCGGCATCGCCGGAAGCGTGCTGTACGGAGATTCCCCTTCGCATTATGCACACTACGGCACCAGCGCAACCGGCGGAACGTCGTACATTTCCGGCCATGACGGCTGCTACGCGGTCGATCAGGCCTCGACAGCCGAATCGATCACGCACCTCGGCACCTCGGAGTACGCGGGATTCGTATTCAGCGATACGGTAATGCTGGCAGGATATGAGCTCGGCACCCACACGAATCCGGATACGACCGGCAACGGCTTTGCGCGGATCACCTATGTTGCTTCGGAGGATCTGCCCGAAGAGAACTACCCGGAGCAGACCCTGGTCCCGGCCGGCGGCAGCTCCGGCGAGGACGAAGAGATGAAATCTCTGGACAGCATGGAGCAGACCGACGGCGAAGGCAACGATACGGCAGGGTACTGGGAAAAGACGGCGGATGATACCTGGCTGTATCACTTCAAAGTCGTGAATCCGAAGCTCGACTATCTTGTCTACGAGGATGCGGGGCTGACTTACGCGCGCTACGGGTATCACTACGTATCCGAGGAAATGACCCCCGGCTACGTGGAATTGCCCGGGGAAACGACGACGGCAACGATCACAAACAAGCTTCCGACGGGCAGCCTGAACGTCACGAAGCACGTCGCTGGCGGCACTTCGGATCAGAAGTTCAAGTTCACGGTCACGCTGAAGGATTCGGGGAACCGACCGGTCAGCGGGGTGTTTGGCGGCGTCAGCTTTCTCGACGGCGTCGGGGCGTTCCTGCTGGGAGACGGCGAGAACAGGATGATCTCGGAGATTCCGGCCGGTTACAAATATGAGGTGGCAGAGGAAGAAGTATCCGGGTACGCTGTGAGCTTCGATCCGGAAACGCCGGCGGGGACGATCGCGGTGGATACGGTGGCCGAGGTCCGGTGCACGAACAGCTATACGCCTCCGGTATTGACGCCGGTGAACGTGACGCTGAAGAAGGTGGAAACCGGACACTTTGAAACGGCCGGGACTTACACGATCCGGGCGGACTTCCGGAACCTCACGCCGAATCTCACTTACAGCTATTTGAGGGGAGAGGAGCGTTCCAGCTTTACGGCGGATGAGAACGGCGAGTACAACGGCTTGCTGCTGAGCATGAAACATGACGATGTCGTGGTGTTTGAACGGCTGCCGGTCGGCTCCGAGTACAAGTTCGGCGAGCCGGGCGGAGAATACACGGCAAGCTACACGATCGTCGATGCGGCGGGCGGTTCCCAGATCGCCCAGAGCTCTCCGGCGGCACCGGTAACCGGCGCGGCGCTTTCCACGGCATGGGAAACGGCCAACGACGGTGAGCAGATCACGGTGACCTTTGAGAACCGGCTGGAGAGGACCGTGGATCTGACGGTGGAAAAGCAGGTGGAAGGCCTGGACACGGGCGATGCTTTCGCAATCACCCTGCTGATCACGAACCTGCCGGTCGGTGAGTGTTACACCGCAGTCAAGGGAAGCGACAACCCCTTTGTGTGGACGGCCAACGAAAACGGCGAGATCATCCGAACGCTGACCTTCACGAACGGGGAAAAGCTGGTGGTCCGCGATCTCCCGGTGGGCACGAACTACCGTGTCGCGGAAGAAGTCACGACGAGTTACACGCCGAGCGTTACCGTCAACGGGACGGCAGTACCGGTGGTGCAGACGCTGCCGGACGAGGATCTTGAAGGCGGTCTGGGAATCCCGGCGCAGACGCTGCACGAGGGGACCGATGAGGCGGTCGTTGTGAAGAACACGAGCGCGACGGGTTCGCTGAAGCTGACCAAGAGAGTTGCGGGCAACTTCGGCAACCGGGATACGGAATTCACGTTCCGGATCACGCTGACGTATTTGTTTGAGGGGCAGACGCTGCCGCTGAGGGATACCAGCCTGATCACTGCGGAAAAGAACGGCGATGCGATCACGCTGACCTTTACCGACGGCGTATGCGAGGTCCGTCTGAAGGACGGGGACGAGCTGCTGCTGAAGGGGATCTTCGACGGCGTGAAGTATGAGATCGAGGAAACGGACAGCGGTACGTATCGGGTAAGCGTACATGGCGGCCGCAGCGGAACGATCCGAAGCAACGTGAACGGCGGCGTGACGGCGGTCGGCTTCACAAATACCCTGAACATCACGATCCCGACCGGCGTGTCGTTGACTGCGGTTCCGGGGATCGCCATGGCTGCGCTCGGCTGGATCAGCCTGGTGCTGCTCCGGCGGAAAAAGAAAGACAGATAAGCGCAAGCTGCCGGCCTTCGTAAAGACGGGCAGGGAATCCGGAAGCGGCCTTTCATGGCCGGGCCAAGGGGGGGCAGAGCCCTGCTCCCCCGATACCGGAGCAAAACAATCCCCCGGGGAACGGGCCTATGCCCGCTCCCCGGGGGATCTCATTTTCCTGTGGGACGCTCTCGGCGGAAAGCCGGAGCAGGTCCGGGCAGCCCTAAGCCGAAAAGCGACGGTTTCTCAAGGCTTTTTTGCCTTGATCAGTACATGCCGCCCATGTCGGGAGCGGCGGGTACGGGAGGATTCTTCTCCGGAATGTCGGCCACCAGGCTCTCGGTGGTCAGCACCATGCCGGCCACGGAGGCGGCGTTCTCCAGCGCGCTGCGGCAGACCTTGGTCGGGTCGACGATGCCGAGGGAGATCATATCGCCGTAGGTGTCGTTGGCGGCGTCATAGCCGAAGTTGGCGCTGTCGGACTCGGCGACCTTGTTGAGGATGACCGCGCCCTCGACGCCGGCGTTCGCGGCGATCTGCATGATGGGAGCCTTGAGCGCCTTGGCTACGATCGCAGCGCCGGTCTTCTCATCGCCCTCCAGCTCGCCGAGCAAATTCTCGGCGGCCTTGGCGGCCAGTACATAGGCGGTGCCGCCGCCGGGGACGATGCCCTCGGCGACCGCGGCGCGGGTGGCGTTCAGCGCGTCCTCGATGCGGAGCTTCTTCTCCTTCATCTCGGTCTCGGTCGCGGCGCCGACCTTGATGACGGCCACGCCGCCGGAGAGCTTGGCAAGACGCTCCTGCAGCTTCTCGCGGTCGTAATCGGAGGTCGTGGTCTCGATCTGGCGTTCGATCTGGGCGGCGCGGGAGCGGATCTCAAGCGGGTTGCCGGCGCCGTCGACGATGATGGTGTTCTCCTTGGTGACCTTGACCTGATGCGCCTGGCCCAGAACCTCAAGACCCGCGTCCTTGAGCTCCATGCCGAGCTCGCTGGACAGGATGGCGATGTCCTGCAGCATCTCCTTGCGGCGGTCGCCGAAGCCGGGGGCCTTGACGCACACGCAGGTGAAGGTGCCGCGCAGCTTGTTGAGCACGATC
This sequence comes from uncultured Eubacteriales bacterium, assembly GCA_900319465.1. GTDB lineage: Bacteria > Bacillota > Clostridia > Oscillospirales > Oscillospiraceae > Limivicinus. The sequence continues at coordinate 28,139 of ONOL01000023.1, read as the reverse complement.
GTGGCGAGCGCCTCGCCCTCGACGTCCTCGGCGATGATCAGCAGCTTGCGCCCGGCCTTGACGATCTGCTCGAGCAGGGGCAGGATCTCCTGAATGTTGGCGATCTTCTTGTCGGTCAGGAGGATCAGCGCGTCGTCGATGACGGCCTCCATCTTGTCGGTATCGGTGACCATGTAGGGGGAAAGGTAGCCGCGGTCAAACTGCATGCCCTCGACCACGTCGCTGTAAGTCTCGGCGGTCTTGGACTCCTCGATGGTGATGACGCCGTTCTGGCTGACCTTCTCCATGGCCTCGGCGATCAGGGTGCCGATAACCTCGTCGCCGGAGGAGATGGTGCCGACGCGCGCGATGTCGTTGGAGCCGTTGACCGGCTGGGACACGGCCTTGACGGCCTTGACGGCCTCGGCGGTCGCCTTCTGGATGCCGCGCTTCATGGTCATGGGATTGGCGCCCGCGGCGAGGTTCTTCAGACCCTCGTTGATCATGGCCTGCGCCAGCACGGTGGCGGAGGTGGTGCCGTCGCCGGCGACGTCGTTGGTCTTGGTGGAAACTTCCTTGATGAGCTGGGCGCCCATGTTCTCAAACGGGTCCTCCAGCTCGATCTCCTTGGCGATCGTCACGCCGTCGTTGGTGATGAGGGGCGTGCCGTATTTCTTGTCGAGCACCACGTTGCGGCCCTTGGGGCCGAGGGTGATCTTGACGGTGTCGGCCAGCTGGTTGACGCCGCGCTCGATGGCTTTTCTCGCTTCTTCGCCGTAAATGATCTGCTTTGCCATAATTCAAATGCCTCCTGCAAATATTACTCGATGATGGCCAGGATGTCGGACTGGCGCACGATGGTGTACTCCTGATCGTCCAGCTTCACCTTGCTGCCGCTGTACTTGCCGACCAGGACGTTCTGGCCGGCGGAAACGATCATCTTGACTTCGTTGCCGTCCACCATCCCGCCGGGGCCGACCTCGACGACCTCGTAGATCTCTGGCTTCTCCTGCGCGGACGCGGTCAGGAAAATGCCGGAAGCGGTCTTTTCCTCGGCGGCGTTCTGCTTGAGAACGACTCTGTCGGCCAGGGGTTTGAGTTTCATAATCTATCCCTCCATAAATGATATTACAAAATTCAGCATCGTTAGCACTCAAAATACGCGAGTGCTAACGATGCTAATGATACCACATTTTTCTGTTTTTGCAAGTCCCCGGCAGAAAAAAGTTCTAAACAATTTGTGAATGGATGAGCTTCCCTGCCGGAAAAGCGGAAGAATGCCGGCAGGGGCGGCGCGGAGAGGAGGCGGTGCTCAGGCCTGTCCGAAGAACGTCATCCCCTTTGGGACGATGAGCTTCAGCGCGCCGGGGACCATGCGCATCGTGACCTTGTCGGTATACAGGGCCTCGCCGTCCACATTGACGACCTCCTCGCGGTCGAAGGCGATCTCCAGCGGCTCGGCCGTCCGGAAGCAGGTGACGTACTTCGGAAGCTCGTCGGCCTTGCCGGCGGCGTACTTGCCGATGAGCGCGGCAAAGGCGAAAAGGCTCACCTTCCTGGCGATGATCACGTCCATGATCCCGTCGTCAGGGCGGGCCTCCGGGCTGGGGTTGAAGCCGCCGCCGTAGTAGCGGCCGTTGCAGACGCAAACCAGGGTCGTCTTGCCGGAGCGGGAATAGTCCCCGCAGCGGATCGCCATCTCGCTCGCGATGCCCTTGAACATGTTCACCGCCGCCGAGACCACGTAGGCCGTCGCGCCGCCGACCAGGGGCATCTTGCTGTACTTGTGCACCTCGGTGCCGATGCGCGCGTCAATGCCCACGGAGCAGATGTTCGCGCTGTAACGGCCGTTGCAGTCAATCAGGTCGATCGGATGCACCGTGCCGTCGAGCAGCGCGTCCAGATCGCGGAACCGCTCCTTCTCTTCCCCGAACATGCGGCAGAAGTCGTTGCCGGTCCCGGTGGGGAAGGGGCAGACCGCCACGTTTTCCCGAAGCGCCGCCCCGCAGACGCATTCGTTGAAGGTGCCGTCGCCTCCGCAGGCATAGACGCGCAGCTCACCGCCCGCCTCCGCCGCCTCGCGGATCTTCCGCTCGGCGTCCATGGGGCCGCGGGTCACGTAGATCTCGTACGCGCCGCCGCGCAAGGCAAAGGCGCGTTCGACCTTTGCGCGGACCTCGCCGGTCTTGTCGCTGCCGCCGGCGATGGGATTGACGATAAACAGATGCTTCATGTCCTTTCCTCTCTGGCAGGTATTTTGTCCGCGAAACCGTCGCTTCGCAAACGGGGAAGCCGTGCGGTCCGCCCGCGGCGCGGCCCGGCCCGGGCCTTTCGCAGGCGATCACAAATACATATAGAGATCGCACTTGATCATGCCGTTGTACAGCTTGCGCTTTTTATCGGCCGTACGGCCGAAGCTGCGCTCAAACTCCGTGTGGGAGGAGAGCAGGTAGAGCTGCCAGCCCGTGCAGCCCGCCAGCGCCCTGCCGAAGCCCGCATACAGCGCCTCCGCTTCCTGCTTTTCGAGGATGCGCTCACCGTAGGGCGGGTTTGTGACGATGACGCCGCGTTCGGTACTGCGGGAGAAGGCCGTCGCGTCCGCGGTCTCGAAGCGCACGACGTCCTCCACGCCCGCGCGCTCGGCGTTTTTCCGGGCGATGGCGACGGCCTTCGGGTCGATATCCGAGCCGAGGATGCGATAATCCCCATGAAACTCCTTTGCGCGGGCGGCCTCGGCGGTATCCTGCCAGATGCGCCGGTCCATCACCTGCCAGTCCATCGCGGCAAAATGCCGGTTCAGACCGGGTGCGCGGTTTTTTGCGATCAGCGCGGCCTCGATGGGGAGGGTCCCGCTGCCGCAGAAGGGGTCAGCAAATTCCCCCTTCCCCCGGTAGCGTGCAAGCGTCACCATGGCGGCGGCCAGCGTTTCCCGCAGGGGGGCGGCGTTATGCGCCGGGCGGTAGCCACGCTTGTGCAGGCCCTCGCCGCTCGTGTCAAGGCAGAGGGAGACCTGATCCTTCATGATCGAAAAGCGGATCTGCACGGTCTCGCCGGTCTCCGGAAACCACTGCAGCCCGTAGCGGCTTTTCAGACGCTCCGCCACGGCCTTTTTGATGATCTTCTGGCAGTCCGTGACCGAGAAGAGCCTGGAGTTGAGGCTGTGCCCCGTGACGGGGAAGGCTGCGTCCTTCGGGATCATACGCTCCCAGGGCAGCGCCTTCGTGCCCTCGAAAAGCGCGTCGAAGCTCTGCGCCTCGAAGGAGCCGAGCTCGAGGAGCACGCGCTCGCCGGTGCGGAGCCAGAGGTTGGCCTGCGCCGCGGCCTCGAGCCCGCCGGAAAAATAGACGCGGCCGTTTTCAGCCGCCACCTGAGCCATCCCCAGCCGCCGCAGCTCGTCGGCCGCCAGCCCTTCCAGACCGAACAGACAGGGGACGCAATATCGAAAGTCCATGGGCTTCTCCCTTATCATACAGTTTGCCTTATCTTACAACAAATTCCGCGCCTTGTAAACCATAAAACCCGGGAAAAACGGGCGATTGCGTCATGCCCGGAACAAATGGATGAAAACAAATTATTGCGTCGAAAAGACAAAAACCTGAAAAAAGCTATTGAAATTTTTGAACAATAGAGGTATAGTATGGTCAGTCATAATTTGTTCATTTTTTTCGAAGGAGCTTTCGGATGGCCATCGACCGCGCGACCTTTATCGAGGTCCTCAAGGACGCTTACAGCGCCTATTACGACATCACCGAGGACGTGGACACCGATCTTCCTCTCAGCTTCCGCGCCGCGTATAAAAATATGGATGAGCTCTTCTTCATCACCAAAAGCGCGAAGATCTGGGTCAACGAAAAAAATGAGTACTGCTACGTTTTCTCCGCCCCCTCGTTCGACGCCGAGACGGTGAAGGCCTGCGTGGATTTCGCCCTCAAGGACGGGCTGCCCCGCGTGAAGCCGCACAAGGAACACCAGTGCACCAACATCAAAACCGTGTTCCTCGCCGACGAGGCGACCGATGCGGAGAGGCAGGCCGTCAGGAAGCTCCGCTTCACGAAGAACTACAAGTTCGGCCTCTGGGGCTTCACCAATCTGCTCGCCGGGATCGTCGATCTGCGCGAGCAAAAGACCGTCACCAACCGGGAAGGGCATGAGCTGGCGGCGTTTTTCAAGAAACTATTTGCTGCCCGCGCGTAACGGGCAACAATTAGTTAATACAAATACTTTTTCATTAAGGAGTGAAAAGTGTGAGCGCATTATTGATTCTCTTGGTCGCGATTGTGCTTCTTGGCCTGGGCTACGTCTTCTACGGCGGCTGGCTGGCCAAGCAGTGGGGTGTTGACCCCAATCGCGAGACTCCGGCCCACACCAGCTACGACGGCAAGGACTTTGTTCCTGCCAACCCCGCCGTGCTGATGGGTCACCATTTCTCGTCCATCGCCGGTGCAGGCCCCATTAACGGACCGATCCTGGCCTCTGTTTTCGGCTGGGTCCCCGTTTTCCTGTGGTGTGTTCTCGGCGGCATCTTCTTCGGTGCCATGCATGACTTCGGCGCCCTGTTCGCCTCCATCCGTCACAACGGCGGTTCCATCGGCGAAGTGATCAAAGACTCCATGGGCATCAAGGCCCAGCGCCTGTTCATCATCTTCGCTCTCGCCGTTCTGATCCTGGTCATCGCCTCCTTCACCGCCGTCGTGGCCGGCACCTTCGTGTCTGTCGACACCTCCGCTGCCAACTACGCCGCCAACGGCTCCACGGCTATGACCTCCATCCTCTTCATCGTCATCGCCGCGATCTTTGGCTTCTTCGTGTACCGCAAGAACGCCAAGATCGGCCCTGCCACCGTCATCGGCATCCTCGGCATCGCCGCGATCGTGTTCCTCGGCCAGTTCATCGGCCTGCACTTCAACCGCACCTTCTGGGTGCTCTTCATCGCCGTGTACGTCACCGTGGCTTCCCTGCTGCCCGTCTGGATCCTGCTGCAGCCCCGTGACTACCTGAGCTCCTTCCTGCTCTACGGCATGATGGCCCTCGCGTTCATCGCCATCATCGGCGGTTCCTTCACCGGCGCTGCTGTCGTTGAGATCCCCGCGGTCAACAACGCCAAGGTCAGCACCCTCTTCCCGACCCTGTTCATCACCGTCGCCTGCGGCGCCTGCTCCGGCTTCCACTCTCTGATCAGCTCCGGTACTTCCTCCAAGCAGATCAACAACGAGAAGGACGCGCAGGTCATCGGCTACGGCTCCATGATCATTGAGTCCGTCCTCGGCGTCATCTCCCTGATCGCTGTCGGCGTCGTGTTCTCCCGCTCCACCTACGGCGGCGGCGCTGACTTCACCGCGCCTCCCGCTGCGTTTGCCGGCGGCATTGCCACCATGTTCGCCTCCTTCGCCGGTGAGAAGAGCTACGCAGTCATCTACAACCTCTTCACTCTGGCTGTCTCCGTCTTCGCTCTGACCTCTCTGGACTCCGCGACTCGTCTCTGCCGTTACCTGTTCGCTGAGCTGCTGACTCCGGAAGGAAAGACCCGCGAGGATCTGACCGGCGCTGCCAAGTTCTTCTCCACCCCGATCGTCTCCACCCTGATCATGGTCGTCATCGGCTGCGGCATGGGCTTCCTGGGCCTGTCCCAGATCTGGGGCGTATTCGGCGCCGCCAACCAGCTGCTCGCCGGTATCGCCATGCTGGCTGTCTGCACCTGGCTCGGCAAGGTCGGCAAGAACAACAAGATGTTCTACTTCCCGATGTGCTTCATGCTCGTTGCGACCATTACCTCGCTCGTCATGACCATCATCAAGGAGATTAAGGCAATCGGCGCCGGCGGCGCTGCCTGGGGTGACTGGTACGTCGCCATCTGGTCCACCGCTCTGGTCGTCCTGGCTGCCATCCTGGCTGTCACCGCCGTCAAGACCCTGTCCGCTCAGGCCAAGGCCAAGAAGGCGTAAGCGGATCGCATTACTTATCAAAAAGGGCTGTGACGAAAGTCACAGCTCTTTTTTACAGCTTAAATGGAAGGAGACCGTCCATGACCATTGACCCGACCCTGTACCGCGGCCGTCCGCAGGAGACGCGCATCCCCAAGGAGGAGCGCTGCTACGAGCTGCTGGAGCGGCTGGGGATCGACTTCTTCCGCGTGGACCACGAGCACGCGGACACGATCGAGGCCTGCGAGCAGGTGGAAGCGCTTCTCGGCTGCAAGATCTGCAAAAACCTCTTTCTCACGAACCGGCAGCAGACGGACTTTTACCTGCTGATCATGCCGGGGGAGAAGCCCTTCAAAACGAAGCTGTTGTCCAAACAGATCGGCTCGGCGCGCTTGAGCTTCGCGGGCGCCGCCCAGATGGAGCAGTACCTCGACATCACGCCCGGCTCCGTCAGCGTGCTGGGGCTGATGAACGACGCCGGCCGCGCCGTACGCCTGCTGGTCGACCGCGATCTGCTGGAGGAGGAGTTTTTCGGCTGCCACCCCTGCATCAACACCAGCTCCCTGCGCCTGGCGACCAAAGACCTCTTTGGCAGGCTCCTCCCCGCCATGGAGCACGAGCCGACCTTTGTGGAGCTGCCGTGGGATGTGGAATGAAAGGAAAAGTGAAGGAAGAATCCTTGCATCGCTGCTGCGCGGCAACGGAATCGGGGCTGTGAAAAACCTTGTTTTTCACAGCCCCGATTCGTTTTTTTTCTGTCTTCGATAAGAAAGCCAGATCCATTTCAAGGCGGATTTGCGTCGGGCGAGGCGGCAGCCGCAGAGCATAAGGGAAAGTTGTGGTCAAGGCTGCCAACGAAACATGGCGCAAATACGGCCGAAAAGAGTCAGGTTTTTTGTTGAAGAACAGGATTACTTGGCCAGATAGGTCCGCAGCAGCTCCTGCAGCAGCTCGTCCCGATCGATGCGGGTAATGAGCGTGCGGGCGTTGTTGTAGTTGGTGATATAGGTGGGATCCTCCGACAGAATATAACCCACGATCTGGTTGATGGGGTTGTAGCCCTTCACCATGAGGGAGTTATACACGGACGATAGAATCTCTTTCATCTCGGCCTTGCTGTCCAATGCGGTAAATTTCCGGGTTGCGTCTTCCATGTGATCCCTCCTTGCCTGTCCCGTTTTCTACCTGTATTATAACAGATAAAAAGCACAAGTAAAGTCGAAAATGGGGGAAACAGGATTAATTTTCCTTAAATTTTTCCGGAAAATGGTGAATATCGCCCGAATTATGGTCTCCCGCTCAGCGCATGACGGCCTGGAAGCGCTCCTCCAGCGCGGCAAGGACCTTTTTTACGGTCTCCTCGGCGTGCTCGTCGGTCAGGGTCTGGTCGTCGGCGCGCATGCTCAGGGAGAAGGCTACGGACTTTTTGCCCTCGGCGATGTGGTGGCCGGTGTAGACGTCAAAGAGGCTGCACTCCTTGAGGTACTGCCCGCCGCTTGCGAGAATGGTCTCGATCATGCGGCCGACGGGGATCTCCCGGTCGCAGACCACGGCGATGTCGCGGGTCACGGAGGGGAAGCGGGGCAGCGGGTGATAGACGGGCGTGCCGCCCTGCAGGGCGAAGATCGTCTCAAAGCTGAGCTCCGCGCAGTAGATCTCGCAGTCCACGCCGTAGTTTTTTGCGACCTCGGGATGGATCTGGCCAAGCACGCCGAGCTCCTGTCCGCCGACGAACAGGCGCGCACAGCGGCCGGGATGGTAGGAGGGGTTCCCGCTCTCCTGCTCATAGCGGGCGGCGGGCACGTCCAGGGCCTTCAGCAGCGCGTCGACCCAGCCCTTGAGCACAAAGAAGTTCATCTTCTCGCCGTAGGCGCCGATGGAGACGATCTTCGGCTCGTCGGCCAGACCGTCGGGGCGCTTTTTGTAGATCCGGCCGATTTCATACAGCCCGGCCTGCTTGTTGCGGTAGTGGTAGTTGCGGCTCACGATCTCAAGCATGGAGGGCAGGATCGTGGTGCGCATGATGGAGGTGTCCTCGCCGAGCGGATTAAGGATGCGCAGGCTGTCACGGCGCGGATCGTCCTGCGGCCAGCGGATCTTGTCGTAGTAGGCGGGGCTGATGAAGGAGTAGGTAATGATCTCGTCAAGACCGAGGCCGCGGCAGACGCCGCCGATGCTGCGCTCACACTGCTGCACGGGGCTGAAGCCGCCCACGGTGGTGCCGGTGCTGGTGAAGCGGGTGGGGATGCGGTTGTAGCCGTAGATACGGGCGACCTCCTCGGCGATGTCGGAGTAGTGCTCCACGTCGCCGCGCCAGGAGGGAACGACGATCGTGTCGCCCTCGAGACCGAAGCCGAGGCGCTTGAGGGTGTCGCGCATGGCGTCCTCGCCGATGTCGGTACCGAGCAGGGCGTTGATCTTTTCCGGCTCCAACTTCACGGTTTTCGGCGCGGCCTTGCCGGGGTAGACGTCGATGACGCCCTCGACTACCTCGCCGCAGCCGAGCAGCTCGACCAGCTCGCAGGCGCGCTGGACGGCCAGATAGGTGTTCTCGGGGTCGAGGCCCTTCTCGTAGCGGGAGGAGGCGTCGGTGCGCATGCCGAGCGCGGTCGCAGTGCGGCGCACGGAGGGGCCGCTGAAGTTCGCGGACTCGAAGAGCACCATCGCGGTGTCGCCGACGATCTCGCTGTTCTCGCCGCCCATCACGCCGGCCACGGCCACGGGCTTGTCCGTGTCGCAGATGCAGAGCATGTTCGGCGCGAGCCGGCGCTCCGTGCCGTCGAGCGTGCGGATGCTCTCGCCCTCGCGCGCCAGACGCACGTGGATCTCGCCGTTCTTCACACAACTGAAGTCGAAGGCGTGCATCGGCTGGCCGTACTCGAGCATGACGTAGTTGGTGATGTCCACGAGGTTGTTGATCGGGCGCATGCCCGCGTTGCGGATGCGCTCGCGCATCCAGGCGGGGGAGGGGCCGATCTTGACGTTGCGCACCATGCGGCCGATGTAGCGCGGGCAGAGCGCGGGCTCCTCGATGACGATCTTCGCCATGTCGCGGATGTCTCCGCCGGCCTTCGCCGCAACGACGGGCGTGTGCAGCTTGAGGGGCTTGTTGAAGGTCACGGCCGCCTCGCGGGCAAGGCCGATCATGCACAGGCAGTCGGGGCGGTTCGGTGTGATCTCAAACTCGACCACATGGTCGTTCAGCCCCAGCAGCTCGCCCATGTCGTCGCCGGGCCGGCAGTCCTCGTGCAGGATGAAGATGCCGTCGGGGATGCAGTGGGGGAACTCTCGCTGCTCCGCGTGCAGGTCGGCGAGGGTGCAGAGCTTGTCCTTCCCGGTATCAAAGGCAATGAGATCGCCCTCGTGGACGTTCTGGCAGGCCGTCACGGTCTCGACGGCGTCCTTGCCGGTGTTCAGCGTCAGCTTCCACCGGTTCACCCCTGCGTTCTCCGCCTTCTCGACGAGCGCGGCGCAGACCTTGCCGTAGATCCGGTCGCCCGCCTTGATGAGCGGGGAGATCGAGGGCTTGAGCGGGTCGATGGGATGATAGTCGCCGAGGATGGCGGCGGCTTCGATCACCGCGTAGGCGTAGTCGTGCTCGGTGAGGTTCAGCTCCTTGAGGGAGCAGAGCATGCCGAAGGAGGCGACCCCGCGCAGCTTGCCCTTTTCGATCTTCGCGCCGCTCGGCAGCAGCGATTTGTGCAGCGCTGCGGGTACAAGGTCGCCCACGTGCACATTCCAGGCGCCGGTGACGATCTGCACGGGCTCGGCTTCGCCCACGTCAAGCTGGCAGACGTACATATGGTCGGAATTGGGGTGCTTCTCCATGGAGAGCACGCGCCCGACCTTTACGTTCCGGATCGTGGCGGAGAGGTCCTCCGTGACCTCCACCTTGGAGCCGGAGATGGTCATCGCCTCGTCAAAGTCGCGGTCGCCTACCTCGCTCAGCGGCAGATCCACGAACTCGGTCAGCCATTTTCTGGATAATTTCATCTCGGCACCCCCTTAAAACTGCTCGAGGAATCTCACGTCATTCTCGAAGATCAGACGCAGATCTGTGATCTTGTATTCGCCCATGGCAAGGCGCTCCAGCCCCATGCCGAAAGCCCAGCCGGAGTAGACCTCCGGGTCGATGCCGCAGCCGGCGAGCACCTTGGGGTGCACCATGCCGGCGCCGAGCACCTCGATCCAGCCCTGCCATTTGCAGGTGGGGCAGCCCTTGCCGCCGCACTTGTGGCACTGGATGTCCATCTCGCAGCTCGGCTCGGTGAAGGGGAAGTGATGCGGACGGAAACGGGTGACCGTGCCCTCGCCGTAGATCTTCTCCACAACGAGATTCAGCGTGGCCTTGAGGTCGGCCATGGTCACGCCCTTGTCGATGACCATGCCCTCGATCTGGTGGAACATGGGGGAGTGGGTGGCGTCCACCTCGTCCTTGCGGTAGACGCGGCCGGGAGCGATCATGCGGATGGGCAGGGACTTCGTCTCCATGGCGTGCACCTGCATGGGCGAGGTCTGGGTGCGCAGCAGGATGCTGCTGTCCTCATTGAAGTAAAAGGTGTCCGTCCACTCGCGGGAGGGGTGGCTGTCCTCGATGTTGAGCTTGGTAAAGTTGTAGTCCGCCAGCTCGACCTCGGGGCCGTCCACGATCTCAAAGCCCATGCCGATGAAGATGTCCTTGATCTGGTCGAGCACGTTGTACATCGGGTGCTTGTGGCCGATGCGCACGTCCTGGGCGGGAAGGGTCACGTCGATGGCCTCGAGCGCGAGCTTCTTCTCCATCATCGCGCTCTGCAGCTCCTGCCGCCGCGCGTCGATGGCGTTCTCAATGTCCTGGCGGAGCTGGTTTGCCAGCTGGCCCATGGCGGGGCGCTCCTCGCCGGAGAGCTTGCCCATCTGCCGGAGGATGCCGGTCAGCTCGCCCTTTTTGCCGAGATACTTGACGCGCAGGGCTTCCAGACTCTCCGCGCTCTCGCTCTCCAGGATGGCCCGGATCGAGGCCTCCCGCAGCTTCTGCATCATTTCTTCCATTTGATTCTCCTTATAAAACAAAAAACGCTTCCATCCCCGTGCTCGGGGACGAAAGCAAAGCTTCCGCGGTACCACCCACGTTCGGCATAAAGCGCCGCAACTCTTTCAGACAATAACGCATCTGACGCGCCGGGGATTGGCCGGAGCTCCCGGGCGAACCAAGCGCGGGCGGACCAGGGGGCTTGCAGCCGGCGACCCCCACTCTCTGAGATCCGTGGAACGCACTATTTTCCCGTTCACAGCACAAAATACATTATCATATTCCGCCTGATTTCGCAAGAGAAAAATTGACGAATCCGCCGTTTGTCATTATAATAGTGCGTGTCCGCATAGACTTGGGTATCCCGGACTGCTGCCATTAGGAGGGAACCCATGAAAAAAGTCCTGCTGACGCTGATGATCCTTGCCGCGCTGACGCTCACCGCCTGCGGCGGGCGGGCCGTGCGCAATCGCTATGACGCTTTTGCCGCGGAGCTTGCCGGAAGAGAGAGCCTCTCGTACACCGCCGAGCTGCGCGCCGAGTACCCGGACCGGAGCGTGTGCTTTACCCTGCGCTATGAGAAGGACGCCGGGGGAGAGCGCGTCACCGTCCTCGCCCCCGCGCTGATCGAGGGGATCTCCGCCCGTGTGACGGAGGAGGGTACGGCGCTCCAGTACGAGGGGATGATCCTCGACACGCCGCCGCTGGACCCCTACGGGCTCACGCCCATGAACGCCCTGCCGCGCCTGACGGAGGCGCTGCTGCACGGCCATCCGGACTCCCACTGGGAGGAGGATGGGATGACCGTGCTGCGCCTGATCCCCGACGACCATCTGACGGCCGAGGTCTGGTTCCGCGAGGGAATGATCCCCGCGAGAGCGGAGCTCGCGAGCGACGGGAAGGTCAGCGTATTCCTTGAACTGAACGATTGGAGCTGAAGACAAATGAACGACCTGCAAAAGAGAACGTGGGCGGAGATCTCGCTCCCGAACATCCGCCATAACTACGAGGCCATCCGCAGAAGCCTGCCGGAGGGCTGCCGCTTCCTCGGCGTCGTCAAGGCCGACGCCTACGGTCACGGGGCTATCGCGGTCTCAAGGCTGCTGCAGGAGGCCGGGGCGGACTATCTGGCGGTCTCCTGCCTCGACGAGGCGATGGAACTGCGCGAGAACGGCATCCGGATGCCGATCCTGATCCTCGGGCACACGCCCCCGGCCTACACCGGCACGCTGATCGAAAACGGCATCACCCAGACCGTGAGCGCGCTGGCCAAGGCGCGGGAGTACGCCGAGGCGGCCGCGGCGCTCGGGAAGACGCTCAGGATCCACATCAAGCTGGACACCGGCATGTCCCGCCTCGGCTATCTCTGCGCGGGGAACTACTTTGAGACCGGCGTGGAGAACCTGCTCAGGACCGTGGCGCTGCCGAACCTGGAGCCGGAGGGGATCTACACCCACTTCGCCGTCTCCGACGAGCCGGGGGAGGACTGCGAGACCTATACCCGCGCCCAGTTCAAGCTCTTCACCGACGTGATCGACGCTGTCGAGAGCCGCAGCGGCCGCCGCTTCGCGATCCGGCACTGCGCCAACTCCGGCGCCGTGGTCAGCTACCCCGAGATGACGCTCGATATGGTGCGCCCGGGGCTGCTGCTCTACGGCTACGGCGATACGAGCGGACGCCTCGGCCTGAAGCCCTGTATGCGCCTCGTCACCACAGTCAGTACCATCAAGTTCTACGAGCCCGGCACCTCGGTCAGCTACGGCCGCCGCTTTGTCACCGAACGGCGCACCCGCATGGGCGTGATCGCCATCGGCTATGCCGACGGGCTGCCGCGGCTGATCTCCAACAAGTGCAGCTTCGCGGCGAAGGGCGGCTTCGCCCCTCAGCGCGGCAGCATCTGTATGGACATGTGCATGATCGACCTGACGGAGCTGCCGGAGGCGGACGTGGGCAGCGAGGTGGAGCTTTTCGGCCCCGCCAACGACATTTACAAGCTCTCCGACGCGGCGCAGACCATCCCCTATGAGCTGCTGTGCGCCGTGTCCAAGCGCGTTCCCCGCGTCTACGCGGAGTGAACGCAGCCGAATGAAAGAAAGCAAGCAAGGCCCCGGCCGTTCGGAATCTCCGTTCGGCGGGGCTTTGTGTTTGACAGGGTATTATCCCTATGTTACAATTATCCCAAAGTCGATCGATACAGATCTCTGAGAGAATGAATACAAGAGATCCCCGGCCGGGAAGAATCAAAGCTTCCTGTCAGGCAGGAGCATCCGGCAAAACAGCGATTCCGTTTTGCCGGGCAGAAAAGCAGCCCGGCGGAACGCCCCGCGGCGTTTCGCCATCCTATCATCATTATGGGAGGGTTATTCATGAATTCGGAGTTTGATCGCCGCTTTGCCTCTCGGCAGGAGGAGCTGGAAACGCTCTTCCTTTCCCTTTACCCCGAGCAGCGCCAGGCGCTGGACGAGCTGCTCAAAACGCTGGGCAGCCGCTATCGCAGCCGCAGCACCACGCTCAAGCAGCGGGACCGCGAGCGGGAACAGGACCCGGGCTGGTACAAGGGCAACGACCTGCTCGGCATGTGCCTCTACGTCGACCAGTTCGCGGGCACGCTCAACGGCGTGCGCGGGAAGCTCGATTATCTGAAAGAGACGGGCGTCAACTACCTGCACCTCATGCCCTTCCTCGACACCGTGGACGGCCGCAGCGACGGCGGCTACGCGGTCGCGAGCTTCCGCAAGGTCAAGCCCGAGCTCGGCACCATGGCCGATCTGGAGGCGCTGACCGCCGCCTGTCATGAGGGGGGCGTCTCCGTGTGTATGGACTTCGTCATGAACCACACGAGCGAGGATCACCTCTGGGCCCGCAAGGCCCGCGCGGGCGAGAAGGAGTATCAGGACTACTACTTCTTCTACGACGACAGGACGGTGCCGGACGAATACGAAAAGCACGTCCCGCAGGTCTTCCCCGTCACCGCACCCGGCAACTTCACCTACCTGGAGGAGCTCGGCAAGTACGTGCTCACCTCCTTCTACCCCTATCAGTGGGACCTCAACTACGGCAATCCCGCGGTGCTCAACGCCATGGCGGACAACCTGCTCTTCCTAGCCAACAAGGGCATCGACGTGATCCGCATCGACGCCGTGCCCTACATCTGGAAGCAGCTCGGCACCGACTGCCGCAACCTCCCGCAGGTGCACAGCATCGTGCGGATGATGCGCCTCCTGTGCGAGATCGCCTGCCCCTCCGTGCTGCTGCTGGGCGAGGTGGTCATGGCGCCGGAGAAGCTCGCGCCATACTTCGGCGACGTTCAGCGTCCGGAGTGCCATATGCTCTACAACGCCACCACCATGTGCACCACCTGGCACACCGTTGCCACCAGGGACACGAGGCTGCTGCGCCACCAGGTGGATACGGTGGCGGGACTGCCGCGCGACTATATCTTCCTGAACTATCTGCGCTGCCACGATGATATCGGCTGGGGGCTGGACTACCCCTTCCTGCGCTGGTTCAGCATGTACGAGGTGACGCACAAGGCATTCCTCAACGCCTTCTTTACCGGTGAGTTCTACGGCAGCTTCGCCCGGGGCGAGCGCTATAACGACGATCCCCGCCTGGGCGACTCGCGCCTGTGCGGGACGACGGCCTCGCTGCTCGGGATCGAGGCGGCGGAGCGCGAAGGGAACACAGGGGCGCTCTCGCTTGCCATCGACCGCGATCTGATGCTGCATGCGTGGCTGCTCTGCCAGAGCGGCGTGCCCATCCTCTACGCAGGGGACGAGATCGGCCAGCTCAACGACTACGGCTACCACGACGACCCGAAGAAGCGGGAGGACAGCCGCTATCTGCATCGAGGCGCCTTCCTCTGGGAGGAGGCCGAGCTGCGCCACGATCCCGAAACCCGCCAGGGACGGCTCTTCGAGGGCATCGCGGCGCTCGAGCGCATTCGCCGCGAGAATCCGATCTTCTCGGCCGACGCCGAGGTGAGCACCTTTGATCCGGGCGATATCTCCCTGCTCGGCGTCAAGCGCCGCCTCAACGGGCAGGAGCTGACGATGGTCTTCAATTTCAGCGAGCACTGGAAGCACGCGATCCTCTTCACCCTCGGCCATCGCAAAAACCTCGTGCGCGGGGACGAGCTGGAGATCAGCGGCACCTGGGAGCTTCCGCCCTACGGCTTCGTGTGGCTGCTGAGCGAATGAGCCCGGCATAGGCGCCGTCCCCAGCCGGACACGCGAAACGCTTTCGCCGCCGGGCATTTTGCCCGGGGCAAAATGCCATGACCCGAAAAAGCCGGATACCCTCCGCCTTTTTCGGACGGCGGGTTATCCAAACGCGAGGCGGGCCTTGCCCCCGGTTTCACACAGTTAAAGACATAAATCAATCGATCTTACCGACAAAGCGGTAAATGATCTCAATCTCCTGATCCCGGCCGCCGAACTCTCCTTCGGTGGCTTCGTGGATCAGGATTTTCTCTATCAGCGTATTCAGCAGATCAGCGGTCAGTTCTTCGGGGTATCCGACCTTCTTGAACAGCTCGATCCATTTCTCCGCGTTTTCCGCAGTTTCCTTTACGGAAGACATATCTGCTTTCAGCTTTTGGATCTTTTGTTCCAGTTCCGCCTGCTCTGCCTGGTACTTCTGAGAGAGCAAATTGAAATTGTATTCCGTGATGCGCTCAGCAACCCAGTCCTCATACATTTTGGAGAAAGCACGGTCAACCTCGCCCTTCCGTTTTTCAGCCTTCTTCAGTTCCGAAGTCTGCCTCTTTGCCTCCGCTGTGCGTTCCCGATCACCGGCTTTCAGGAGATGATCCAAGAGTTGGCCATCGTCCTGCTGCACCTGTCTGCTCCAGTACTGAATGCGGGTCAGAACGTAATGGTATTTATAAATCTATGAATCTGAATAGCACGATCCAAGGTGAAGAACGCTTTTTTTGGAAACCCACGCAGAACCCTCGCACCTATATGGAGTTCCGTACCAACGGTGAGGGCGACAGTAAACGTGATGCGAAAGAGATTCCTGTTCAGGAGGCAGCTAATGCCGTATGCCGCGCCCTTGAGGAGCAGTTCAGCCTCCCGCAAGAGGATCTGATTCGCGCTGCTGCGAACCTTATGGGAATCAACCGGATCGGCAGCGCAGTAAGTGCTCTCTTCCTGGGCGGGATTGTTTGGGCAGAAAAAGTAGGCAGAATCAGCAAGTCTGACAACGATAATTGGATGCTTAAGGAATGAGTGAACATGCCATATATCAACGAAAAGCATTGTATAAACGGCAATAATATGCTACAATAGAACGGAAGGAGGCGGAAGCATGACAAGAGAATACGTATTGATGAACCGGGATCTGCCCGTGCTCCGCTTTGCCTGCGAGCGCAACGCTTTTGACGAGCCGGAGTTCACAGAGACCGAATGGCTGACTGAGCTTCGCCCGATCGGTTACGGTAAGCTTAATGACTTCCTGTCGCGTCGACAGGCCCCCAAACACCGCAAGCACATTAAAGAACTGCTGGAGCGTTACGGCTGCGACGATCTGGAGGGCTTTCTCCGCGTCACCCACGCCCTGTCTCTGAATGACACCTTCTGGGTGAAGGAGGCGGACAACGATCTCTGCTGGGACATCGTTTCCCTGTATCAAAACGAGTTCGACCAACTTGTGAGCGAAGCCGCCTTTGACGGCGTGATCAGTGAGACAGATCTTTCCTCAACATCACCGGAGTTCGGCACGGATGGCTATTACGCCAAGTGTTGGGTACGGGATGTGGACGGGATATGGCTTTACAAGAGCGGCAGCGGCCTACATGTGATTGAGCCGGTCTCCGAGTTTCTGGTTTCCCAGCTTGCCCGACACATCTGCCCGAACGCAGTGCAGTATGACCTGGATCTGTATCACGATAAGCTTGTGAGCAAGTGCCCGTTGTTCACAACGGAAGCAACAGGACTTGCCAAGGCCAGTGCTGTGTTCCATGGAGAGCAGACGATCCCGCGTCTGCTGGACTATTGCCAGACGCTTGGAAGCGATGGTGACTTCCGTCGGATGTGCGTACTCGATGCGCTGACATTGAACCCGGATCGCCACTACGGAAACTTCGGCTTCTTGTTTGATAACCAGACCATGGAGATTGTCGGCATGGCGCCTGTCTTTGACAACAACCGTGCGCTGTTCCCTGAACTGGACGAGGACGCGCTGGCCGCGCCTGATTGGTATATCGACCATTGCCGTCCGAAGCTGGGACGCGATTTCATTGTCACCGCGCGCGGCCTCATAATGGATGATATCCGTGTCGACCTGGAAAAGCTGAAAGGCTTCCAGTTCGAGAATCATCCGAGAATCCCAATCAGCGAAAACAGGCTCGAACTGCTCAGCGCTGTTGTTCAGCGCCAGGTCAGCTTGATTCTCAAATAAGAAAACGTGCCGGAAGGAGCCTCTCGACTCATTCCGGCACAGTCATTCATGTTTAGATTTCTTTCATCGGGCTGTCTGTCAGCACATCCAGCATGATCTTCGCGCCGAGCTTGAAGGCCACACAAAACGTCTCGCAATCGGTAAGAACATTGACCTCCCTCTGGGCGGTCATGTAGTCCTCGAACAACTCCTTTTGTTTTTCGGTGAGGCCTTCGGTCAGAGCATCACCGGCTTTGACCACTTCGTCCAAAGCCTTCGCGTACTGGCTGTTTCGCTTAAAGCCGCGGTCGCTGGGACGAACATCGCCGAGGTAAAGGTCTTCCAAAACTTGCATCTCTGTACCCCCTCCCTCAGCAGTACACGAGCTCGTGCGCACGATCTCTTCCGCACGGTTCTGGATGCTGTTCATCTGTCTGACCCATTCCATCTGATTGGCAGCTTTGAGTGTCTCGGTCACGCCCTCACACTTTGCCATTTGCAGGACAAGCAGTTCCACACGATCTTCGCAGGCTTCATCGATTTCCAAAAGGTGCGGATACAGTTTTCCGGACAGCAGCAGTTCCGAATAAAGCAACGGGCGCTGCTTCTTTAGATAGTGTTTCCGCATCCGGCCAAACTTGCCGATGGGCCTTTGTTCTGCTGCTCCAATGAAAAGGTCGGGAAGGAGCACATCGCCGACCCGTGAATAAGTGCCGCCATTCTTCTCAAAAAAGGATTTCTGTGTTGTCATGGGATATACCTCCAAAATCATATTTGGAAGTATCGTAATCGTGAGTCTCAGTTATTTGTATCTTTAACTGAGTGAATCCCCTCGCGCTCCCCCGCGGCTCTGGTTCCCTTCTTCGCCGCCCTTTTTTGGGAGTCTCGACGCCAAGCAAA
This sequence comes from uncultured Eubacteriales bacterium, assembly GCA_900319465.1. Lineage (GTDB taxonomy): Bacteria > Bacillota > Clostridia > Oscillospirales > Oscillospiraceae > Limivicinus. The sequence goes on along the minus strand of ONOL01000023.1, from coordinate 9,947 downwards.
AACACCGCCGAAAGGCGGTGTTTTTGCTTGGCATTCTATTTCTTTTGCTTTGCCGCGCGGCGTCAGGCTTTCCGTTTCCCGCGCCTGTCCATGCGCCGCAGGCTCAGACTCGTCAGCACCAGGACCGTGAAGCCCAGCGCCATCAGCAGCAGACTGCGCGGCTCCATGGAGACGCCGGTGGGGATCACCGTCTGCTTGTTGTTGACGAAGCTGTGCGCGGCATTCTCGTTCAGCGTGCCGGAGGCGGTGAGGCCTTCACTGCCGTCCACGGTGGTCGTATAGCCGGAGGCGGTGAGGTCTTCCTCCTCGACCGTGTAAGCGCAGCCCTTTGGGATGCCCTTGATCGTGAGCTGCTGGCCGTTCTTGAGGGAGAAGGTCGCCTTGCCGTCGGAGTCCGTGGTGATGCTGGTCTGCGCACCCTCACAGGTGAAGGAGGTATCCGCAAGAGCCAGGTTGTTCTTGTCCTTCAGGGTAAGCGTGAAGGAGAAGGACTTGAACCTGCTGCCGAGGTTGCCGGTGACGGTCTTACTGATCGTCAGGTCATAGAGGATGGGCGCGTGCTTGTTGGTGATGGTCGTGGCGAAGGAGGTCTCCGTGTCGGACTGTGAATACGAGACTTCATAGCGCTCGTCGGCAAAGAAGATGTAATTGTTCTCTGTCCCAAGCTCAACCACGCGGTACCGGTAGGGCTTGAGGGGCGCGGCCTTGTAATCCTCGTACTTGTCCAGCTTCTCAAAGCGCGCGGCCCAGCCGTTCGTGCCGAGCGAGACAGTCTCATACCCGGTGACTGCGCTCCAGTCCGTCCCGTTCAGGCTCTTCTCCAGCCGCAGGGAGATCGTCTCCACGGGCGCCTGGCCGGCCGTCCCGTCCGCCTTGAGCCAGACCTTGTTCACGCTCGCTTCCACGGTGGGCTTCTTCGCGTTCACAAAGGTGTGTGTGGCGGTCTGGTTTTCGGCGATGCTTCCGCTCGCGGCGGGTGCCGCGGCGGCAGTGACGTCCGCCCCGTCGATCGTCAGAAGCTCGGTGCCTTCCGGCACAGCTTCGGTGATCGTGTACTCCGTGCCGACGGGGATGCCCTCAATTTTCGCGCTCCCGCCGAGCGGGACCGTCACGGTCGTCGTGATGTCGTTCGTACCCTCCAGATCAAGGCCGCCGACGTTGCTGAAGACGACGTTGAAGGTGTAGGGGCCGGTCAGCGGATCGGAGACCGCAGCCTGCTGCTTTTTGATCTCCAGGCTGCCGACCTTGACCTTGTTGGCGTACAGAACCGTCAGCTCCGTCTCGCCCAGGGTCGCGTCCGGCTTGCTGTAAGAGCGGAAGACGAAGGTGTTCTCCGGATGGTACGCATCGCCGCCCTTGTAGGCGTTGATGCTGCTTCCGTCCTGCGTGTCGTCGTAATTGAACTTGTTCTCCGTGCGGCCGTCGTCCACGGCGGTGCCCCCGTGCGCGACCATGCTCGGCGCAGACGCGTTGATCACGGAAGTGCCGGTGCCGAAGGAAGTGACGTTGTTCCCGTCGGCGCCCTGCATGGTCCACTTCGTCTCAAACAGGGCGGCCTCCTCCGTGCTGAGCGTTTCGTTCAGCGCAATGTAGCTGCCGCGGCGGAACTGGTTGTCGAAGGTGGCGGTCTCCCCGGGGAGGAGACTGAAGATTCCGCTCGTATCGACTGCGCCGGACGAGGCGGTTCCGCCGGAGAGGCTGTACTTCGCGCCGGCGGCATTCTGCAGAGTGCCGGAGCTCGCGGAGCCGTAGTCGGGGATGTCATACTGCGGCATATAGGCCCCGGCCTCCTGCGAGACGGTTCCGTAGTGCGTCACCAGGTTCTTGATGTTGAAGCGGAAGGGATGGGACGTGAACAGGGTCTCCGGGAACAGATCGGCGTTCACGTCGGAGGTGTCCAGCGTCTTGTTGACGTTGAGCTGGCTCTCATCCACGAAGTTGAAGCTGAGCTTGAGGTTCGACTGCCACATGCCGCGCTCCATGTAGAAGATCGTCATGGTGTGCTCGGTATACGGGCCGCCGGAGATCGTAAAGCCGGAGGGGGTGCTTCCGCCCTGGCTCGCCTTGGTGCTGGAGACCGTTGCCGTTTTCTCGGCAAAATTGATCGAGCCGCTGACGGAAGAGTGGCTGCCGCCCACATCCAGGATCAGCTTTCCGTCGATGAAGATCCACAGGTCGTCGTCGCCGGAGAAGTTGAGCTTGATATCGTGGCCGTTGATCTTGCCGTCCTCGGGCAGGAAGAACTTGATGTCCATCTTGAGGCCGAAGCCGAAATTGTACTTGGAGGCATTGGCGCTGCTGCCGATGACCGCGTTGAAGGGGAAGAAGCCGTAGCCCTCGCTCCAGGTGCCCCCGGACTCGGTGTTGTGGGACCAGTCCTGCAGGCCCATGTTCTGGAAGAAGTATCTGCTTTCTCCGGAATCGTACTTCAGCGCAAGGGAGCTGTCCGCACTGTCAAAAGACCAGTATTCCACGCCGTCGATGATTTGCTTGGTGAAGGGGAAGGCGGCGTTCTCATACACGGTGCCGAGCACGGTGTTCTTGCTGTTGGACCCGCCCAAAAAGCCGCTGTCAAAAAAGGGAAGAATGTTGCCGCTCCCGGTCAGGACCGTATTTCCGCTGCCAAGCGTGCTGCTGACCAGGCCCTGTGCTGCGCTGTTGTAGTATTCGCCGTTTCCGTTGGCGTCCAGCGTCGAGTTGTTCGAAGACATGAAGCCCGCCTGAGCGCCGCTGTCAAAGCCGTACAGGCCGAGTATGCCGGCCACGTCCTGGTACGGGTAGCCCCAGTTGGAGTATTTCGGCTGGAAATGGCCAACGTACAGGGGAATGGACTCCTCGCTGCTCTCGTATCTGTCGCTGAGCGCCTGATCGAAATGGCGGAAGCTGACCCAGTACTGGTGCCTGGGACTGGAAACAGAACTGGGATAACGGGAGCGGTTGTTGCCGTTCAGCTCGTAATCGGAGAAGTAATCGTAGACCGTGGTGTTTACGTAATAGATATCGGTGGTCAGGGGACGTGTGCCGCTGCCGACGCCGCCGGGATATCCCGCGCAGCGGAGCACAGAGAGCGTATCCCAGTACCCGCCGCGGCGGTTGCTGGTGTAGATCACCGGATCGTGGGAGTCCCCGTAGAAGCACTTGCCCTCGTAGCTTGCGTCGATGGACAGCGCATCCGTACGTGCGCCGTGATCCCCGTTGGCCGAGTCAAATTTCTCGTTGAGGGAGTTCAGCGCAAAGGAAGAGAAGACAATCTGCGAATAACCGCTGGGGAGGGAGGCCTTGTAGACATAGCTGCCGGATGAGACGGGCTCCATGACGCCGCAGAGATTGGGCTTGCCGCTGCCGACCGCGTAAAAAAACATATACGGGGTGTTCCACTTGGGGATGCTGAGGGACTCTGCCTGCTCCGTTGAGGGGAAAGCACCGGTATCGTTGTTGATTTCATTCTTGTAAACCTGCAGCATGGAGAGCCTTGCGTCATAGTACACGCTGAAGGCGTTGAAGGAGGAAAGATTCTCAAGATCCGCGCCCGCGTCCACCCACGAGCCGGTCTGACCGAAGTAGAGTTGATTTGCAAAAACAGAAGAAGTGACCCATTGTTCTTTAAAAGGCTCGACCTTGCCCTGATACGTACCGTTCTTGCGGAACTGGAACTGGAGGGTATGGAAGCCTTTCCACTGGCAGTCGTCCATGCTTGAGATGTCAACCGAGTAAACTCTTTGCCCGGCGCAGAGCTGGCCGGTGTAGGTCATTTGTTTAAACGTCCAGTCATCGGTATGGTCGCTGCTCCGATGGGCGTTGATGGAAACGGTGTCGTACTTTCCTTCCCAGGACGCGGGAACGGCGAAGTAGATTTTATATGGAGGATCCGGAGATTCAGCCGATTCCGCGAGAAGGGCCTCGTCGCTGACGGAGAGACCGTCCGCGTCCATGACTTGGATCTTGGCGTCTTCAGGCGTGGCGGTGTCCTGGCCGTCGGTTTCGCCGCCGGTTTCCCCGCCGGTCTCGCCGCCGGTTTCGCCGCCGGTCTCGCCGCCGGTTTCCCCGCCGGTCTCGCCGCCGGTCTCGCCGCCGGTTTCGCCGCCGGTCTCGCCGCCGGTTTCGCCGCCGGTCTCGCCGCCGGTTTCCCCGCCGGTCCCGCCGCCGGTTTCCCCGCCGGCTTCCCCACCGGTTTCGCCGCCGGTCTCGCCGCCGGTTTCCCCGCCGGTCCCGCCGCCGGTTTCCCCGCCGGTCTCGCCGCCGGTCTCGCCGCCGGTCCCGCCGCCGGATTCGCCGTTGGACTCATTTTCCCGGTCTGTGTACGCTGCAGCGTCCGGTGGGGGATCGCCCGCCGCAAGAGCAGAGTAGGGCAGCAGGGAAACAGTCATGGCCACCAAAAGGATGACTGCCAGCAGAAACTGGATTTTTCTCTTGTTACTTCTCATGTTCAAGAGCCTCGTTTTTTTATGTATTTCGGCCGGGAAAGCGCAGAATCAGCAGTTTGAATACTCTATCAGCATAATTATATGCTCGAAAAGTGCGCTTGTCAATCCTGATGCGTCTTCAAAATCAGGAAAAATAACCAACAACAGGACAATCCCGGCGCAGAAAAGGGAAAACACGCCCCGGCCGACCACGGCCGAGGCGCGAAGAAGCCGCCGATCCAGCGCCCGGCGGCTTCTTGTATGTTGGGATGAGAGGAGGGACTGCGATCCTGTCTGGCGCGTCAGCGCGCCTGCGCGCCTTTTCTCCGCGCCTTCGCGTATATCCACAGGCCGGCGGAAGCGGAGAGCAGCATCAGTCCCAGAAACAGCTGCGGCCGATCTGTGTCTCCCGTCCGCGGGCTGCGTCCCGGAGCGGGCGTTGGGGTGGGCGCCGCCGTCTTTTCCCAGATTGCGAACACCCGGTTGGGGAGCGGCTCCTCCCGGTCCAGCCACAGGCGGTCGCCGGGGCGGATCATCCGGCCCTTGCCGTCCGCGCTGGTGTTCCAGCCGAGGAAGGTATAGCCGTCGGGCGCCTCGCCGAAGTCGGAAAAGTCGGCCGCCGTGATCTCGGTGTTGTTTTGCAGACCGTCGATCGCGTGCTGCGCTGCGCTCGTATGGGTGGACGTAATGCCGTAGCTGCCGTAGTTGAAATCGTACAGGAAGGAGGTGGTGAGGGGAAGCTCGCCCCACTGCGCCGTCAGCGTCAGCGGCGCTGTGGGCATGGATACGCTTCCGTTGGGGTAGTAGAGCTTCCCGTCCGAATCCGCGAGCCAGCCGAGAAAGACCTTACCGCCCGGCCCGGTCACGTCGTCGGCCGGGGGCAGCGCGATCACCTTCGCGTCGGCGTAGTAGGTCTTTCCGTCTTTCGGCACCGTCCCGCTGCCGCCGTTCAGGTCGTAGATCACGGGATAGACGTTGACGCTCTTCCACTGCGCCACCAGCGTGATGTCCTCCGTGATGCCGGATTCAAAGCTGAAGATTTCCCCGTTCAGGGTCCAGCCGAGGAAGGTGAAGTGCTCGCGGGTCGGGTCCGCCGGCTTGATCACGCGCTGGCTGTATTCCACACCTGTGATGGGCGGGATCTCAGAGCCGCCGTTGGTGTCGAAGCTCACGGTATAGGTGATGGGCGCCCACTTGGCGTAGAGGTCGATGTTCAGGGCGGGCATGGTCTGGTCGAAGCCATCAAAGGGCTCGGACAGCATGACGTCCGTATACCATCCGGCAAAGGTCAGCAGCTGGCCGTCCGGGTTCGTGCGCATTGAGACGCCGGGCGTGTAGTGCGCGGGGTCCGTCACGGCCGGGTCAAAGACGGAGATGTTTTTCTGGTAGTAGACTTCCTGGTTCTCCAGATCCGCCCCGCCGTTTTCGTGGAAGTTCAGCTCATATTTCTGGCGGATAAAGTAAATATCCATAAAGCCGTCCGGATCCTCGTTGTATTCGTAGCGCATCTCCGGATCGCGGGAGTCGTTCAGCCCGTAGCCGTTTCCGCGGTGATACCAGATCGTTCTGAGGTTGCTGGCGGACCAGCCGTAGTTGCCGTCCGAGCCTTTGAAATAGCAGCGGAAGCCTGTCGGGGTTCCGGGGACGACGCCCTTGTTCCATCCGCCGTACACATAGCTTCGCGACACCTCGTAATAGGTGCGGTCATCCGTCGTATCGCCCGTCATGCGGTAGGAGGTGTTGCGTACGACTTCTTTGCCTTCGGGCGCCACGCCTTCCAGCGTTTCGTAAAATGTGCGGTCCGCCAGATTATAATTGGCGTAGCGCCAGTACCCGACTTCGTCTTCCCAGGTGCTCAGCTTTGTCAGATCGCTCTTCGTATCGATCGAGATCGCATGCGGACTGAGAAGAAACTCGTGGTGGCCGTCCAGCAGATAGTCAAGATCGTTATGCTCGGCAACCATGTCCCAGAAGAAGCCCATATCCGCGGAGAATTTGATATCACTGGCGCTGACCGTCACCTGCTGCCCGTCCCTGTCCGGGAAGATGAAGGAGAGGCTGCGCTTCTGGCAGTCATAGTAGACGTTGACCACGGTGCTGCCGTCGGGGGCGACCGTCTTCGTCTCGCTCTTCTCCGTGTTCAGCACGTAGCCGTATTCCTTGTGCTGGTAGGGGTGATTGAAGATCAGATCCGGATCGTACACCGCCTCCGCGCCGGTGGTGCTCTCTTTTACGATACGGGCGAGCAGCTTGTAGTCCCAGAGATCGTTTTTGATATCCGACTGGTACTCGATCCAGTACAGGACCTTGTACTGCGTGTTGTCCTTCGGCGTCCAGCGGGCGTAGATCGTATGCGGGGCGCTGACCGGCACGTCAAAGTCGTAGGGATCGGTGCGATCGCTGCTGTTATACCAGCCGTCGAAGCGGTAGCCCTCCCGGTAGGGGTCGGCAGGCTGCTTCACTTTTCTCTCGTCGCCTGCGGCTGTCGCGGGAATGAAGCGGCTCTTGACCGCCGTGCCGCCGTCGCTGTCGAAGTTGACCCAGCAGCCCTCCAGAACGATGGGGTAAAGGTCAATATCCTTCGTCCCGACGGGCAGGGAACCGGACACGTCCGTCTTTCCGCCGGGGCTTGTCGCCCAGCCGTAGTGGCAGAGCGTGAGGGAATCGGTGGCGATCATGGGGCTCTCGGGCAGGACGGAAGCGCGGGTGTTCACCGGTACGGCGTCCGTCTGTACCACGTTGCCCTGCGTGTCGTGGTAGATGATGTTGGCGGTGGCGTCGCTGTAACGGGCCGTCAGCCGCAGGGAGGTGTTCTCCGCAACCGGGCCGACTGCGCCGAAATCCCGGTACGGGTCTTCGCTCCCCTCGGCATACCAGCCGACAAAGCGGCGGTTGGCCAGCTCCCGGGGAACCTCGGGCTCATACAGGGTTTCACCCTCCTTGACCGCCTGGACCGAGATTTCCCTGCCTTCTCCGTCCACAAAGGTGACCGTGAGCACGGCGGGGAGGTCCTCGCTGTCCGCGTCAACTACGGCAAAAATCGAAAAGCTGTCGGTCTGCACAAGCACGGCGTCATCAGCCGTGCTGCTGGAGGCGAGCTTCTGCGGGGCGCTGCCGGGGTCCACTGCGCCGTCTTCAAGCGTGTCGACGTGCACGACCTCCAGCTCGTCCGCCAGAAGCAGCGCTTCGGAGCGCAGCGTGAAGGTGACGTCGCAGAGCGGCTCGACCTGCGAGCCGGCTTCGTCCCGGAAGGTGATGTCCACCGCCGCCAGCACGCGGCGGCCGTCCACCGTGTTGAGGACCTGGGCCTCCGTGCGGCTGTCCAGACGGACGTCGCGGACCGTCATGGTCACGTTTCCGACAAAGGCGTCCGAGGGCGCCTCCGCATAGATGCTGACGCCCGAGGCAGACGCCGCCTCGAAGCGGTAGGGACCGTGATCGCTGCGTTCCGGAAGCTCCTCGGGCTGCTCCTCCTGCTCGGGAGCTCCTTCGGTTCCGTCAAATCCCTCGGCAGCCTGTCCGCCAGAAGCCCCGTCCGAAGCGGCTGCCGCCGCCCCGGCAGCCTCCGGCACGGGGACGGCGGATTCTTCCGGCTCCTCCGAAGCGGGAGCGGCCGTACTCTCCCCGGAGGGGGGCTCGTCCGGCATGCCTTCGGCCATGGCGGCACCGGTCTGCAGCAGCGCGAGCGCCATGCAGACAAGCAGCAGAAGGGAAAGGAAGCGCCGTGTGTGCTTGCTGTTTGCCAATCGAATGCATCTCCTTACAAAACTTGCCAAAACAGGCGGAAAAAAGTCAAAACACTTCAAAATATTGAACAAATAGCCGGAATATCATCCTGGTTGCTATCCGTTCGTGCTGTAATATACAAAAAAGGAAGCGTTTTGTCAAGGGAGAAAAACCTGGTATTATGGGAATATTTGTCGGCCGGGAAACGCAAATGCGGGAAACGGGAGGCGAGCGCCCGGCGGATCCGTGTCGGCTCGCGAAAAGCCTTGCTTCTCCGCAATTCGGTGATAAAATAGAGACAGGAAGGAAAGAGGCTGCGTTTGGGACGCGCTCTGAAGAGCAGCGCGGGCAGGACAGGGAGGACATGTGATGACGAAAGAAGAATTTCTCCAACGTCTGAAGGAGGACGTGGAATACGCGCCGGGCTGGCAGGCTGTCGACGACGCCTTCGAAAAGCTCTACCCCGGACAGAGCCCGAAGCACTTCGGAACGGAGCTGCAGGCCCGTGCACTGCTCGGCGGGGATTGTTATCTGGACGGCTACTCCGTCTATGAGTCCCCAAAGGGCTACCAGCATATCGTGACCTACGGAATGACCGTGCTGTACGGAGACGAGGAGGCCTTCGGCGGCGAGGAAAACGGCTGGGGCTATGAGATGACCTTCAAGCTCCGCGAAAAAACGGCCGAGGACTGTCTCTGGGCGATGGATATGCTCTCCCGTCTCGCAAGATATACCTATCAGAGCAACTGGTATTTCGAGCCCGGGGATTACGTCTCGGGCGGCGGGAAATCCCTGCACGCCGGGACGGATTCAAAGATCACGGCGCTGGTTTTCGTGGAGGATACCGAAGCCGAGCCGCAGCAGTCGGTCTACGGACGGACCGCCTTTCTCCAGCTCGTGGGGATCACGGAGGAGGAGCTGCAGGCGATCAAGGCCGATCCCGAAAGGGTTCGGGAACTTGCGGCGCGTATGAAGGCGGACGGGAATCCGGATCTCGTGACAGATATGAGCCGGACCCGCTCCTACCTCTCCGCAGGGGAATGAACGGCAGGAGACAGAGGTCAGAAAGCGAGACCGCGCGGCCAATGCGCCGCGCGGTCTCGCTTTCTCCGGTTTCCCTGAAAAACACACGTTCTCGTATGATTGGTTAATATAAAACTACTGGTTCTTCCGGCTCCGCTGTAATAATAAAACTAATATAATTGAGAATATGCCCATCTAACAGCTCGGTTTTCTGTACCCGGCGATCCTTCGCCGGGCGATGCGAGAGGGCGGGAAGCGATTCCGGGATCTTTGGAGCAGAGCCGTACTCTCCAACTTTAAAGCGGGACGGGAGGAAACGGAATGAAGAATAATACGATCAAAAAGCTGACGGCGCTCCTGCTGGCGGTGTTCCTGCTGGTCGGCCTGATGCCGACGTCCGTTTTTGCGGACGAGCTGCCCGCAGCGCAGACGGAGGCGGCGGCCGGGGCTTCCCAAGCAAGCGCCGCACCGGACGCAGACGAAACGGACGAAGCGGAGGACGTCTCAGCGGAGCCCGAGGAGGAGCCCGCCGCCGAAACGGACGGGGGTTCCGGGCAGCCCGCGGCTGAGCCGCAGACCGAAGAGCGTATCCGCGTTGTGGTTGTGACCGAGATCGAAGACCTGCACGTCACGATCGTTCCCGCGGCGACGGAATCCGAAGTACAGGATCATCTATCCCACCTCGAACGATATCAGCGGAGAAGAGCGAATTCAAGAGCGGCAGCACGACGGTGGCGAGCAGCAAGATCGGCGGCTTCCGTCAGCTGGACGCGGGCGAATACACGATGAAAGAAG
>ONOL01000010.1 GCA_900319465.1 uncultured Eubacteriales bacterium | reverse complement strand
ACCAGCAGCGCCGCCAGCAGCAGACCGCTCAGCATTTTCTTCATCGTCTTTTTCATCGCTCTTCTCTCCTTCATCCCTCGGACAAGGTGCAAAGCACGAGTGTTTTCTTTATCTCTCGATCAGTCTTCGTTCTTTTTCCGCTTCACGGCAAGCAGGCCGCCCAGGGCGACGGCAACGATCGCGATGCCAGGAACTGCCGTCAGCAGCACGCCGGTCGGAATCATGCCGTTGCGGGTGTTCAGGAAGGAAGTCTTAACGACCTTCTCCGTGCCGGCGATCGTTCCGATCACACCGGTTGCCGCCTTATCGTACCCGCTGACGCCGGACGCGGTGGACTTGTAATCCTCAGCGTTTTCCTCGACCGTGTAGGCAGCGTTCGGGGCGATACCGCGAATCGCAACGCTCTGGCCATGCTGCAGATAGAACTTCACGCCGGCTTTGAGCTCAGCGCCGGTCGCGCTGGTCGGATTTGTCTTATTCTGGTTCTCCGCGATGGTCGCATTGTTCACGCCGGACGTCGCGTCGGCGTTGCCGTCCGTAGTGTTGTCATCCCCGTCGTCCGCCAGAGAAATGGTGAATACGTCGTCGTCATTCACGTCGGTAACGGTCGCGGTAAACGCAAACCACTTATCACGGGAAGCCTGGTTTCCGGTGACTTCTTTCTTGAAGACCAGGTCCTTGCTGTTGAACTCATTGGTAAAACCGTCGGTCTTATCGTCCAGGGGAGCTCCGTCGGTCTGGACGTCCGCGGAACCGTTGCCGCTGCCGGCAGCGATGTCGTTTGCGTTGAGATGCAGAACGTAGGCGGCAACCGTCAGAGTCCCGGTTCCGTCATCGCTTACGTAAACGTCGAGCACGCGGTCGACGTCATTGTCGTGCATGATGCCCGCAGATTCATGATCGGCATTCGCCGTCTCGGTAATGATGTAACGGTAGATGCCCGGTTCGTCGAAAGTGATGCCGGAAAAACTCACCGTCGCCTGTTTGGTCGCGTACTTCTCACCGGCTTCCAGCTGAACGCCTGTTTCGGCAGTCAGACCGTCGGCACGGGCAGAGGCCTGTCGCGCAATGTCGATATTCGTTCCGGCTTCGGTTGCGGTCGCATCAGACGGTGCGAAGGTCACGTCGGCGATCGTGGGGGCGCCGGGGCCAGCCATGACTTCCATCTTGCCGGCGGAGGCGGAAATCGCGGTTCCGGGGGCAACAGAGAAGCTGAAGCTCACATTGGGGACGTTATCGCCGGCATCCATGATGAGGTACTTGTTGAACGTGGTGCTGGTACCTTCGACCGCGGTATAGGTATTATCGGCATAGGCCGCGGCAGGCGCAAGGAGCAGGGCGCACAACAGAACGGCAATCAGGATCGCGCTCAGTCTTTTGATCGTTCTCATTTTTTCATTCACCTTTCAGCCATGATTTTGTGAAGCAAAAGAAAAACATTATTTTGCGTTGGCGGGAAAAGCCAACGGCAAACTGCCGGAGAAAGGATTCCGCAGCCGTGCTTTACCAGCCGCGGCGGCGCAGGAGCAGGGCGAGGCTTCCGTCGACGTCCTTTTCCTGGATCGGGCCGAATTCGCGGGAGTCCTTCATGCTCTCCCTCATATCGTTGAGCACGAACAGCTCCCCTTCCCCGAGGATACAGGGATAAGTGACGGCGGAGTCCTCCGCGCTCTTCGTTTCATAATAGATCGTCTCAAAAGGAACGTTGCCGTTAACGGTGTAATGCCCCTCGGCATCGATCTCCACAACATCGCCGGGCAGGCCGACGATCCGCCCCAGATACTGCTGCCCGTCATGCTCGTAGGAGACGATATTCCCGGACAGAAAAGGCTGCAGCCGATAGCTTATCACCAGATCTCCGTCCCGGACGGCGGGGTACATATCATTGGAATGGCACACGCCGATCCAGAGGACATAGGTCAGCAGCGCCCATCCAAGCGCGCCGAGGATCGCAAGCTTCAGCAAGAGAGCGGAGAAAGCTCTCCATGCGCGATGCGGTTTCTTCTGTTTTTTGACCGGCGTCTTCTCATGAAGATGCTGTCTCTCCGTCGGTGTTACCGATCGGTGTGCGTCGCCGTTAACGCTGCGGCGTCTCGCGATTTCCTCTGGCATGGTACTTAAGGTCTCCGCTGCTAAAGATTGATCTCCATGGGATGCTGTGGGGCACGGTCGATGCATAAGGCTCCGGATCACGGGACAGGCATATGCAGCATAAGCCCATTCATATCCATTATTATGTTAATTATAGAAGCGCAGGTGCCGAAAGTCAATAATGTTTTTTCATGGAATGGCTCTTTTTTTCCACAAGTCAACCCGATCCCTGCCGGAAAAGGCGGGGATCGGGTTGACTGTTATCTTTCTGTCGGAAGCGGGGCTTCAGTTATCGGCAAGATTATATCCGTTTTTCATGTGCTCGCTGGCCGCGAGAAGTACCTTGTTGAGCGTCGCCGTGCTCTGCTCCTTCGCCATCTCGCAGAGTCTGCGGTTGGCATCCGCAATCAGTTTATCCTCTCCCGTCTCGGCAAACTTCCGATCCGTTTCCCCGACGATCCTGCGCCCCTGCGTCATCACCGCGAGCTGATAACGCTCGATATACTGGAGGGCCGCAGGATAAATGGGGTCGGCCAGCGCGCCGAGCAGACGGCTCGCCCAGTAGAAGGTCTCCGTGGAAACGTCGGTCGTCACGCCGCTCAGGTAGGCGGGCATCTTGGGTACGCAGGGGTAGACCGGCAGCAGCGCGTCAAAGGTGGTGGAGCCGAAACAGATCCACTCGAGTCCCTTGAGCTTTTCCGGTACGTCGCTGCGGATCTGGCAGACGGAGGTGACGCCGGTGCGGTTGATGCCGATGGAGCGGTACATCCCGCGTTTGCCGGTATTCTGTCTTGTGTAAGGATTATACGGCGTTCCCTGATAGTGGGAAGACAGCAGGTACTTGACGTCCTCCACGGTCACCTTGCGCTCCGGCACCAGCGACCAGGGGATGTTGTCGCTCTCGGGTGTGAAATCCGCGTTCTCCCCGTCCCAGCGCCAGCGCGTCGGCGCGAGATAGCGGGCCATGAACCAGGCGCGCGGCGTATTGTAAACATGATCCATGTCCCGGCGGGAGCCGAAAACGGCGCGCGGGTTGAATTCTCCGTTCTGGTTGAGATCCAGACGGTTTTCGGCGATGAATGAACGCAGATCCTTCGAACAGAGATGCGCCTTCTGTTCGCCGAAGGCGTCCTCAAGATCAAAGCCGTCCATGCCGAACTGGTTGGGGTTGATGACGCACACGTCGTCCGGCACTCTGCGCGCCATCCAGTGGTGGCCGCCGATGGTCTCCAGCCACCAGACCTCGTTCTCGTCGTTGAAGGCGATCCCGTTGGATTCGTAGGTGCCGTAGCGCTCAAGAAGCGCGCCGAGCCGCTCGACGCCCTCGCGGGCGGAGCGGATATAGGGCAGCACAAGGACCACGAAGTCCTCCTCTCCGATGCCGCCGGGGACGTCCTTCTCCCGTTTGCTCTTTGCCTCCTGATAGACGACCAGCGGGTCCGCGGCAAGGACGCGCGGATTGGAGGTGATGGTCTCGGTTGCGGTCATGCCGACATTTGCGGCGTTGATGCCTGTCGCGGCCCAGACGCCGTCCTTCGGGTCCACGTTCGGGCAGGCGGTATAGCGCATGGGTTCTTCCGGCAGCTCGATCTCGGCATGGGAGAGCACGCTTTTATACTTGCGGGGCTGATCCTTGGGCTCGACAACGATGAGCTTCTTGACGTCAAAGTGCCCGTCGTCGGTCCGGGCGATCATGGTCGATCGGTCGTTGCTTGCGTTCTTGCCGACCAGTACGGTTGTGCAGGACATCTTTCCTTTCCTCCTGTTATACTTTCGCCTGCTTGATGGACAGGCTGATTCGTTTTTTCTTTTCATCCACATCCAGTACCTTGACCTCAACCACGTCCCCGACGGAGAGCGCTTCGGAGGGATGGCGGATAAAGCGGTCGCAGATCTGGGAAATGTGAACAAGGCCGTCCTGATGGACGCCGATATCCACAAAAGCGCCGAAGTCGATGACGTTGCGCACGGTGCCGCTGAGGATCATGCCTGGTTTGAGGTCACTGGTCGAAAGCACATCCGTGCGCAGGATCGGCTGCGGCAGGGAGTCCCGAATGTCGCGGCCGGGCTTTTGCAGCTCCGCCGCAACGTCTTTCAGCGTGGGCAGGCCGATCGCCAGCTCCCGCGCCGCGTTCTCCGCGCCGTAGACCTTCAGGCGCCCGGGCAGGTCGCCGAGCCGTCCGGCCTTCAGATCCGCTTCCGAATAGCCGAGCAGTCCGAGCAGCTTCTTTGCCGCCGTATAAGACTCCGGGTGCACCGCCGTATTGTCCAGGACGTTTTTGCTCTCCGGTACGCGCAGGAAGCCTGCCGCCTGCTGGAAAGCCTTCGGCCCGAGCTTCGGCACCTTCTGCAGTTGGCTGCGCGAGAGGAAGGCGCCGTTTTCCTCCCGGTAGCGTACGATGTTCTTCGCGGTCGCCGCCGTGAGACCGGAGACCCTTCGCAGCAGCGAGGGCGAGGCCGTGTTAACGTCCACGCCTACCGCGTTGACGCAGTCCTCCACGACAGCGTCCAGCGCCTGGTCCAGCTCCTTTTCCGGCATATCGTGCTGGTACTGGCCGACGCCGATGGCCTTCGGCTCGATCTTCACCAGCTCGGCCAGCGGATCCTGCAGCCGTCTCGCGATAGAGACGGCGGAGCGCAGGTTCACATCGAACTGCGGAAACTCCTCTGCGCCGAGTTTGCTCGCGGAGTAGACGGAAGCCCCGGCTTCCGATACGATCATGTAGCTGAGCTCCTTCCCCTTCTCCTGTTCCCGGCGGATCAGCTCCACCGCCGTCTGCTCGGTCTCCCGGCTGGCCGTGCCGTTTCCGATGGCGATATGCTCCACGCCGTATTTTCGCACAAGGGACGAAAGCTTTTCGATGGCCTCCTCCTTCTGACGCTCGCCGTAGGTGGGATAGACCACCGCCGTATCCAGCACGCGCCCCGTGCCGTCCACCACGGCGACCTTGCAGCCCATGCGGTAACCGGGATCGAGCCCCATCGTCACCTTGCCCTTGACGGGCGGCTGCATCAGCAGCGGGCGCAGATTCAGCGCGAACTGGCCGATCGCTCCCTCGCAGGCGCGTTCCGTCAGGCCGCTGCGGGTCTCACGCTCGATCGAGGGGAAGATGAGCCGGTCGTAGGCGTCCAGCGCCGCATCCCTGACAAACTGCATGGCCTTGCTCCCGGGAACGACGACGGCGCGCCAAACGGTCTGCATGGCCAGATCGTGATCAAGCCGCAGGGAAACCTTGAGAAATTTTTCCTTCTCACCGCGGTTGACGGCGAGGATCTGATGCCCCTGCAGGCGGGAGACGTGCTGAGTGAAATCATAATAGAGACGGTAGACGCTGTCCTCCTCCGCTGCGGCGACCGAACGGAGCTCGCCGACACGCTCCACCAGGTTTCTGAGGGAAGCGCGGATCGCGGCGTCGTCGCTGATGCGCTCGGCGATAATGTCGGCCGCGCCGTCGAGCGCGTCTTGTGCGGTGTTCACGCCTTTCTCGGGATCGATATATTTCGCCGCCTCCTCCTGTGGGGCCGGGCAGTCCTTCCCCTGGGCGAAGAGGACCTCCGCAAGGCCTTCCAGCCCCTTTTCCCTGGCGACGGTGGCACGGGTGCGGCGCTTCTGCTTATAGGGACGGTAAAGGTCCTCCAGCTCTGCAAGTGTTTTTGCCGCGCGGACGGAGGCGGCCAGTTCCTCCGTGAGTTTCCCCTGTTCCGCTATCGCGGCAAGGACGCTCTCCCGCCGCTCCTGAAGGCCGCGCAGATACTGTAACCTCGTTTCCAGCGCGCGCAGCGTCGTATCGTCCATCGAGCCGTGCAGCTCTTTGCGGTAGCGCGCGATAAAGGGGATGGTGTTCCCCTCCTCCAGCAGCCGGATCACGTTGCCGATATACTCCGGTCTCTGCTTAAGCTCCTCGGATAATTGCTGAATGATTTCTTCCATGAACTTCCTCTTGATTCATAAGATCGCTCCCGGACGCCAAGGCCGGGAGGCCGATCCTTACTATACCGCTTTTTCCTTGCCGCCGTCAAGCGTGGATCGGGCGGCGTCAAAACGCACAAAAATTCGGCAGTAAGGATGGATTTGTATAGTGACATTTCTTGAATTGTATGATAATCTTAATATGTATGAGTGTATAATATCAGTTTTATCCCATTCATTACAGAGAGACTGAAAGGAGCGTTTTCATGGCAAGAGAGATTCTGTTTGACCTTGGCAAAATGATCACCGACCGCCTGCCGTACAAGTTCGGCATCAAGCGCCTGACCGAGACGGACCCCGAGTACATCATCCTTGACCGCGCATGTACCAGCGACGAGATCGCGGAGGTCATGCTGAAAATGGGTCTGCGCAAGCCCAAGACGACCGCTGAGATCGCAAAGCTCACGGGCAAGAGCGAGGAGAAGATCGAGGAACTGCTCACCGACGCCGCCATGCACGGTATCGTCGAGTATCATTGGGAGAATCCCCGGCATGAGAAGCAGTGGTATGTCCAGCTCTTTGTTCCCGGCATCGCCGAGATGACCAACATGGTCAGATGGCAGGTCGAGAAATATCCCGAGCTGGCTGAGAGCTTCGATAAAATGACCTTCCTGCCCCTCGAAGGCAAGACCCACCTGATCCCTCCCGGCGGCGACGGCATCGGCATGCACGTCCTCCCCGTGGAGAAGGCCATCCAGCACGAGAACAAGTCCGTTTCCATTGAGCATATCTCCCACTGGCTGGACAAGTACGACGGCAAGCTTTCCGTCGGTTACTGCTCCTGCCGCAACGCCCGCCGCCTGTTCGGACAGGGCTCCGGCGAGATTCAGGACGACTGCTGCATCGGCCTGGGCGATTTTGCCCAGTATCTGATCGATACCGGCAAGGGCCGCGCGATCACCAAGGAAGAGGCGCTCGCCATCTGCCAGCGCGCCGAGGACAACGGTTACGTCCATCAGACCACGAACATCGACGGCTCGGACAAGATCTTCGGCCTGTGCAACTGCGACGTGGGCGTCTGCTTCGCCCTGCGCACGAGCCAGTACTTCAATACCCCGAACCTCTCCGCCTCCGCCTATCGCGCCCACGTGGAAAAGGAAAAGTGCGTGGCCTGCGGCAAATGTGTCGAGGTCTGCCCGGCCGGCGCCGTCAAGCTGGGTCAGAAGCTCTGCACCAAGCAGGGCGAGGTCCAGTATTCCAAACAGGAGCTCCCCTCCGGCCTCAAGTGGGGCAAGGAGAAGTGGAACCCAAACTACGTCTACGACAACCGCAAGAACTGCCACGAATCCGGCACCGCCCCCTGCAAGACCGCCTGCCCCGCCCACATCGCTATCCAGGGTTACATCCAGCTGGCCAAGGAAGGCCGTTATCTGGACGCGCTCAAGCTCATCAAGCAGGATAACCCCTTCCCCTCCGTCTGCGGCTACGTCTGCAACCGCCGCTGCGAGGACGCCTGCACCCGCGGCGCGCTCGACAAGGCGCTTGCCATCGACGAGATCAAGAAGTTCATTGCCGAGCAGGATCTGAAGAGCGAGGAACGCTACGTTCCCGCCCCCCTGTACCGCCGTCCCATCGACAAGCCCTACGAGGAGAAGGTTGCCATCATCGGCGCCGGCCCCGCGGGTCTGAGCTGCGCCTACTATCTCGCGCGCATGGGCTATCGGAAAGTCACGGTCTTTGACCGCAACCCGGCCCCCGGCGGCATGCTCATCATGGGCATCCCCAGCTACCGCCTTGACCGCTCCGCCCTCAAGGGTGAGATCGAAGTGCTTGAGAAGATGGGTGTCAAGTTCCGGATGAACACCGAAGTCGGCAAGGACGTCACCATCGAGCAGCTTCGCGGTGAGGGCTTCAAGGGCTTCTACATTGCCATCGGCGCGCAGAACAGCGCCAGGCTCAACATCCCCGGCGAAGAGCTGGAGGGCGTGTTCGGCGGCGTCGGCTTCCTGCGCGAGGTCAACCTCGGCAGCAAGCCCGCAGTCGGCAAAAAGTGCGCGGTCATCGGCGGCGGCAATGTCGCGATGGACGTCTGCCGCACCGCGGTCCGCCTCGGCGCGGAGACCTATGTCATCTACCGCCGCAGCGAGGACGAGATGCCCGCCGACAAGGAAGAGGTTGCCGAAGCCCGCGAAGAGGGTGTGAAGTTCTGCTTCCTCAACGCTCCCGTGGAGATGATCGGCGAAGACGGCAAGGTCAAGGCGCTCAAGGTCGAGATCATGGAGCTGGGCGAGCCTGACGAGAAGGGCCGCCGCAAGCCCGTCGGCACCGGCAGGTTTGAGACCATCGAGGTCGATTCCGTCATCGCCGCCGTCGGCCAGACCATCGACTGGGGCAAGCTCGATATCGGCGCGCTGAAGACCGGCAAGAAGGGCAACGCCATTGCCGATCCCATTACCTACCAAACCGAGCAGGACGACATCTTTGTCGGCGGCGACGTCTACACCGGCCCGAAGTTTGCGATCGACGCGATCGCCGCCGGCCGCGAGGGCGCCGAGTCCCTGCACCGCTTTGTCCAGGACGGCCAGAGCCTGACTGTCGGGCGCAATCTGCGTGAGTTCTACGAGCTGGATAAGGACGATCTGGTCCTCGGCGTCGACTGCTTCGACCGTCCCGCCCGTCAGAAGGTGCTGCACGATCCGGCCAAGGCCAAGTCCTTCGAGCATGACCGGCTCACCTTCACCGAGGAGCAGGTCAAGGCGGAAGCCTCCCGCTGCCTGGGCTGCGGCGTGAGCGTGGTCGACCCGAACCGCTGCATCGGCTGCGGCCTGTGCACCACGCGCTGCATGTTCGACGCGATCCACCTCGAGCGCGACGTGCCGGAAGCCTCCAACATGGTCCGCTGCGAGGACAAGGTCGGCCCCATGCTCAAGTATGCGGGCAAACAGGTCGTGCGCATCATTCGCAAGGGTAAATAATGCACGAGCTCGGAACCATCTATTATGTGATCGACACGGTCGAAAAGCTCATGGTGGAAAACGACCTGAAGCAGGTCGGGTCCATCACGCTGGAGGTCGGCGAGGTCAGCGGCATCATTCCCGAATACCTGCAGGACTTCTGGGCGTACGCCCGCGCCAAGACGGAGCACTTCCGGAACACCGAGCTGAAAATCGAGAAGCTCGAGGCCGTTACCTACTGCCAGGACTGCGGCAAGACCTACCCCACCATGGTGTACAAAAAGATCTGCCCGTACTGCCAGAGCGGAAACACCTTCCTTGTCACCGGAAACGAATACAATATCAAAGAGATCGAAGCCATGTGACAGTGATCCCCCGGCCTTTGCGGCCGGGGGATCTTTTTTCGTTTGGTAATTGTTATTCCGTCCGGAGCGCCTCCACGGGATCTTTCTTCGCGGCAAGCCCCGAGGGGATCAGGCCGGCGATAAAGGTCAGCGTGATACTCATGAGCACAAGGCTGATCGCGCCTACCCACGGCAGCGCGGAATTGAGCGTCTGAATGCCGGTCAGATCGTGGACGATGACGTTGATCGGAATGTTCAGCAGCGCTGTGATGCCGATGCCGATGGCGCCGGCAGCAAAGCCGATGATAAAGGTCTCGGCATTGAAGACACGGGAGACATCCCGTTTCGAAGCGCCGATCGCACGCAGGATGCCGATCTCTTTCGTCCGCTCCAGTACACTGATATAGGTGATGATGCCGATCATGATCGAGGAAACGACCAGCGAAATGGCGACAAAGGCGATAAGCACGTAACTGATGGCGTTTATGATGGTGGTGATCGAGCTCATCAGCAGCGCCACCATATCGGTATAGCTGATCTGATCCCCCTCGTCCACCGAGTCGTTGTAGGCCTTGATCGCGTCGGCAATCTTGTCCTTGTTCTCAAAGGTAGAGGCGTACAGGTTGATCGTGCTGGGCGTTTCCAGGTCGACGTATCCCAGCTTCTTGAGCGTATCCTTCAGCGTGGAGGAGGAGAAGACGGGCGGCATGGCGTTGTTGTAGATCCAGAGGTAGTCGTCGTCCTCCAGCGACAGCATGGAAAAATTCTGCACCAGCTCCGCATCGGGGAGCTTCTCGTATAGTGCGCGCATCTGCACGGCGTACTGCTCCTTTGCCTGCTGGGTGAGCATCTGGCTCATGTAGTTGTCCAGCGTCTCGTCATCCATCTGTCCAAGCACGGAGCGGTACTCGGGATACGAATCCGTGACGAGCTTTTCAATGTCTTCGCGGCTTATGTCCTTCATCTGCTCGCCGATCAGCTCCTGCACGTAGGAGTCCTCCGGCTCGCTCATGTATTTCACATACAGCTCTGCGATCGTCCGATCATCGGCCGCCGCGATATAATCCTTCGCCGCGGCAATTTTGCGGTCGTTGGTCAGCGCCTCGTCCTCCTTGTCGAGGAAGGGCAGGCCCGTAAAGACCTCGTGCTCCGGGTCCTCAAGCTGGCGCTTTACCAGATCCTTCGTTTCGGCTTCCGCCATGATATGCTCGACAAGCGCATGGGTATAGCCCACCGCGCCGGAGAGCATGCCGGAGAGCGCTTCACTGCTTTGCCGCACGACGCCCACGACCTTGAGCGAAAGCCCGTTGTTGAACAGTGTGCGCAGGCCCAGCTCTTCCGCGCTCAGGTCGATGTACTCCCCTTTCTCCTCATCGTACCGGTACTTGTCCGCCGGGAAAACATAGCGGAAGGACATTCCGCAGATTTCCTCATAGCTCCAGCTCTCGGCCGCGCTCTCCATCGTCTCCTGCGCCATAAAAAGCTCCATATTGCTGGAGATCTCATCGTTGGCCTTCAGCCCCAGCGAGTAGAGGACAAGATCGGAGATCTCGTTATTCTCGTCCACCACGAGCACGACCTCGTCGAAAGACTTCGGCCAGCTTCCGTAAAGCAGGTCATACTGTTTTTCAAGCAGCGGATTGATCAGCTCCCCGTTTTCGCCGGGCAGCATCTCGATCCAGACATCCATCCTGCTGTACAGGCGCCCGTAGGTGGAAAAATAGTTGGAATAGTCACCGCCGAAAGCGGCGGACATGGCCGCCTGCATCACATCGGTCGCGTCGGTACGGGCAATGTGACCGTTCCCGTCCTCGGCATAGGGAATGATATCAACGTCGTAGGAGTACTGCACCGAGCTGATATACGGCGCGATCTCGCTGTTTTCGTTTTCAATATACTTCTTGAAGGCCTTGAGGTTGTTGGTCTCCAGATCGGCGGAAACGAGAGAGTTTACCATATCGTACATGACCGAGCTGGAATAAACGGCGTCCTTCTCGTGGCTCGTGCCGTTGTTTTCCGCTTGAACGCCCATGAGCGAGGTCATCAGGCTCGTCATATCCACACTCTCGGCCCGGATCGTGATCGGGTAGCTGGAAAGCGTATCCTCCTGCACCTTGTTGATGTAGTTCTGGACGCCGTTGGAAAGCGACATGATAAGCGCGATGCCGATAATGCCGATGCTCCCGGCGAATGCCGTGAGGATCGTGCGCGCTTTTTTGGTCATCAGATTGTTCATGGACAGCGCAAGCGCCGTGAAAAAGCTCATGGACGTCTTTTTCAGGGCGGCGCCGGTTTTCAGATCGTCAGGCGCCTCGAAGGGGTCGCTGTCGCCCACGATGAGGCCGTCCTTCAAACGGATGGTCCGGCTGGCGTAGCCCTCCGCAAGCTCCGGGTTATGGGTCACCATGATGATGAGCTTGTTTTTTGCGATCTCGCGCAGGATCTCCATGATCTGCACGGAGGTATCCGAGTCAAGCGCGCCCGTGGGTTCGTCCGCCAGCAGAATGTCCGGATCGTTGACGAGCGCCCTCGCGATGGCGACGCGCTGCATCTGGCCGCCGGACATCTGATTGGGCTTCTTGTGGATCTGGTCGCCGAGCCCCACCTTCTCAAGCGCCTCAACGGCGCGCGCACGGCGCTCGGCAGGCGCGACGCCCGAAAGCGTCAGCGCAAGCTCTACGTTGGACAGGACCGTCTGATGCGGGATCAGGTTGTAGGACTGGAACACAAAGCCGACGGAGTGGTTGCGATAGGCGTCCCAGTCGGCGTCCGAATAGTTTTTCGTGGATTTTCCGTTGATGATAAGGTCGCCCGCGCTGTACTGGTCGAGACCGCCGATGATGTTCAGCAGCGTGGTCTTGCCGCAGCCGGAGTGGCCGAGGATGGCGACAAACTCGTTTTCCCGAAACGACAGGTTTACCCCTTTGAGCGCGTGAACGGCGGAGCCGCCGACCGTATAATCCTTTTTGATTTCCTTCAGTTTCAGCATATGGGATCCTTCCGCAGAGAATTGGTTGACAGGGTTTGAATTCTGAGGTAAAATAACGAAGCTTTTAAAGCATGCCCACGTAGCTCAGCAGGATAGAGCGGCCGCCTCCTAAGCGGCAGGCCAGAGGTTCGAATCCTCCCGTGGGTGCCATAAACAAAGCCGAAAGCCTTCTTTCTCAAGGTTTTCGGCTTTGTTTTATTCTACCATACTTATTGGGCAAATGGTTGACAGGCTGTAAATAATGCTTCTTTCAAAACAACGGCAAGCTCACGTCCGGCCGGTAATGAGCACATGGATCGTATCGCCCTCGCCTTTCCGGAGGAGAGCGCGTATGCTCTTCCGCACGCCGATCATATAGCAAACCGAGCAGTCCGGGTTTTTCAGTCCCATATTGACGATACTGCCGTCGTAGGGAACGCCGTCAAACTCGGCGTGGACCTTCACGCGGCCTTTGCCCAGTTCTTTCCGCAGATCCCATGGAAAGACCACATAAGCGCCGCCGGTGTCCGGCAGCTCATGCAGCACCGTATCGTACTCGTATCTCATCCGCCGCACCTCCTGCACAGTTCCTCCATTTGCTCATTCAGTATAGCACAAGGCGTTCCTTATCTCAAGATACGCCCCTGCTCCTCCGGTTCCGATCCCGGCACTTCGCACAAGATAGAAACAATATGGTTGACAGGAAGCGCACAACATGATACATTCGGCATGGAAAGTATGTTATGTATGGCTTTTCAGAAAGGGGGACTCCGATGGAACGACCGGAAGGAAGGTACGCCTGGACCGTAACCGTCGGCTCAAAGGGGCAGATCGTCCTGCCCAAGGAAGCAAGAGAAGTTTTCGATATCCAGCCGGGCGACACCCTGATCATCCTGGGAAACCGGGAGCAAGGCATGGCGATCCCGCCGAAGAATCAGTTTTCTGATTTTTTCGGTCGGATATTCGGAAAATAACAAGGAGGAATCAAGTATGCCAAGAGTATTCGGTATCCCGCTGATCGCATGGATCCAGATGGTGATCGGCGCCGCAGTCGTGTTGTTTATGCTCTTCAAGTATCTGACCCGCCCCAAGGCGGTGAAGAAAGGCGAATACCTGATCCGGGACGTCCATGTGATCGTGGGCGACGGGAGCGAGGCCTATCATCAGAATGTTCTGATCCGGGACGGCATGATTGCCAAGATTTCAGATCAACCGATCGGCAGGAAAAACGTGCAGATCATCGAGGGCGAGGGTAAAACGTTGATGCCCGGCCTGATCGACAGCCATATCCATATCCAGGGCGGCCTGAACAACCGCAGCGAAGAGGAGAGCGACCGTTTTCTCAACGAGACGCTTCCGCAGATCTTCCGCGACAAGATCCTGCCCTACGGGATCACAACGATCAAGGATCTTGACGCGCCGAAGCATTTCATCTACAAGCTTCGCCAAAAGCTCGCCTCCGGTGAAATCACGGGCCCCGAGCTGCTGCTGGTCGGGCCGAACTTCACGGCGCCCGACGGTCATCCCGCCAATACGCTCGGCGGTGACAACCCCTGGGCGAGAGCCGAGATGGCGCTCGAGGTCACCACGCCGGAGCAGGTCACCGCGGGGATCAGGGAGTTGAAAGAAGCGGGCGTGGATTTTCTGAAATTCACCTATCAGGGCGGAGATTTCTGGTATTTCGACAATCTGCTGACGATTCAGAAAATCGATCCCGCGCTGATGCGGCAGATCATCCGCGAGGGCAAAGAAAACGGTCTGGACGCGACGGCGCACGTTTTTTACTACGACGACGTCAAAGAGCTGCTTGAGGCCGGCATCTACGGAATCGAGCACGGGATCGTCGACAGGGACATTGAGCCGGGCGACGATATTATCAGGCTCTGGAAGGAATCGGGCGCGCGTTTTGTTCCTACCGTCAACGCCATGACCTATGAGAAGGAGCCCACCCGCATGGGGCACAGCATACACAACCTCAAGGTGCTCTATGACGCGGGCATCCCGATCGCCATGGGCACGGACAATATGTTCGAGACCATGGGCGGCGACGTCGAGCACAAGGAGCTCGCGTATTACGTGGAGGCCGGGCTTACGCCGATGCAGGCGATCGTGCTCGCGACCAAGAACGGCGCGGAGCACCTCGGTATTGCCGACAGGAAGGGACAGGTCCGGGAAGGCATGGAAGCGGATCTGATCCTGCTGGACAAGGACCCCGCGGAAAACATCGCCAACATGCAGTTCATCGAGCGGGTGTTCCTGAAGGGTAAGATTGTCTTTTCCCAAAAGCCGATCCAGTCTTACGACATCCCCGACTATGATTACCCCGAGGATCTGGCCGCGGCGGAATACGTGAACGCCGACGGAACGCAGCGCCGTGAGCTGCGCTTCGAACGCTACGCCGGGGAGAAGCTCGTCACGCAGATCACCTATCACGGCGAAGAGAAATGGTCAGAGGAAGAATTCTGTCTCGAAAAGAACCTCTCCTCGGTCAAATGGCATTATCTGCGCCCCAGCGACGATACCGATATCCGCGCTTTCCGCGAAAACGGCAGCATCAACATGAGCGGCAGCTTCAAGGGAAAGGCGCAGGACAAGAGCTTCCAGATCGGCGAGGGGCTCTGGTATCAGATGATGGATATGTGTTTCCCCGCCTTTATCGGCTCCAGTCTTGATGAGATCGTCTTTTACTCCATCGGTACCGGCGATAACCGCGGCGCGATGTCCCTCGGCGAGTTTGCCGCGAAAAGGCTCGGCAAGGAGGAGATCACGATCAACGGGACGCGCTTCTCCTGTGAGAAGGTGAGCCTCGTGCTGACGATGTTCTCCTGGGCGTGGACCGGCCTCTTCTGGTATGATGAAAAGACGGGTCAGCTCGTTCAGAGCGGCGAGAAGAAAAACGGCAAAGAGACGGTGGACTGGCGGCTGAAGGCACTCACGTTCCGGTGAAAGAATATCATTCGGGATCAGACAAAAAACAAGGGAGCGGATCGCTCCCTTGTTTTTATGTTGGAATCTTGATCACAGCACGTGGACCGAATCGGCCTCGAAGACGAGCGAGCATGTATCGCCCACCTGGTAAATGTGCTTGTTTTTCGGGTTGTGCTCCTCGAGCTTGACAAGCGTGCCGCCAACCATCACATGATAGTTCTGATAAGAGCCCATGAAGCAGGACAGCACGACCTCGCAGGGCAGTCCGCCCTCGTCGGCCAGCGCGGCCGCCTCGGGACGGAGAACGACGGTGTACTCCTCCCCTTTCTTCATATCCTCGCGGCCGGGCACGCGCAGGTCGTTGCCCTCCACCTTGAGCGTGACATACTTCCCGTCGCTGTCAGTCATGGTGCCGCGAAGGAAGTTGGCCTCGCCGATAAAGTCGGCCACGAACTCGTTCTTCGGGTGATAGTAGATCTCCTGAGGGCTGCCCATCTGCGCCACGACACCCTTGTTCATGATGATGATATTGTCGGAGAGCGCCATGGCCTCGGACTGGTCATGGGTGACGTAGATGGCGGTGATGCCGACGCGCTGCTGGATGCGGCGGATCTCGGTGCGCATCGAGACGCGCAGCTTCGCGTCCAGGTTGGAGAGCGGCTCGTCGAAAAGCAGTACGGAGGGCTCGATAACCAGAGCGCGGGCCAGGGCGACGCGCTGCTGTTGGCCGCCGGAGAGCTGGTTGGTCATGCGGCCTTCCATCCCGGTCAGCTCGACGAGGTCGAGGATCTTCATGACGCGCTCCTTGATCTCGTCCTTGGGCACCTTGCGCAGCTTGAGGCCGTAGGCGACGTTATCAAATACGTTGTAGTGCGGCAGCAGAGCGTAGCTCTGGAACACCATCGCGGTATCGCGCTTGTTGGGGGTCAGCTCGTTGATAGGCTCCTCCCCCAGATAGATCTCGCCTTCATCGGGGCTTTCAAAGCCCGCAATCATGCGCAGCGTCGTGGTTTTGCCGCAGCCGGAGGGTCCCAGCAGCGTCACGAAGGAGCCGGGCTCGATGGTCAGCGAGGTATCCTTGACGGCATAGAATTCCTTGCCGGTCTTGGGGTCCTGATAGATTTTGGAAATATGATCCAGGCGAACGCCTTTTTTCACTTTATCCATGGCTTAGTCCTCCTTGATGTTTCTGCTGGTTCCGAAATGCTTGATGAAGAGATTCATCAGCAGAACGGCGCCGTAAGTGATGATGATCAGAATCGTGGCGAACGCACAGGCAAGGCTGTAAGCGCCCTTCTCCGCAAACTCATTGATCTGCACCGTAATGAGCAGGAACGACGGCGTGACCAGAAGAATGATAGCGGAAATGGCGGTGATACTGCGGACGAAGGCAGTCACCAGGCCGGAGAGGAAGGAGTCCTTGATCAGCGGCAGCGTAACGGTCATAAAGACCTTGAAGCTGTCCGCGCCCATATCGTAGGCCGATTCCTCGATGGACTTGTCGATCTGGCGCAGGGCGGAGATGCCGCTTCGCGTACCGGTGGGCAGGGAGCGCACGACAAAGACGATGATCAGGATCAGGCCCGTGCCGTAGATGCCCTGCAGGAAGCCGGTGTGGAACAGGCCGCCTGAATAGCCGCGGATATAGCCGACGCCGAGAACGGTGCCCGGAACGGCCATCGCGAGCATGGAGACGGCTTCGATAAAGCCCTTGGCTTTGAATTTGCGCTTGACCACAAGGTAGGAGATGATCATGCTCAGAAGCGCCGTGATGGGCGATGCGATCAGGGAGAGCAGGAAGGAGTCCTTAAAGGCTTTAAAGCCGTGATAACGGGTGAAAACCTGCTGGAACCACTTGCCCGTCAGCGGGAAGAACTTGTAGCCCCAGGTGGGGAAAAGCGCGCCGATGGGGACGCAGATGTACATGATGATGACGAACAGCGCCGCCGCCGAGCAGAAGACAGTCAGCGGGATCTTGACGCTCTTGTCCTCGATCAGCATACGGGCGCGGGAGGCCTTGCCCGTGAGGGTCGCGGCGGTCTTGGCCTCCAGATAGTATTTCTGCACACCGAACATCAGCAGCGTGATGCAAAGCAGCACCACGGCCATCGCGGCAGCGCCGGCCTTGTCGTAGGCGCCGGTGATCTGCAGGTAGATCGTGGTCGCCAGGGTATCGTAAGAGCCGCCGATCAGCATGGGGTTTGCGAAGTCGGCAATGGATTCGATGAAGGTGACGAGGAAGGCGTTGCCGAGGCCGGGAAGCATCAGCGGCAGCGTCACGTCCATGAAAACCTTCCAGCGCCCGGCGCCCATGTCGCGCGCAGCCTCCTCCAGCGAGGGGTCGATGTTCTTCAGCAGGCCCTTGAGCATCATGTAGCAGACCGGGAAGAAGGTCAGCGTCTGTACGATGACGATGCCCCAGTAGCCGTACACGCTGTTGTCATAAATACCGAGCAAAAAGCGCGTGATCAGGCCGGCCTTGCCGAAGAGCATGATCATCGAAAGGCTCAGCACGAAGGGCGGCGAAACGACGGGCAGCATGGACACGACCTTGAACAGGCCGCCGACGAATTTGTTCATGCGGACGTATACTTCCACGTACGCGAACAGCAGGCCGACCATGGTCGAGAGAATACCCACAACGAAGCCGACCTTCAGCGTGTTGGTGATGGCGCGCGTAAAGGAGGGCATTGCGAAAATGCGCTTGAAGATGCTCAGGCCGAAGCTGCCGTCGCCCACAAAGCTGTCAACCAGCAGGATCGCGAGAGGATATAAGATAAACAGGGTCAAGAAGGTGATCAGCACGACGATGGTGGTGACCATGATGGGGTCAGCCATCAGCTTTTTCCGGTCCAGCGCCGCGCCCTGGCCTCTTGCCATAGAACCAGCTCCTTTCAGTTCAAGAGATTTGCGTCGAGATAGAACAAGGATGGCGGGAAACCCGCCATCCTTGCGGAATCAAGTATGATTACTCGGTCTTGAAACGCTCCGCGCCGGTATCTGCACCGGAGGCGGCGATCGCTTCCATCACGTCGTTGACGTTCTGCTCGGTCTCGGCGGCGGCTTTGGCAAAGTCATAGTCGCCCCAGACGAGGCTGGGATCCAGGCCGAACTTCGCGGCGGCCTCGGGCTGCTGCGCGTTGTCGATGACCAGGAACTGGTAGGAGCCGTGCTGGGCAGCCAGCTCAACGCAGTCGGGGCTCAGAGCGAACTCCATGAACAGACGGGCGGCGTTGAGGTGGGCCGCGCCCTTGAAGATGGCCACGGGGCCGATCTCGCAGGCGGTGCCGTCAGCGGGAACGACAAGCTGGACGTTCTCATAGCCGTTGTCGAGGATCTGAGTGATGCCGTCATGCAGGAAGCCGATGCCGATGACGCACTCACCGGTGCCGACGTTCTTGGACGGGCCGGAGCCGGACTTGGTGTAAACCTGAACGTTCTTGTCGAGGTCAACGAGGTACTTGATGCCTTCGTCATGGCCCTTGAGCTGGATCATGAGGTTGGCAACGAGCTTCGGGGTGCCGGCGGTCTTGTAGTTGGACAGCCAGATCAGATCCTTGTACTCGGGCTTGAGCAGATCGTCCCAGCTCTGGGGAGCCTCAAGGCCCAGGCGGCCCAGCTCATCGGTGTTGACCATGAAGCCGAGCAGGCCGGTGTAAATGCCGTACCAGTAGCCGTTGGGATCCTTGTAGATGTCCTTGAGCAGATGAGAAGCATTCTCGGGGACGTAGCTGTTGTCCAGGAAGCCCTTGGCGGCCAGACCGTCATAGGGGTTGTTGGTGCCGCCGAACCAGATGTCGGCAGAGGGCTTGCCGTTCTCTTCCTCGATCTTGGCGGGGACTTCGCCGGTGGACAGGCGCTGATAGCTGACCTTGATGCCGTAGAGAGACTCAAACTTCTCGCAGGCGGCGGCGAGGTACTCTTCCTCGCAGGAACCGTAGACGACGACTTCGCCTTCGGCCTTGGCGGCGGCGATCAGCTCCTCAAGCGGGGACGCTTCACCGGAGCCTTCCGCGGGCGCAGCCTCGGTCTGAGCAGGGGCGGCGCTCTGACCGCAGGCGGCCAGGGCAAGCACCATGATCAGAGCCATCAGCAGGGCAATGTTTTTTTTCATTTTGTTTCCTCCTTACTATTTTCGACGGCCGGTGGCCGGGAATTACAAGTTATGCTTTTAACAATTTTAACAAAAATGATTATAGTACGTCCCCGCAGAAATGTCAACATTGAATAGAATACAAAATATCTATGGAAAAATGTGTTCCTTGCGAAAAAGAAGAAACCGCACTACACTAATCACGAGGTGATCCCCATGAAAGTGCGTGCGGTAATCGCTCGAATGCTCGCGATGCGCCCGGAGGCCTGGTACATATTCATCCGCAGTCTCCAGCTCAGTTGTTTTCTCCATGTCTGCGCGGCGATGCTGCTGATCGCCTGGGACGGCGACAGCCTGCGCGGCTTCCGTTTCTATCGGCAGGCGCAGACCTTGAGCGAATACGCGCAGCTTGCCCTTCTGGCCGCGGTCATCGTTCCTCCGTGCGTGGAAGAGTGGACTCGATAAGACGGAAAAAATCCTCCCGTCCCATCATGGCGTTGAGCACCTCCAGCAGCGCGTTGGCCGTCAGATGTTCCGGCAGATCCAGCGCCCGCAGGAGCGTAAGCCTCGCTTCCCGGCTGCCGTCTCCCCCGCTGAGTCCTGCGCGGTAGAGATCCGTCTTGGTGATGGGCTCCGTTTTGACCGTCTCCCCGTTCTCGCCGACAAAGCTCGCGCCGGCGCGGCGCAGCGCTTCCAGAAGGATCTGCGGCCGCATCCCCTCCACACCGAGCTTTCCCTCCTTCGAGGCTTTGGCCTTGCGCCGCTCTTTCCCGTAGACGTCGGGGATATAGGCGTGCTTGACCATTGCCGCATCGACGCAGGAGCGGATGAAATTGCGGATCACAAAGCCCGCGCCGTCCGAGTCGGTCAGGACGATGAGCCCGCGTTTCTCGGCCAGCGACCGCAGCAGCTTTTGCTTCTGTCGGTCGTTGAACACGCCGAAGCCGGAGGTTTCGAGGATCACGGCGTCCACGACCTGACGCAGCGCATTTTTATCGTAGCGCCCCTCCACGACGATGACTTCTCTGATCTCAGGCATGCCCTTCTCCCGCCGCGATGCGAAGCACCGTTTCCGTCAGCAGTTCCCTGTCGTCCAGGGAGCTGCTTTTCATTTTATAGTCCGCCTCCGCGCAGAGCTCGATGGCGCGCCGGAGCTGCGGCAGCGAAAAGCCGCGCGCCGACTGCAGGAGCTTCGTCGCGAGGAAATCGTACTTCAAGCCGCAGCTGTCCACTACGAACTTGGTTCCCAGTCCCTTCTCGGCGGCGAGCCGCGCGGCGTAAAGCCTCCGCATCTGCGCGCCGAGCATGGCGAGGATCGGGATCGGTTCATTGTTTTTATCGGACAGCAGCTCTGCCAGAACGGATACGGCGGCGTTGTTCTTTTTTTGCGCAATAAAGTCCGTCATGTCAAAGATCACGGCTTCCGGGATGTGGTTTGCGACCGCCTCCACATCAGCGGCGGTGACCTTCTCCCCTTTCGCGTAAGCCGCGACCTTCTCGATCTCCGGGATCAGACGGCTCATCAAATCGCCGCTGATGAAGATAAGGCGCTGGATCGCCTCCAGCTCCACGCCCTTTCCGAGCGCGCCGAAGCGGCGGACGATCCAGTCGATCAGCTGCCCCTGCGAGGCCTGCGTGAATTTCAGATCCCGGCCCGCGGCGCGGACGCCTTTGACCAGCTTGATCCTGCCGTCCGGTTCAAAGCGCGCGTTCTGCACGAAGGCGACCGTGCAGGAATCCGGGACGTCTGACAGGAGGTCAAGGATCTTCTCCGGCTCCTGGACGCGGTTGAGATCCACGTCCCGCAGCTCGACAAAGCTCCGCTCCGTCAAAAAGGGGACGGCGTCGATGGCCTCGCGCAGCGCGAGGGGATCAAGCTCCGGCCCGTTCAGACGGTGAAAGCTGAAGCTGTCCTCCCCTTCCGGCAGGCAGAGCTTCTTGAGCGTGAGCAGATACTGCTCCCGCAGATAGTCCTCCGGCCCCCAGAGAAAGTACAGCCGCTCAGGCCCCCGCTCCCTGAGAGCGCGGACCTCGGCCGCATAATTCAGCTTGCTTTCATCTTTCTGGTTCTTTTTCGCCATGACCGTCCTCAATCCGTATGATGATCGTTCCGTCCCGGTCGGTTCGGTATACATTATAGCCGTTCGCGTACAAACGTTCAAGCGTTTCTTCCGCAGGATGTCCATAGTGGTTGTAGCCCACGCTGACGATCGCGGTATCTGCGCCCGAAAGCCGGAGCAGCTCCTCGCTTGAAGCATCTTTTGCGCCGTGGTGTCCGACCACGAGCAGCTCGGAATCCAGCGGCAAGGCGCGCATCAGCCAGGCCCTCTCGACCTCCTGCGATACATCGCCCGTCACAAGAACGTCATATGCCCCGAAATGCAGCGCGGCAAGCAGCCCGCCGTCGTTGCCGCCCTCGCCGAGGGGCGCGGTGAGATCGATCGAGAGCGCTCCGAGCCGAAGGACGGAATCCTCCGAAAGAAAGATGAGCGCAGTTCCCTTCTCCGCCGCGCATTCGCACAGTCCGGCTATCGCGGTGTCCTCTTCGCCGCATCCCGCCGGGAGGACCACGCGCCGGACCGGGAGCATCTCCATCAGCAGGACCGCGCCGTTTGCGTGATCCTCGTCCGGATGCGTCACGATCAGCGTGTCGATCTCCCGCCGGCCGCAGGAGAGCAGGAAGCGTCCCGCAAGCTCTCCGGCCTGATCAAGCGACATGAGGCCGCCGCAGTCGATGACCGCGGTCTGCGTACCGGAGAAGGCGCACAGGCACTGTCCCTGCCCCACGTTCAGGGCGGCAAAGTACCCGTCCGCCCGCTCGTAGCGCAGCCGCTCCGCGTTCATCAGGACCATCAGCGCAAGCACGGAGAGCAGCGCCGGTATCAGCAGCTTCTCACCCCGTCTGAGGGGCAGGAATCGGAAAAGGAGAAACAGCAGATAAACGCCGCCGATCCACAGCACGCACCAGCGGAAGGACGTATACACGACCGCATACGGGATCGAAGCGAGCAGCCCGGAGACCAGGCAGACGTACCGGGCAAGCCACGCGGTCACCCAGGCCAGCGCGGCGCCGAGCGGCCAAAGCGCCAGAGAGAGCAGGCAGGCCAGATACCCGCCGCAGAAGCACAGCGAGATCGCGAGATAGCACAGGGCTGCGGAAATCGGGGAGATCAGCGAAACATAGCCGAAATGAATCGCCGTAAGCGGCACCGTAAAAGGCAGCACGGCAAGGGCGCTCGCAGCGGCGGCCACGGCCCCCGCCAGCAGCCGGCGCGGCCGACCGGCGGGAAGGCAGGAAACGAGCCAGCGGTGCAGACCTTCGCCAAAGCAGAGGATACCCGCCATCGCGGCAAAGGAGAGCTGGAGGCTCACACTGGCTGCGGCGCGCGGGTTCTGAAGCAGGATGATCCCCAGCGCAAAGGCAAGGCTGGTCGGCGGGTCGTTTTCCCGCCGCAGTACAGGCGCGGCCAGCAGCAGCGTCTGCATCACGGCGGCGCGCACGGCGGAGGGGCTGGCGCCCGTGATCAGGACAAAGCCCCAGACCAGCGGGATACAGACAAGCGAGCCGAAGAGCCCGCGGCCCAGCATGAGCTGCACCAGTCCTACGAGAAACGCAATATGCAGTCCGGAGACCGCGAGCGCGTGCATATTCCCCGCGCGGCTGAGGGCGAGATAGCTTTCCTCGTCCTGATAGAGATCGCTCTTGTCTCCGAGCAGCAGCGATTTCATAAACGCCGCGGTATCAGACGGAAACAGCTGTTCGATCCGCTGTGTGAGCGCGTGGTGGATGCGCGCGGGGAGCGCGGCCGCCGTCGGTCTTTGTTCCTCGATCTCCGCCCCCGATTTGGTATTCAGCTTCAGATAGAGATCGCGCGCGAAATACACGTCGCAGGCCTCTCCGTATTTGCGGTCGGCGGAGGACGCTTTGGCCGTAAAGCGCACCCGGTCCCCCGGCTCTGCGGCCGAAAGAGCCATGCTCTCGTCATAGACGAGCGCGTTCAGATGCGGCAGGCTCTCGTTCTCGATCTTCACCGTCACGCGGCAGTAGCGCTCGTATACGGTCGGGTAATCGAGGATACGCGCCTCGATCTCCTGCGTGGTACCGTCCAGCAGATGCGCGGGCACCGCAGTTTGCAGATCGTGCAGGTAAAAGCAGCCGCAGCCTGCGGCAAGCCCCAGCGCACAGAGGGCAAAGAGGCGCAGCCATCTCCTCCCTGCCAGCAGAAGAACAACGCCGACGGCAAGCAGGGCTGCGGCAAGATACGGCAAAGCGCGGAAGGGCAGCAGATACAGGGCCGCAAACACAGCCGCCGAAAAAGAAAACGCGGTGATCGCAAGCTTACGCATCCGATTTCCCTCCCTCTATCAGGTATTATAGATCTAATTTGAAACAGGCAGGGCGACGCCGCAGGATCTTGCGGTGTCGCCCCGAAGGATCAGATGATTTTTTCTCCCAGCTTCCTGCCGCCGATCAGGTGGAAATGCAGGTGCATGACGGACTGGCCGCCGTCCTCCCCGCAGTTGTTGACGACCCGGTAGCCGTTGTCAAGCCCTTCGGCCTTGCCGATCTTCGCGATAGCCTCAAAGCACTTCGCGACGGCGGCAGAGTTCTCCCCATCGATGCAGGCGGCGCAGCCGATATGCTGCTTGGGAACCACGAGCACATGGACGGGAGCCTGGGGATTGATGTCCCGGAAGGCGAACACGTCCTCATCCTCATAGACCTTGGCGCTGGGGATGTCCCCGGCGATGATCCGACAAAACAGGCAGTTTGCGTCTTTCATGCTCAAATCCTCCTCAAAGTTTTTCCGAGACAAGGCCCTCGACTGCTTTGAGAGCCTCCTCCAGCTTGCTCACATCGTTGCCGCCGCCCATGGCGGAATCCGGCTTGCCGCCGCCCTTGCCGCCGGCAATCGCCGTGATGCCGCGGATGATATCGCCGGCTTTCACGCCCTTCGCGACCGCTTCTTTGCCGCAAACGCACTGGAAGGTGATCTTCCCGCCGTTCACGGAGGCGATCACCGCAACGACCGCGCCGTCCTTGTCGCGCAGCGCGTCGCCCATCTGCCGCAGCTTCGCCGCGTCGCAGTCCTTCCGGCTGCAGGTGACCACATGCAATCCGCCGACCTCAACGGCCTGCTTGAGCATCTCGTCCGCGCCGCCGGCAGACTCCCTGTCCTTGTACTGCTGGATCACGCGCTTGGCCTCTTTCAATTCACCGGCGAGCTGCTCGACCTTTGCAAGCATATCGTTGGGGTTGGCTTTCAAGAGCGCGGCCACGGCGCTGATGGCGTCGATATCGTCGTGCAGGCGCTGCACCGTCCTGCGCCCCGTGGTCGCCTCAATACGGCGTACGCCGGAGGCTACGGAGCCCTCGGAGGAGATGTGGAAAGCACCGGCCTTGGCGGTAGTGTCCAGATGCGTGCCGCCGCAGAGCTCCACGCTGTAACCGCCCATGTTCACCACGCGCACCACCTCGCCGTACTTCTCGCCGAAGAGCGCGGTCGCGCCGGCGGCGCGGGCCTCCGCGATCGGCATCTCCCTGACGGAGATGTCGTAGCCGGTGAGGATCGCCTCGTTGACAGCGTCCTCGACCGCGCGAAGCTGCTCGGGTGTGACGGCCGAGAAATGCGTGAAGTCAAAACGAAGGAAATCAGGCTCCACAAGGGAACCGGCCTGATGCACGTGGTCGCCCAGCACGTCGCGCAGGGCGCGCTGCAGCAGGTGGGTCGCGCTGTGGGCGCGGCCGATGGCGGCGCGGCGCTTTTTGCAGAAGCTTGCCGTCACGCTATCGCCCAGCTTCAGATCGCCGGACTCCAGCCTGCCGTAATGCATGAATTTCCCGCCCTTGTTCTTCTGGACGTCGTTCACCATGAAGCTTATGCCGTCAGCGCTGAGTCTGCCGTGGTCGGCCACCTGGCCGCCCATCTCGGCGTAGAGCACCGTGCGGTCGAGGACTACGATCGCATCGGTCCCGGCGGGGATCTCTTCGCGGAACTCGCCGTCGGCCACGATGGCGAGCACCTTCGCCTCGACGCTGTCCTTATCATAGCCCTCGAACACCGTCTCGGGGATGTCCTTGCCGAATTCCAGCCCGGCCCAGCCGAGGTCGCCCAGCGCCTCGCGGGCCTTGCGGGCGCGGACGCGCTGCTCCTCCATGAGTTTCCGGAAGCCTTCCTCATCCACGCTCATGCCCTCGTCGGCGCACATCTCGACGGTCAGATCGACCGGGAAGCCGTAGGTATCGTAGAGCTTGAAGGCGTCCGCGCCGGAGAAAACGGACTCGCCCTTCTCCTTGTGCGCGGCAAGAAGCTCGGAGAAGATCTTCATGCCGGCGTCGATGGTCTTGGCAAAATTCTCCTCTTCGGTCCGGATGACGCGGGTGATATAGGCCTGCTTCTCGCGCAGCTCGGGATACTGGCACTCGTTCTCGCGCACCACGGTATCCACGACCTCGAACAGGAAGGGCTTGTTCACGCCGAGCAGCTTCCCGTGGCGCGCGGCGCGGCGCAGAAGCCTGCGCAGGACGTAGCCGCGCCCTTCGTTGGAGGGCAGCACGCCGTCGCAGATCATGAAGGTCGCGGAGCGGATATGGTCGGTGATGACGCGCAGGGACACGTCCATCTTATGGCTTCTGCCGTAGAAAGCGCCGGTCAGCTCGCTGACCTTGTGGGTGATGTTCATCACGGTGTCCACGTCAAAGAGGGAATCCACGTCCTGGCACACGACGGCCAGACGCTCAAGTCCCATGCCGGTGTCGATGTTCTTCTGCTTGAGCTCGGAGTAATGTCCCTCGCCGTCGTTGTCGAACTGAGAAAAGACGTTGTTCCAGACCTCGATATAGCGGTCGCAGTCGCAGCCGACCGTGCACCCGGGCTTGCCGCAGCCGTATTTTTCGCCGCGGTCATAGTAGATCTCCGAGCAGGGGCCGCAGGGACCGGCGCCGTGCTCCCAAAAATTGTCCTCCTTGCCGAAGCGGAAGATGCGCTCGGCGGGAATGCCGATCTCGTCGTGCCAGATGCTCCATGCCTCGTCGTCGTCCACGTACACGGAGGGATAGAGGCGCTCCGGGTCGAGGCCGACCCAGTTCGGGGAGGTCAGAAACTCCCAGCTCCAGGCAATGGCCTCATGCTTGAAGTAATCGCCGAAGGAGAAGTTGCCCAGCATCTCGAAATAGGTGCCGTGGCGGGCGGTCTTGCCGATGTTGTCGATATCGCCGGTGCGGATGCACTTCTGGCAGGTGCAGACGCGGTGGCGCGGCGGCTCCTGCTCGCCCTTGAAATAGGGCTTCATGGGCGCCATGCCGGAGTTGATGAGAAGCAGGCTCGCGTCCCCCTGCGGGATCAGCGAGAAGCTCGGCAGGCGCAGATGCCCCTTGGTCTCAAAAAAGCTGAGAAACATCTCACGCAGTTGGTTCAGGCCATATTTTTCCATGTTGTCCTCCAAAAAATAAACCTTCGCCCCGGAAACAGGGGCGAAGGTGAATTCGCGGTACCACCCTGATTATCGCTTGCGCGATCTCTCAAGCGCCTGTAACGCAGGCTTGCGCCCCGCTCGTCGCGGGGAGGCTCGGAAACGGCTGCCGGAGGCGCGCATGGGATCTCGCAGCGAACGATCCCTCTCTGAAATGCGCGGAAAACCGGCTCTTTTCGTCAAAGCCTATGTTATTTTATCACAAGATGTCCGTTTGTCAAGCGCTTTCGCGCCGTTTTCGCACGAGGGAAAGCGCGGGCGCCGCACATGGCAAACGCATGGAAAAGCGCATCATAGCGCGGCGGGTATCCGCAATCGGCTCCCCCTCCTCATCGAAGAGCGCTTCCGCCCGGAACAAAACGGGTTTATCCCCCGGCGTCAGCAGCTCCAGCTCGTCGCCGACGGAGAATTTATTGCGCTGGGTCAGCACCGCGAAGCCGTCGCTTTCGCACGACTCCACGACCGCCGTCACGTCCGCCCCGGCGTCGTACATGGAGTCGGGATAGTATTGCCCCGGCTCGCCGAAATAGAAGCCCGTGGTATAGGGGCGGTGGCTGACCATCTCCGTTTCGCGCAGCCAGACGGGGTCCGGCGCTTCCCCCGCGAGCGCAGCGTCGATCGCGTGCCGGTAGGCGTTGGTGATTACAGCCGTATAGTATGCCGATTTCATCCGGCCTTCGATCTTGAAGCTTGAGATCCCCGCGTCCAGCAGCTCCGGGATATGCCCGATCATGCACATATCGCGGGAGTTCATGATATGCGTGCCGCCGTCCTCGCTGATCTCGAAATACTGGCCGGGCCGCGTCTCCTCCACCAGATGGTATTTCCAGCGGCATGGCTGGGCGCACTGGCCCCGGTTGGCGTCCCGCCCAGTCAGGTAATTTGACAGCAGGCAGCGCCCGGAAAAGGAAACGCACATCGCGCCGTGGACAAAGGCTTCGAGCCGCAGCGCCTCCGGCGTGTTCTCGCGGATGCGGCGAATGTCGGCCAGCGGGGTCTCCCGCGCGAGCACGACGGTGTCCGCGCCGAGATCATACAGTGCCTTGGCTGTCGCGCTGTTGACGACGCCGAACTGTGTGCTCACGTGGCGGGAAAGCTTGGGCGCATAGCGTTTGGCGAGCTCCAGAACGCCGAGATCGGCGATGATGAGCGCATCGGCTTCCGCGTCCTGCAGGAAGGCCAGATAGCCGGGGAGCTCCTTCAGCTCCTCCTCCCGCGGCAGCGTGTTGCAGGTCACGTAGACCTTTACGCCCCGCGCGTGGGCATAGCGCACCGCCTCCCGCAGCGCGTCGTCCGGAAAGTTTACCGCGGAGGCGCGCATGCCGAAGCGCCGCCCGGCGAGGTAAACGGCGTCCGCGCCGTAGGC
The DNA here is from genome assembly GCA_900319465.1 of uncultured Eubacteriales bacterium. Taxonomy (GTDB): domain Bacteria; phylum Bacillota; class Clostridia; order Oscillospirales; family Oscillospiraceae; genus Limivicinus. The sequence goes on along the minus strand of ONOL01000010.1, from coordinate 18,126 downwards.
TGCGGCCATTTTCAGCCGCTCCATATCCCCCGCCGGCGCCAGCAGCTCCGGGGCGTCAATAGTTCTGGGTCGCGACAAACTTGTTGAACTCATTGGCATTGGTGAAGAACTTATGCAGGCCGGTACTGGTGTCCAGCGCATAGTAGTAGAAATTCGTCGACTCGGGATAGAGCGCCGCGCGGATCGAGGTCAGGCCGGGACTGCAGATCGGCGTGGGCGTCAGGCCGGTGTACAGACGGGTGTTGTAGGGCGTATCCTCCTCGAGCATGGCGGCGGTCGGCGCGCCCTCGTGGTCGGGATAGAGATAGAGGGTCGTGGCGTCGATGCCGAGCGGCATACCGGCGCGCAGACGGTTGTAGATGACCGAGGCGATGGCGGCGCGCTCGTTGTCGTTCGCGGCCTCCTTCTCGATCATGGAGGCGATGGTGATGACCTCGTGGATGTTCTGGCCGCGCTCCTCCATTCTCGCCAGCAGCTCGGCAGTCATGCGGTAATGGAAGTTTTCGAGAAACTTGTTGATCGCGCTCGAGGGCTGCATCCCGACATAGAACTCATAGGTGTCCGGGAACAGGAAGCCCTCCAGACGGGTCGCTTCCTCCGACTCCTGATCGTCGAGGAAGTCGTAGTTGAACTTATAGGTCGCCGCAGCGTTCATCAGATCGTCGTAATTGGCCACGCCCTTCTCCTCCAGCAGCAGGAAGATCTGCCGCATGCTGTATCCCTCGGGGAAGGTCACAGAGACGGTCACGGCAGAGCCGGAGCCGGGGCGCATATTCTGCACCAGCGCGCGGTAGTCGAAGGTGGACTGCAGCTCGTACTCGCCGGGCTTGATCTTCGTGTCGGCGTGGGAAAACCGGGCGAACATCTCAAAAAGCCACTTATACTCGATGAGGCCCGCTTCCTTGAGCGTCTGGGCCACGTATTCCATGTCCGCGTGCGTGACCCGCTTGGTGCCGGTCTTCACGCCGTCCTCGTCGAAGGTATCCACCGTCTCGGAGGAGAAAATGCTCATGGGCAGCGTGACCGTCGTGGTGTAGGGGGATTTGTTGAGTGCCAGCATATCGCTCGCAGCCATCCAGGTCAGGCAGGCCAGCACCACGGACACGCAAAGGATGAAAACGAAATACATGATCCCGCCGAGGCAGCCGGACCGGTATTCATGGCTCTGGCGGATGGGACGGTAATCCCGTTCGGAGGTCTCGTCCCCGGTGTAATTGTAGGCCTCGTCCCCGGTCTCGTCGATCAGCAGCTTGTCCACGCCGTTGAACGCCGCGCTCTTTTCCCCGGCAGCCTTGCGCGGGGCGCGCCCGGCGCTCTTTCCTTCGCCGGTCCTGTCACGGATTCCCGCGCTCTCCGCGCGGACCGCCTCGTCGTTTTTTTCAAACTCATGTGCCATATCGGAACTCCTGTTTATGAATGTAGCAGCCAATTCGCCTGCCGCATAAGATGGCGTGAGCACGGCGAAACCGTGCGCCACTCAGAGAGAACGCCGCCCTCCGATCCGCGGGATGCGCGGCCGGGCAATAACGAGCGCGGAGAAAGGACACACCATGTTCTGTAATGGCTGCAACAACAATCTGTGGATCATCATTCTTCTGATCGTCCTCTTCGGCTGGGGCAACAACGGCTGTGGCTGCGGCTGCGGCTGCGAGAGCAACAACAACGGCTGCGGCTGCGGCTGCAACTGAACGCATTTTCCGGGGGCTTGCTCGCAAGCCCCTTTTTCTTTTCACAGCTTGGAGCGGATGATGCGGTAGATCTCGCTGTTTTTCTCTTCCAGTTCGCGCTCCCGCCCGTTTTTCAGATAGGGGATGCGCGTCCAGCCGTAATAATCCGCCGCCTTGTCCGCCGTGCGGAGGCAGCGCTCGAGATAAGCCACGTCCTTCTCGTGGATATCGGCCTTGGTGTTATGCTTCTCCTGGCGGCGGCGCATGCGCGCGAGGGAGGTCGCGAGGTCCACCTCCAGATAGATCACAAGGTCGGGCTTCGGCAGCCCCATCTTGTGATACTCCAGATCGGACAGCCAGCCGAAAAAGTCCGGCAGCTCATCGTCCGGGAGCTTGGAGCCCTGATGCACCGCGTTGGAGGTCGTATAGCGGTCGGAAAGGATCAGCCCGCCGTTTTCATAACGTTCTCCCCAGTCCGTCCGGTAGGCCGCAAAGCGGTCAACCGCGTAGAAGGTGGAGGCCGCGTAAGCGTTCACGTCGGAAGGACTGCTCCCGAATTCGCCGCCGAGGTACATACGGATCAGCGCGCTGCTCTCCTTGTCATAGCGCGGGAACACAATATGATTATACTCGATTCCGTCCTTTTCCATTCGTGCGCAGAGGCGGCGGTACTGCGCGGATTTCCCGCTCCCGTCGATCCCCTCGAGCACGATCAGCTTTCCTCTTCCCATTTCTGCTCCTTTATATCTGGCTGAATACATCGCCGATGTTGCGGTGGATCACCAGATCGGCATAGCTGTCATAGGGCGTTTTGCCCCTGTTTACCAGCACCAGCTTATTTCCCCGGTAGTAGTTGATAAGCCCCGCCGCGGGATAGACCGCGAGCGACGTACCGCCCACGATCAGGACCTCCGCCTTGCGGATATAGTCGATCGCGGCGCGCATGACGTCCTGATCCAGCGGCTCTTCGTATAAAACGATGTCGGGCCGGATCACGCCGCCGCAGGAGCAGCGGGGCACGCCCGCGCCCTTGTTCATGCGCTCCGCCGGGTAGGGGCGGCGGCAGCGGGAGCAGTAGGCGCGCAGGATGCTGCCGTGCAGCTCGATCACGTTTTCGCTCCCGGCGGCCTGGTGCAGCCCGTCGATGTTCTGCGTCACCACGGCGCGGAGCTTGCCCTCCTTCTCGAGCTGCGCAAGGCGCAGATGCGCGCGGTTGGGCCTGACGCCCTCGATCACGAGCTTTTCCCGGTGGAAGCGGTAGTACTCCTCCGGGTCGCTCTCGAAAAAGCTGCGGCTCAGGATCGTCTCCGGCGGATAGCGCCACTTCTGGTTATACAGGCCGTCCACGCTCCTGAAATCGGGGATCCCGCTCTCGGTGCTGACGCCGGCGCCTCCGAAAAAGACGATGTTGTCGCTCTCCGCGACCCAGTTTTTCAGCGTAAGGATCTGTTCGTCCATGCTCTCGTCCCCTTTTCGCAAACCTGGAGACATTATACACGAAGCCCGCACCGTTGGCAAGACGGCGGGGATTAACATTTCTTAAGGCTTGTACCGGATCGCAAAGTGTGGTAGAATCTTCGCCATGAGAAACGATTTTGAAAAACGCTATCTCGCCGCACGCAGGGCCGTCGTGCGCGCGGACTTCGCCGGTCTCAACGACCGGCAGATCGAGGCCGTGATGGCCACGGAGGGTCCCCTTCTGATCCTGGCCGGCGCCGGGAGCGGAAAGACCACCGTGCTCATCAACCGCATCGCAAACCTCCTCAAATACGGCAGGGCCGGCGACTGCGGCGAGCTCCCCCCCGACGCGGACGAGAGCCGTCTCCGTCTGCTGGAGGCGGGCGGCCCGGAAGCGCAGAAGCTCGCGGCGCTCGATCCCGTCGCCCCGTGGCGCATCCTTGCCATCACTTTTACCAACAAAGCCGCCGGCGAGCTGAAGGACCGCCTGGAGCGGATGCTGGGAGAGGACGCGAACGACATCTGGGCCTGCACCTTCCACTCCGCCTGCGTGCGCATCCTGCGCCGGGATGCGGAGCGTCTTGGCTTCGGCGCGGACTTTTCCATCTACGACGCGGCGGACTGCCAGAGCCTCATCAAGCGTATCCTCAAGGATATGGAGCTGGACGAAAAGAGCTTTCCGCCCCGTTCCGTTCTCGCAGAGATCAGCCGCGCCAAGGACGGACAGATCGGCCCGCAGGAGTTCCTGCGTCAGGCGAAAGCCGCAAGCGACGCGCGCCGTGCCAAGCTCGGCCAGGTCTATCAGGAATATATGCGCCGTCTCTTTGCCGCCAACGCCATGGATTTTGACGATCTGATCGCCTTCACGGTCAAACTCCTGCAGGAGGACGAGGAGTGCTGCGCCTACTGGCAGCGGCGCTTCCAGTATGTGCTGATCGACGAGTACCAGGACACGAACCATCTGCAGTACCTGCTGGCCTCGACGCTTGCCGGCGCGTGGGGCAACATCTGCGTCGTCGGCGACGACGACCAGAGCATTTACAAATTCCGCGGCGCGACCATCGAGAATATTCTCTCCTTTGAGAGCCAATACCCCCACTGCCGCACGATCCGCCTTGAGCAGAACTACCGCAGCACGGGGCACATTCTTGACGCCGCCAACGGCGTCATCCGCCACAACTTTGCCCGCAAGGGCAAGGAGCTCTGGACGAATGCGGGCGCGGGAGATCTCATAGAGCTCTATTGCGCCGACAACGAGCATGAGGAGGCGCAGTACGTGGCCTCCCGGATCCTCGCGGACTTCAGCGCCGGCGGCAATTTCCGGGACCATGCGGTGCTCTACCGCATGAACGCCCAGTCGAGCCAGCTCGAATTTGCCTTCAAGCGCAACGGCATCCCCTACCGCATCTTCGGCGGCACCCGCTTCTTCGACCATACCGAGGTCAAGGACATGCTCGCCTACCTGAACGTGATCTGCACACCGGCGGACGATCTGCGCCTCTCGCGCATCATCAACAGCCCGCCGCGCGGCATCGGCGAGCGCAGCATCGAGCTGGTGCGCCGGCTCGCCTCGGAAAACGGGTGCAGCATGTTTGAGATCCTGCGGCAGGCGGACCGCCATCCGGAGCTTGCGAGACCCGCTGTGAAGCTGCGGCAGTTTGCACAGATGATCGAGCAGCTGCGCGCTTTTGCGGAGCACAACCCGCCGGACGCCGTATACGACGAGCTGCTCGATAAGACCGGCTACCTGCTGGCGCTGGAGCGCTCCGACGACGACAAGGACGAGACGCGCGCCGAAAACGTCCGAGAGCTCAAAAGCTCCATGCTTTCGTTTATGAAGGATTCCGGCGACCTGACGCTGGAGGGCTACCTCGCCAATGTCGCGCTGTATACCGATCTGGACAACTACGACCGGGAGAGCGACAGCGTGGTGATGATGACCATGCACAGCGCCAAGGGTCTGGAATTCCCCACCGTGTTCATCGTGGGCTGCGAGGAGGGGATCTTCCCCGGCATCCGCGCCATCGGCGAGCCCGAGGAGATGGAGGAGGAGCGACGCCTTTGCTACGTAGCCGTCACGCGCGCCAAGCGCAGGCTCTATCTGACCTGCGCCCGCCAGCGCATGCTCTTCGGCCGCACCACGGCGAACCGGGTCTCCCGCTTTGTCGACGAAATTCCGGAGGAACATATCAGAAAGAACATCCCCAGGGGCTATGGCTTTCGTGAACAGCGGGAGGAGCACCCCTACCGCCAGAAACGGGCGCCGGAGCCGAAGGCGCACGCCGTCGCCGCCCCCGCCGCGCCGAAGCCGAAAGCGCCGCAGGCCGCCGCCTTCGCTGTGGGCGACCGGGTCCTGCACAAGGCCTTTGGCCCGGGAACGCTCGTAAAGATGACGCCTATGGGCGGAGATTATCTGATTGAGATCGACTTTGACCAGATCGGCAGCAAGAAGCTGATGCTCCGCGCCGCCGCGCTGCACATGACGAAACAATGAAAACGCAAAACCGCGCCCTCGCAGGCCGCGCCGCTTTGGTCACGACCGCCCTGCTATGGGGCACCTCCTTCGTGATCCTGAAAACCACGCTTGAGAGCGTGGGGACGCTGTGGATCCTCGCGATCCGCTTTACGCTCGCAACGCAGCTGCTCGGTCTGTTTGCCGCAAAGCGGCTGAAGGGCCTCTCCCCCCGCGTGCTTCGCGGCGGCTCCCTCATGGGGCTCAGCCTCGCAGCCGCCTATATCGTGCAGACCTACGGGCTTTTTTACACAACGCCCGGCAAGAACGCCTTCCTTACGGCGGTCTACTGCGTCCTCGTCCCCTTCCTGGCCTGGGGGATCTACCGCCGGAAGCCGAAGGCGCAGCACGTCCTCGCCGCCTTCCTCTGCCTCGCCGGGATCGGCTTCGTTTCCTTGAGCGGGAGCGAGAGCCCTTTCAACCGGGGCGACGCGCTCACGCTTCTCTGCGGCGTCTTTTACGCGCTGCAGATCATCGTCGTCGAGCAGTACGGCGGCGAGGACGGAGACGCCCTTTGCCTGTCCGCCGTGCAGTTTGCCGTGGCGGCGCTCGTGTGCTGGGCGGGCGCGCTCCTGTTCGAGCCTGTTCCCTCTGACGTTCCGTCGGGCGCCTGGCTCAGCATCGCCTATATGGGCTTTGTGTGTACGGGGCTCTGCTTCTTCCTCGAAGCCTGGGGGATGAAGCGCACGCCCTCCTCCACCGCCGCGGTCATCATGACGCTTGAATCCGTCTTCGGCACGCTGACCTCGATCCTGTTCTATCACGAGCGCGTCACCGCGAAGCTCCTGACCGGCTTTGCGCTGATCTTCGTCTCGGTGCTTCTGTCCGAGACGGGGCTTGGACTTATAAAAAAAGAATAGCAGGGAAAACTTTTGCTTTCCCTGCTATTTTTTTAGGCAATAGCGCATAATGCGGCAAGCGCAAATTTTCCGGCAGACGCCGCAGACGCATTGTGCGGTGTTGCCTTAACCCGGAAACAGTCCGGAAAGCAGCGCCGACACGGGGAAATAGGCGATCGGCAGAAAGATCGCCGGGAGCATATTGGCCACCCGGATGCGCTCCTTCCCGAGACCGAGCATATTGACCGCCATGCCGAGCAGGATCACGCCGCCCACGGCGGACATCTCCGTGACCACGGCCGTACTCAGAACCGGCGCGAGCAGACCGGACAGCAGCGTCAGCCCGCCCTGAAACAGGAGGATGAACACGACCGAGCAGGTAACGCCCAGGCCCATCGCCGCGCCGAAGGCCATCGACGAGACGAAATCCAGCGTGCTCTTGGCGTAGATGATGCTGTAATCGTGGTTGATGCCCGCCTCCAGCGAGCCCACAATGGTCATCGACCCGATGCAGAACAGGATGCAGGCCGAAACGAAGCCCTCGGTGAAGCGGCTCTCGCCGCCGCCGTTTTTGAAGAGCCTTCCCTTGATCCAGTCGCCCGCGTGTTCGATGCCGTCGTCGATGCGCAGAAGCTCGCCGAGCGCCGTGCCGATCACCATGCAGACGATGACGCAGAGCACGTCAGCGGTGCCGATGGCGCTCGAAACGCCGATCAGCGCCGTGCAGAGCGCGAGCGCCTTCATCAGCGCTTCCTGCAGGCTGATTTTCAGCCGGTTTTTCAGCAGGATGCCCAGAAGGCTCCCCACGAGGACCGTCGCCATGTTGACAAAGACCGCGATCACGCCCGCTTCACCTCGCCTTCGCAGAAATCGCGCAGGAACAGGATCGCCCTCCGGTAGCCCTCAAAGCCGAGCCCCATATAGGTCTTGACGCAGGCGAGCCCCGCATAAGAGACCTGCCGGAAGCTCTCGCGCTTCGACACGTCGGAGAGATGGACCTCTACCGCGGGCAGCGCCACCGCCTTGAGCGCGTCGAGGATCGCGACGCTCGTATGGGTATAGGCGGCAGGATTGATAACGATGCCGTCCGCCTTGCCGTAAGCCTCCTGGATCGTGTCGACGATCGCGCCCTCGTGGTTTGACTGAAACAGCTCGACCTCTACGCCGGCTTCCGCCGCCGCGTCGCGGACGAACTGCTGCAGCGCCGCGAAATCCTGCCGGCCGTAGATCTCCGGCTCGCGCAGGCCAAGCAGATTGAGATTGGGGCCGTTGATGACCAGAAACTTCATCCCAGCACCTCCAGGATCTTTTCCACCGTCTCTTCAGGCGTGCCGTCGTTGTCCACAACTGCATCGGCAAAGCGCGCGTAGAGGGGACGGCGTTTTTCGTACAGTTCGTGCAGATCGCTCTTCAGGGAGATCGGCCGGCCGTCCTTCGGCAGGGCGTCGATCTCTCTCCGCAGCCAGACGATCACGCCGTTCTGGTGCAAAAGAGAATAGTTCCCCTCTCTCGTAACGCAGCCGCCGCCGGTCGAAATCACCGCGCCGGAGCGCTTGCCGAGTTCGGAAAGCACCGCTGTCTCCTTCTGGCGGAAGGACGTTTCCCCGCCGATCGCGAAGATCTCGGGGATGCTCATTCCGGCCGCCTTCTCGATCTCCGCGTCCGCTTCGCAGAGGGGACGGGCGAGCTTTTCGGCGAGGAGGCTTCCGACCGTGGACTTGCCGCAGCCGGGCATGCCGATCAGCACGATGTTCTGCATGGAGCGCGCCAGCATCGTCTCGATACGGTCGATTTCCGTATCGGGAATGCTCATGCCGGTGAACAGCTCGCAGGAGCGCTTGGCCTGGCCGACGAGCATATAGAGCCCGCCCGCGTGGGGAATCCCCAGCTTCTCCGCCTGCAGCAGCAGCGCCGTCCGCGCCGGGTTATACACCACGTCCAGCACGCCCTCACAGTCCGGGAACGCGCACAGATCCACCGCCGCCTCGCCGTTTCTCGGGTACATGCCGACGGGGGTGGTGTTGACGATAAGCCGCGCGTCCGCGTGGCGGCAGATGTTTGCGTAGTTATCCTCGCCGCTGCGGGAGATGACGACGACCGGCGACGCGCCGAGAGCGCGCAGCACCTCAACCGCCATGACGGACGCGCCGCCGCTGCCGAGCACCAGCGCTTTCTTTCCGGCAGCCTGCATCCCGCAGCGCCCGATCAGCTTCTCAAAGCCGTAGGCGTCGGTATTGTCACCGAAGACCGTCCCGTCCGCCCGGCGCACCAGCGTGTTAACGCTGCCGATCCGTTTTGCCCGTTCCGAAAGCTCATCGCAGAGCGGCAGAACGGTCTTCTTGTAGGGGATCGTGACGTTCAGACCGTCCCAATCGCCGTTTCGGATGAAATCCTCCACCTGATCCGGCGCTTTTTCGTAAAGCCGGTACTCATAGCCGGCAAGCATGCCGTGGATCGCCGGCGAATAGCTGTGTCCCAGCTTTTCGCCTAGAAGGCCGCATTTCATTCAGATCACCTCGCTGTAACTGCCGAGATAGCTGAAGTCCTCGCAGATCGTGTCCATCTCGCCCATGAGCTGCAGAAGTCCCGGCGAATAGACCGGCGTATCCAGATCGAAGTAGAACATAAACTCGAAGTTCCGGTCCGGGAGCGGGCGGCTCTCCAGCTTGTTGAGGTTCAGCCCCAGCGCATAGAAGCGCGCCAGCACCTTGTAAAGGCTGCCCGGCGTATGGGGCAGCACCATCATGAGGCTCGTGCGGTCGGCGCCCGGATAGATCTCCAGATCCTTGCTGATGCAGATGAAACGGGTGCTGTTGTTCCCGCGGTCCTGCACCGACGCGGCGAGACACTCCAGGCCGTAGAGCTTCATGCAGGAGCGCGAGGAGAGCGCGGCCACCGAGCCGTCGGACTCGGCGGCGAGCTTCGCGGCCGCGGCGGTATTCTCGCAGGGGATGACCTTGACGCCATTGAGCCCCTGCAGGAACTGCGCGCACTGGCTGATCGCCTGCTGGTGGGAGTAGATCTCCCGGATATCGGAGAGCTTCGTGCCGGGCTTTGCCAGGAGATTGTGGTCGACCTTCATCCTGACGCTGCGCACGATGCGGAAATTGTGCTTCATCATCAAATCGTAGACCGCGTTGACGGAACCGGCGGTGCTGTTTTCCACCGGCACCACGCCGTAGCGGCACAGGCCGCTGTCGATCGCGGAGAACACCGCCTCGAAGCTTTTAAAATAAAAGATGTTCGGCAGTCTGAAGAGCTTTTCGCAGGCGAGCTGGGAGTTCGCGCCCTCCACGCCCTGGCAGGCCACCATGGCGCTGTCGGGAAAGAGCGCCGGCGTGCCGGCGACGGCGTTTTCGATCTGCTGCGTCAGAGGGGCTTTTTCACCCATGAGCCGGTTCTGGCTCGCGCGGCTCAGCTCGAAAATGAGCGAATAGAGCGATACGGCATAGTCCCCCATCCCCTCCGGGCTCTTGTCCCGGATCTTCAGAAGGATCTGGCGCTCGCGCGCGGGATCGAGTATGGGGAGGCCGTTGGCCTTTTTATAGGCGCCGATCTGCGCCGCGATCTCCATGCGGCGGCAAAAGAGCTGTAAAAGCTCGTCGTCGATGCCGTCCAGCTCTCTGCGGTAATCCTGAAGCTCCATTTATCGCACTTCCTTTCTGCGCGCAAGCAGCGCGTCATATACGGCGATCGCGGCCGCCGCCTCCACTACCGGCACCGCCCGGGGAACGATACAGGGGTCGTGCCTGCCGACGATACGCAGCGTCTCCTCTTCCCCCGTGCGCAGGTTCACGCTCTGCTGCGGCCGTGCGATCGAGGGCGTGGGCTTGAAGGCCGCGCGGAACGTGAGCGGCATACCGGTCGTGATGCCGCCGAGGATGCCCCCGCAGCGGTTTGTCACGGTCACGATCCGACCGTCCTTCACGGCAAAGGCGTCGTTGTTCTCGCTGCCTCGCAGCGCGGCGGCGGCGAAGCCCGCGCCGAATTCCAGGCCCTTGACGGCGGGAATGCCGAAAACAAGGGCCGCGATCCGGTTTTCCATCCCGTCGAACATCGGGTCGCCGAGCCCGGCGGGCAGGCCGAGCACCGCACATTCCACCACGCCGCCGAGCGAATCCCCCTCCGCTCTGGCCTGCGCGATGGCGGCGCGCATCCGCTCGCCGCGCGCAGTATCCACCGTGGGAAAGTCCTTCTCCGCAGTCGTGGCGGTCAGCTCGCCTTCGTCCGCGATTCCTCCGATCGAGGCGATGCGGGAGATGACGGTGATCCCCTCATGTTTGAGAAGCTGCAGGCAGATCCCGCCGGCCACGCAGAGCGGCGCGGTGAGCCGGCCGGAAAAGTGCCCGCCGCCCGCGTAGTCCTGCGCGCCGAAGTACTTGACCGACGCGGTATAGTCCGCATGGCCGGGCCGCGGCGTGACGGTGAGATTCGAGTAGTCCTTCGAGCGGGTGTCGCTGTTGCGGATAACGGCCGTAAGGGGCGTGCCGCAGGTGGTATTCCCTACCAGACCGGACAGAAACTCCGGCGCGTCCGCTTCCTTCCTCGCCGTGCTCCAGGCGTTCTGCCCCGGGGCGCGGCGGCGCAGAAAGGCGGCCAGCTCTTCAAAATCGATCCGTTCCCCCGCCGGGATCCCCTCGATCGTCACGCCGATCGCGGGCGAATGGGATTGGCCGAAGATCGTCAGTTTCAGGTTTTCTCCATAGCTGCTGCTCATAGAAACAGGCCCTCCCAGTCCTCCCAGAAGCGGGGATAGGATTTTTTTACACATTCGCTGCCGCAGACCGTGACCTCCCCTTCGCAGAGGCAGGAAGCGACCGCGGCGGACATGGCGATCCGGTGATCGCCGCAGGAATCCACCGCGCCGCCCTTCAGGGCTTTTCCGCCCCGGATGACAAGGCCGTCGGCAAGCTCTTGCGCCTCCGCGCCGAGCGCGCGGAGCATGGCGCAGGTGCTTGCAAGCCGGTCGGATTCCTTCAGGCGAAGCCGCGCGGCGTTCACGATCCGGGTCTCCCCCTCCGCGCCCGCGGCGACGACGCTCAGCACCGGGATCAGATCCGGAATCGGCGCCGCGTCAATCTCCACCGCGCGCAGCTCGCCGCGGCGGATCAGCACCGCGTCCGGCTGCTCGCTGATCTCGGCGCCGAAGCGTCTGAGTACGTCCAGCACCGCACGGTCGCCCTGCGAGGAGGCGGGGTTGAGTCCCATGACCTTCATCCCCTGACGGGACAGCGCCCCAACGGCGAGGAAGAACGCGGCGTTCGACCAGTCGCTCTCCACAGGAAGCGATGCGGGCATCCGGGGCTTCTGCGAGCCCGCGATCCCGTAGTTCCAATGGTTTTTTTCGATTCGGATCCCGGAGGTGCGCAGCGCGTCCTCGGTCATCGTGATATATGCGGCGGATTCGACAGTTCCGGTCACGTGCAGGCTGCTGTCCCCTTTGAGCAGGGGCAGCGCCAGCAGCAGACCGGAAATGTACTGGGACGACACGTTTCCCGGCAGCGAATACGCGCCGGGGCAGAGCTGTCCCCGGCAGCAGAGCCTGTCCCCCTCCTGCCGGATCTGCATCCCATGCGCGCACAGCGCCTCGTCCAGCGGGGCGAGCGGGCGCTGCGGAAGCCTTCCTTCCCGATGGAAAACCGCGTCCGCCCCGAGCGCGCCGACCACCGGCAGCAGGAAGCGAAGCGTAGAGCCGCTCTCGCCGCAGGGAAGCCCGCAGACGTTTCCGGGCACTTCCCGGATCGGCGCGACGAGGATGCGGTTATCGGAAACAGAGATCTCCGCGCCAAGGGCGTTCAGGCAGGCGATCGTCGCCGCGATATCGGCGGAAATGCCGTCGCAGAGAAGCTCGCAGGGCGAGGATGAGAGCGCGGCACAGATCAGAAGCCGGTGGGCCTGGGATTTGGAGGCGGGGATACGCACGCAGCCCCGGCGCTCGCCGGGCAATACCACGCGGTTCATCGCGCGCCCCCCTCTCTGAGCCAGTCGCCCAGCTCCTCCGCCGGGAGCGCGAGCACACGGCAGCGGCCCACAGCCTCCGGCACCACCAGATGCATGGTGCCGCCGGTCATTTTCTTATCGCTGCGCATGGCCGCAGCCAGCGCGTCAGCGCTATATTCACAGGAAGCGGGAAGCCCGTAAAAAGAGAGGATATCGAGGAGCCTTGCAAGCGTCTCCTGCGCGCAGAAGCCCTTTTTTACGGCGGCTCGGGTGATCATCGCCATTCCGACGGCGACCGCCTGCCCGTGCAGCACCGTAAACCCGCTGCAGCTCTCCACCGCGTGGCCGAAGCTGTGTCCGAGGTTCAGCAGCCGCCGCAGCCCGGTGTCGAACTCGTCCTCATGCACAATATCGCGCTTCATGGCGACGCAGTGCTCGATCACGTCCTCAAGCTGCCCGCGCACATGCCGGCGCCGGAGGGAGGCAAAGAAAGCCGCGTCTCCGAGCATGCCGTATTTGATGACCTCCGCGCAGCCGCAGCGAAACTCCTCTTCGGGAAGCGTTTCGAGCGTATCGGGGTCGCAGAGCACAAGAAGGGGCTGGTAAAAGGCTCCGGCCTGGTTTTTCCCGCCGGGCAGATCCACGGCGGTCTTGCCGCCTACGGAAGAGTCCACCATCGCGAGCAGGGTCGTCGGGATCTGCACAAAGCCGCAGCCGCGCTGATAGGTCGCGGCGGCAAAGCCGGTCAGATCCCCCGTCACGCCGCCGCCGAGCGCGACAAGCACGTCGCTTCGGGTCAGGCGCCGGTCGCAGAGGAAGCTTAAAAGCCCCGTATAGGTCTCCAGCGTTTTATGCTGCTCCCCGTGCGGGATGAGATAACGCAGCACGCGAAAGCCCGCCTTTTCCAGCGAGGCTTCCGCGCGCGCGCCGTACAGGGGCCATACCCGGTCCCCGGAAACGATCACGGCGGTTTCCGCCTTCGGCGCAGCCGCCTTTACGCGCGCGCCGGCTTCGTCAAGAAGGCCGCGCCCGATCAACACCTCATAGCTTCGGGACGCCTGAACGCTAACGCTTCTCATCGGCCGTCCACCTCTTCCTTGCGGCGCTTGCCTTCCTCCAGCAGGCGCGTCAGCTCCTCCCGGTCGCCGTTTTCCATCGCGGTCCGGTAGGCGCTGAGGTTGTCGATCAGAATGTTCAGCTCATCAAGCAGATAGTCCCTGTTCTCCATGAAAAGCTCCGCCCACATGGGCGCGTTGAGCCAGGCGACGCGGGTCAGATCCTTGTAGCTGCCCGCGGAAAAGCCCTTGTGCACCGACGCGGTAGGGCTTTTGATAAAGGCGTTGGAGACCACGTGCGCCATCTGCGAGGTGAAGGCGATCATCGCGTCGTGCTTTTCGGCGGTCGTGACGGAGATGTGCCCGAACCCGGCAGGAGCAAGCATCTCCTTTGCGCGGTCGAGCAGCTCGATATCGTCGTACACCGGCGGAACGATGACCATCGGCGCGCCGTGATAAAGCTCGGCGCGGGCATATTTGAGGCCGGAGTTGTGCGTGCCGGCCATGGGGTGCCCGCCGAGATAGGTGAAGCCGTATTGCTCCGCCAGCGGGAAACAGGCCGCACAGACCACGCGCTTGGTGCCGCAGCAGTCGATGACCAGGGGCTTTTTCCCCACGTAGGGCGCCATATCCGTCAGCCAGTCAATGGCGGCCTGCGGGTAGACGCACAGCAGCACCAGATCGCAGTCCGGCAGGTTCTCTTTTGTCAGTTCTCCGTCCGCAGTGCCGGACATAATGGCGAAATCCAGCACGGAGCGGCTGCGGTTCCAGGCGAGGACGCTGTGTCCCGCCGCACGGTAAGCCTTGGCGAAGGAACCGCCGATCAGACCAAGGCCGACAATCCCGACTCTCATGCCCTGCAGATCTCACGCACGGCAAATACCTTCTTCGCAAGCGCGTCGAAGTCTTCCGGCCGCAGGGACTGCGCCCCGTCGCACAGGGCGTGCATCGGGTCGTTGTGCACCTCGATGATCAGGCCGTCCGCCCCGGCGGCGGCGCCCGCCAGCGCCATGGGCGGCACCAGCTTGGCGATGCCGGTGGCATGGCTGGGATCGACGATCACGGGAAGATGCGTCAGCTCGTGCAGCATGGGGACGGCGGAGAGATCGAGCGTATTGCGGGTGTAATCGGAGAAGGTGCGGATGCCGCGCTCGCAGAGCATGACGCGCTCGTTGCCGCTGGCCATGATGTACTCGGCGCTCATCAGAAGCTCCTTGAGCGTATTGGCAAGGCCGCGCTTGAGGAGGACGGGCTTGTCGAGCTTACCGAGCTCGCGCAGCAGGTCGAAATTCTGCATATTGCGCGCGCCGACCTGGATCACGTCCACGTCCTCGAACAGGTCGATGTCCATGATGTTCATCAGCTCCGTCACGATGGGAAGCCCGGTCTCCTGCCGGGCGATCTTGAGAAGCTCGAGGCCCGTGGCCTTGAGGCCCGCGAAATCGTAGGGGGAGGTGCGGGGCTTGAAGGCGCCGCCGCGCAGAAGGTTCGCGCCCGAGGCCTTCACGGCCTTCGCCACGGTCACGATCTGCTCCTCGCTCTCCACGGAGCAGGGGCCGGCGATCATCGCGAAATGGCCGCCGCCGACCTTGACGCTCCCGATCTCGACCACCATGTCGTCGGGATGGAACTTGCGGTTGCAGCACTTGAAGGGCTCGCTGACGCGCTTGACGGAGTCCACGATCTCGAGGCTCGCCACCAGATCCATGTCCACGCGGCTCGTGTCCCCGATCAGGCCCAGGACGGTCTGATACTCCCCGTCGGAGACGTGGATGCGAAGTCCGAGATTCTCCAGCCAGGCGATGAGCTGTTCCTTTCTGGCCTGGGATACGTTGTGCTTTAATACGACAATCATGGCGATGCTCCTTCTATATGTTGTTATGGATCAGGATTCGTACCTTCCGGGGCGCGGGGCCGGAAAACCGCGGCGCGACCCCAAAACAAAACCGCACAGGATAACCTGTGCGGCAATCAAGCAAAGCGGGAGGCTGTTTCTTGCACCACAAATTATCCTTACCGGGCAGAGACGGTAAAGGTATAATAAGCGGTAAAGTAATAAGCCTTCATGTTCCGGAATCCTTTCGGAAAAGTCTGGGATTACTATAGCGCTTTATGGATTTACTGTCAAGAGAAATTCGTTATTTTTTACAAGTTTCCCCCTTTGTTTTCTTGCACAATCACGACTGCAGCCGCTCACGCAGCCGATCAACGGCGCGCTTCTCGAGCCGCGAGATCTGCACCTGCGAAACGGCGAGGACCTTGGCGCAGTTCTGCTGCGTCAGGCCGTGGTAGTAGCGCAGGGCGATGACCTGCTTCTCCCTCTCCGGCAGCTCCTCGATCAGCGCCCGCAGGGTCACCTGCTCGAGCATCCGCTCCTCCGCCGTGTAATCGCCGAGCACGAGCTCCAGCGTGAAGCCGTCCTCCCCGCTCTCGCGCTGCAGGCTCTCCGTCGGGCCGGAGGCCGCCTCGGCCAGGGCGATCTCCTCAGCGTCCAGCCCCGTCTCCGCGCTCAGCTCCGAGATCCTCGGCTCCCGCCCGAGCCGCTGCTCGAGCGCCTGTCTCGCGGTGAAGATCTTCGCCGCCTGTTCTTTGAGTCCGCGGCTGACCTTCACGGCGCCGTCGTCCCGCAAAAAGCGACGAATCTCCCCGGCGATCTTCGGCACCGCATAGGTGGAAAACTGGGTCCCGAATGCCGGGTCATAGCCCTCGACCGCCTTCAAAAAGCCCACGCATCCAAGCTGATAGAGATCCTCCGGGTCGGTCCCCCGTCCGAAATAGCGCCGCGCAATGCTCCAGATGAGGCCGCTGTTTTCCTGCACGAGCCTTCCGGTCAGCTCCCGGTCGCCGTTTTTTGCCGCGAGCAGCTCATCCAGCTTCTCCCCGTTCATCCGTGCCTGCCCCGGCGGAAGATGCGGCGGCGCATGGAGACCGTCGTCCCCTTCCCCTTTTCGGAGCGCACGTGGAGCGTGTCGGTAAAGCTCTGCATGATGGTAAAGCCCATGCCGCTGCGCTCCTCCCCGCCGGTGGTAAAGAGCGGCTGCATGGCCTGCCGGACGTTATCCATCCCCACGCCCCAGTCCCGCACGGTGATATCCAGCGTATCCTCATCCAGAATCCTTAGCCGCAGGCGGACCCTGCCGAGCTCGTTGGGATAGGCGTGGACGATGCAGTTGGTCACCGCCTCGCTGACAGCGGTCTTGATATCGCCCAGCTCCTCGAGCGTAGGGTCGAGCTGCGCGGCAAAGGCCGCCGCCGCGGCCCTGGCAAAGGCCTCGTTTGCGCTGTTGCTGGGGAAATCCAGCGTTATGTAGTTTTTGATGTTCATGTTTTCCCTCCTATTGCCGCGACCTGCACGAGCCGCTCCACACCCGCCGCTTCCAGCACGCGTCGGGTCTGTCCGGCCGGGTTCTCGATCCATACCCTGCCGCCGAGCTCCCGCATCCTGCGGCTCACACGCACGATGAGCGCCACGCCCGAGGAATCCATAAAGCGCAGCCCGGAAAAATCCAGCGCGCACTCGCGCGGCAGATACTCGTCCAGAAGCTCCGTGATGCTCTGCATCGTCTCGCGAGCCGCGTGATGGTCAAGCTCCCCGCCGAGGTAGATCGTGAGACGGCCGGAGGCGTATGCGGTACTGATGTTCATGCGCCAAATCTCCTCTTTCGCAAAAAATAACACCGCGCACAGGTGTGCACGGTGTTATTCTATCGGTATTGCCTTAAAATGTTTGTCGAAAACGGCGTCTAAGTGAAAAACGCTTCTATCGTGCGCGGAAATCCAAACGCTTAAAACTGCGCAAGGCTCAGCTTGAGGTTCTCGATCAGCGCCTCGAGCTTGGCCTTCTTCTCACGCTCGGCGTTGACGACCGCCTCGGGCGCGCGGGTGACGAAGTTCTGGTTCGAGAGCTTGCCGATCTGCGCCTGGAGCTGTTTTTCGGCGTTGGCGAGCTCCTTGTTAATGCGTTCCTTCTCCTTCTCCAGATCGACCAGATCCGCCATCGGCATAAAGAGCCTGGCGTTGTCGGTGACGACGGAGACCATGCCGGCGGTTTCCGCGGGCGCGGCGTCCTGCACCGTGACCTCGGAGGCGTAGGCGAGCTTGCGGATGTAGGCCTCGCCGGCCTCAAAGGCGGCCTTCTTGTCGGTGGCGATGATGAGGTGGGCCTTGCGGGAGGGCGGCACGTTCATGTCGCTGCGGCGGGCGCGCACGGCCTTGATCGCGGTCATGACCATCTCAAAGTTCGCCTCGGCCTCGGGGAAGCTCAGCTTCTCGTCGAAGCTCGGGTAGCGCTCGATCATGAGCGCCTCGCCCTCGTGGGGCAGGGCCTGCCAGATTTCCTCGGAGATGAAGGGCATGAAGGGGTGCACGAGCTTGAGGATCTCGGTCAGCACGTACAGAAGCACCTTCTGCGCGGCGAGCTTCGATCCCTCGTCCTCGCCGTTGAGGCGGGGCTTCGTCAGCTCGATATACCAATCGCAGAAGCTGTCCCAGATGAAGTCGTAGATCTTGCCCGCGGCGACGCCGAGTTCAAAGGCGTCCATGTTCTCGCAGACCTCTTTGACGGTGTCGTTGAGCTTGGAGAGGATCCACTTGTCCTCGATCTCGAGCGTCCCGGGCAGCTCGTTTTTATCGATCGTGAGGTTCATCATCACGAA